>CP065006.1:1322124-1983187 GCA_016699695.1 Bacteroidota bacterium
CTTCCCATTGCACTTTGGTCATCAGGATTAAAGCCATGCTTTTGGGCTATTTTTTTCCGGATATCCTCAATAAGTACTTCACTTTCTTCTACTGTGGCGTTGCCTGTTGTAAAAGTAATTGTACCCACCATGTTCCCAGGCTGAAAGGTTTTCTGCGCCACCGTAAGAGGTATGTACAAACGTTCGGTTTCTCCATCGTGGATATCGGTAAAAACACCTACTACGAGAAATGGTATACCATTTATGTTCACATATTTGCCAATCGGGTCTTCTTCCTTGAATAGGCGTTCTTTTACTTTCCGGCCAATCACGGCAACCTTCCGGAATTTTTTCATGTCGTATTCATTGAGCAGCCGGCCTTCCATAAGGTCCAGCTTTTCAGTAACCTGGTGACCCGGCAGAACTGCCTGAATCTCAAAATCGCCATATTCATTCTTATAACTGCTATGATAAGCCCCTCCCCATAGATTGATGCGGCCCGAAAGGTTTTCGAGTCCTTCGTAACTGGCATCCAGGTAGCTCAAATCATCGTTTCTGAATGTAACAGGCCTTCCGATATTAAGCCCTTCGTGAGCCATGCTGGTCATTCCACCCCACATCCAAACGCTGTTGGTTGCATCGCTGAAATTGTGCATTACACCTTTTTTAAGACCATTGCCAGAGCCAAGCAGAATCATAAGGATAAAAATCCCCCAGAATACGCTAAAACTGGTTAAGAAAGTCCTGAGCTTGTTTTTGCTCATGGTGCTTAAAATCTCCTGCCAAACGCCAAAATCAAGCATAGTTAAGGTTTAATTTGGTTTTATATTCCCGCTCTATTAATCCATCTTTCAGGTGAATAATCCGCTTGGTACGTTCTGCAATATCCTTTTCATGTGTTACAATAATAATGGTAATTCCGGCCTGATTAATCTCCTGAAAAAGGTCCATCACTTCGTAAGAGGTTTGCGAATCAAGCGCTCCGGTAGGTTCGTCTGCGAGAATTACTTTTGGTTGGGCAATGAGCGACCGCGCGATGGCCACTCTTTGTTTCTGTCCTCCTGAAAGTTCGCTCGGTAAATGAGTTGCCCAGGGACCCAGCCCCACCCGATCGAGGTATTCCATGGCAATTTTATTTCGCTTCTTACGGCTTACGTTTTGATAATAAAGAGGGAGAGCTACATTCTCAAGAGCATTTTTAAAAGAAATGAGGTTAAACGATTGGAAAACAAAACCAATCATCTGGTTGCGGTACCATGCCGCCTTAGTTTCGCTCAAGCCCTGCATTAAAATATTGTTAAGGCTATACTCTCCTGCATCGTAGCTATCCAAAATACCAATAACGTTCAAAAGGGTTGATTTACCGGATCCGGAAGACCCCATAATCGAAACCATCTCGCCGGCTTCGATATGCATATCAATACCTTTCAGAACATGTAAACTGTTTATCCCATTTACATAGGATTTGTGCAATTGCTTAATTCTTATCATTTAGGCTTCTTTTATTCTCGATGGGCTTTTTACAACTAACATGCCACAAATTTGCATGCTGTTGATTAGGTGTGTGTTAAATAAAATATTTCTTTCCCATGCCTTAAAGGCTTTGTTGCAGAATGGAACAGGATATGTTCGATAATGAACAAGACTTTACATTTATCGACCCTATCAGCAATTCGCAATACAGTGTTTATCTCTAAGGGGGTTTATTGTAGAAAAGTATGAATTGTTTTCATCACACGCAACCTTTTGGTTTTGTTATGCATCAATACTTTGCTGGTAACAAATTAGCTATTTCGAATTGAATAAAGGAGGTAGGATTATCTTAACTTTGAGGAATAAGTATCAAGACTTGGAGAATAAGCTTGAGGATATCATTCTAGGTTGCCAGCAGCAAGATAGCAGGGCACAAAAAGAACTTTTTTCGCTGATGGCTGGAAAAATGTTCGGCATTTGCCTTCGTTATGCAGGCAATCGAAACGATGCAAGTGATATTCTCCAGGATGGTTTCCTTAAAGTATTCGAAAAAATCCACCAGTTCAAATTCGAAGGTTCTTTCGAAGGCTGGATGCGCAGGATATTTGTGAACCTCTCGCTGGAACGGTTTCGTGGACAGTTTAAGATAGTAAATATCCAGGATGGAGTGCACGATAATACGCAGTTTAGCAATGACGACATTGTAAGTAGCCTGGCTGCCGAAGAGCTGATAGCGATGATACAGGAATTGTCGCCTAAATACAGAGCTGTTTTTAACCTCTATGCCATAGAGGGTTATTCGCATAAAGAAATCTCGGAAATGCTAGACATTACTGAGGGTACCTCGAAATCAAATTTATCACGCGCCCGATCAATCTTACAGGATAAAGTTTCGAAGCATTACCAGGCGGGAGCCATAATCCGATCGTAAGTATGAATGAAGGTTTTATCGATATGGACGACTATTTTAAACAAGAACTAAAAGACTTTGCACCTGCACCACCCGCAGATGCATGGCAGCTTATTGAGAAAAAACTCCTGGCAAAACATGCCAGAAGGTCGCCTATTTTCTATTTTAAAGTGGCTGCCTCTGCGGCACTTCTTATTGCAGCAACCAGTATTGGCATAAACAAATTTGGAAAGAATCAGGAACTGCAAATTGCATCGGCACCTAAACACTCCAATCCAGTGCTCCAGGAAACCAAGTCCAATACCATTGCACTACCAGAAAATAAATCACTTCAAGAAAATATAATCTCCACCATAAAATCACTGGCTCCGTCGACATCCTCTGGAAATTTAGCACTTACTCCTCAGCATATTGACAAACAACTGACGAGGACAGACAAGGCTGAGTCGATGTATCCGATTGCATCCATAAAGGCCAATATTCCAGTAAGCATGCCCGAATGGAACCTGGAAATTCCACATACCACTCCGGAAGCCACGGAACAAAGCTACAATGCCATGCTGGCTGTGTTTGACGAACCTGAAGAAAAACCAGTTACCAATGCCGACAAATGGGCTTTGGGCGGGCAGGCAGGCCCACAATATGCTTATCGGACAATTAGTGCAGAAGCCCCGGCTCAGCTTTCAGAAGCATATAACCAGAGCGAAAATGGCATAATGGCTTATGCAGGTGGTGTACAAGTAGCATACAAAGCAGCCAGAAGGTTTTCTGTGCAATCAGGAGTATATTATTCCAAAATGGGGCAAACCACCTCCACACAGCAAGCTGTAAATGTGAATAATACCCGTGGAGAGGACTATTACGACAATAGTGGTATGCCTAGTATAGGCGAAACCATCACTGCGGTGAATGTATCGACTTCGCTGGGCGAAATTTACAATACCAGCTTTACAACCAATGCCAGTTCGTGGGACATGGTCACTCAAGACGAAGAAAAACTGGCCGCCTATAACCAGAGCAGCACCCTGACCCAATACCTCGAATATATCGAAGTGCCTTTTATGGCACGTTATGTAGTAATCGACCAGGATTTTAATCTTAGCCTTCTGGGAGGTTTAAGTACAAACTTATTGATCGATAGTCCGGTTTATCTTGATAATGGCACTTACTTTGCGGAAAACAATCAACTCAATTCGGTGAATTTAAGCAGTACCGTAGGACTTGGCTTTGGATACCGCCTTAACGATCAGCTCAACCTGAATGTCGAGCCTCAATTTAAATATTACCTGAGCCCAGTTAATCCGGGTTCGACAGTGGAGGCAAGACCCTATTCCATAGGCATTTTAACAGGCATCACCTATCTTTTCTAATTCCATCTCCTTTCTGCATAAGTTAATTCTCTTGTTCATATATCGGTGGTAATTTTTTGTCTATTTTTGAAGATTGAAACCCACACTACACATGAACAAAGTGAACCCCATTAAGAGTATTGCATACTTTTTAACCGCTGCAATTGTTGTTTCAACAGTAATTCTTTTATTTATCAGCTCCGACTGCAACCACGACAGTAGTTATGTTTCAACCAACGAGGCATATCATCTTCCCCCTGCCCTCCCCGACAGTCTGACTTTTTGCGGGGAAAAGGTGCCCCTTGAATATTTCGATGTAAAGGAAGCCCTCGAACGTGAGATGCTGGTGAATTCATTTTATCATTCTCAAACCATTCTGCTCATTAAGCGGGCAAACCGGTTTTTTCCTGAAATAGAGTCTATTTTGAAAGCGCAGGGCATTCCCGATGATTTTAAGTACCTGGCCGTAGCAGAAAGTGGGCTTGAAAATGTGGTTTCACCTAAGAAAGCTGTCGGTTTCTGGCAAATTTTAGAAGGTACTGCCAAAGATTATGGACTGGAAATAAACGAAGAGGTTGATGAGCGCTACCACATTGCAAAATCCACCGAAGTAGCATGCAAATACCTGAATGAATCTTATGCAAAATTCGGCAGCTGGACACTCACTGCAGCCTCCTACAACGTTGGACGCCTTGGAATAGACCGCCAAATTACCAGACAAAAGGAAAACAATTATTACAACCTGCTTTTTGGCGAAGAAACTGCTCGCTATGTATACCGCATATTAGCGCTTAAACTAATACTATCCAATCCTGCAGAATATAATTTTCACATAGCCGCTGATGAACTCTACCAGCCTTATCGTTACAAAGAAGAAATCGTTAATAGCCCGATTGAAAGCTGGGCCGATTTTGCCAACGAACACAAGACCAATTATAAAATGCTGAAATATTTAAACCCCTGGTTAAGAGACGACAAACTTGCCAATACCTCGGGTAAAGAATACCAGATTCGCATACCAAATAATAGAACCAGAAAGAATAAGGAGAAGGATTAAGTGGAAGAGAATAATCGCATACATGTTTACGGAGCCCGCGTTCATAATCTCAAAAACATCAATTTAAGCATACCGAGAGATAGTTTAACCGTGATTACCGGATTAAGCGGTAGCGGCAAATCATCGCTCGCTTTCGATACCCTTTATGCCGAAGGGCAGCGCCGATACATCGAAACACTTTCGGCTTATGCCCGGCAATTTCTTGGCAACATGGAACGCCCCGATGTTGACAACATCACAGGTCTAAGTCCGGTGGTGAGCATCGAACAAAAAACCACCAATAAAAACCCACGCTCTACGGTGGGCACCACTACCGAAATATACGATTACCTGCGCCTACTTTTTGCCCGCGCAGGTGAGGCCTATTCTTACAATACGGGCGAAAAAATGGTGAAGTATTCGGATGATAAAATTCTATCGCTCATCAAGCAGGCTTATCAGAATAAAAAGGTCTACCTGTTGGCTCCCATGGTAAAAAATCGGAAAGGGCATTACAAAGAGCTTTTCGAACAAATACTTCGCAAAGGTTTTATGCATGTGCGGGTGGATGGAAAGATAGATGAGATAAGACACGGAATGCGGCTAGACCGTTATAAAAACCATAGCATCGAAATGGTAATCGACAAACTGCAGATTGCCGACAACGAAGAAGATGGTAAGCGTTTGAAGAAATCGGTCGAAACTGCCATGCATCATGGAAAAGGCACCATTATGCTGCAGGAAAAAGACAGCAAGGAGGCCCGTTACTTCAGCCGTCAGCTGATGTGCCCCACCACCGGCATTTCATACAACGAACCCGCTCCTCACAATTTCTCTTTCAATTCGCCGCAGGGCGCCTGCCACACCTGCAACGGTCTGGGGAAAATAAGTGAGATTGATATCGATAAAATTATTCCTAATCGCAACCTGAGCATTAAAAAGGGCGCAATCGAACCCCTGGGACCCTATAAAAATTCACTCATTTTTTGGCAATTGGAATCCATTGCACAGAAATATCGTTTTAAGCTCGATGATCCCATCCAAAGTATATCGGACGATGCCTTGCAGGCCATATTGTATGGTACCGAAGAACCCCTGAAGCTGGAAAACACCCCATTGGGTACCTCGTCGAATTATTTCTTAAGTTTCGAAGGCGTCGTAAACTATGTAGCCAACATGCAAGCAGCGGGCGATAAGAGCGAAGCCGAACAACAATGGGCACAACAATTTGTAAAAAGGGTAAGCTGCCCCGATTGCCATGGCCGGCGATTAAACAAAGAGGCACTTCACTTTAAAATTCACGATAAAAACATAGCCGAACTTGCCGAAATGGACATACGCGAACTTGCCGTCTGGCTAGATTCGGTAATGATTCACCTGAGCGACCGGCAAAAATCCATTGCTACGGAAATTATCAAAGAACTGCGCACCCGGGTGCAATTTCTGCTGGATGTAGGCCTTAATTACCTCTCGTTGAATATGGCCTCACGTAACCTGTCAGGTGGCGAAAGCCAGCGTATCCGGCTGGCTACACAAATCGGCTCTCAACTGGTAAATGTACTTTACATACTCGACGAACCCAGCATTGGATTGCACCAACGCGATAACATCAAACTCATTCATACACTTAAAACCCTTCGCGATTCGGGGAATACCATTATTGTAGTAGAGCACGACAAAGACATGATGATGGCCTCGGATTATATACTCGATATGGGTCCCTTAGCCGGACGGCATGGAGGTGAGGTTGTTTTTGCGGGTCCGCCGGAGAGTTTGCTAAAAAGCAATGGTCTTACTGCCAAGTACCTAACCAATAAGTGCCATATTCCACTTCCCCAGAAAAGAAGGTCCAACAACGGTAATTTTATTCACTTGAAAGGCTGCACGGGCAATAACCTTAAAAATGTAGATCTTGACCTACCACTGGGACAGTTTATCTGCATTACGGGGGTATCGGGTAGCGGTAAGTCGAGTCTGATTAACGAAACTCTCTACCCGCTGCTAAGTCAATACCTGTACAATTCGAAACAGGAACCCTTGCCCTATCAGTCGATCAAAGGATTGGAACACATCGACAAAGTGATCGACGTCGATCAGTCGCCACTGGGGCGAACACCACGATCGAACCCTGCCACCTATACCGGTGTATTTTCGGATATCCGCAGCCTGTTTGCCGAAACCCGCGAGGCCAAAATACGCAACTACAAACCGGGTCGCTTTTCCTTCAATGTAAAAGGCGGACGATGCGAGACCTGCCAGGGAGCCGGGGTGCAGACCATAGAAATGAATTTTCTTCCTGATGTATATGTGGTGTGTAAAGATTGTGCAGGCAAACGTTATAACCGCGAAACCCTTGAAGTAAAATTCAAGGGTCGCAGCATCAGCGAAGTGCTCGATATGACCATAAATCAGGCGGTAGAATTCTTCGATAGCATTCCTGCCATCATACGTAAAATAAAAACCCTGCAAAAAGTAGGCTTGGGATATATTACTCTGGGCCAACCCTCTACTACACTTTCAGGTGGAGAAAGTCAGCGGGTAAAACTTGCAGCCGAACTATCCAAACGCGATACCGGAAAAACCATCTACATACTCGACGAACCTACTACCGGGCTTCATTTCGAAGATATCAGAGTGCTGCTCGAGGTGCTTTATCAGCTAGTCGACCATGGCAATACAGTGATAGTGATTGAACATAACCTCGATGTGATTAAGGTGGCCGACTACATTATCGACATGGGAAAAGAAGGTGGCCGGGAAGGTGGTGAAATTCTTTGTGCCGGTACGCCTGAAGAAATAGCCGGCAATGCGCACAGTTATACAGCCCAATTTCTGAAGAAAGAATTAGAAGAATGCAGAAGCTAATCAGTAAGTTGGGCCACTGATTTGAAAAAAGTCGCTTACTTTGTTATGAATACTGAGAAAAAAAAGGAACACCCATGATTAATCCGAAAAGTGAAGAAAAAATAAGGCTGGCTTTTAAGCAAAAGGACTGGAACGAGATTAAAACCTACGACAGCTGGAAAATCTTTAAGATTATGTCGGAATTTGTGGAAGGCTTTGAAAAGCTCGCCCGCATCGGACCCTGCGTGTCGATATTTGGTTCGGCCCGCACAGAACCTGGAAGTATCTATTATAAATTAGCAGAAGAAATTGCCTACGAGCTCACACAACACGGTTATGGTATTATCACAGGTGGTGGCCCTGGAATTATGGAGGCCGGAAACCTGGGTGCTAAAAGAGGCAAAGGCCGTTCGGTAGGTCTCAATATATCTTTGCCCTTCGAACAGGAACCTAACTTTTTCATCGACCACGATAAACTTATCACTTTCGATCACTTTTTTGTGCGGAAGACAATGTTTATGAAATATTCACAGGGCTTTATTGTTCTGCCAGGCGGATTTGGTACCCTCGATGAACTTTTTGAATCGCTTACCCTGATTCAAACCGGAAAAATAGGTCGGTTTCCTATTATCCTGGTCGGAGTTCAATACTGGACGGGAATAGTAGAATGGATTAAAAACACCATGCTTGGCGATGAAAAAAACATCAGCGAAGAAGACCTTGAATTGTTCTCGCTGGTGGACACAGCGCAGGAAGCCGTAGATGCCATTAATCAGTTTTACTCGAAATACCTACTCAGTCCAAACTTTTAAAAAAAAGAAATTAACAACCTTAGTGCGCTGTATTACTGTATTTTAAATGGTTTTTGGAAAGAAATAGCGATGTAGAAATTTTTATTCTCTTCGATTAATGCTTATTTTTAGTAGGTTCTAATACAAAAGCCTGATGTTAAGATTGTTTGCATTGTTTGCAAATTTACTTATTGCGCTCATACTTAAGCTTGGTTTTACCGACGACATTGGTATTACCAGCGAAGTGCCTACGCAGGTAGTGGCAGGCAGCAGTTTTGAAGTAAAAGTGACTATTAAAAAAGGAGAACTCGCTTCTTTTTCCCGCCTTCTTCAAACAATGCCGGCGGGCCTTACTGCCACTTCAGTAGAAACTGCAAATGCCGATTTCAGCTTTGACGATAAAAAGGCTCGCTTTATCTGGATGAATATGCCCAGCGAGAAAGAAATTATGGTATCGTATACCATCAAAGTAGACCCCCGACTGAAAGGGCAGTTCAGCATTGCCAGCAAATTCTCGTACATCGCAGACAATGAGCGCCGCACTGTTACCAGCCAGAGTGGTGAAATAACCATACTACCCTCACCTACTACCGATCCATCGCTGATAGTTGATATTAACGATTACGAGCTCCTTGTAATTCCCTATATTCCGGTTTCCGGCTCCGAGCCTCAAATAGCTTGTATCAGGCAAGCACCTGTGCCTTCGCCCGATGGAAAAGGATACATCGTGAATATTCTTGTGAGCAAGGAAAGAAAAGAAAAATTTGCAAAAATTGAAGAAACCATTCCCGAAGGATACAAAGCCGAAGCAGTAAATGAGCGTGATGCCATCTTCACTTTTAAGAAAAACACAGCCAAATACCTGTGGATGAACCTTCCGGCATCTTCCTTCTTTTTAGTCTCTTACAAACTGGTACCGACGGGAATGGGAACTAAAAAAGCCCCGACCCTGCAAGGTACATTTTCTTACCTCGAAGAGGCTAAAACCATTACCATCAATATTCAGCAAACTCCCCAGGATTTGGCACAGGTAAAAAGCTCCGAAGACCTGAATTTACTCATTCAAAACATTGGCGCCGCAAGCCTGGCCTATGGGCAAACAGATGGTGTGAGCAAACATATACCTGTGACCAACCAAAAGGAACCAAAGTCGAATAAAAAAACCATGCTCGAACCCGAAGAGGGAATCTATTATCGCGTGCAACTGGCTGCAGGCCATAGTCCGGTGAACGTGAAAAGGTATTTTAAATCCTACAAACTCGAGAAGGAGGTAAGGCACGAATACCACGAAGGTTGGTATAAATACTCGGTAGGTTCGTTCCCCGAATACAAAGTGGCCCGCGACTACCGCGAACAAATTTGGAACTCAACTACTCTCGACGATGCATTTGTTTCAGCTTACAATAATGGTACTCGTATTACCGTGCAGGAAGCTTTGATGATTTCGAACCAGCGATGGTATAAATAAGGAAACGGAGAATTCGAGTGAATACAAATAGAACTATGTCCAGGATCAGAAATAGCTTCAAAAACCTCGTGCTGCTATTAAGCCTTTGCAGCATGCCTCTCTTTGCTCAGGATCCGGGCGATATTGAGAATTTACTGGTGCAGGAAGTCGAAAACTGGAACCCGGTTTACAAACCTGTCATTGGTATTGGTGGAGGTAGCTTTAACTTTTTCGGAGACATTCAAAACAGCGGTCAAACCATTTTAAACGGCGACCCTGGCTTTTCGGTAAATGTGGCCACTTACCTCGACAACCGCCATTTTTTCCGCGGAGACTTTTACGTGCTTGGAGGGTCACTCTCTGGCAATCAACGCTCCTATACCGACACTTTGCTTAATTTTAATTTCCATTCGTCGACTTATATTTTTGGGTTCAATGTAAACTACGATTTTGACCATTTTATTTCGCCTCAGAAACGCCTTAGGCCATTTGTTTCGCTTGGATTGGAAATGGTTACCTTCGATTCGAAAACCGATCAACTGGCGCTTATCGAGGGCGCAGAAATACCTTATCACTATTGGACCGATGGATCTATCCGCCGCGAATCGCAACTTGTAAACCCCAATGCCGAACTGCTACGTCGCGATTTTGTCTATGAAACAAACGTAAAAGACATCGATTTTGGCTACAACGAATATGCTTCCTATTCCATCGCCATTCCTCTGGAAGCAGGGCTCGATTTTCAGGTAACCAACCGGCTTATGTTTCGCGTAAGCAGCTCATTGCATTATACACTTAATGACGAAATTGACCATGTGAGCCATAAAAACACACAAGGAATCATTGGCGATCAACAATCCGACTTTTTCACTTTCACCCAATTTTCGATACACCTCGACTTATTTTCCAGCGCAAAAATGCTCAAATGGGAGAAGGTGTTTGCCGAACTCGAATTCGACAATACCCTTATGGGCGACGAAGATGGGGATGGCTGGTTCGATGCCATAGATCAATGCCCCGGAACACCCTGGGGGGTAAAAACAGATACCCTTGGTTGCCCCATTGACAGTGATCTCGACCGCATACCTGATTACCTCGATGACGAGTCCTATTCGCAGTATGGAGCCATGGTCGATGAAAGAGGTGTGGCTATGTCGGACGAAGATGTAGTTGCATCGCTGGATATGTCGAAGGCTGTAGCCCGCAAAGATATTGCCATGTATGTGCGAACTCCTGCCTCATACAGCAATTACAAAAAGGCCGGCGCCAAAGAAATTCCTCAGAAATTTTTAAAGGTTGATAAAGACCAGGACGGGTATATTTCTTTCGATGAAATGATGAATACCGTGGATGCTTATTTCGATTTCGAAACGGATTTTTCGACCAAGGATATTTATGAGCTGAACGATTTCTTCTTCGCACAATAGCAAGCTTAGAAATTCTTCGAAACTACAGACAGAAACATTTCAAGCCTAGAGCTTCCTGAGGCGATCTTCAACCCTCTTCGTATCGCGCTTTTTAATGTCTTCGCGCTTGTCGTATTCCTTTTTACCCTTTGCCAGTGCAATGTTTACTTTTGCATATCCTGTTTCGGCGATAAATACACGGGTTGCTACAATGGTAAGCCCTCTTTCCTTGACCTTACGCTCGAGTTTTTTGAGCTCGGTGCGGTTTAAAAGCAGTTTTCGTTCCTGTTGGGGATCGTGATTCATGTAACCCCGGTTTGCATATTCCGAAATAGTCATATTCCGAAGCCAGAGTTCATTTCCCCGGAAAGAGCAGAAACAGTCGGCCATATTGGCTTTACCGAGCCTTAAGCTTTTTATCTCGGTACCCGAAAGCACAATGCCCGCCGTATACTTTTCGATAAACTCGTAATCGTGTGCTGCCTTTTTATTTCGAATTTCAATTTTGTTTGCCATCTTGCACCTTCCAATAAGGATTTGCAAAGTAAGGGTATTTTTACAATTATTCAATACAGAATAGCATGCTGGCAGAGAAGCATAACCTGGTAGTGGTTTTAGGCCCAACCGCCACGGGTAAAACCCGATTAGCAGCGCTGCTCGCCCATGCCATCGGCGCCGAAATAATCAGTGCCGATTCGAGGCAGGTTTATCGCGATATGAACCTCGGAACCGGTAAAGATTACGAGGACTATTGTGTCGAAGGAAAGACCATTGCTTGTCACCTGGTCGATATCCATCCGGCAGGGTATAAATACAATGTGTTCGAATTTCAGAAAGACTTTTTCCATTGCTTCGAAGAAATTCAGCAACGAAAGAAAAAAGTTATTCTTTGCGGAGGTACCGGCATGTACCTCGAATCGGTGACAAAAGCCTACCAGCTTATCAGTGTGCCTGTAAATAACAGCCTCCGGGAAAAGCTGAAGGACAAAAGTCTTGCGGAACTCGAAAACATACTGGCATCGTATAAAAAATTGCACAATAAAACCGATACCGACACTGTAAAAAGGGCCATCAGGGCCATCGAAATCGAAGAGTATTATTTGCTGTACCCTCCGGCAGAAAAAAAAATGCCAGAAATAAAACCCGTTTACCTTGGCATACAGTTCGACCGTGAAGAGCGTCGCCGCCGGATTTCAACACGGCTGCACAGAAGACTTGAAGAGGGACTGGTGGATGAGGTACAAAGACTGCTTAACCAGGGCATCGCCCCGGAAGACCTTATTTATTATGGCCTCGAATACAAATACATTACTCAACACCTGTTAGGTCACCTAAGCTTTTCAGACATGACAAGCCAACTCGAAACCGCCATCCACCAATTTGCCAAGCGGCAGATGACCTGGTTCAGAAAAATGGAACGCGAGGGTGTGAATATACACTGGATTGACGGGATGCTTTCGGAGGAAGAAAAAATACAGGAAGCCCTTCGGGTGATTGAAGGTTGATTTAGTGATACATATTTGCCCTACCACCACTAATTGGTTTGTAGTTAAATAAAAAATAATTTTGGCTTACTCAGGCTAAATAAAATTCTCTGCTAGCCCAACAAAAACCGTTTACGTAAAACCAAGTCAAAGGCTCTCAAAAAACTAGGCTGACGAGCATATGAAAATGATTTGCAAACTCAACCAAATACTGCTATAACCCATTTCTTGTGAATTAAAATGGGCAATACTCTATTAATAGAAAGTATTGCCCATTCATTTCTCTTGAAGTAGGATGGGTTATTTATCTTTCAAGACTTTTCTAGAATGAAATCCATCAAAAGTTAGAATATACACCCCTGAAGGTAAATTATCGATGTTAATTTCACTTTCAGTCTGGTTAGCAACATTCATTTCAATTAGAAGATTTCCGTTAATGTTATATAATCTTAACACCTTAACATCATTTGTATGATAAGCCTTTAGTATACCATCTGGGAGGTATCTGGCCCAATATACTGAATTTAAATCTTGAATGTCTGAAATATCCGTGGAAGCAAATTCTAGTGCTTGATAAGTACCCGCACTTCTATGTTCTATTACATTTGAGATTAATCCATCTTTATTACAACCATAGGCGTAACCAATTATTCTATATTTCATAGGCAATGTTGAAGGTACTCCATTGATGGAGTATGGCGAGGTTGCACCAATATGATATGATTTCCAGCTTGCACCGCCATCTGTTGAATACTGAAAACCTATTGTTTGATACACAGCACCATAGGTATTCCAATAATATTTTGCAGAAGTTCCACTTCTTTCAACTTTTTCGAGGGTTAAGGTTGGATAACAATCTGCATGAATGATGGTATTGGATGCAGAAGTTGCGCAGCCAGGGGCATCGCCAACTATTCTGAATGTTATTGGTTTGATATTTGGTACATTCACGTAGGTACAAGGCGATGTAGTACAACCTGATTTAGAAACCCAGGTGCTTCCTTGGTTAGTGGAATATTGAAGGGTTATAGTATTATTATTACTGCCAAAATAATAATTTACAGATGTGCCATTACGTATTACTGTGCCTAAATTTGGCGCTGCACAAGGTTTATGCTCTATTACATTTGAAATAACTCCATCCTCACCACATGCAAAAGGAAAGGTAATTATTCTGTATTGAATGGGTTTTACATCAGGAATGTTTGAAAATTGTCTAGGTGATGTTTGAGTACCAGTTGAAATTGTTTCTGATATCCAATTATTGCCACCATCGGTAGAATATTGAAATTTAATTTGTCCGTATGTAGTATTATTAATCCAATGATATGTTACTGAAGTTCCACTTCTTACTATGTTTGTTAGTGTAGCTGGTGTGCAATTGGGTATAATTATTTGATTTGATATAGCTGTGGCACATCCAGGTGCGTCCCCTAATACTCTGTAAACAATTGGTTTTTTATCGGGCACATTGTAAAAAACACAGGGCGATGTTGATGTACATCCTGTTTGCGATTTCCAATTACTGCCTTGATCGTCTGAATATTGTAGGGTAATGGTAGGGTTTCCATTACTATTGTAATTAAAACTCACCGAGGTACCATCGCGAGTAACACTGTTGAGGTATGGAGGTTTTTGGTCAATTATATTTGACTTTACTTCGCAGCCATAGGTACATGAAACTACTTTGTATGATATTGGTTTAACATTGGGCACACTTGACAATGTACGTGGTGAAATGGCAGTGCCAGGCTTAGACACCCATATACTACCTCCATTTGTAGAATACTCCAAACGAATGGTATTGTTGCTTATCCCATTATTATTCCAAAAATATGAGACGTTTGTATTATTTCTTTCAACCCTTTCTAATATCGGGGCAATATTGCAATTGGCCTCAATTCGAGTATTTGATTTAGTAATACCCTGAGTTAAACTGTTTTCTACTATTCTCAGGCCAATGGGCTTTTGATCGGGAATGTTTTCAAAAATATAAGGACTAGAAGTACTTGCAGTTGTTGCCTGATTCCAAGTTTTTCCTTCATCTGTCGAATATTGTAATGTAATTGTACTATTAACCTGATTAGAAACAATGCAAGAAATTGTTGTTCCTGTTCTTGATGATGTCACAAAATAAGGAAATCCATGCCGAATAACATTTGAGGCATATTGGCTGCAACCAGCTATCGATTCAATAATTCTGTATTGCATTCCAAAAGTATCAGGTACATTCGACCACGTGCGAGGGGAATTTCCAGTACTTGAATAATTCGATTTCCAAGTTTTTCCATCAATAGAATATTCAAGAGTAATTTTAGAAGAACCAGTATAATTACTTCTAAAAAAGTACTCAACATTGGTGCCATTTCTTAATACTTTATCCAGTATTGGAGCAGTGTTTGTGCAATTGGAGTTATTATTACCAACTGTGCTGGAGTAAAGAACATATGCTTCCTCTAAACAGCCACTTTGAATAAAAGTGTAGGGTATCCAGAAGAAACCCATATCTCCTCCATCCGTACCCCATGAGTTTTGGACTTTAACCATACCAGTACTTTTCCCATCGGTTTTATTATCATCATACCCAATTATGCAAACAGCATGAGAATATTCAGATTGGCCAGTATTATTATCCCAAACACCTGTCTTCTTATTCCACATGCTAAAAAATGAATCATAAATTGGGATACTGATTATTATTGGATAACCATAATTTAACTTACTCTTTATTTCAGCAATGTCATTTTTGTTTGCAAGTCTGCCAAAGTTTAATGCTTTGTTTTGGGCTGCATCGGAAATTTGGGTGGCATTAGGCTGTGTAAAGCAATCATATTCAACATAAGGCATATTCTTCCATGAACAAACCCCTTGTTCCTTAATAAGAGTTAATGCATCTGGAACAGTTAAACCACAACCATTGCCGCAACCCACTTCTTGAGTACAATGTGTTAATTGATTAAATATATAGCTTGGGCTTCGTGTGGCAATAGTCCAATCGTTGAATTTCGAATTCAACATTATAGAATAGCAGCAATATCCGCTAGCCCATGCCACACAAGAACCTTGTGACGCTTGATTGCCGACCATTGGAGTGCTTAGTACAAGTTTTAAAGGTAAAACTTTTGAAATTGCCTTTGTTGGTGCATTTTTCTTTAATGTTTCTAAATCAGCAACAGGAACTTTTTCATACTCTTCTTTAGAAAGTGGACGCAGCCCCATCCCAGGCTCCTGCGAAGAAACAAATTGTAGATTAATAAAAAGACAGCATAATTCTACTTTAACAGATTTACAATTTTGAATATGAGTAATTTATATCACGCTGTCGTTTTAAATGCCGGTCATAAATTCTATCAATCATTTGTTCTTCGGTCATCTGTTTATAAAGTTTAAAAGTGATAAATTCTTTAATATCACGAGCCGATAGTAAAGGTAAATCATCAAAGCAATGCAATTTTTCTTTTAAAATAAATGACGAGACCAAAAAGTTTAATGCAACCTGGTGTTGCCATGCAAGCCATTTTCGTGTCTGAAACTGGTCTAGCCCGAGTATCTGTTTTGATTCTTTTATGCAATGTTCTACAAAGTACCGTTGTGCTTGCATATAGGCTATAGCTTTCTTAGTGTATTGTTCAAGATTAGCATTGGTAAAAGAATATTTTATTTCGTCCTTGCCTTCTTTGGTTTTCGTTTTACGGATAACCAGTAACCTTTGCTCTACTTGCATTTTACTGTTATTGATTATCCAAAGCTTTATAAAATGATAGTCAGCTACAAGAACTCCTTTGGCTGTATTACGAACACTAATACGCTGCCAATTTTCGTCATTTAAAGTCTGTAAATATTTTGATACACTTAATTCGTCTGTAGTTGCTTTTAATTTCTTGGGTTCACGACCCTTATTGCTTTTTCGCTCGGGAATAGCCAAGTCAGGACGTTCCAAATATATTTTTTGGTCTTTATGGATATCCAGCATGTACAGATAACCAAGCAAATCTATGCTGCTGGCAAAATCCACATCGTTACCATAATAACCATCGCCTCCAATAAAATCGAAGATGATGCCATTGGTTACTTGCTGGCGAATAATTTCTAATGCCAGTTCGAGCTTAGTTTTAAATGTTCGGTGCTTTACAGGAACGCCTGCTTTTTCGCATCTTGTCTTGTCGTCACACCAAGCCTTGGGAAGGTATAGTCGGGCATCAACCATTGATGCAAAATCCCCATTACTTAAACAAGCAAATACCGCAACCTGACTATTTGATAGTTTCCCTACATTCCCACAATATTGATGTCCAACGCCTACGCTATGGTCGCCTTTTTTTACCCAACCACTTTCATCAATAATCAATCCTGTAAGTTTTCTTTTGGGTAAAACCTGGCTTACTTCCTGGGCTACTTGATTTATCAAAACTCGATGATCCCAGTTAGACTCAGTTATAAAGTGCTGCATTTGATGGTAGTTAGCTCCCAAATCTTCGCTTATTCTTTCAATATTGCGCATCTGACTTTGTATTATTCCTAATGAATATTGCTGTGCTTTGTCAAAGAACTTCTTTGTTGAATTACAAAATACATGCTGATAATCATTAAGGTGAACACTAACTCGCTCTATTACAGAGGTCAGTGTTTTCCATATCGATTATTATTTTTACGTTGTATTAAACATTTTTCGGAACGATAAGCCTGTTTTTCTGTGCATTGAAGATACTGAATTTCCTTGAAATATCAATGTTTACAAGGGTTTTGTTTAATCTGTTAAAGTAGAAATAAAATGATAAAATATATTTTCCAACTTTTTGCTGTTGTTAATGCATTCATGATTGAAGGATTTATAGGGTTAGTATTTATATTTTATTCCTTATTCGTCTTTTTCTACATTAATTCAAGGAAGAACCTAAACCTATTGCAGAAAAACCAGAATTAATTTAGATTTTGGCAAAACAATAATATGCAAAAAGAATTAATCTTAAAGATTAGATGAGAAAGTTTCTTAATTTTTTATTCTACCTGCTGTATTGAAAAAAAAGCTAACCTAACCATGGACAATAGGACAAGCCCAGCAAAATAATCGATGTTTCACAAATGTTTAAAATGTACCACTCACTATACGACCCAAAAAGAAAATGAGGTTTTTAAATAAAACTTAAGGAAGAACTTGGTATAAAAAGCCTCGCAAGAAATTAAGCTTACAGGGTAGGAAATCTGAGAGGATAGCCAGCCTTCTATTAAAGCCATATCGTATTTCGAATAGATTTCAACTTTTGTTTTATAATTCATGCTTGCATACTGCAAATTGTTTTAAAAGATAGATAAATTCGCCCTAGAAAAATCATTTTACTATTGATATTAACCTTCCGAATTATTTCTAATTTTTCCGCTATCTCCTTTTCCATGTATTACTATTTCACCTGCTTTCTATTATTACTTAGCCTTTGTTTATCAGGCCAGGGTCTTCCTGTTTGCGACAGCTGCCAGATAATCGAACACAGGCATTACACCCTTTGCTACAGCGAAAAGCACGAACAGGCCAAATGGGTGTATTACGAACTTACTAAAGCAGAGGTGCAATCGAATACAGCCAGAAAAGAGGCCTTTCGGGAGGATGCGAAAGTGGCGACTGGCAGCGCAAGTCTTGCAGATTATAAATCCAGTGGGTATGACCGCGGCCACCTTGCACCCGCTGCCGATATGGAGATGGACTCGTTGGCAATGGCCGAAAGTTTTTACATGAGCAACATGTCGCCGCAAAAACCCTCTTTTAACCGTGGAATCTGGAAAAAGCTGGAAATGCAGGTCAGAGACTGGGCTGTGCAGGAAGATACTATTCTGGTGGTTACCGGGCCTGTATTCGTCGATAATCTCGGTGCTATTGGGGAGAATAGGGTTACCGTTCCGGGTTACTATTACAAAATAATACTGGATGTAACGGGTGAGAAAAAGATTGTTGCCTTTTTAATGAAAAACGAAGCAAGCAGCGAAGAACTCTTCCATTTTACCATACCGGCAGACTCTCTTGAAGTCCTTACCGGAATAAATTTCTTCCCAGAGCTTGAAGCAATTGTAGAAAAAGGTGAAAAAGGAAATGCCAATGGCTTCACTTTCACCCTATAAGAACAAACCCGAAGTTTTCTTCGGATAATATTCTTAATAGTTGTACGATTCCACATTGTAGCTTCCATAAATGGAGCTCAAACCATCAATCACTTTTCTGATTTCATCCTGAAGCTTTTCTGTCGATTTGCTTTTAGGCAAATTGTATTGGAAAGAGCTCACCTCAGAAGCGTTGGAATACTCTGATACTACTATTTTCTTAGTTTGCAAATCGAGTTTTAAGTACGAATTTTCGTCATAGGTGTTGAAGTATGCAAAGCTCCCATTTACAGGAAAGTTATCGCTGTAAACCCCACTTGCAATTACTTTGCCTTCAGTATTGTAAAAAGTTGCATCTCCTTCTTTTGTATTGTTCAAAAGGGTAATAACTGATTTTGCTGTGTTGTTGGAATAGTAGCTTGTTTCGATCAGATTTTCGCCTACCTGCTCACGCTTTTTTACCAGCAGGTCGGGTTGTTCGTAACCATACTCCATGTAGAGTATTTCAACACCATCTTTATACTGCGAATAGGTATTGTAGCTAAACTCCTCGCCTTCAAACTTCTGATTGTCTTTATAAAAAAGGGTGTATTTTGGATTACCATCTATATAACTTACACTTTTTATGGTTTCGTCGTGTTCATAAGTAAGGGTATAATCCAACTTATTGTCGGTATAATAACTTACTTCGCCATGAATGGCGCCATTGGAATAAGAAATTATCAGAGTGGGTTGATGCATCCAGTCAAACTCATAAACAACACCATCCAGCGGCAGGTCATTCAGGTAAGTTGCTTTTGAAACTATTTCTCCCGCAGAGTTGTAAAAAACGGCTGGACCATTGGCATAACCGTTGCTGTAACTTATTTCTCGTGCCAATATCCCATTGATGTAATGTTTCTGAATACCTTCGATAATTCCTTCTGAATAATTTGTAATTGTCAGGGGCACATAAGTGGAATAGTTGTCGAGCATTGTGTAATCAATACTTTCTCCATCGAGCATTCCGTTTTTATAGTTTTTTTTCCATAAAATGGCAAGAGAGTAGGAGTCTTGTCCAACCTCGGTTCCCTCAAAAGGCAAGCCATTTTGGTAGGTGCAATGATACTCCTTGTTGTTGACTAAATCGTATACTACAGAAGGGCCATTGTAATCCATGTCACTCAGCAGTTTCCCTTCTTCGTTGAAAGATTTCTTTCTGATAACTTCATTATTCCGATAAACCTCAATTGTGGAGATATTATCTGAATTAAAAGTAATATACTCGCCAAAATAGCCTAATTCATAATCTATCCTCAATTGACCTATTGGTTCACCTTCCATCGAAAAGTAGTTTCTCTCTTTCTCATAACCTCCTTGCATACGCGAAGTTTCCTTCACTGCTCCGGTAGAGTAATATTCCGTTGTCTGAGAGATATCGCCGTTTAATGCATACTCAGTTTTTGAAGTAGGCACTCCATATTCATAATCAACTGTTAAAGTAATCACCCCATTCACATACTCGGTGACCCCTAAAATAACACTGTTATAGGTTAATATTTGCTTGCCATTATAGGGCTCGCCATTTCTATTCTCTAAATGGGCAATACAAACACCCAATGAATCGTAACTCTCTTCCATGAGTAAATCTTTGTAAGAGGCAAGTTTTCCATTTGAATGAAATGTTCTGGTCTCTACTATTTCACCCTCTTTATAACTTGCAACCGACATATAATACTCATCGGATACGCTGCCTTCCCAGGGTTCGTCCTCTTTATACATGGCTTTCCATTTCTCAAGGCCCACAGTATCATACTCTATACTATATCCTTCGGCCATTCCCTTTTTATATTCCCTTTGCGCACGCATTGCCCCATTCAAATAATATTCAATGACTGTTCCCTCCAACTCGCCTTTTTGAAAAGGCCGGGTGCGCTCTATCTGATCCGCGTGAAGGCTCGTTAATTCGGAACCGAAAAAGTCGTATTGTACCCCAGTGTATGGTTCTCCATTTTTATAAGTCAACGAATCGAGAATTTCACCTTTCTGATTGTACACAATTTCAAGGCCTATATCGTTTGAACCATTTTCTTCCAAATATTCCACTTTTTTGATTTTCCCATTTGTGTAATAATAATTAACCGGACTTAAAATGGTGCCATTCTTAATATGTGCAATTTGAGTAACCACCAATGGACTATGGCCATATGTTGCAAAAACTCCTGTTGCATTGGAGTATTCATAAGTCTCTATGTTATTCAAATCCCCGACAAACTCACCAAACTGATTGTACTGACTTAATTTCCAGTACACACTATCTGTTTTAGTCCAAATCAGTTTGGCTTTGCTCAAAGAATCTGCACTCGAAGTGATATTCTTAATTATGTTTGAGTTTTCGTAATACTGTATGGAAATAACACCATACTGTTCAGATCCTACCGTTCCGGAATAAGGTACTCCCTGCTTATACTCAGCACTGGCAAGTTCGGATCCATCTTCGCGGTAGGAGGTGCAGTTTCCTTCCAATATACCATATACATAAAACTGTTTCTGCGACACTTTTCCATTCGGATAATACCAGGTTGTAAGGCCATCAAAGTTCTCTTCTGTTGGGTTTAAAACTACGCCTTCCATCTGAAGAGCGCCTGATACATAGTAGTCCTTCAGTAAATATCCCTTCTCTGTTTTAGTCATTGGGGGGCGGTAGAATTGCGCGTTTTCCCGCGAGCTTGGCTCCCAAGATTCATTGTAAAAGATAGTATCGGTTTGCTCGAAATAGAGGCTATCAGAAGTTATTGATTGAGAAAAGCCCTGATTAAACATCAAGAGCGATAAGATAGAACCGGTAATGAAATTCACAGTTTTAGTATTAGTTTAATAATGGAAATTCTCTTCGAATATAAGTGTATTTGGCAAAATATCAACAATTGGGTTTGCTGATAATAGCTTTAATATTTGTGGGATGTGGCTGCTGTTGCATGATTCCCGAGGATCTATGGTATTGTTACTTACCATCACATAGAATTGATATTGGATATTCGAATTTAAATTCAATAATATTTCTTTTCACTAAATCTAATGGTTTGTATTGTCTAAATAATTCGTAAGAGTTTTTTCTAACGTTTCGACTTATTACATTCAAAAATACGGAGTGTTTTATTTCCGATAAATAATGCCAAAAGCCATACTTTGGGATTTATACTACCATTTGTTTTCCGAATAATAGGTTTATTCTATACACGTATACCAATTATTAATATATCATCTGTTTGATCTTCATCACCTTTCCAATTATAAAACCTGCTTTCAATCAACTCTTTTTGATTCTGCATTGATTTTCCATGAATGTCAAGAAGTAAATTTCTAAAATTGTTTTTCAAAAATTTCTTTTTATTCGTTCCAAATTGATCTTCGAACCCATCTGAACAGATATAGCAAACATCATTTGGTTCAACTTTTATAATTTGCGTTGTAAACGGATGTTCTTTGGGATATAATCCTATTGGCATTTTATCGGCTTTATATTCAATTATTTGATTGTTTTGTATTAAAAACAAGGAATTATTTGCTCCTGCAAAATGCAATGTTCCATTGTCTCTATTTAAACAACATATGGAGATATCCATTCCATAGTTCACATTACTCTTTGCATTTGGTTGGTTTAATGTGCTAATTACTTTTTCTCGTAGTTCATTCAAATAAACACTTGGTTGTGCATGAGGATTTTTTGACACAATTTCATTCAAAAAGGCGATGCCCAGCATACTCATTAATGCACCAGAAACTCCATGCCCAGTGCAATCGGCTGCTACAATTATGCTGATATTTTCTATGGAATTAGCCCAATAAAAATCTCCACTCACAATGTCTTTTGGTTTATAGAAAACAAAATAATCCGATAGGATTGTGTTTAGGTATTTAGCATTTGGAAGCAAAGCCTCCTGAATGAATTCGGCGCTCTTAATGCTACTTACTATTTTATTATGCTGTATACTTAAGGTCTCCTTTTGTACTTGAATAACCATTGCCTCTTTATCATAATTCTCTTTTAAAAAGCTAACGATAAAAAAAATCAATAATAGGTCGAGTATAAAGAAAAACACAATATCCGATTGCCGGGCATCTTCGGAATGATGACCATGCATTACAAGAGAGTAGTAGTTATTTTCAAGAAAAAGCAGGATTCCTATTGTAAATACAATTATGGCAATATAAAGTAAATGTCGCTTTTTGGGAGAAATGCAGATTACTCCGGCCGAAGCAGTAATAAACAAAAAAGGTGTTGCACCTTGCGAACCTTCGTTTAAAAACCATACAACAGACAACAAAATACAGGATAAAAAAACAAATGCAAGTGCACTAAATTTTCGTTTAAAGCGAGAGTAATAATAAAAAACAGAACAAATTATACCGCAAGCAATTATAACGCCTGTAAATAAAAAAGGCATTTTCAATGTAAAATTCCATACCGCTCCCATAACACATTGAAAAATTGTAATGAAAATTATTGCGTTGTAAACTCGGTTTTCGAATCTAAAACTGCTAAGATTTCCAAAAAGTGAATCCAGAATTATTTTCATTATTCCAATGTGTTAGTTTAAAATCTATTCTTTGAATTTACTAATTTATTGCAAGCTTTTAAACAAGTTCCAGAATTCGGACTTCCAATATTCTTTCAAAATCTATATCCAAAAAAGAACATTGGTATGGGTGAAATATAAAATGAACCGCCATCAACCTCTTGAAAACTTTTGGGTTTAGGATTTATTATATGATATCCGGCAAACCATTGAATATTAAAATGAAATGGAATTTTTGCAATCTTAAAATCAAATCGGTAACCTAAACGAATTTCGGAAGTGAGGCCAAAGCCATTATAGTCTTTATTCTCAACAGAATCGCTACAAATAAAGTATTGCGGGTCGAGTTGAAGCTCGGCATGGAGGTTTTGCCAAAAATATCGGCGATAGCCCAATTCCATGGTGTAAATCTGTTCCGTTCCAGGATATTGAATAACATTCAGAACTGCAGGATTGGTATAGCTAGCCCCAAGTATTAGTTCATTTTTCTCGTTAACTATTTTACTATATTGAAGAATAAAAATATCACCCATCGGGCCAATATTGATAGAATTTGATGGATTAATTTCTAAACTATCATTTTGAGCTGATAGATTTACCAGGCAAATAATTGAGAGAAAAATAAGTGAGATTTTTTTTATCATTTTTCTATTTGTTTGTATAGTTATAATGACCGACAACAATTGATAAAACTCGCACAAAAATAATTACCAATATCATTTTCTAATCGTTCACAACAGCCATTATCAGTGTTAAAATAAAACTAATAAGGCTATATAAATTTTTAGTTATATCTATTAGTAATTTTATACAGATACTAAAAAACAGGCACGGGAATATTTGCATAACGAATCTCATTTTGGGGGTATTGAATGAATATAATTTCTCCATTATTTGTATTAATCCATACCTCAACAATTGCACTGGTGAATTTGGTCTTGAGCAGAATTTCTTTCCCAACTATTTTTTCGTTGTTATCGACAATTGCCCGGGTGAAAATTACCTTAATCAAGTTTTTATCTTTGCTGGCCCTGGCAAAATTGCAATCGATATTTTGAGGTATACACATCGGTATTTCAGAAATATAAAAGATATCGGCAGGCAACAAATAGTTTATAAAATAGCTGTTGGGCTGATTTTTAAAAGGCTTTAGAATACTGTCTACTTTATTATTATTCAATGCAGTAGTTAATATTTCATTGATTAGTTTTTCATTGGTTTTGGTAATTGATAAGTTAACAGTATTGTCACTATAAGATACATATAGTGAGCTAACAGAACCTTTGCGAATTCCATTTGCAAGCACGACCGAAAAAAATAACGACAATAAATAAAAGGTAGCATATAGAATGATTCTTTTTGTCCTGCTGAGGTTTTCTATCTGAATTCTTTGTATCCAGGGTAAACTAAATGGCAGAAACATAAATGTTCTATTCTTATAGACAGTATATGCTTCTCCAAACTTCGAAACACATTCTTTCTCTTCTATTTTTGCCAATAGAAAATAAACGAAAAGCATAGTAATAAAGCTTATTAATACTAAATACCTTGGCCATATAAGCAACATACCAAAACTGCTTAAAATAAAGCCCGTATATTGCGGATGGCGTATAATGCTATACAAGCCTCTTGTAACTGCGCCTTTTTTTAGCAATTTGCAATAATAAACCTGCGAAGCGCCAACAATAAAAATGAATAAGCCCAACACTAAAAATGACCAACCTAACGGGCTTAAAATATTGATCATTCCAGACTTTGAATCTTCTGAAATATGAGGTAAAAAGAAGTCTGTAAGCCACGACAATGCGGAAATATTGTTTATTAGATTAAGTCCGGGTTTATACACTGAATAAAAATAGATTGCAAAAGGGCTAGCCATGTAAAAGAACTCAAAGGCTATAAAAAAATAAAATAGCGTTACAATCCAGAATGATTTTTTGGTGGCAAAATTTGTTCTCATTTATTGCAATTCTTTAACTGATACACATCATGATTTATATTGTCCGGTAAAAATTTACATCCTTGGGCTTAAGCCCTCGATTATTGCTTCATCTATTACCCCTGGCTTAACTTAGCTCAGCGTTGTCACGAACGGAGTGAGTAACCCAGGGGCTTTAGAATAAAACAAAAACGACATTCACTTTAATATTAAAATTCTATTTTATAGCTTATCGAAGGAAATGGACTTCCATCGGTAACTTCCACAACTGCATCCTTCTTATAATTATATTCTCTTGAAAAAGAGGTTGGGGAGAAAAGGCAATTGTTTATTTGAACCGACCAAATACTTGAATACTTAGGTTTGTTTTTCCTGAAATAAAAGCTTGCATCAGCCCGATAGTAAGATGGCCAGCTTTCTTCAAAAGCCCTGGTTTCGTCAGTAACAACCTCTTGTCTTTCTGAAGAAGCCACCTCATCCACAGGACTAATTCTATTGCCTCCTTTTAAATACAAGCGGCCACTTATACCAATTATGTTGTTGCTATTATTTCTTAACTTCCATTCCTTACCTGCTAAAAGATTTGCTACGTAATTGTTATTGTAGGCAGTATTTCTTTCTACGCCATCGTCGCCGGTATATTTAGATTGAAACAGAGAAGCCGTGAATAAATAGTAAAAGCCTTCTGAAAGATTTCTTTCCAATGTAACATCAACCCCATAGTTTCTTCCTTTTCCTGTACTAATTAACTCTTCGTTAAAAGTATGATAATGCGGGATATTAATAATTGCAGTGGAGGTATTTTCAACTACAGGAATATTAGAAAGAATCTGGTAATAAGGTTCAACTTTAAATTTTGTTTTCTCACTAACCGACAGGTCGTAAGCCATTACAAAGTGGTGTGCCTTTGATAAATCTAAATCTTTATTCGGATAGCTTAACTGACCGTTTTCTTCTTTCTCGATAAAATAAATATTAAAAAATTGAGTCTGACTATGCACTCCATAAGCCAAACTAAATGAATGTTTCGATGATTGATTCCATTTTAATCCAGCCCTTGGATCGATTGAATACTTCTTGTTTAAAGCTAAGTAAAGCGCATTTAAGCCAATTGTTGCAGTCACTCTTTCTGTCAGTTGGAATTTTGATTGGGTGAAAGCTTGCAAATAGGAGGTATTTCCAGTTGAATTCGAAACGCTTGAGAATGCGCCGCTTGAAATATTTGCCATTTCATAGTCGTAATCCACGAGGGTATAGGAAACTCCTGTCCTATTCGTATGTCGGTTGCTAAATTTATGGTTTATAAAAGATTTTGCGCTATATCTGTTTTCCAGAAAATTGAAATCAACTCTTGGGTCATAATTATAATCCGAATTAAGAATATCTTCGGTTGTATGCTGGTAGTTATTAGAAGCTGTTAAGGATGTATGAATAAAACTTTTATTACCAACTATTATTTTATGTTTTAAAGATGCGGTTCCGCTTATAAAATCTGCATTCACATTTAATTTATCTTCTTCCGATTCCCAAGCTACTGAATCTTTTTCCGGAACTTGTGAAAAATTTGAAATTCCACCAATAGCCCATAATGAAAAGGTTCCGGCTTTTTTGGTCGGAAAATTTAAATTAAAACATAAATCCTGGTATACAGGTAACCCACCGTCTGGCAAGAATGAGCTAACCAAGCCCATGGTTGAGTACCTGTAGTTGAATAAATACGATGCTTTAGCACCTTTTTTAAAAGGCCCCTCCGAGGCAACATCGATGCCCAATACTCCAACCTGAGCGGAATGCTCATACTTTTCGCTGTTTCCTGTTGTAAGCTTCATATCAAAAACACCGGAAAGAGCATTACCATATTCAGCAGGGAAAGCGCCGGTAAAGAAATCGGATGTACTTAACATGTTATTGCTGAACATTGTTATTGCTCCGCCTCCAAGAACCTCCGAATTTGAAAAATGACTGGGTGTTGGAACTTCAACTCCTTCGATTTGCCACAAAATACCGGTAGGAGAATTTCCCCTAACCATAATAGCATTCGATTCTATACCTCCATCGGTAGATACACCTGCAAAAGAGGATGCTAGTCGGCTTGGGTCGTCTAATCCTCCTGCATATCGTTTTGTCATTTCAACGTTTACACTTCTCCCGCTGATAAGGCTCATTGAATTCATGGCTTCGCCTTTTGTTGAAGAGGCTTTTACCACAACTTCATTCAGAGACTTAAAATCTTCCATAAGTTCAACATTCAGCACTAATTCTTTGCCAGAACTCACTAGAACTTCTGGAATAATAATTTCTTTATACCCGATATAAGAGACTTTAAAATCGTATCGGCCTATCGGAACCCCGGTAAGTTTATAATTACCCTCAGTGTCGGTAGTCGACCCTATTAAAGGGTTGGAATTATTAATCACTATGGTTGCTCCTATTAAGGGGGCTTGCGATTCTTTATCTAAAATTACTCCTCTCACAATTTGAGTAATTGGTTGAGCATTGGCAAAATTGCACACAAATATCAGGTATGCTGCAATACTATAAATCTTGATAAGTTGCATGATTCTCAGTTTTAGTTTTATGAATTTTTAAAAGTATTTCCTGAGCAAAACTATAGCCTGGTATAGGGCGAGGCAACTTTTTTCGATAGATAAACAAAAGAGGCTGTGAAATGAGCTAGAAGCGGCATAAATGACATATTTGCTATTCAACTTGGTAAAGCTGTCGTTTACCCTGAAGAATTGCATTTGGTCGAAAATGATTTTGGAGTATTATTTAAAAAGTACTTTTGTATGGTAGTTTTAAACTTTCAAAATGAGATTAATGAATCAGGTGAATAATAACAATAAGGTTTTTTCGAGAAAAAGTATACAGCATATTCTCTTTTGGATTCTGATTCTTACAATAGAAGTTTTCACCTATTTCGAAGAATCCTCTTCAAATCTGACTTCTTCGAGTGCAATTTGGCAGCATATATTAAGAGTTGTGTTTTCAGCCATAGCAACTTATATCAACTACCTTATACTAATCCCTGTTTTTCTAAGAAAAAGTAAGTTTATCCCATTCGTACTTTGCAATGTTGTAAACCTTGTCATTTTTAGTTTCCTTGTTTTTATTGTGGCAGTTACAAGTTATGTAAATGGCAATTTGCAAAATGGTGGAATTTTAGAGCATCATATTATCTATACATTTTCTATTTTGTATGCACTGTTTTTTATTGTTGCTTCTACTATGTTTTATTATGCTCAGGAATGGAATAAACTTAAAGATATAGCCAGCAAACTAATAAGGATAGAGAAAGAAAAAATCGAATCGGAACACAATGCTTTAAAGGCTCAATTGAATCCTCATTTCCTTTTTAATACACTCAATAATATTTATGCTTTAAGCTTAGCGAAATCGGACAATACGCCAAAAATAGTTTTAAAGCTTTCTGAATTAATGAGCTATATTTTATATGAATGCAAAGAAGAATTTGTTCCTGTGCAGAAAGAAATTGATTTTTTAAAAAACTACATTGAGTTGGAAAAAATTCGGACTAAGAATACTCAAATTGAGTTTAATTGGGATGGGAATAGTGCTGATTTAAAGATTGCTCCCCTCTTATTTATCCCTTTTGTCGAAAATTCATTTAAGCATTCCAGAACCGATTCTGATATTTCCACCATTACAATAAAATTGCATACCGACAGCCAATCTGTTCTGCACTTTTACTGCAAAAACAACAAGGGAAACCAAAAAACTTCTGTTGAAGAAAAATACAAAGGGGTTGGCATCGAAAACGTAAAAAAAAGACTTGCCTTGCTTTATCATCAGAACCACCAACTACTAATAAGTGATGAGCCTTATAGCTATAAAGTTGAATTGGACATAAACTTAAAATAACAGCGTTATTATGAAGCTGAAATGTATAATTGTTGACGATGAACCTCTTGCCAGAGGGGTAATTGAAACCTATCTGAAAGAATTCGATTTTATCGAAACGGTTGCAAGCTGCAACAATGCCATGGAAGCTCTAAACTATTTGAATAAAAGCACTATAGACATCCTTTTTTTGGATATCAACATGCCAAAAATTGATGGCCTGAGTTTTTTAAGAACTTTGAAATCAGCTCCACAGGTTATTATCACTACGGCTTATAGAGAATATGCCATTGAAGGATTCGAACTTGATGTAGTCGACTATTTATGCAAACCATTTTCATTCGAACGTTTTTTAGTAGCCGTCAATAAAGCAATAGGCAGAATAAAAGCAAAAACAGAAAATTACAGGATTTCAAATTCTTTAGCTGCAGAGCCAAACATAACAAAACATGCGGAATCTTATCTATTTGTAAAATCTGAAAAGAAAACCTACAAAATTGAGCTGGATGAAATTCTATTCGTAGAAGCAGTTGGTGACTATATTAAAATAATCTCTACTGGTAAATCATTAATTTGTTATATGTATTTAAAAGAAATTGAGTTGATGCTGCCAGCTAATTTGTTTCCAAGGGTTCACCGTTCGTTTCTGGTTTCGTTGTCGAAAATAGACTCCGTAGAAGGCAACCAAATTAAAATCCGAGAGTCAATTATCCCCATTGGAAGGAGGTATCGCGAAAATTTTATTTCCCTTTTGTCTTAACCTTCAATTCAAAAAAATCTACAGGAATTATTATTGTAAATACCTACAACCTATATATCAAGTAAGAATATTTTAATAGCAATTGTATTAGTAAACATTGTAAAAAACTATTGGACAAACCGGTTATAAAAAACCCCGCAAGAAATTAATCTTGCGGGGTATAAAATGCATTCGTTAAAAAACAGTATTGCTTATTGCAAAATATAGTTCTTTTTAAAATTGTTGTCCCACATTTCAACTCCGTTGGCTTTGTATACCACTGCAGCCTGAACTTTAGTAGTTCCTGATACAAAACCCGGAAGTGGAATGTTGGTATTTTTCCATATTTCAACATTGGGTTGACCTGGATTCACTGCAGCATAAGTCGCGCTGGCTCTTTTACTGGTTACCCAGTTATCGGTAGTATAAACCAGTGTTACTTCTTTCGAATAGGCAATATTTTGCACATACCCCCAAAAAGCGATTGAATAACCGGTTGTAGGTCCACCTTGCAATTGAACTTTAGCATCGACCATGGTTTCGCCACCTAACAGGAAATCGTTCACAAATTCATATCCCACGCCGCCATACATTTTATAATTATTACCAGAATTGTTGTCCCAGTAATCAACGCCATTTACACGGTATTTGAAACAAAACTCAATCACGGGCATATTATACCTTGTGAAAGGAGCTGAAGCTGTGGCAAATTTCCATATTTCGTTGCCATCGTCCAGCGTGGTGAAGTAAGACGCACTTGCATCTACCCATGCTCCCGAAGCTATGCGATACCGAACAATTACCTGTTTGGTATAAGCTACATTTTTGACTTTAATAAAACCTACGGCTTTGTAATAAGAAGTTCCTGCAGGAGTCTCGAGATTGGCCTGATGCAAGATAACCATTGCGCCGGCACTTTTTTCTGAAAGAGTTTCGGTATTTACCTTGCCTACCAGTTCGTCGTTGCTTTCTTTGCTGCAAGCTGCAAATAGTATTGCAATGATGAGAACAATAAAATAATTCTTTTTCATTGGTTTTAGTTTTTGGTTGTAAATATTAATTTGTAAGTATTTGGCCGCAAATATAGATGTTTGTATTGCTAATAATCTCGATTCGCTTACGATTTAGTCGTTTTTTGCGGGGAAATAGGTGTTGTTTTATAAAATAGCACTATTACTTATTTTAAACTCAGAGGATTAAATCGAATGGATGCTGGTGGGAAAAGTGTGATTTTTTATGCTTTTATCGCCATTCGCACAACAATAAAGGCATTTACGCAACTATACTGTAGATCGATACAAACGTCTGAATTGAAAAACAGCGAAACAAAACCTTAATGGAATATACCCTTTGTTAAGATCTTTTTTTGCGGCCTAATGGCCTATAACTTTTGATTGTAGGGTATCCTGCGAGATTACGAAGCCACTTTCATATCAGATTACAGCGATTTTTTTTACGAGCCACAACCGACCGTAGGGAGTTCAGCGAACCGAACGAAGTGAGTTCACGACCTCTGGGAGTAACAAAGCTAAACCCTCGCAAACCTAAGAAACCCACATGCACTCTACCATGTGTTATGGGCTGAATTTTTAAGACTGTATATTTTAATTGAACCTTTTTCTATTATCACTTTATCAAAATACTGAGTTAATTCAACGTTATTATAAATCTTTTTTGAATCCGAATATAAATATTCTGCCCCTTTTTCAATCATTTCTTGAAGCTTATCCGCTGAAAGCCTATCATTGTTGAATCCCCATCCTTTTTTGTCGATATAATAAAACATAATAAAATTGGAGTCATCATTTCCTGCAACGACTAATGCATCTTTTGGTACAGCATTTTGGAGCTCTGTCTTATGTAATAATAGATCCTTATTAAATCAAGGAGAATCAGGATTCCATCTGCCTTGCATTCTAAAATAGCATGCAATAGGTATTACTGCTATCAATGCATAAGTCAAGTAACGATTAAACTTTATCCTAGAATTATATAGATTAAATGCTCCATAAGCTACTAGAATAAATAACAATGGATAGAAAGGAAAAAGATAGTAATCATGAATCTTTGCTATTGCATTTGCCTCAAAAAGGTAATACAATATAGCGAAAATACTCAATGAAAGTAATAGTAAAAACTTAGGGTTTTGATAAGCTTTGTTTCTAAATAAAAAGAAAAATCCTGCTAAAAAGAATACTAATGAGCCATATCCAACAAGTAATTCAGGCAATGTTGAAATCAAGTTATGTTGGTAATAATCTAATAGTTTCATCAGAGATTCATTATTCTCAAGCATTCCTTTCACAATCACATTACCATGCCAATGAGGTATCACAGTTAAATACCAAATTATTGGAAAGATTGCGAAACTTATCGCAATAAATGCTTGAATAAAATAATTCCTATTCAGTCCATTTTTTATGAATAAATAAATGAAATAAACTATTGGTACTATGTAATAAATAATAAATGGTAATTTACTGAGTGCTCCAATACTTAATAACAGACTGCAAAACAATAAAAAGATAGTTTTCTTTTTGTTATACCATACAAAAAACAAAGCCAATCCCCATACGGAACAACATAATGCAAAATTATCAGGCAAAGGATTAATTGTATAATAATAGAAACTTGGGGAGAAATTAAATGCCCAAGCTCCAATGACAGATAGAATAGTATTATGAAATAATGCATCCAACAGTTTGTAAATTCCCAAAATAGTTAAAAAACCAATTAAAAACATAAATAATCTGGTAATTATCAAGTGATTCCCGAAAATCTTATATTGAGCTGCGACTAACCATTGCATTAATGGAAATTCCATTCGAAAAATGCCATCTGAATCACCCCTATTGTTTCTAAGGGGATTTAAAATATTCATATCCTCCTCATAAAAATTAATTATTGTTGATTGAGTTTGTGTTTGTCTCCAAACATGTATACTCATCAAATCCTTTGAGAAATGTTTAAAGTGCATTACAGTACTAATCAGCACAATTGAAATTAGGATGATATTTCTTATATTCTTATTCATTATCAGAGGTTATTTTATTGGGCTGCTGTTTAATGTGCACAACGGTTGACGATAGCGAGACGTGCGTGGAGTACGGGGCGATAACCTATCAATTTACAGCTACTTAAGTTTACGAGCCAAAAACGCCTGCAACCCGTCGTAGCCCGCATGCCCGCTATTGTGTGTTGGCAATAGGTGCTCAAGTATATTTAATACTTAAATCTTCTGGATTCTGTCTGCAATCCCAGACTGTATGAACAATTAACAAACCAGATTTATTCTCATAGAATAATATGTAATCATCAACAATTAACCCACGAACATCTTCAATTTCAGTAATAATTCCAATATCAGGTTGTTTCAGAAGTAATGACAATTCTTTGTTAAACTTCTTATAAAGTTTCTTTGAATAGGCAGTACTTTGATTTCTTTCTGCGTAAAACTCAAGAATTTGAAACAATTTAATGTTGGCTCTATGAGACCAGACTATCTTGCGCTTAGCCATTTTTTGAATTCTTTATCAAGTTGAACTTGCTCAATAAAAAATCCCTGCTGTATCTCTTTTTGCGATTCGTTTATTTCAAGACGTTGCTCGGCAGTAAGCAATAAAGTCTTAGTCTTAGTTTGAGTTTTTGTGTCAAGGATTGTTTTAATAGCATTTAAAAATGATATATCATTTATCTCTGCTATTCTTTGAATCAATTGCTTTTTTAGTTCTATCGCTGTCATAATACTAAGCTCTTCAATAAACAAAGATAATCCTTTTCGATTTTTTATAATGCAAGCCTCAAACAATTATTGCCAACTCGATATTAACCGCAACTTAAGAAATATAAATTACTCCGGAAAATGATGTTTGAAGTTTTTGACGGTATTATAACACGTAATTTCATCCTGACCTCAGCCGATTCTTCTCTCCTTCACGGAAAGAAAAAAGCCGCAAAATCATCCTCCTAAAAGAAGATGATTTAGCGGATTAGATTTTACTCTTTTGGCTAATTCTTATTCAGCTGCCTCAACTGTATCCGAAACATCCAGCCTGGTTAAAGATACTGCGATGGCTTCGGCATAGGTAAGTATTAATTTTTGACCAATGTGCAAGGTTTCCAGAAATGCCGGATCCTCTGCAGCTATTGTAAGGTAGTTGCCTTTGGGTCCCTTTACTACTGCCAATAAATTAGGGCGGTTGAGCACTTCGATGGTAACTACACCCTGTACCATGGCACCCAATACACCTGCCGGAGCCACCTCTTCAGGTGCTACAGCTACTTCGGCAATCACTTTTAAAGGCTCAGCCAGCTCTTCGGCGGTAGGTTCGCGGAATTCAGCCTTCATATAAACCAAATAATCGAAAGCAATTCTATCTCCAACCTTAATTTCATCAAAACGTTCTACCGCATCACTGGCAGTAAAGCTTACGAGGTTGCCTTCAGATCCCATCAGGGTAATCTCTCTGGTCTCTTTTACAATGTTGGTAACAATACCAGCCACTGTAGTGTTAATCCAGCGCTCTTTCACAATTGGCTCCGAAACAGCATTTTCTGCAGGTTTTTCATTGTTATTGGTGCTACATGCTCCCATAACCAGGGCCAGGGTCGTCAATAAAAAAAATCGATTCATTTTCATTTGTTTATTATTTTGTTTTTAATCATTTCGTTAACACTTCATCAAACTGCTCTTGTGCGAAGTACCGATTATTCGGCTTGCTTCAGGCTATTTATTAAAAAGCACGCACAAATATAACCAACTATTTGCTCACTTTTCAAAGCGATGTGATTTGCTTATCGGATTCTGAAAAAGACTACCTGTTTTTAGTTCGTTTTTTAATCGAACCATAAATATAGAATAATGCGGAGGGTAAAAGAAAGGCAAACAATGTAACCTGAAAATTGGCCTGTGGATTAAACAGCGCCATAAGAATAACCAGTACGAATAAAATCAAGGAACTCAGCCCACCTTTAAGTTCGTTCCAGAACGCCCATGCCAGGCAAACCAGTCCGGCCAACCAAAACAGCATGGTAATTTGCATCGCCACTCCAAGGCTCTTAAAAAAGAATAAAAAACCTTCAGGCTGACTTTCGTCGGCCATTTCACCAATGCCAATAACTAAGCTTGTAAGAATCTGGAATGCCCCAAGAACGCGGGCAGTCCACAGAATGGAACGTACAAAAATGCTGTGCGATTTCATGTTCTTCATTTTCAACGAAAGTTACAACAGCAGGCTTGCCATGTCAATCCCAGAAAGCTCTAAATATCCAATAAAATATAATCAACCATCAGCGATACTTCGAGCTCTTCGATGCCATAGGTTTTCAGGTTTAGGGCATCCTGGTTCATGGCATTTTTAAACCAGCTAATGTCATTACCCGAAAAACGAAGTGCCATCCGGTACTGCTCAATGGCTTCTGGTAACTTAGCTCCTGCCCAATATGCATGCCCGAGGTTTAGGTGATCGAAACCCTGCCCTTCGCTATCGGCAACCTTTTTAAGGTAACGAATGGCCTGATCGGTTTTATGCAGTAAAAAGCTGCACCAGCCAATAGGCCGCAATACTTTGGCTGTATTTGGTTTTAAATAATCTACTTTGAAATAGTATTTCAGAGCCTCGTCATAGTCTTGATTATCGATATGCAATTGCCCCAGAAAAGTCTGCACCTCAAGGTTCTCTGGTTCATGAAACTCTACTTTTTTGTAGTACTCAATAGCTTTATCGTACTGTCCGGTTTTGCGGTAACAAAAGCCTATTTTCTTTTGCAGCCAGGCGCGGTTGTTGTCATAAATTTCGCCCTGCTTGTATTTTTCGATGGCTTGCTCATACTGCCCAAGCATCTGGTAGCAAAATCCGATTTTTTCGATAAGCTCGAACGAAGGCTCCCTTTTTTCGAGGAATCCGAAAATTTTCAAGGCCTCGCTGTAATAATTTTTGGTAAAATAAAATTCGCCCAGAGCACGTAGGCCTTTGGTGTGAAAGAATATCTCTATTAAAAAATCTATCTCCACAATATTGGGGTTTATGCTAAAGATATCGGTAAAGACTTTTCGCCCGGGATGCAATTTAAAAAAGCGATACAAATCCTGTATATACTGGATAAAAACAATGCGGCTCGCTGCATGGGCATCGTGTTTTTTCTGGTCTTCAGACAATTCATTCATTTGTTGCAGCTCCGAACTGAACATATCGAGCATCATGGATTTTTGCATCGCGGGCATAAACCCAAGATTAAAACAAAAGGAGTATTTGTCGGAGTTACACATCAAAGGGGCGTTTTCCACGCCTTCGAAAAACGACTTCCAATCATACTTCTCGTCGGCACCGGAGAGGCTTTTTCTTATTTCAGGATGATCTTTGTAAAAAGGTAAAAACCAATTAGAAGTTTTCTCAAAAAAACCAAAACGCTTGAGCATAGAGAAAGCCCCCATAAATACATCGGAACCATCCATCTGCATCGACGAAAACTCTTCCAGTTTTTTAAACACCTCAGGGGAGTCGGCAAAAAAGTTTTCCCAGTCGGGGTTTCTGCCTTCAATGTCGTCTTTTCCAAGCATTTCGTCTAACCTTAATCGATCTTCAATTCCAGGTTTTACTTTCATCACTTCGGGTAAAATCTCCCTCTGAATTTTTTCTGTCACCTTCTCCGTTTCGCGGGCTTTTATAAATTGAATCAAGATTTGTTCTGTATGCTTTGCCAACAGGCTGGGTTGCTCCACGGTCTTGAGGCGCGAAATAACCTCTGGATATAGGATGAGTCGTTTGTGATAGCCTAAAAGGGCAAAAATGATTCCCACCAGTGCTCGTTGCGAAAGCTGGTATTTACCCTCTGCATACACATCAAACAAAAGATCCATCTTCACCGGATCGAAGTGGTTAAACAATGACAGGGAAACGGCACTCACGATTAGTGCTTTGTCTTGCCAGGGAATAGCAGCTGATTGAATAAGTCGTTGAGCAAGCAAACGCTCTCCTTCGCCATAATTACCCTTGATCCAAAGCACCTCGAAAAACTTATCCAACATAAGGTAATAATTGGCCATCGATTTTTCATCGGGTTTTTCCGACTGGCCAAGTTCGCTTAGCAGCTGGTTAAACTCCTTTTCGGTTGCAAGGTGATCCACCAGTTCTGTGCGTTCTCTTTCGTTGAGATGCAGAAAGCTTTCGTCCTGCTTATGCAGGCTTACCAGCCAAATATCGGAATGATTCAATAGATGATGGGACACATCGTCGCAAAGTTCAATCAGGTCTCGTTTGAATTTAAGGTAAACGACATCCCGCTGCGGATCGCGGGTGCGGCCAAAAGAATAACGGAGAATGTTTTTATAAGTAGTTTCCAAATTCTCAAACGACGACATATAATCGCCTAAGCGGCTGGCAAATACCAATTCCGAAAGTTCAGGAAAAACTTCTGCTATACGCCCTTCGAGAATGCAGTCTATCACTTTATTTTGTTTCCGAAAGATATCGATGGTTGTCATAAATCACTAATTTACTGGTGAAAAAACTCCCCATTACCTGCCAGATTGGCAAACACAATGCCTGTGAATCACATTTGTAGGCTTATCCAGCCACAATAATGCGGATTGGCTGTATAGCAAAAACTATGCAAAGTAACAGGCAGATTAATGTCCGATGTGATGAAAATCGAGCCCCAACCACATTAGCGCCAGACCAGCAAGGAGAAAAATAAGTTGGAAAAACGACTTTTTAAATGTTCCTACTGCCATAAGCTCCGGAAGTAAATCGGCAAGAGCAATATAAAGAAATCCTCCGGCGGCGAGTGGTAGAATATAATGCGATATCTCTGCACCAAAAAGCGGGAACAACAAGACAACCACGCAGCCTAAAAAAGAGGACAAAGCAGAAAGTACGTTATAAAATAAAGCTTTACGCACAGAATAACCTGCCTGCACCAGAATGGCAAAATCGCCAATTTCCTGAGGCAATTCGTGCATCAACACTGCCATGGTGGCAATTACTCCGGTGTTAAAATCGATGCTAAAAGCAGCAGCAATGAGAATACCATCGAGAAAATTGTGCATGGCATCGGCAAACAGGTTAAGCGGACCGAATGATTTAACCCCGTTTTTGCCAGGATGGTGATGAAGGTGAGTATTTAAATATTTTTCAAAGATAAAAAACGACACAATGCTAATTACCACCAAAATAGCGGGTAAGCGGTCGTGCCCATGCTCCATCGATTCGGGTAAAAGGTGAAGAACTGCACCGCCGATGAGCGTGCCAACGGCAAAACTAACCAGAAGGGTACGGGTTTTTTCGAAGAGTGATTTATTAAGAAGAAGGGCAAAAATACCTACTAACGAAATACTGCTTACCATTAAAACGCTTAGGAGCGAATAGACCCAGACTTTATCCATAGAATTTCAGATTCGGTACAAAAATAGAATAATTCTGCAAAGCGGCTTTCCCTGCCCAATTTAAATTGGTCAATTGGCAAATTATACTTGTTACGAAAATAATACTAAAAAGTAAGTTCAGAGGAAAAGGGAGTTTCATAAAGTAACTTTCAAGTTAATTTTCTTCTAAATTGGCTAGCTGGCCATTGGTATTGCAAACAAGTTTTTGTACATTTAATTTGCATAAAAAAAACAAGTAATGGCAACTCTACAAAGAACAGGTGGGTCTTACCTATCGTTTAAACTTGGCAATGAAGTATTTGCCGTGCACGTCAACGAGGTTTTAAATATCCTTGAGATGACAAAGATTACGTCCATTCCAAAGGCTCCGGCCTACTTAAAAGGAGTTATTAATCTTCGGGGGATTGTTTTGCCTGTTGTCGATGCCCGCCTAAAGTTCAACATGCAAGCGCAGGAATATACCTCCAATACTTGTATTATTGTAATGGACCTCGAACACAATGATGAAATTGTGCATGTAGGTTTCATTGTAGACCAGGTACTTGAAGTGCTCGAACTCGAAACCAGCCAAATTGAACCAGCACCTAATTTGGGTGTCAACTTTAAAGCCGAATTTATTGCCGGAATGGCCCGAGCCAACGACGATTTTGTGATGCTGCTGAACATGGCCCAGATATTTTCCCTCGACGAAATAGGAATGCTCCAGTCGGAAAATGCAGGCCAGGAAATTGAAAGCAAATAATGGGATCTGTGATTGACATTGCCTAAATCAACAAATATTCCTGGAAAAAAGCTGAGAAAAACAGCTCTTTTTTATTCTCTTCAACGTTTTTTATTTTCAGATTGATGGCTCTTTTTCATGGAGCAATACCAATCCAGAAAATCATCGTCGTAAATGATGGTTTGTTTGAATTTTAATTCGAAAGGTTCTCTTAACTCCGAGGGCAGGTATTCTCTTTCAATCATATTGCCCATGCGGTTGCGCACTGGAATAAGGTAACCATCGCGCCATTCCTCGATACATTTTAAAAAGAATTCTTCCTGCTTTTTCATAAGATTTATCAGATTTCAATGGAGAAAAAACTACACAACCTTCCAAGCCATTTGTTCAAATTCAGTTAAAAATAATCGTTTAGTCTTCGAGAAGCAAGAGTTTTGTATCATCAGCATTAACTTTCCGATAAAAACACGATTTCCGGTATTGCCCTGAGACGTTTTTGGTATGGCATGCTCCGCCCTGGGTGCGGGTAACAAGATATATCACACAATCCTGGTCGCAATCGACACGAACTTCCACTATTTGCATTCTGTTACCCGAAGTTTCACCTTTTTTCCAAAGTTCCTGGCGCGACCGGCTCCAGAATGTAGCAAATCCAGACTGCATGGTTTCCTGGAAAGCCTCCTGGTTGATATAAGCCATCATCAGAATCTGCAAGGTTTCTGCCTCTTGCACAATGGCAGGCAGCAGCCCGTTTTCATCAAAACTGAGCGAGAGTATGTTTTTGTCGTTTAGATTGTTCTTTTCCATAACTGCAAATTAAGGTAATAAATCCATCTATATCAACATGATTACCGAAGCAAATCGCCCACAGGAAAATCCATCGCGCCGGGCTGAGAAAAAAAGATGCGGGTTGTCGTATGTGCACAGCCCGATGGTTTCGATCTGGGTTTTCCGAATGCCCGAAGCCAACGCCTGGTGGCGGTTTAAGGCTTGCAAATCGAGGGTTCCGTGCCCCGGTTTTATAGAGGGCTGGTAGCAGAAAGCCATTGCTTCGGGGTTACAGTGGGCCACCGCATTGTGCACTTCTATCCCAACCTCATACCGTTGGGCACCGATTGCCGGACCTATGCCAACCCAAATCTCTTCCGGCTTCGAATTAAATTTCTCGGCCATTAATTCAATTACTTTCGGAACAATTTTTTGAACAGTTCCTTTCCAGCCGGCATGCGCAGCAGCTATTACCCCATTTACCGCATCATAAAACAAAACAGGTACACAATCGGCAGCCAGAACTCCTATAGCCAATTTATGCTGGTTGGTTATAATCGCATCGGTTTCGGTTAGACTTGGCAATTCATGGTTTGCGACAATGGACACATTGGCCGTATGACATTGGTCCGGAAACAGAACCTTATCACTTTCGATGCCAAGCCATTCTGCCAGTAGTTTCCGGTTGCGGTTTACTGCAGTGATATCGTCGCCGCATTTACTGCTGAGGTTAAGCGATTGATACATGCCTTTGCTGTATCCACCTGTGCGCAATACAACTCCATGTTTTACCAAGGCAGAACCCACCAATGAGGTGAATTGAATGGTTTTTATTTCCTGATTATCCATGCCCTGAATGTAAAATAAAAAAGCTGCCATCATTTTATATTCCGGCAGCCTTTAAGTTTTTATCCCTTTAAATTTATTCAGTTGCTACAATGTAATTCCGCATATTTTTAATTTCAGTGTACATTGCTCTGATTTGCACATTCTCAAAAACCATGGCTGGAGTTAACTTTTCGGCTTCTTCCTCAGAAATGCGGCTTGCGATGTGAATTTCGTTAAGCTTCTTTAACTCTTCCAAAAGGTATGCCGGGTCCTGTTTTTTGTATTGTTCAACAAGCGCAATGGCTTTAGGCAACATGTCTAATTCCACCTGAGTAACCTTTAGCACATCGCGCAAAATCAGCATCTTCGATTCTTCAGGTAAATCGACAGGGTATTCCAGAATGTTGGCAAACAAATGGTATAGTTTTTCGATGTAATTACCTACCAAAATGGCAGCAAAAATTTCCTGTTCGTTTTTGGCAGTAAGGGCAGTTTCGCTTTTTACTAATGCATCTTTAAGCACTGCAAGAATGGTATCGGCAGTGTGTTCACTAATCGCATAACGGTCAATCAGAATCTCATCGAGCACCTCTTCAATACCTAATTCTATAGACAATTGTTTGGCTGCCGCCACACTCATATAGCCTTCGTAGTCCTTATCAAGCGAAACCTGGTACAATCCATCGGCCATATACACTCCAATATTGGCAGCGGCTTTTAATTTATTGCCTTTGTAGGACTCAAAGTTCATAGGGTCGTTCACGAGCGCAGGCATAAAGGTGGTGCCCGAAAGCGCCAGAAAATCGGCAACTGATTGAGTGTTTCTTAAATCACCCCCTGTTTTCAGGTAGTTTTCTGCAAAATCGGATAAGGGACTGGTTTCGGCAACTTCTTCTGTAGGTTTTCCGCTGTTTTTACAGGAAAAAAGCAGCCCTGTAAGTGCGAAGGCAAAAAGTAATTTTTTCATCTGTTATTATTTTAGAAATTAATTAGTCAATAAACACCCCTGATTATCGGAGGAACAGCACATGATTCAATAAGTCTTCGCTTGTGAGACTAATACCCTTTGAATAGTGCTTTGTTTCATTTTTGATTGATATTACCGCTTGTTTTTAAACCCTCCGAAATTAAGAAGAATCGATTGATTAAGAAACAGAATTGCAACAATTTTAATTATACACCCTTAGCCACCCGGTGGAAGAATTATACTGGGTACGGTATTCTTTTAGCGGATGCTTTGAAAGACTACCTTGCGAAGGCAATGCCATAGAAGGTAAGACATACACCGATTCACACCCGGGGCATTTGGCGCTGCTTCCTGTTGCCTCCACACGCACATTCACTGGAAACTCATAAGTGCAGGTCCGGTCGAAAGCATAAAAGCGGTCGCCACCATTATAAACTATTACCCCGTTATTGTTATAACCCAAACTTACCTGACCAACCGCCTGTGCAGTAATATTTTTCGAATTGCCAGCTGCCTGAAGGTTGAAATATTCCACATCAGACATAATGTTAATGGAAAAATCGAGGTATACACCGGGTATTTCAAAAGGATCAGGCTTGTCGCATGTAACAAGTAACAAAAACGCAAGGCTTGAATAAAAAAAAACTATCTTTGATTTTTGTTGTAACATCGCACTAAGATATGTTACAAAAGTAATCATTTGAGAATTATTCAACCTATTTTTAGAATGCATTCTGGGTTAAATTCAAAACTGCATGCCCTATGGAGGATTATATAGAAATATTAATTTACGTCTTGTTTATCGCCGTAAGCGTTATAGGTGGGCTTTATAAGAATTATGCCAAGAAGAAAGAAGAACAAATGCGCAGAACGGTTGTACGGGAAAGGGAAGTTGAACCTGAATACTCTAAACCCTATGCCAGCCCCACCGAAAGACCTATTATTCCTACCACCCTTGAAGAGTTCCTGGCACAGCATTTCGACCTTGAAACGGTAGAAGAGGAAAAGGAACCTGAATCAATAGAAGGTAATTATAAGGATAGGAAACAGGAAATTCCGTTGGATAGGGTTGAGTCTACTGAGGGTACTGCTGTTTTTGAGAGTACACGCGAAACACTCCTTTCGGATATAAACAACGAATCGGATTATTCGAGAAAAGGCATGCTCCAAAGCCAGGTAATGGAAGAAATCGACGAGGATTTCATAAAAACCAGCGAAAAAGCGCTTTACGATCAGAAAGTGGAGGAATTCCATTTTGATGCGAAGCAGGCTGTCATCTATTCAGAGATTTTAAAGCGGCAGGATTTTTATAGTTAATGACCTACAAGTCATGCGATTCCAGTTCACTTCGATTCTTTACTATTCAAAATTCTAAACAAGTCAAACCTGAGACTTTCAGGATAGAGAAAAATTATTAAATTTGTTTTTAGAAGAGTTCCTCATCAAGTGGAATTCTTTTTTGTTTTTATTAGCTTCCAAACTTAAGCGGAGGATTGGTTATGTCGAAAATTTCATATGTTACCGAAGAGGGATTAAACAAGCTCAAAAATGAGCTGCATCAATTAATGAATGTAGAAAGACCTGCCATCTCGAAACAGATTGCAGAGGCCCGAGACAAAGGCGATTTATCGGAAAATGCCGAATACGATGCTGCCAAGGAAGCCCAGGGAATGCTCGAAATGCGCATTTCGCGACTTCAGGAAACAATTATGAATTCGCGTTTGCTCGATGAATCGAAACTCGATGCTTCTAAAGTTCAGATTTTTAGTCGCGTTACCATACGCAACAAAACCAACAATGCCACCATGGTGTATACCATTGTTTCTGAAAGCGAAGCCGACCTGAAGGCCGGCAAAATCTCTATCAGCACTCCTATTGCAAAAGGACTTTTTGGTAAAAAGGTAGGCGACCAGGTTGAAATTACAGTACCATCTGGCACCATACCATTTGAGATTGTAGAAATTTCACGGTAAAAAAAGTTCAGTTTATGGCTACACTGTTTACCCGAATTGTCAACGGCGAGATACCTTGTCATAAAATTGCTGAAACAAGCCAGTATTTTGCCTTTCTTGATATCAATCCGCTGGCCAAAGGACATACCCTTGTTATTCCGAAAAAAGAAAACGATTATATTTTCGACCTCGACGATGATACACTCTCCGGGCTGATGCTATTTTCAAAAAAAGTTGCCGGAGCCATAGAAAAAACAATTCCGTGCAAACGAATCGGAATTGCTGTCATTGGTCTTGAAGTACCCCATACACACATTCACCTGGTACCCATTAACTACATTGGCGATTTAAGTTTTTCGAACCCTAAGCTGCGCCTTTCCGAAGAAGAATTTATAGACATTGCCACCCGAATACAATCAAACCTATAGATCAGGCTTTTCTTGCAGGATTTTTCTTTACAAAATCTCCCCACCCCCTGTAATTGCCGGTTTCAGGAAGTTGTCGCTGGTAATAATGGCACATGGCCGTGGCTAGTGCATCGGTGGCATCAAGGGCATCAGGGGCTTCTTTAAAACCCAAAATACTTTTCAGCATACCTGCCACTTGTTCTTTCGAGGCACTCCCCTGGCCGGTAATGGCTAATTTTATTTTTCGCGGAGCATATTCAAAAATTGGGATATTACGCTGAAGGGCTGCAGCAATCGCAGCGCCCTGAGCCCGTCCGAGTTTGAGCATCGACTGCACATTCTTTCCGAAAAACGGTGCTTCGATGGCCAATTCATCCGGGTGGTGTGTATCGATAAGCAAGGTGGTCTGACTGAATATCTCTTTTAACTTGAGGTAAGGATCCTGAATGTGTTTCATCTTCACCAGCCCCATATCGATCAGAATTGCCTTGCCGGATTCAATGCGGATTAAGCTGTATCCCATAATGCTGGTGCCGGGATCGATTCCCATGATAATTCTCTCTTTCAATACTCTGAATTTTGGACTAATTTACGCTCAATAGCCAGACCTGCAAAAATACCTGCAGTTAATTTGTCAGTAATCAGCCAGGTTTATTCTTCTTTTTAAAGCTTTGAATATATACTCCTGCAATTATTAGCAACAAACCCAAAAAAGTAGATGTCTGAATAGGTTCTTTCAAGACAATCGTAATAAAAAACAGCGACAATACAGGTATCAGGTATAGCAGATTGCTTAAAAAGGCTTTATTAGGAGCTTTCTCGAGGGCCTTCACCCAGAGAAAAAAAGTAATACTCATTTCGAAAAAGCCTATGTACACAGGGTAAATGAAGTATTCTGAATGCCATTCAGCGGAAAAACTCCCACTAATCCAGCCATAAAGTGAAAGAAGCAGCACAGCCCAGCTAAACCCTGTAAAAAGTCTTATAAGCGCTGGCCGTTTATCCTTCAGACTAATAATCCAATAGACAGCCCAAATCAGGGCACTTAGTAACCCTAACAGCAAACCGACAACAAATTGCTTGCCTGTCAGATTAAACGAGCTTGTTGCTTGAACAGAAAGTACCACCACGCCGGTAAAACTAATCAGCAACGCGGGAAAGGTGCGAACACTCACTTTCTCTTTGAGAAAAATAACCGCCAGTATAGTTAAAAAAATAGGCCAGGTAAAATTAACGGGTTGAGCAATCTGGGCAGGCAAACGCTTATAAGCCTCGAATAAAACGAGGTAATACAAAAACGGATTCAGAAAACCCAGCAGTAGCGATTTGAATATGTCTTTAGTTTTCCGCGAAATCAGGAATTGCATTTTCTTTTTAAAAATTATTGCCAGTACCCCTAAAACCATTGCAGAGCATATGCTGGCAAGAAAAACAAGCTGAAAGGGAGAGAAATGCAGCAAAGCCAGTTTAAAGGCCGTTGCTACGGTTGACCATAGCAAGATAGCCAGGCCAGCCAGCATCAATGGTCCTCTTGTAGTTTGTGTCATTCGTAAATAATTATTTAATAAAGTTGGATGGAACTCGCATGATGAATTTTGACTACGTCGATTTTCAATTCATACTTGTTTGTGTTTAACAAATCATGCTCGTTTCATAAAAAGTGTTTTTCGTCAAGAATTTTGCTAAAAATAAGAAGAAACGACAAACCCGGCAATTGAATTCACGTAAGTACCCTCAGTTGTTTTCGCATTGAACTTTTTTGATTATATTGAACCCAAAATCACCCTCTTATGAAAATTTTTTTCTTTGTCGTTATCACTATTCTCCTTAGCTCGTTAGGTTCACATGCACAAGAGCAATTGCCTGCCGAACAAAAGGTTGTCTTTGGCCAAAATGGCGAGATGTTTATCAATAAAGATTTAGGTGTTTATTTTTGGTTGTCGACCTCGCCCGACGAAAATGCCCCCAAACACCGACTGCAGAGCGACTCTTCAAAAAAATATTCCAATCCTATGTATTTCGATACCGAAGGGTACAACACATTCAGGTCTCCTTCATGCGTTGATACGGTAACGAAAAAAACCGTGCTGCCTGAGCGCGATGTGATATTCGAAGTTTACGCCGATGGCCTGGCGCCTCATTCTGTGTATAAACTTGTAAGTGGCAAAAGCATTACACGTAGCGGAAAACAATTTCTGGGCAGCAATCCTGTTATGAAACTTTCGGCCACAGATGCTGTTTCAGGCATAGAAAAAACCTATTATTCCATTAACGCAAAACCTTATACTGAATACAAAGACAGTTTAAAACTGGATTTAGAGGGGGAAACCGTATTGCGCTTTTACAGTACCGACAGGGTAGGCAACCGTGAGCGGCCTGTTGAAAAAACATTCTATGTCGACAACAGTGCTCCCACCACCAGCTATGAGATTTTAGGCAATACCAACGAGAAATTCGTATCGCCCAATGCCACCATCAAACTTATCAGCAGCGACAAGATGGCAGGCGTAAAGGCCATTTATTATCAGATTAACAATGGAACCCGTCAATTGTATGCCGCACCAATTCCGGTAAAACTATTGGCCGATAGCGGCAGTATGAGTTTTTATGCAGTCGACTACCTCGATAACAAAGAAGCGCTTCAGGTGATTGGAGGCAACGGAAACGCTTTAAACATACAGACTGAGGGAACATTTGAATTTTATGTCGACAACGATCCCCCCAGCTTTGAACTCGAATTTCAGGGTTCAAATTCGAAAGGTACTTATCAATATGTCTCCGGAAAAACCAAGCTGAAAGTGAATGCGGAAGACCAAAAATCGGGTGTTGACAAAGTTTTCTACAGCATCAACAACACCAAGGTTGAAACACCTTATGCCGAAGGTATAGAGTTCGATGCCGAAGGGATAGCCTATGTTCGAATCAATGCGGTCGACAATGTAGGTAACCAATCTGCAACCCTTACCAATGCCTATTTCGTCGATACCCAAGGACCAGTTACCAAGGCCTCCATTTCGTTGCCAAAGAAACAGGTAAAGGATTCTATCTTTATTACTGCCAGCACTAAAATCAGCCTTGCTGCAACCGATAATGCCTCTGGGCTGAACCAGATCAGCTACGCGATTGGCAACCAACCTGCTCAGGTCTACGCACAGGCTTTTACTCTCAAAGAAAATGGGATTGTAACCATTCAATACTTTTCTACCGATAAAGTAGATAACCAGGAGACGCCTAATACCATGAAATTATTTGTGGACAATAACCCACCATTAATATACCAACACTTTAGCAGCCCCCCCATCGGATCAAAAACTGTGAGGGAGGAAGGTTTAACCATCTACCCTGCTAATGTACAGCTCTATGTGGCAGCCACTGACCAGGAATCAGGGGGAGAAAAGGTGGAATACACCATTAACGGAGGCGCAATAAAAAGTGTTAACCCCATTAAAGATTTTCTGCCAGGTAATTACGAAGTTATTATTAAGGCCTACGATGTGCTCGGAAATGTAAGTACCGAAACCGTTAAATTTGCGATTGAAAAATAAGATGAAAAAGATTTTTCTCATTCTCTCTCTGGCTATGGCTGTTCAGTATTCGGCTCATAGCCAGGAAGAAAAATACATTGGTCTATTCGTGTATAACTTTACCAAGTATTTCGACTGGCCGGCATCAGCCAAAACTGGTGACTTCAAGATTCAGGTCCTTGGGCACAAATCGATTTACGATGAACTGTTGAAGCTTACCACGAACAAAATGGTAGGTACCCAGAAAATTGTATGCGAATACATCGAAACACCCGATCTGATTAATCCCTCTGCAAATATCCTTTTTCTGGGCCATTGGCATGTCAAACACCTCGACGCTGCCAAAGCAAAAATCGTAGGGAAACCCATCTTGCTCTTAACCGAGTACGAAGGGCTACTCAACAAAGGTTCGATGATTAACTTTATTGTGCGCGATGGCACCATCAAGTTCGAGATGAGTAAGGGAAATGCCAGTAGGGTCGGCCTTCAAACGGACGTACGGCTCACACAACTTGCTTATTCGGTTGCAGAATGAAGCTCCCCGCAGCAAGCTGACAGGGTATCTGCAAAGGATTTTATTTTATTCGCCTCAACAGGAGGTGTATTTACCCGCGCACCCGCTTTCAGTCCCGATGGATTTAAATCGGGATTCGACTATAAAATTTCATTTCGTGAACTCATGAAATTTAAGCCTCACGAATAAACCGCTTAAATGGTTGTAAAACCCGTGTAGGGCACAAGCACTTCGGGAATTAAAATTCCATTTTCTGTCTGGTTGTTCTCGAGCAGCGATGCCACAATGCGTGGCAAGGCCAGTGCACTTCCATTTAATGTGTGCGCCAGTTGTGTCTTCTTGGTTTGAGCATCTTTATACCTCAATTTTAACCGATTAGCCTGAAACGATTCGAAATTCGATACTGAACTAACTTCGAGCCAGCGGTTTTGCGCGGCAGAAAAAACCTCGAAATCGTAGGTGAGCGCAGAAGTAAAACTCATATCTCCACCACAAAGTTTTAAAATCCGATAAGGAAGACCCAGTTTCTGAACCAGGGTTTCTACGTGTGCAACCATTTCTTCCAAGGCCTGGTAAGAATCTTCGGGCTTCCGTATCTGGACGATCTCTACCTTGTCGAACTGGTGCAACCGGTTTAAGCCCCTTACATCTTTGCCATAAGAGCCTGCTTCGCGTCTAAAACAGGGAGTATAGGCTGTACACTTTACCGGAAAGTCCGAATCATTCAAAATCACATCGCGAAAGATGTTGGTTACTGGCACCTCGGCTGTAGGAATCAGGTAAAAATTATCGATGCCAACATGATACATCTGGCCTTCTTTGTCGGGCAACTGTCCTGTTCCGTAGCCAGAATCTTCGTTGACCACAAAAGGAGGAAGGTATTCGTGATAACCGGCTCGTGTATTCTCGTCGAGAAAAAAGTTGATCAGCGCCCTTTGTAAGCGGGCACCCTTACCTTTATACACCGGGAATCCAGCTCCGGTAATTTTATTTCCCAATTCAAAATCGATCAGGTCGTATCGTTGTGCAAGATCCCAATGAGGAACTGAATTTGCTGGTAACGAAGGTATTGTGCCACCTTCGCGGACAATCACATTGTCTTCGGACCTGCTTCCTTTTGGTACAAGTGGCGAGGGCAAGTTAGGAAGTTGAACCAGTGTTGAATTCAGCTCATTCTGAACCTCGTTCAGTTCGGCGGACAAATCTCTGATAATATCTTTTAGCTGTCCGGTGCGCGATTTTGCAATATTGGCCTCAGCCTGCTTCCCTTCTTTGAATAGTTCTCCGATTTGTTTCGAAAGATTATTCATCTCAGCCAATGCGGTTTCGCTTTTCTGCTGCAAATCGCGACGGCGCTTGTCCAAATCAATTATTCGGCCTACTATTTCGCTGGCATCGTAGTTTTTTATTCGCAGTCTTTCAATAACCTCCTGGGTATTTTCTCGGATTACATTCAGGGTAAGCATAAAGGAAAAGATTTAATAAAAAAATCTCCTGCGATACCTATCACAGGAGATTCAAATATATCGATATTTTTTTATTACTCGTTGCTTGGTAATATAGATACAAAACTGCGGTCGTTTTCTCTTTTTCTGAATTCGACGGTACCATCAATAAGGGCAAAAATAGTGTGGTCTTTGCCCAGACCTACATTCAGACCTGGATGATGCTTTGTTCCACGCTGACGTACAATGATGTTGCCTGCTTTTGCAACCTGGCCACCGTATATTTTTACTCCTAGTCGATTACTTTCTGAATCTCTACCGTTTCTTGAACTACCGGCTCCTTTCTTATGTGCCATGGTTATCTATTTTTTTATTGTTATTCTGCTTTGTCTTCTGTTTTGGCAGCCTTCGGTGCAGCGGCTTTTTTTGGGGCTGCTTTTTTCACTACCTCTGCTGTTTCAGCTTTTACTTCTGCTTTGGCTTCTATTTTTGCTGCTGCTTTGGCTTCTGCTTTTGCAGCTACTTTTCCGGCACCAATTTCTTCAATCATCAGTTCGGTTAGATACTGACGGTGACCATTCATTTTTTGATAGCCTTTTCTGCGTTTTTTCTTGAAAACAAGAACCTTATCGCCTTTTAAATGGCTTACTACTTTGGCTGATACAATGGTTTCGGATACCAGGGGTGAACCCACAGTGATCTTGCCATCATTGTCAATCAGTAACACCTTGTCGAAGGTAACTTTGCTGCCTTCTTCGGCATCTAATCTGTGGACATAAACCTTTTGGTTTTTTTCAACTTTGAGCTGTTGTCCGGCTATATCAACTATTGCGTACATTTAATTTGTATTTACCTGTTCGAAATTCGGACTGCAAAGATATAAAAATTGTTATACTCCCAAATAAATGCTGGAATTTATTTTTATAAAAAGCGTTTTTTGAACTCCCGTTAGAAAAAAATCCTATCCTTTGAAGAAAATACTCCACAATAAGGATAGCTAAATGCAATCAAACTGGCAGAGGCAGGATAGAAATATGATCGCTTCGACACTGAATTGAACCATTAGCCCGAAACATACCCGAATGAAGCTCCCAAAAAAGCTCTTTCCTTTAAAAAGTGCATCGCTAGTTAATCGGGAATTTTTTTATTCAAGTGTTTGTATATTGCCAAAAAAAATTGCAGGTTTGTACCTTATGAGATAGACCTCCGGAGAATTTTTGATGTGGATTGCCAAGCATGAGTAATAAGGTTAAATTAAACGTTTTAGGTATATCATATAGCCAAACCCAAACAGGTGCTTATGCTCTTGTTTTAGCTGAAGATAATGGCTCGCGCCGCATTCCCATAATTGTTGGTGGCTTTGAAGCACAGGCTATCGCTATCCAGCTCGAAGGTCTGAAACCTGCCAGGCCCCTTACCCACGACCTTTTTTATAATTTTGCTCATTCTTTTGCTATTCGCTTGTTGGAAGTGAATGTGCACAAATTGGAAGAAGGGGTATTCTATTCCAGGCTCACTTGCACCAACGACAAGGAAACAATAGAAATCGATAGCCGCACTTCGGATGCCATTGCTCTGGCTCTCCGTTTCCGGTGCCCGATTTATACTACCGAAGAAATTCTCGGTAAGGCGGGCATTATTATCGATTTCGAGCAAAATACCGAGGAGAACATCGAAGAGGAAGAAGAATACGATCCGGAGGAAGAAGAAGACCGTATCGATGTTGTTTCGATTTCGAACGCCACACGCGACGAGCTCGAAAGAATGCTTGGAGAAGCTATCAAAGCCGAAGATTATGAACTGGCCTCGCAAATCAGAGATGAAATCAATCGACGGAAATAATCCCTCTATTTTATGAAGCATTTGCTAGTATTATTTTTCTTTTTATTCTATTTCTCAGCAGGATGCCAGCTTTTTGCACAAAATTCCCCTACCCCCGCAGACAGCATTTCGATTATCCAGCAAACTGAACATAACCTCCAGGCTGGCTTAACAGACTCCCAAAACATTGAGGCGGTATCTACATGGTCATTGCTTTTTAGAGGAATGATCGGCCTTATAAGTATTATGCTCATTGCCTGGCTCTTTAGCGTCAATAGAAAAGCCGTTTCGATAAAAATTGTAATATACGGATTGCTTTTTCAGATTAGCCTGGCTCTTGCCATACTTTATATCCCTTTTATGGAGTCGGCAATCAACTTCATCGGTAAGCTTTTTGAACTGGTGTTACGTTCGTCCGACAAGGGGGCTGATTTCCTATTTGGAAGCATCATGAACAAGGATAGCTATGGATTCATTTTTGCTTTTCATATACTGCCCACCATCATCTTTTTCTCTTCCCTGATGTCGCTCTTGTTCTACCTGCGAATTGTTCAACGGGTTGTATTTGTTTTTGCCTGGTTGCTAAAAAAAGCCTTGAATATGTCGGGGCCCGAAAGCTTGGCTGTAGCTGGGAATATATTTCTTGGACAAACTGAATCGCCCCTTTTAATAAAAATGTACCTGCCTAAACTTACCGGCTCCGAAATGTTTGTGGTGATGACAAGTGGTATGGCCACCATTGCTGGCGGAGTAATGGCTGCCTACATAGGTATGCTGGGCGGCGATAGCCCCGAAAGTCGTATTCTGTTTGCCCGGCACCTGGTCACTGCCTCGGTAATGGCTGCCCCAGGAGCTGTTGTCATTGCAAAAATTCTATTTCCGCAAACCGAAGAAATCGATCGTGACATTAATGTGCCCCGGGAACAGGCTGGCAGTAATGTGTTGGATGCCATTGGCACCGGAGCCCTCGAAGGGTTAAAACTTGCAGCTAATGTGGCTATCATGCTTTTGGTTTTTTACTCGTTCATTGCTTTGTTCAATATTATGCTGGGCTGGCTGGGCAAAATTCCGGTTTCGAACCTGGCAAGTAGCGACTCTTATAGCCTGAACGAAATCATTGCAAGGGCAAGCGGTGGATTTTATACTTCACTCTCGCTCGAATACCTTTTGGGTCAGATTTTTTCTCCACTTATGTGGCTGATTGGAGTTCCTTCGGGCGACCTCTCCATTTTAGGCCGGCTGATGGGAGAGAAAATTATTTTTACTGAACTTGTGGGCTACACGAACCTTAAAACCCTTATTGACCAGGGTGCCATTCATTCGCCAAGGAGCATTGTAATGGCCACCTACATGCTTTGTGGTTTTGCTAACATTGCTTCGGTAGGTATCCAAATTGGTGGTATTGGTGCATTGGCACCCAACAAACGCGTATTTTTATCTACTTATGGTATGCGTGCCTTATTGGGGGGTACACTGGCTTCATTACTTTCAGCTACGATTATTGGTGCGATTGGATGATTTTTTAGTATTTTCACCTTGCAAACAAAACTAAAAAGCGCAGGCCTGGTATAATGCAAGAAGAACAATCATTCAATACCGAATATTACCGCGACCTGTTTTACCATTCTCCCCTGGGGACATTCGCTTCAACCTTAAAAGGAAGGTATATCGAAGTAAATGATACCCTTGCCCATATGTTGGGTTACGATTCGAAACAAGAAATTCTCGATCTGAAGGATATTTCGAATGAAATCTATGCTGTACCCGGCGAACGCGATAAAATCATTCAACAGCTTAAAGTCACAAAAAAGATATATTCGCACGAAACCAGCTTCAAAAAAAAAGACGGCAGTCTTCTTGCGGTTCGAATTAATTACAATTTCATCACCAAAGAGAAGGAAGGTAGTTTTATCGTTGGGTTGGCAGAAGACATCTCCGATCAGGTTCTTCGAAAAAATGCCATTATAGACGAAAAGCAGACCCTTCTCACCCTGATAGAAAAAATACCTGATTATATCTACCTGAAAAATAAAAATGGTCAGGTTCTCATTGCCAATTCTGCGGTGCGGAAACTATTTGGCAACCTGGAAAATAATAAAACTCCGGACGACTCCATTGCATCTGCATTGTTCGAAGGAGACATCAACCTCATGGAAAAGGGCGAAGCGATGTCTGACAAGCTTTTGGATATTACTACCCCCGAAGGACATAAAGATTATATCAGCCTTTCGAAATTTCCGGTTTTCGACCACCATCACAATGTAAGCGGCATAATAGGCATTGGGCGCAACCTTACAGACTTAAAGCAAGCCGAAAAACAAATTATTAAAAGCCAGGCTAACCTCTCTGCACTTATCGAAAGTTCGAACGACCTGATTTGGTCTGTAGACAGTGCCTATAAGCTTGTTATCTTTAATTCAGCCCTTTCGGACTTTATTCTCAGACTTAATGGGAAAGTCATTGCCACTGGCGATAATGCATTGTTGCTTTTTGATCAGGAAAAAAAAGATTTTTGGAAAGCGTGTTTTCAAAAAACAAGTAAAGGCGAAAAACTCATCGAACATATAAGCTTTACCCTCGATGGCTTTACCCATTATTACGAATGCTCCTTTAACCCAATCTTTGATAAAAACTACCGACTCACAGGAATATCGGTAATACTTAACGACATTTCGGAACGTCAGTTGGCAGAACAAGCCATTCGCGAAAGCGAAGAACGATTCAGACAGTTGGCCGAAAATACCAGCGATGCCTTTATTTTATGGGACCAGCAGGGGCTTTTGTATGCCAACCCGGCCTTTGAAAAAATCTTTGGTATTCGTATCGATGAAGCCATGCAGGATATGAACCGAATTGAGCTACTGATCGATGAAACGGACCGTAAACGCTTCATCCGAAACCGAACCAAGGAATCGGGAGGAAAGCAGATATCACGCAACCAACACTACCTGCTTAGACGAAACAAGCGAACCACAAAAAAGATTTGGGCCCGTCATTATCCGGTTTACAATATCAAAGGGAAAATTTACCGCTATGTGACTGTGACTAGCGATATTACAGAGCAAAAACATTTAGAAGAGGTATTAACCGCTACCAGATCGCAACAGCAAGCCCTTCTTGACAATATTCCATTTCTTGCCTGGCTGAAAGACAAAAACGGAAGGTATATATCTGTCAACCATCCTTTTAGCGACACTTACCATCTGAACCCAGATGACATTATCGGTAAAACCGATTTTGACCTGCTGCCTTTAGAACAAGCCAAATACAATACCCAAATTGACCGCGAAGTAATTTTAACAGGCGAACGCCGGCATTTTGAAGTATCAGAAAAAAATAGTTTTGGCGAAAGCTGGTTTGAAATATACAAATCGCCAATTTTTAACGAAAAGGGCGAAGTAATTGGTTTAACAGGAATTAGCCGCGATATAACCGACAGAAAAAGACTTGAAGATGCAGTGAAGAAAAATGAAGAGCATTTCAGGGCTTTGTTAAAATACTCGTCTGATGCCATTACAATTCTTGATCAGGAAGGAATTATAACCTTTGAAAGCTCTCTTCGAAACCGCATACTTAACTTTACAGTCGAAGAACTGACAGGAAAATTGTTCAGCGAATTCATTCATCCTGAAGATATCTGGATTTACCAGGAAGCTTTTGACAATTGCCTTGTAAACCCCGGTCTGCAGATAAAAAAAGAATATCGCAGTCTGCACAAAAACAAGCGATGGATTTATGTGGAAAGTATCTTTACCAACCACATGAACAATCCCTACATTAACGGTATTGTGGTAAATACCCGCGATGTTTCAGACCGCAAAATGGCCGAATTGAAAGAAAGGGCCTATCATAATAACCTCATCTTTTTAAGCAACAGCGCCCTCGAGTTGTTATCGCTTTCGGACAAAGAAGATGTGTATAAATATATCTGCCTCAAGCTTTTCGAATTTCTTGATAATCCCATTGTAATTGTATCGGCCTATGAAGAAGCCAGCGATCAGTTTGTGGTAAAAAGAATTGCCGGCCTGGATCTGTTTCTGCAACAATCAGAAGAAATTGCCGGACTCCCGCTAATCGGTATCAAATATAAACGCCAGGCTGATCTTTCAAATATAGAAACTGCCGGTTCGGTGATCGGAATTGCCAACCTTACCGAATATTTCTCCAACCAACCCGAACTGCAGTCGGGAATTACCAAGCTTTTAAGCGATCTGCATGCCAACAAGACCTATAATATAACCTTAGCCCGGCATAACAAATTATTGGGCAGCATTACCATTATTACGCTCAATAAAACCATTATTAAGTTCAAGCATATTATCGAAACTTTTGCCCATCAGGTTGCGGTAGCTCTGCACCGAAGCCAGCTTGAATCGGAATTGGTAAATGCTAAATTAAAGGCCGAAGAATCGGACCGTTTAAAAACAGCCTTCCTGGCCAACATGAGCCATGAGATTAGGACTCCAATGAACGGTATTCTAGGATTTGCTGAAATGCTAAACGACGGGCGGCTTTCGGACGAGGAAAGAAAAAAATACCTCGACATTATCAACAATAATGGAAAGATACTTATTAATCTAATCGATGATATTATCGATTTTGCCAAAATAGAAGCAGGACAGATAAAAATTATTAACCACGATTTCTCGTTGAATGCCCTGTTAAATCAGATTTATAATTCCTTCTTAACCGACCGGCTTAAACGCGAAAAATCGGAAGTGAAGTTGCGTATTCGCAAAGAACTATCTGACGAGGACAGCTTTATTAACGCAGACCCAAACAGGTTAAGACAAATAATTACCAACCTGGTTGGCAATGCATTTAAGTTTACCAACAAAGGCTATATTGAATTTGGTTATAGAATTCGCGACAACCAGGAGCTGGAGTTTTATGTCTTGGACTCGGGAATAGGTATTAATCCTGAAAAGCTGGAGGTAATATTCGACCGTTTTGTTCAGGCCGATAACTCACGCTCACGCAAATACAGCGGGTCGGGACTGGGACTTGCCATTTCGAAAGGTTTTGTAGAACTGGTGGGTGGACGGATGTGGGCACAGTCGGAAGTAAATAAAGGTTCGAGCTTTTATTTTACGGTGCCTTATAAGCCTGCTACATTAAAGATCAGAGAGGCAAGCCCCGAACGTAAACCCAAATCGGAATATAACTGGACAGGTAAAAAATTTCTGGTGGCTGAAGATGATTTCTTTAGTTTTAAATTTCTCGAAGGTTTTTTAAAACAAACGCATGCAGAAATCCTCCATGCTGAAGACGGTCAGAAAGCCATCGATATTTGCGATAAAACCGACGACATTGACCTCATACTAATGGATGTGCAAATGCCTGAAGTCAATGGTCTTGATGCAACACGAAGTATAAAGAAATTTCGAAAAGAACTTCCTATTATTGCTCAGACAGCCAATGCCATTGCCGAAGAAAAACAAAAGTGCTTCGAAGCTGGTTTCGACGATTTTGTAACCAAACCTATCAATATTACCGAGTTGTTTATGAAAATTGAACATTGGCTTACCAAAACTGACTCCTAATTCATAAATGCCTTCTTATCTGTTTCTTTTTGCCGGGTTTTTTATTTTCGCCTATTTCATTGTAGTTGTTGCACTTGGCGTCGCATGGCGGAAGATAAAGGTTCAGGACAATTTAAAATATGATGCCTCAAATCCCGTATTTGTTTCTGTGATTGTGGCCTTAAGAAATGAAGAAAATAACCTTCATTCATTTATAAAAGCCTTGCAAAAGCAAAGTAAATTCTATCCGCATTTCGAGGCTATACTGGTCGATGATCATTCCACCGATAATTCCTATGCTGTTTTATCGGAGTTCGAAAAAAAATATCCCTGGATGAGGCTTTTCCAAAACCCCCCGACTTTACAGGGAAAAAAAAATGCCCTGCAGGTTGCCACAAAACAAGCCAAGGGCAATTTACTGGCTTTTACCGATGCTGATTGCCTGCCGAGACCCTTGTGGTTGAAAACTCTGGCCGCGCATTATACCCAACACAATCATCCCGACCTGATAATAGGACTGGTTGACTCCACTGCCCTGAGCTTCATACAAAAAATATTTCGAATGGAGTCTGTGGCCCTAGTAGTTTCTGCTGCAGGGGCAGCCAATGCCGGTTTTGCAGTATTGTGCAATGGTGCCAACCTTGCTGTAAAAGTCTCTGCTTTAGGCCATTATCAGCCCGACATAGGCATTCCCTCAGGTGACGATGTATTTCTGCTGCATGCTGTAAAGAAAATGGGTGGTAAAATTACGGTGTTAAAATCGCCCGAACACATGGTTTACACTCAGGGCGCCTCTCAAATTAGTGACTTCCTGAACCAGAGAAGTCGATGGGTTTCGAAATCAGACAAGATGAAAGATTCACATACCATTATTTTGGCACTGATAGTGTATTTTGCAAACCTAAGTCTGTTGTTAAACATGATTGTATCAGCGATATCTGGTCAGTATCTTCCGGCAATAGTACTTTTTGCTTTAAAAATGCTGGCCGACTTATTTTTGTTTCTTATGGCAAGTGATCTCTTTCGGCAGACACGTATACTGGCTTTCCTCCCCCTTGTTTCGGTAATTTATCCCTTGTATGTCGCGCTGCTTCTGCCACTATCAATAAAAAGGCCCTTCCAATGGAAGGGCCGCAATTATAGGGTTTACTAGTTTATTTTACAATCGAAACCTGGGTGGTGTGAATTTCTCCTCCCAAACTAATTCTTACCAAATAAAATCCTTCCGGTACGGTAGCAATTTCGCTTTCGAGGACTACATGATTTTCACCTGCCTGAAGCATACGGGCAGGCAATGCAACCAGGGTTCTACCGGAAAGATCAGTGAGTGAAATGCTTGCTAAGCTGGCAGACGAGGCGATTACTTTAAGAGTTAACCTATCGGTTACCGGATTGGGATAGACATATACCATATTCTCACCGCTAAGCTTTTCTGCATTTGCAGTGGTGTTTTTAACTGCATTCACATTGTAAGCTGCCTGAGTGCTTTTCGAAGACGAATTTGCAAGAAAAACTTCGGTTTCAATGAGCACAAGCAAAGGATAGCGGTGATGGGCATTGTACCAGCGATAGGTGGTCATGTTTACTTTTTGTGTGCCACTTTCGAATTCGATCTGATAGGTTTTTTCTTCCTTCACCCGCAGGGTATTTTCGAAAATAGTATTGCCCGGCAATTTTATTGTACCCCAGGCGTCAGCCCTCACGGAAGCATTGCCAGTGATGTTACCCAGTTTGTTGCCATTGGACATGTAAATACCCGAAAAATCGCTGGTGTAATTATCGCGATAGGCAAACGGAAAACGTATTTTTTCGAAAGGTTCATCGAAGACTACCTGTGTGCGTCCATCGGCAGATACATATCCATAGTGGTTTATGCCTTGTTCACTCACGTTATAAAAAAAGCGCACGCCAAACTCTTCCAGCTCCGTATTAGCAGATTCAAAACCAGTGACTCCTGCATCGGCCAAAGCACCTGTAAAGGATCTTAAAGCTTTTAGTTGGGAAAAATCCCATTGAATTTGGGCACCATCTGCCCCAGCTGGCAGGTAAGAACAAAAAGTCATAGGGTTATTCACTCCGCTTTTAAGGGCATGGCTTTCGAATGTGAGCAAAGGCTGACCCATAAGAAAAGTCGGTAAAAGCAGCAGAAAAAACAGTTGAATTGCTTTCATAGTTTTGCTTATTAATTAGGTTAATTTCCAAGTTCAGATAAAAATTTAATACGCATGAGTCGAATATCGTTGCCTGTATATTCGTCTTCGCCTAACTCTTGCAGTGCCTCGTCCAAAGAGTCAGACTCAGCCTCGTTCAGGAAATAATCATGAATTTCTTCTTGGTGTTCCTCGTCCAGCACCATGTCAACGTAATAGGCTATATCGAGCCTGGTGCCTGAGTTGACAATGGCTTCCACCTCGTCCAGCAGGTTTTCCATACTAAGGCCTTTAGCTCTGGCAATGTCGTCGAAGGGCAATTTACGATCTATACTTTGAATAATAAACACTTTGATGCCTGACTTATTTACAACTGATTTAAGCACCATGTCTTGTGGGCGTTCAATTTCTCTTTCTTCGACGTATTTTTTAATCAATTTAATAAATTCATCTCCAAATTTCTTGGCCTTACCGGTACCCACTCCGGAAATGTTCTGAAGCTCGTCTATGGTAACAGGATATTGAGTAGCCATATCTTGTAAGGAGGGATCCTGGAAAATCACAAAAGGAGGAATGTTCTTAGCTTTTGATACTTTCCTGCGAAGGTCTTTTAAAAGCTGGAAAAGCTCTTCATCGGCAGCGCCACCCCTGGCCTGTCCGGAAGGTAATATATCATCATCTTCATCCTCGCTGTATTCGTGGTCTTCGGTAAGCAAGAATGGCTGTGGATTTTTTATATACTCATGGCCTCTTTCGGTTAAAAGCAGCAAGCCGTAATTCTCAATGTCTTTTCGCAAGAATCTGGCAATAAGTGCCTGACGAACAACTGCCTGCCAAAAACGACTGTCTTTCTCGGCTCCGCAACCAAAACCTTCGAGCTCGTGATGACGGTATGATTTGATGGCATTGCTTTTTGTTCCGGTTAGAAATTCGACCACATGATCGGTTTTAAATTTTTCTTTTATTTCGAATACCGATTCGAGTAACATCAGCATAAACTCTTTGCCTTCGAATTCCTTCTTGGGATTCAGGCAATTATCGCAGTTGTTGCATTTGCCTGTCATCTCCTCGCCAAAATAAGCAAGCAACTGCCTCGGTCTGCAAACCGACGACTCGGCATAAGCCACCGTTTCTAGCAGCAATTGCCGACCTATTTCCTGCTCGGCAATGGGTTTACCCTGGGTAAACTTTTCAAGTTTCTGAATGTCTTTGTAACTGTAATAAGCAATGCATTTCCCCTCCCCACCATCGCGTCCTGCACGTCCGGTTTCCTGGTAATAGCCTTCGAGACTTTTAGGAATATCGTAATGCATCACAAACCGCACGTCTGGTTTGTCGATACCCATTCCAAAAGCAATAGTAGCACAGATAACTTCTGCTTCTTCCATTAAAAACTTATCCTGATTATCGGCTCGGGTCGTGGCATCCATACCCGCATGATAGGGCAGCGCCCTAATTCCGTTCACATTAAGTAATTCCGAGAGTTCTTCAACCTTCTTGCGGCTCAGACAGTAAATAATTCCTGACTTTCCAGGGTTAGATTTAATGTATTTGATGATTTCCTTCGCTACATTCTTTTTAGGTCTTATCTCGTAATAAAGGTTATGCCTGCGAAAAGACGATTTAAAGACACTGGCGTCAAGCATTTCCAAGTTTTTCTGTATATCGTGCTGTACTTTTGGTGTCGCTGTGGCTGTAAGTGCAATAATGGGTGCCACACCAATTTTATTGATGATTGGCCTGATGCGACGGTATTCGGGTCTAAAGTCGTGACCCCACTCGGAAATACAGTGTGCCTCATCGACCGCATAAAACGATACTTTTATCTGCTGAAGGAACTGGATATTCTCTTCCTTGGTAAGTGATTCAGGAGCTACATAGAGCAGTTTGGTGCGTCCATCGATTACATCGGTCTTAACCTGGTTTATTTGGGTTTTGGTGAGTGAGGAATTGATAAAATGAGCAATACCCTCGTCTTCGCTGAAACTGCGCATAGCATCGACCTGGTTCTTCATCAGGGCAATAAGCGGAGATATTACAATGGCAGTACCTTCGAGCAAAAGAGAAGGTAGCTGATAGCATAACGATTTTCCACCTCCTGTGGGCATGAGCACAAAAGTATCGTTACCAGCCATAATATTTCGAATGACCAACTCCTGGTTGCCCTTAAAACTTGTAAACCCAAAATAATTCCTTAAAATGTCGGTTAATTGAGTATCTGGTTTTATTGCCATTGACAATATTCTTTTTTTACTTGCATCAATTAATAAAACGAATCGATTGGGCAGATTCTGTGAATTTAGAATAATCGCAACTTCGATACGATGAGATTATACAATGTGTTTGTTATCCGAAGCCAAAAAACCTAAATAATCCATTGTATCCTGTGTGTGTTAAATTCGATTCGGTTATATTTGAACCTGATTAGTTTCATTAAAAATAATAAAGTTTTTTTAAAGTTCTTCCATAAATGCCTGCTAAATTAGACCTCACGAGGGTTTGAATTGAGCAGATAATGCCAATTATAGGCATTATATGGCCGAAACAGTGGTTTGAACCCTGGTTGCTAAAAATTGTTAAAGAACTCTTTTAAATTTTTAAGATAAGAAAACCTCAATAGAGAAACCTACAATCGTTATGAAAAAAAGTGCTGGAAGCGAAATGAGTTTTCTCGATCACCTCGAAGAGTTGCGATGGCATCTTATCAAGATTGTAATTGCAATTACTGCGTTTAGCGTCATCGCCTTTATTTTTAAAAGTATCGTTTTTGATGTAGTAATTCTGGGGCCTTCGAAACCTGATTTCATAACCACCACCTGGTTATGTCAGTTTGGTGCAGTGATAAATGCTCAAATGGTAGATTGGAACCTGGCTGAGCTAAATCCATCCATTCTTTGCCTCAATGCCAAGCCCTTTCGTTTACAGAGTATCACCATGGCCGGACAGTTTCTGGCTCACATGAAAATTGCCTTTATCAGCGGAGTTGTGCTTGCCTTTCCTTTTGTGATTTACGAGTTCTGGAAATTCATTAGTCCGGCACTCTATCAGAAAGAACGAAAGCATGCCAGGGGTGCCGTATTTTTTATTTCCATTCTTTTTCTCTTGGGGGTGCTTTTTGGCTACTTCGTTATTTGTCCTCTATCTGTTAATTTCCTTATTAATTACCAGGTCAGCGAAATTGCCGAAAACAACATCAAACTAATGTCTTATGTAGGCACAGTAACTTCCATTTCCTTCGCAGCCGGAGTCATGTTTGAGTTACCAGCGGTAATTTATTTCCTTAGCAAAGTAGGATTGGTTACGCCCGCTTTTTTAATTAAATACCGTAAACATGCCATTGTTATTCTACTTATTGTGGCTGCAATTATCACCCCACCCGATATTTTCAGCCAGATTTTAGTATGCCTGCCATTAATTGTGCTTTATGAAATAAGTATAATCCTTTCGAGACGTATTGAAAATAAACGAAAAAAAGCATCGGATATATAAGCTGATTTTTAAACTTAAGCAATTATTTTACTTTGTCCTTGTCGTTAGCGAAATACAATACCCGAATTAAAACCGCACATGTTTAAAACCCTTCAAATACATCTACTTTATCTCTTTCTTGTTTGTATTCCATTTGATTTGTTGGCTCAAACTGTTATCTCCGGAACTGTATACGATGCCCAAACACGCGAGACAATTCCATTTGCCAATGTGGTATTTAAACAGAGTACCACCGGAACCATTACTGACATTGCAGGTAAATATTCACTTAGTACTTCCCGGCCTACCGACACACTCATTGCTACATGTCTTGGATACGATCTGGCCAAAACGGGCATTCAAAAAAATAGTAACCAGAAAATAGATTTTTACCTTCAGCCAACCTCCATGCAAATCGAAGAGGTTGTGGTAACCCCCGGAGAAAACCCGGCATTCCGGATTCTCGATAATATCAAAGAGCGCAAACACCTGAATAATCCCGACAGGTTCCCTTCCTATTCCTATAAAAGTTACAACAAGCTGCGTCTGGACATGAATAATATCGATCAGGCTTTTAAAGATCAGAGGCTGATGAGGGATTTTCAGTTTGTATTCGACTATGTAGACTCCTCCGAAATGTTTGGAAAAAACTACCTCCCAATATTGATTTCGGAGAGTGTGTCGCAATTTTATTTTCAGAAAAACCCCTCGGTTGAAAAAGAAGTAATAGAAGCCTTTAAGGTCTCCGGTATCGAAAATTCTACCATATCTCAATTCTCTGGCAAAATGTACCAACGTTTTAATGTGTACGAAAACTTTATTACCCTGTTTGAACCTGGCTTTGTAAGCCCTATTGCCGACTTTGGACGCATGTACTACAAATATTACCTCGAAGACAGTGCCAATATCGATGGCACCTGGTGCCACAAAATAGTATTCAAACCAAAGCGTAAAAAAGAGCGCACTTTCTATGGCTATTTCTGGGTTGCAGATACCAGCTGGGCAATTAAAAAGATACAACTCAGGGTTTCGTCGGATGTAAACATCAATTTCATGAACGACCTTGTGGCCATCAATGAGTACGACAAAATCAATGATTCGATCTGGTTCCTATCATATGAAGAATTGCTTATCGATTTTAACATCAACGACAAATCGTACGGCTTTTTTGGACGTAAGCAGGCCTCTTATACCAATATCGAGCTCAATACCACCATTCCGCCTGACGTATTAAAACTAAATACCAATATCTACGTCGACGAAGAAACTGTATTTAAAGCCGATACATTCTGGCACGAGAACAGGGGCATTGAACTCTCAGCTGAAGAAAGCAATATTTACCAAATGGTCGATAGTGTGAAACAAGTGCCAATGTATAAAACAATTTATGGCATAGTAGATTTATTGTTCGACTATTACTACGAAATAGGTAAATTTGAACTCGGCCCCTATTATACTTTTTATAGCTATAACCCTATCGAAGGTCACCGGGTTAAGTTTGGTGCTCGCACCAATAAACATTTCAATAAAACATACCGGTATGGAGGATATACCGCCTATGGTTTTGGCGACCAGGAGTTTAAATATGGGTTGAAAGTAGAGCGTCTGTTCGATAAAAATCCCCGACGCATCCTTTCGTTCGAATATTATCACGACATCAAACAATTGGGCAAGAGCAGTAATTCATTCCTCGACGATAACATCCTCGAAACCATTCTCAGACGCCGCCCCAACTACAAGCTCACAATGCTCGACTACTACGAAGGCATTTACGACCATGAATGGTTTCAGGGTTTTTCGAACGCCTTTGGAATCCGCTATGCAGAGGTTTTTGCGACGCCATATGTTCCTTTTAACGCCTATAACGAAGTGGGAGGAACCACGGCATTGAACAGCGTGAAAACAACCGAATTTACATTGAAAACCCATTTTGCCTACCAGGAAAAGTTTATGCTGGGCCATTTCGAGCGTACAAGCCTGGGTTCAAAATACCCTTCTATTGATTTGGATTTAACATATGCCCCAAAAGGATTAATTGGAAGCGATTACGAATACCTGAAAGTAAAACTTCAGTTTAAGGACAAAGTAGAGATAAACCCTATTGGATATAACCGCTACCAGATAACCCTTGGACAAATTTTTGGACAGGTAGCTTACCCCTTGTTGGAGCTGCACGATGGTAATGAAACCTATGCCTACGATATGTATGCGCATAACATGATGAACTATTATGAATTTGCTTCGGACAGATACCTGGGCATTTGGTCTGAACATCATTTTCAGGGATTTTTCCTGAACCGCATACCCCTAATCAGGAGACTTGAATTGCGCGAAGTGATGTCGGCAAAAGTTCTTTTTGGCAGCCTGAGCGAGAAAAACATGCAAGTGATGGAATTCCCGGAAAACCTATTCTGGTTGAACGACCCAAGCTTGAACAGAGAAAATGACATTCGTATTCTGGGAGTAAAGCCATATGTGGAAGCAGGCTTGGGAGTAGAAAACATCCTTAAGCTTTTCCGGGTGGAAGCAACGTGGCGATTGGCCTATCGAAGTAACCCCGATATCCAGAACTTTGGCCTTCGTGTGATGATGCAGATTACGTTTTAGTGGGATGTTACATTGCCGACAATTGAGAATAGCCATTGCCATAAAAAAGTGTTTGGTATCGAAAACATTAAAAAGAGTTTCTTACTTTTAGGGCCAAATCTAATGTAGAATAAACCTGGATGTTATCGGGGAAAAATCCGAAATAAGCAAAAGCTCAGAGTAGTAGCTTAAAAAAAATAATTGCGAATGAAATTAAGTACCAAAGACCTGATAAAACGATACCGCTCACGCACAGTGGTGAAGGAAGTTTCGGTAGAAGTGAACCAGGGCGAAATAGTTGGATTATTGGGCCCCAATGGTGCCGGTAAAACAACCACCTTTTATATGATTGTTGGCTTGGTAGCCCCCAATGCCGGCACTATTCTTCTCGACGATGTTGACATTACCAAAGAACCTGTCTACAAAAGAGCCCAGAAGGGTATTGGATATTTGGCACAGGAGGCTTCCGTGTTCAGGAAACTATCGGTAGAAGATAACATTAAGGCCGTACTCGAAATGTCGAATATGCCAAAAAATGAACAACGCGAAAAGGTCGAATCCTTAATCGAAGAGTTTGGCCTGCGCAAAATTCGTAAAAGTCTGGGAATACAATTGTCAGGTGGAGAAAGACGACGTACTGAAATTGCACGTGCCCTGGCACTCAGCCCCAATTTTATATTGCTCGATGAGCCCTTTGCAGGTGTCGACCCTATTGCCGTAGAAGACATTCAACAAATTGTTTCCAAACTCAAAGAAAAAAATATTGGCATACTGATTACCGACCACAACGTGCACGAAACCTTATCGATTACCGACAGGGCTTACTTGCTCTTCGAGGGTGAAGTACTAAAGGCCGGCACCGCCAGAGAGCTTGCTGCCGACGAACGTGTGCGTAGTGTATACCTTGGACAGAATTTCGAATTGCGTTAATTTTTACCTGTTAAGGTTTATTCGAATATAAGTTCATACGCACTGATGCTGTTGGCAAAAAAGGTTGGAATATAGAGCCGGCCACTTACAGTATCGTAATCAAAATCGGCAGCGTTAACTTTTTCTTCACTGGTGCTCAACAGCAACTTCTTGTCTTGATCTGGATTGATAAGATGTACATTACCAGCCCAATCCGATATTATAAAGCTATTTTCCGTTACCTCAGACAAACCATCCACACCGCCTGTTTCCATTATGTAGTCTGAATAACTTCCATCCTTTGGCTGAATGCTGATTACCTTGTTCCCAACCCCCGAAAGAATTTTGTCCTGATAAAGACAAAGGCCATTGGGGAATTGAAAACTTGTATCGCACAAAAACTTTTCTGCTATTCCATTTTTCACCTTATAATAACATTTACCGCGTGAGTCTGATACGATAATACCATCGGGGCTTGTCACAATATCGTTTAAAAAAACCGAACCCTCGATGGGTAAAAAATTACTTACCTTGCCGCTCGCCGTATCGATAAAAGCCAGGCGGTCGATATCCGTTACTACCAGCATGTTTTCATAAAAAGCCATACCCTTGGGGGCATGAAGACCCGTTGCCCATTCCAGGGAAAGGATTTCGCCAGAAGTTGAAAGCACACTTAGAAAGCCATTATTGTCTTTCTCCATCGGGTTCTGACCTCCAATATTCGACACAAACAAACGGTTTTGACCGGCTGAAAATAAAACACTCTCTGGGGTATTAAATCCTTTGGTTTCCCATAATTTATTTATTGTTTGTGCCTGCAATGGAGTAAATATCACAAACAAAATGAGTGCGACGAGCGTTTTTAGATGGTTTTGTTTTGTTTTCATTGCCTAAAGTGTTGGTTAACATGTTCAATTGCAAGCGGAAAAGATACGAAAAAAAATATTTTAACTAGCTGTTTACTGTATAGAAAAAATATTTATCTTTGCAGCTCGTTTTGCGGATGTGGCGTAATTGGTAGCCGCGCTAGACTTAGGATCTAGTGTCGTAAGGCGTGTGGGTTCGAGTCCCTCCATCCGCACAAAACTGGATAACCGCTAATACTCGCACATGAACACGATGTATTGGCGGTTTTAACAATTTATAACCATCCATTTAAAGTTTTTTTACAATGAACATTACCAGGCAGAATGTGGACGAACTGAATGCAGTACTCACGCTTGAATTGACCAAAGAAGATTACCATGAGCGTGTTGAAAAGGTTTTAAACGATTACCGGAAGAAAGCCACTATTCCAGGTTTCCGTCCGGGCAAAGTACCCTTTGGCATGATACGAAAAATGTATGGCAAACCTGTATTGGCCGAAGAAATCAACAAACTGATCTCGGAGTCGTTAAGCAACTACCTTGTAAGCGAAAAACTCGACATTTTAGGCGAACCCCTTCCACACGAAGGCGATAATAAAACCCTCGACTTCGATAAGGATACCAGCTTTGAATTTAAATTCGACCTGGGCCTTGCCCCCCAATTCGATCTTAGTCTCAGCAATAAAGACAAGCTTACATTCCATAAAATAAAAGTCGATAAAGAGCTTATTCAAAAATATGTCGATAACTACACCCAGCGCATGGGTCAGTTTGTGAATGTGGATAAGATTGAAGACAAGGACATGCTCACCGTAAAAATCAATCAGCTCAACGATAGTGGAGAAATTCTGGAAGCTGGTATTTACGTGGACGAAGCCCGCTTGTCTACCGACCTGATACAGGATCAGGATATCAAGAAGACCATTCTGAAAGCATCAAAGGGCGACACCCTTGTTCTGGATTTAAAGAAGGCTTACACCAACGAGTTTGACCTCGCAGCTCTCCTGAAAATAAAAAGAGAAGAACTGGCAGCAATCACCAGCCTATTCAAAATAAACATTCAGGAAATACAGCGTTTTGCAAAAGCCGAGGTGAATCAGGAACTGTTCGATAAAGTCTATGGCGAAGGCACCATCAGCAGCGAAGCCGAATTTCATCAGAAAATAAGCGAAGAAGCCGCTTTAAACCTTGAACGCGATAGCGAATACAGATTAAAACTCGACGCCAAAGAGTTACTGGTAAAGAAGTTTAAAAAAGACCTTCCGCAGGCATTCCTCAAACGCTGGCTCATTGCCGTGAACGAAGGAAAATTCAGCCAGGAAGAAATCGATAAAGACTTCGATAAATTCACCGAAGATTTGAAATGGCAACTGATTAAAAACCGCATTGCCAAAGAAAATAACATTGAACTGAATGCTGAAGATTTGAAAGAGGCTGCAAAACAACAGGCACGTATGCAATTTGCCTATTATGGCATGAACAATGTACCCGATGAGCACCTCGAGCAGTTCTCGCGCCGCACTCTCGAAAATAAAGATGAAATGCGCAAATTGCATGAAAATACCCTTGAAGAAAAAATAGTCGCCTTTGTGAAGCAAACGGTAAAAATCGAAGAAAAAGAAATCAGCCTCGAAAAGTTTAACAAACTATTCGAATAAATTATCTGATTGAAATGAAAAATTCTAAAAATGAGCAGCCAGTCTGCTCATTTTTTTTCACTCAAAAAAATAATGTACCTTTGTTGTAAACAGAATTAACATGGATTATATAAAAGATTTTCGAAATTATGCCGTAAAACATCGTGGCATAACCAGTATACACCTGGACAAAATCACTTCTACCTATAACAGTTACATTTCGCCCACCATCATCGAAGAGCGCCAGCTGAATATTGCCACTATGGATGTATTCTCTCGACTTATGATGGACCGCATTATCTTTTTAGGCCTTCCTATTGATGATTATGTAGCGAATGTAATTCAGGCTCAACTGCTCTACCTCGACTCGGCTGACCCGGGAAAGGACATTCAGATTTACTTTAACTCCCCGGGAGGCTCAGTGCATGCCGGACTTGGCATTTACGACACCATGCAGTTTATCAGCTCCGATGTGGCCACCATTTGCACCGGTATGGCTGCCTCTATGGCTGCTGTTTTGCTTTGTGCAGGCACAAAGGGGAAACGTTCTGCCTTAAAACATTCCAGGGTGATGATTCACCAACCTATGGGTGGCGCACAAGGTCAAGCCTCAGACATAGAAATTACTACCCGTGAGATTGTAAAATTGAAAAAAGAGCTTTATACCATCATTTCCGATCATTCTGGTAAACCCTATGAAGAAGTGGAAAAAGACTCCGACCGCGATTACTGGATGACTTCGCAGGAAGCCCACGCCTACGGAATGGTAGATGAAGTGCTGCTTAAAACAAAAAAATAAAACCTGCTGCCATGGATAGATGTTCGTTCTGCGGAAGAGAAAAGCGCGATACTAACTTGCTTATTGCCGGAATATCGGGCCATATTTGCGACAATTGCATCGAGCAGGCTTATGATATTGTGCAGGAGGAGCTCAAGAAAAAAAACGACTTCGACATCAACACCATTAAGCAGATTAAGCCCGCAGAGATTAAAAAATTTCTCGACCTGTATGTGATTGGCCAGGATGAAGCCAAAAAATTTCTGTCGGTAGCTGTTTACAACCACTACAAAAGATTAATGCATTTCTCTCGTAAGGATAACGAAGTGGAAATCGATAAATCGAATATTATTTTGGTTGGCGAAACTGGTACCGGAAAAACCCTTTTAGCGCGCACCGTAGCCAAACTTTTACATGTGCCATTTACCATTGTCGATGCCACGGTGCTTACCGAAGCCGGATATGTCGGCGAGGATATCGAAAGCATTCTTACCCGTTTACTCCAGGTAGCCGATTACAACGTCGAAGCCGCCGAAAAAGGCATTGTATTTATCGACGAAATAGATAAAATTGCCCGTAAATCGGACAACCCCTCCATTACCCGCGATGTGTCGGGCGAAGGAGTGCAGCAGGGATTACTAAAACTGCTCGAAGGTTCGGTGGTTAATGTGCCCCCGCAAGGTGGCCGCAAACACCCCGACCAGAAAATGATACCCGTTGATACACGTAACATTTTATTTATTTGCGGAGGTGCATTTGATGGCATCGAAAGAAAGATCAGCCAACGACTGAACACCCAGGTTGTAGGTTTCAACGCTGCTAAAGGTGCCGACCGCATCGATCGCAGTAACCTGCTGCAATATATTGCCCCGCAGGATTTAAAAGCCTTTGGATTGATACCGGAAATAATCGGCCGCCTTCCTGTACTTACCTACCTCAATCCACTCGACAGAGATGCATTGCGTCAGATATTGACCGACCCAAAAAATGCCATTATCAAGCAATACACTAAATTGTTTGAAATGGACAATATCCAACTAAGTTTTCAGAACGATGCGCTCGAATTTATTGTCGACAAAGCCATTGAGTTTAAATTAGGTGCCCGCGGATTGCGCTCCATTTGCGAAGCAATTATGATGGATGCCATGTTTAACCTGCCCTCGACAGACAGCAAGGAGATAAAGATTACAAAAAAATACGCTCAGGAAAAACTCGACAAACAAGATATTAAGCGTCTAAAAGCAGCTTAAGTTTGTTTTTTTGAAAAATTATAATTTATATTTGCATAAACAACAGAAAAACAATGACAACTAACTTTTGCGCAAATTGGTGGTGGCTGGGACTTACAGAAACAATGTGAGAAAGACACCTTTTGTGTAAAAACAAAATATAGAACGGCCTGTCGAACTCACGACAGGCCGTTTTTAATTTAAACCCAACAGACAATAACATCGAAAAATATAAGCATGAAAAAAGTTAAAATTACCTGCATAAGCCGCCAGATGCTCGCCGATGTAATTACCCCGGTAAGCATTTATTTAAGGGCAAGGGAAGAATACCCCAATTCCATACTTCTAGAAAGCTCCGACTACCACGGAAACGAAAACAGCTATTCATTTATCTGTTTGCAACCAATTGCCACATTTCAGGTACAAGATGGACATTATTTTATTGATTTGCCCAACCAAAATAAGGAGGAAGGAAAAATCAGCCAGCCTTCGGATTTTCGTGACAGATTCAATGATTTTATTGCCATTTTCGAAACTCATCAAGCTGAGAAATTACCTGTAAATGGCATTTTTGGGTATTGCGAATACGATGCCGTAGAATATTTTGAAACCTTAAAACTAAAGCATGCCCATACAAGTCCTTACAGCATTCCGCAAGTAAGATACAGCATGTATAAATACATCATCGCCATTAACCATTTCAACAATGAACTGCATTTAATTGAAAATCTGGTAGAAGGCGAAAACAGCAGCATCTCGCGAATCGAATCACTCATCAACAGTCAAAACTTTAAAACCTACAGCTTTGCCGCCATAGAGAACGAAGTTTCGAACCTTACCGACCAGGGTTACATGGATTTGGTTGAAATGGGGAAAAAACATTGCTACCGCGGTGATGTGTTTCAGATTGTACTTTCACGCCAGTATTCGCAAAAATACGAAGGCGATGCTTTTAATGTATACAGGGCCTTGCGCTCGGTAAACCCTTCGCCCTACTTGTTTTATTTCGATTATACCGATTATCAGATTTTTGGGTCATCGCCAGAGGCACAAATAAAAGTTGCCAATAAAAGAGCAGTGATTAACCCCATAGCTGGCACCTTTAAACGCACCGGCGATGATGCAAAAGATAAACTATTGGCCGAAGAACTGGCAAAGGATAAAAAAGAAAATGCCGAACATGTTATGTTGGTTGACCTGGCCAGAAACGACCTGAGCCGTTTTACTACTGATGTAAGGGTCGACAGCTACCGCGAAATTCAGTATTACTCGCATGTACTCCACATGGTATCCACGGTATCCGGACAGTTGCGTAAAGCCGACGATGTGGTGGATATTATGATGTCAACTTTTCCGGCAGGTACACTTTCGGGTGCCCCAAAATACAAAGCCATGCAGCTGATTGACCAATACGAAAACCAAAACCGTGGATATTATGGTGGGGCAATCGGTTACCTTGGTTTCGATGGCAATTTGAATCATGCCATCATGATACGCACCTTTCTAAGCAAGGCAAAAACCCTCTACTATCAAGCCGGAGCAGGAATTGTGTCGGTATCAGTCAAAGAGAATGAACTTCAGGAAGTAAACAACAAACTGGGCGCATTAAAAAAAGCCATTGCCCTTGCCCAAAAAATATAATCCATTTTACCATGAAAATATTAGTCATAGACAATTACGACTCCTTCACCTATAACCTGGTACATTACCTCGAAAACCTTACCCACCAGCATGTAGATGTATTCCGCAACGACCAGATATCGTTAGACGCAGTAGACAATTACGATAAAATTCTTCTTTCTCCGGGACCTGGTGTGCCGGAAGAAGCAGGAATCTGTCTCGACCTAATCAGACGCTTTGCCCCTACCAAGAGTATTTTGGGGGTGTGCCTTGGGCATCAAGCCATTGGCGAAGCCTTTGGAGGTACACTTATTAACCTCGACACAGTTTATCATGGAGTGTCTACAGAGATTGGTGTAGTAGCTCCGGAAGACAGGCTGTACAACAAGATACCAGGGACCTTTGAAGTGGGCCGTTACCACTCCTGGGTAGTGGACCGGGAAAGCTTACCAGAGTGTTTGAAAATTACAAGCCTCGACAACAGGGGGCTAATCATGGGCCTTAGCCACAAAGAGTATGATGTGAAAGGGGTTCAATATCATCCTGAGTCAGTACTCACCCAACATGGTATGCAACTGCTCGAAAACTGGCTTGCTTACCCAACTAACTAAAGTACTGCATTGTTTATTCACTATCAACGAAAGAAATGAAGGACACACTGCGATATTTATTTGCTCACCAGACATTGTTCAGAGAACAGGCGAAGGATACGCTAAAGAGTATTAGCCAGGGTTTTTATTCCGAAGCTGAAATAGCTGCATTTATCACCGTATATCTCATGCGCCCCATTACCCCGGACGAGTTGGCTGGTTTTCGCGATGCCTTGCTCGATTTATGCATTCCGGCAGATTGTTCAGATTACAATACCATCGACGTTTGTGGCACAGGAGGCGACGAAAAGAACACTTTTAACATCTCCACAGCCACAGCTTTTATTCTGGCAGGTGCAGGCATCAAAGTGGTAAAGCATGGCAATTATAGCGCCTCGTCGGTTTGCGGATCGTCGAACTTACTCGAACACTTAGGATACCGGTTTTCGAACGAGGCAGGGAAAATCCGCAAAGAACTGGAACAAACTAATTTCTGTTACCTGCATGCCCCGCTGTTTCATCCAGCCATGAAACAGGTAGGCCCGGTAAGAAAATCACTTGGAGTAAGAACCTTTTTTAACTTGCTTGGGCCAATGGTAAATCCAGCCCGTCCACAAAACCAGCTGGTAGGCGTATACAACCAGGAGGTAATGGAACTGTATCATCATGTGTACAAAACTTCAGGGTTGAATTATACACTTCTACACAATCTTGATGGGTACGATGAGATATCCCTCACCAATCCCTTTCGGGTAATCTCCCAATTCGATGACCGGGTTTTTTCTCCGGAAGATATCCAATTGACCACCGTTCATCCTGTAGATTTAGCAGGTGGCAAGAATATTGAAGACTCAGCGAAACTATTTATACATATTTTGGAAGGGAATGGAACAAAGGTTCAAAACGACGTAGTTTCGGCCAATGCTGCCTTTGGAATCAAATGCATGTATCCTGAAAAAAGTATTGAAGAATGCCTGGCAACAGTCCGCGAAAGTTTGGAAAAAGGCAAAGCTTTGGCCGCATTAAAAAAACTTATTAAACTTCAACCCTAATATCATAGGCATGACGATTCTTGACGAAATAATATCCTACAAAAGAAAAGAAGTAGCCAGTTGTAAAGAGTTAATCAGCACTGCAGAGCTCGAGCAGATGGTGCTATTTCAACGTCCGGTCCTGAGCATGAAAGAATCGATACAAAAAAAGGGACCCAATGCCATTATCGCTGAGTTTAAACGACAATCACCTTCGAAAGGTGTCATTAACAACAAGGTAAAGGTCGAAGAGGTAACCAAAGCCTATTCGCAAGCCGGAGCCGCTGCTATTTCGGTGCTTACCGATTTTAATTTTTTTGGGGGTAGCATCGACGATCTGGTCGCAGCACGCAGGCAAGTAAATATTCCCTTGCTTCGCAAAGAGTTTATCATCGACGAATACCAGCTTATCGAAGCAAAAGCCTATGGTGCTGATGCCATCCTGCTTATTGCCGCGGTGCTTTCAGCTGAAGAAATTCAATCGCTCTATGCATTTGCAAAACAACTTGGACTGGAAGTTTTGCTGGAAATACATAACGAAGAAGAACTCGACAAAATAAACAGCAATGCCGATCTGGTGGGTATCAACAACCGTAACCTGAAAACCTTTGAGGTAAACATCGAAAACTCAATTCGACTTGCTAGCATGCTGCCGGCCGATATGCCAAAAATTGCCGAGAGTGGCATCCATTCTGTTGATATTATCCAGCTATTACAAAAAAAAGGTTTTGATGGTTTTCTCATGGGCGAAAACTTTATGAAGACCGAGAACCCAGGCATGGCTTTTCAAACTTTTATGCAACAGCTTAAGGAATGAGACGCACTTTAAAAATAAAAGTCTGTGGCATGCGCGATGCTGCCAATATTGGTCAGGTTGCGGAATTAAAACCCGACTACCTGGGACTTATTTTTTACCCCAAATCGCCCCGATATGTCGAAGACTCTCTGGCACCGGCCATTCGCCAGACTATCCCTGATAACACCACACTAACAGGCGTCTTTGTCAACGAACTCCTGCCGGAAATAATTCGCAAATCGAACCTCTTTGGCTTTAAATGGATTCAGTTGCATGGAAACGAAAGCCCAGATTATTGTATGCAGTTGCAGGAACTCGGATTCACCCTTATTAAGGCTTTTGGGGTGAACGAACAATTCAATTTCAAGAAACTGGATTCGTATCAGCAGGCCTGCACTTATTTTTTGTTCGATACCCGCTCGGAAGCGCACGGTGGCACCGGCAAGAAATTCGATTGGATGTTGTTGAAGCAATATTCCGGCGAGAAACCTTTCTTTTTAAGCGGAGGAATAGAGGCGAGCGATGCCCAGTCCATTCTATCCCTGACACTGGTGAACCTTTTCGCTATTGACATCAACAGCCGGTTCGAAATGGAGCCCGGAATGAAAGATATACCCAAACTTCGGAAATTTTTCAAAGAAATACGTACCCATGAATAAATACACAGTAGATAAAGACGGCTTTTATGGTGAATTTGGGGGAGCCTACATCCCTGAGATGATGTACCGCAACATCACTGAATTGCAACATCGTTACCTCGAAATTATGGCCAGCAGCAGTTTTAAAAAAGAATTCGATGTGCTGATGCGCGACTTTGTCGGTCGCCCCTCACCGCTCTATTTCGCCCGCAGACTTTCTGCCAAATACAATACCAGGGTTTACATTAAGCGAGAGGACCTGAACCATACCGGATCGCACAAACTAAACAACACCATCGGTCAGATTCTTATCGCTCGTCAACTGGGCAAAACACGCATCATTGCCGAAACAGGGGCCGGACAACATGGAGTGGCTACTGCCACCGTTTGCGCCCTCTTTGGTATGCAATGCGTAGTTTATATGGGCGAGGTGGATGTGAAACGGCAGATGCCCAATGTGCTGCGCATGAAAATGCTGGGTGCCGAAGTAATACCCGCCACCAGTGGCAATAAAACTCTAAAGGATGCTACCAACGAGGCCTTACGCGACTGGATTAACCATCCGATCGATACCCATTATATCATTGGTTCAGTAGTGGGGCCACACCCTTACCCCGACCTGGTAGCGCGCCTTCAATCAGTTATCAGCGAAGAAATACGCTGGCAGCTAAAAGAGCACGAGGGGCGCGAAACTCCTGACTATGTGCTTGCCTGCGTGGGTGGTGGCAGCAATGCTGCCGGGGCTTTCTATCACTTTCTCGACGATGAAAAGGTAACACTGGTAGGTGCCGAAGCAGCAGGGCTGGGAGTTGAAAAAGCCGAAGAGACAGCGGCTACACTTACAATCGGATCGCCGGGAGTTTTGCACAGCGCACATACCATGCTCATGCAAACTTCCGATGGCCAGATAATTGAGCCTTATTCCATCTCTGCGGGCCTTGATTACCCGGGAGTTGGCCCTCTGCATGCCCACTTGTTTAAAACGGGCCGCGGAAAATACTATCCGGTAACTGACGATGAGGCCCTCAAGGCAGCCTTTATGCTTGCAAAACTCGAAGGTATTATACCCGCTTTGGAGTCGGCTCATGCATTTGCCCTACTCGAAAAAATGACTTTTAATCAAAAGGATATAGTTGTGATAAACCTTTCGGGTAGGGGCGACAAGGATATGCAGACCTATATTGATGCAATGAATATACAAAACAAGGGATAGCCCAGGCTCCCAAAAAGCTTATCCTGCATTATACCAAGAAATATGAACAGACTCAATCAACTTTTTCAGCATAAAAAACACAATCTCCTCTCGGTCTATTTTTCTGCAGGCCACCCAAATCTGCACGATACAACCGAAATATTATTGTCGCTCGATAAGGCCGGAGCCGATATTGTCGAGATAGGAATTCCATTTTCCGATCCGGTAGCAGACGGACCTGTTATACAACGTAGCAGTCATCAGGCACTTCAGAATGGCATGAGTCTTTCGTTGTTGTTTGAACAATTAAAAGATATACGAAAAAAAACACAGATACCCATTGTGCTCATGGGTTACCTGAACCCTGTATTGCAATTTGGTATTGAGGCCTTTTGCAAAAAGTGCCAGGAAACAGGTATCGACGGTGTCATTTTGCCAGATCTTCCGCCAGCTTTGTATCAGCAGCGATACCAGCCATACTTCGAAGAAACCGACCTGGCAAACATCTTGTTGGTTCCCCCGCAAACCGACGATGCACGCATCCTCGAACTCGACAAGTTGTCGAAAGGTTTTCTATACATTGTGGCTGCCTCTTCTACTACCGGCACCAAAAAAGGATTTGAACCCTATCAGATCGAATATTTTAACCGTCTGAAAAAACTAAATCTTAAAACACCTACCCTCATCGGTTTTGGCATTTCTGACCATCAAAGCTTTCAGGAGGCATGCCGTTATGGCAATGGTGCTATTATTGGGTCGGCATTTATTCAAGCCCTGGAAAAAGAAGGTTCGTTGAAGGGAAAAATTGAGTCGTTTATCGGGACAATTAAATCGGATTTATAATAAGTGGATATATTCGATGCAATATTTTCAGCTGAACTTAAACAAGCACCACTTCAAATAAACTTCCTGCCAGATGATGACGGTATTTAAAATACGCTTTATTTACTTGTTTCTCTATATGGCTTTTGCTGTATGGAGAGTCTATTACAATATTTTTCTGGAGCAGGAGGGTTTTACAGGTACACAAATCGGCACACTGAATGCCATTATGCAAGGAAGTATTTTTCTGGTTGTCACTCTTTGGGGAGTGTATGCCGACCATCATGGGATCAGACCAACTTTACGCATTGGGGTTTTGGTCACTGCTGTGTTTATCTTCTTTCTCGGAAATGTAACAAGTTTTGCTGCCCTTTTAATTTATATACCGCTCTTATCGTTCTTTTACCATCCGATGGGGCCGCTCACCGATGCTCTTGCCATGCAGTATGCCGAAACCGAAAAGAAACATTCTTATGGCAGTTTCAGGTTATGGGGTTCATTAGGTTGGGCACTTGCTTCGATACTGGGTGGTTTTTTGTTTGCAAAGCTCCCCCTTAATAATATTTTCCCCTTGTCGGCGCTATTGTTTCTTTTTGCAATACCCTTTTTAACGACCCGTAAAAGAAAAAGAGTGTTTAAACCAAATTTTGAACGTCTTCACTTTAGAGAATTACTTAAGAATAAGCCTCTCATGTGGTTTACGGCTTTAGTAGCACTTTATGGTATAATTTGTTCGCCGGTAAACTCGTTTCTGAATCTGTATTTTTCGTCAATTGATGCATCCAATAACACCATAGGTTATGCATATGCCATCATGGCACTTAGCGAAATACCACTATTTATAATTGGTAACCGATTGCTAAAAAAAATAGGCCTGCATAGGCTTATACTCATCGGCATGCTCACTATGTTCATCCGTTTCTTGTTGTATGGTAGTTTCCCAACCATAGCTGTAGCACTGGCTACTGGTGCTCTTCAGGGGGTTTCGCTGGCTTTTTTTCTGGTAGGCGCCATCGAATACATTGGCAAAATTATGCCCCCCGGCAAACAGGCCACCGGGCAATCAATTATTTGGGGAAGCTACCTGGGGATAGGACAAACAGCCGGTAACCTGCTAATCGGATTCTTAATGGACAAAATTGGAATGGTGTCGGTGATGCAGGTCTTTATCGCAGCATCGGCTCTCTGTCTGTTGATGGCTTTCTGGTTTTTTAAAATTCATCGCCACCCGGGAGGTTGATTTGATCAAAAGTTCCTGAAAAAACGGTAAAAAAGAAGTTGTGCCGAACTCCTACCAACCTGCCAACAACCAATTCAATGCAGCAGTGCGGGTTGCAAAAACCATGTGCTGGTAGCCCGGAATTTCCTGATCCACCTCCAAAGCCATTGAAAATGCCGTTTCCATAGGTCTTTGGTGTATCACGGCTGTTCTTACTGAGGTGTAAGAACTAAGTTGCTCTTTTAGGGTATCGAGAATGATGGAAGTATCAGAGATTTCAAACCGGTAATTTGCCTTGGTGGCATCGGTTAAAATAAGCAAATTGCGCGGAAGCGAACCATCGTTTTTAATTTTCTCTCCGTATTCAATCAATTGGTTCAGATCCACCTCGCCACTGTATTCCACTTCGAGAATCTGAAGGTTATTATTGAATTGATAGCTTATCATTCTGCCTCATAATTGCTTTTCAAATATAGCGTATTATGCTCAAGAAATCTGATCAAATTGGTTCGAAAGACGAATTCATTTCAAGTCTGCAAAACCGAAATGCCTTCCTGATTATTCTACAAAGTTAAGTACAAGGTTATTCTCTCGACAGAATACATCAATATCGTATTGGGTTAAAAAAGTCGGCATATTGAATAAAACATTGGCTCCCTGCAGATGCTCCTGGATCCAATCGACCCCATACCAGGTAATCGTATCGCCGGCAGGAAGACTGCGTAAAAGCATTTTTAACTCTTCGCGACTCGTTACCGCATATTCATTGGCTAATACCTCTTCGGTGGTTTTATAGCGGCTGGTTGCAACCACTAACGAGAAACGCAAATCGCCATTTGCATCCCAGGAATAAAGCTCCCAACCCACATCGTGTGCCTCAAGTATAAGGGAATCGGGAATTGTCAACTCGCGAACATCCAACAGGGGTTCTTTGGTGCAGGAAATCAGAACAGAAGTCAATAGAATTAAAAGTATAAAACCTCGCATGGCGATTTCTTTTTTTATGTTGCAATTACTGATCTTAAACGGTTCGCATGTGCGAATTGTTGCAGCGAAATTAATCGGATTTACTTTACTCGCAAGCTATTGCATAAGCTGGGCGTTGAGGATTTCTTCCTCGCGTATCCTGGCCTGTATGTCGTTATAATATCCGTTGGCATCTTTGTCGTTGTAATCGACATAGGCTCTGCGCGCCCATTCGCTGGCTTTTTGCAAATCGCCCAGCACTTCCCATGCTACTGCAATGTTAAAAGCTGCCTCGTTGTATGCTTTTTTGTCTTTCTTGTGGTTGCTCTCCAAGACCATGGTCCACGATTCGATGGCTCCTTTCCAGTCGGCAACTTCAGACCTGCGCACACCCTGCTGCAGGTTTTTACTCTTTTTTGGCTTGTTGTAAAAATAACGTGTAACGCTCGTAATCCAGGGCGAAATGCGTTTACCATAGAATAAGCCCAAGTCGTAACTTACCTGGTTAACGATCTCTACTTTGCTTAAAACGGTATTCACAGCCGATTCTGCCGAATAAACCGACGAGTTTAAATCGATATATTCGGTGGTGCGATACTCATCGGTAATTTTTTGTTCCCGGGGATCGTAGATGCGTAAACCAATGTTAAGGGTCACTGTTCCGCTTGTATTGATGGAAGTCGTGTTCACATTCGGTGTCTTTATAGTTCCCATGTTGAAAGGAATACCGGTGACCATGTAATCGGAGTCGAACACTTCAATGGCCATTACTGCATCGGCGTTGTATTTCTCGCAATACTTTTTCACTGCATCCCAGTCCAGTGGTTTCGGAAAGGTGTTTTTAGTTCCCCCTCCTTCGTAACGCTCCCCGGACCGGATGACGGTGATGCGGCCGTAGGATGAACAAAGTTCTACTATGCCTTCGATGTATTTTCCGATTGCTTGCTCGTCCTGAGCAAACACCTCGCCAGTAAGTACTTTCTCTATTTTGGTTCCGGAATTGACTGGCAATAATGTGCCATCAATGACAACAATTGACCGGATATGCGAGGGAAGTGGCGCCAGGGCAGGTTTGGTAGTGTTAACACTAACCCAAGCATTGTTCTGCAAAAGAAAAAATGCTGCTGCCAGAAATAAGGTTGTTCTAATTTGTTTCATCATAACAATATTAATTTTGAAGGTATAATCGAACACCCATGTTATTGTTTAATTGCTATCGTGTGTGTTTTACTAAACATGGGTGCTTCATTTAGTTGGATTGAAATTAAACTAAAAATACAGAATTGGGCGAAACAATATCTATGCCATTTGAAAAACTAATTAACAAGTCGGTGGAAACCAGATAAATAACTTCAAGTATCTTATAAAAGATAAGCCTGAGTCCAATTGATAGCCAGTTACTACAAGGACTTTTTGCTTATTCTTTGTTGGAACAAATTGTACGATTACTATTTTTTCTTCTCATTGTTGCATGTTCTTCCCCGATGTTTCATAACTTTTGGATACCAATTAAACCAAACTACCATGAAAACTTCCGATCAACCCCAATTGATTTCCTACAAAACCCTTCAACGCACCCTTGGAATCACAGGTGTTTCGCTTCCGGTTATTCTAATTCTCGGGTCGATCGTTCTCGATCGTTGCTGTGGAGTGCAAGGTTCTATCAGCAATTATTACCACACACGAATGGGGAATGTATTTGTGGGTTACCTTTGTGCCATAGGTCTTTTTTTGTGGTCGTACAAAGGTTATCCCGATAGCTGGGACAATCTTGCCGGCAATCTGGCCTGCGTGTTTGCCATTGGAGTAGCTTTTATGCCTACAAGCGTTACACCCGATGAGCTTTCGAATTGCCTGGTTCAGGAAACAGACAATGGCATTGTAGGCGTTTTGCATCTGATCTCGGCCGCTTTGTTGTTTTTGGTTTTAGCAGCATTTTCTCTGCTTATCTTTACCAAAGGAGACCCGCAACCTACTCCACGCAAAATTCTGCGTAACAGGATTTACAAAGCCTGTGGATGGATAATGCTGGCCGGAATTTTGATAATGGCCATTTATATAGTATGGCTTCGCCAAAGCTTCCCTGCCTTGCAGAAATTAAGCCCCATTTTTTGGCTCGAAGCACTTTGTTTGTGGGCTTTTGGTATATCGTGGCTAACGAAAGGCGAAGTAATTCTGAAGGACAAATAGTTTTAAATATTCATCTTCAGTTAAAATTGAACTTATTTCATTTTTCTATGATTTCTATACTGAAGTTTTTTGTGTTAATTTTGGGGCACAAAAACATCGATGAAGCTTAGAATCTTATTTTGAATCACTTTAATACAACTGTGCAACTATGAAAAAAATCCTTTTTACATTTCTTTTAATAATAGGAATCTCATGCGTTTCTATGGGTCAGGAATTTGGTTTGCGTTTTGGAAACTTTGGCTACAATGGGGTTGCCATTGATGGAGTTTTCCAGGCAGGAAAATTCAGCCGGATACATGCCGACGCATACTTTAATGATGGCCTGGGTCTTGATGTGTTATGGGATTTTCTCTACAAGCCACTCGGCGAGGAAGCTTTCAACTGGTATCTTGGTGCAGGTCCTTACACCTTCTTAAGCGATAATTTTCAACTGGGTGTAGCGGGCGAAGCAGGTATTGAATACCACTTTAACGGAGCCCCGCTGGCCTTAGGCCTCGATTGGAGACCTTACCTGAGAATTATTGATAACACCGATATGTATTGGGATAGTTTTGGGTTAAATATCCGATTCGTCTTTTAACAGAAGCTCTTGTAATAAAATCCTCCAATTCGGTTTAACGATAGTAGCGCACAATTTGGTGCGCTATTTTTTTATCTTTAGGCAAAAATAGGGATTCTAAACCCAAACCTTCTTTTTATCCAATATGGAAACCGGAATACTCAGCGATATTGTAATCATCTTTGCGCTTTCTATTAGTGTTAACTTACTGTTTAACAGACTGAAGGTACCCAACATTATTGGCTACATGCTTACAGGCATCATTGCCGGCCCCCACCTGCTCGGTTTAATAAAAGGGAAACACGAAATTGAACTGATGGCCGAAATTGGTGTGGTTCTGCTGATGTTTACACTGGGCCTTGAGTTTTCGCTGAAACAACTTATTAAAATCCGAAAGGTGGTTTTTCTGGGTGGATTTTTGCAATTTGTCCTCACTGGACTGGTAATCTTTGGGGTAGCAAAGGTTTTCGATTTACCGCCAAGAACAGCAATTTTTGCAGGCTTTATCACTTCGCTCAGCAGTACAGCCATAGTACTTAAAATATTGCAGGAGCGCTCCGAACTTACCTCGAACTATGGACGAACTGTAATCGGAATCCTGATTTTTCAAGATCTCATGCTGGTGCCCCTGTTGCTGTTTACCCAGTTTATGTCGGGCGATAACCTGGAAATTGGTCAGGATCTTTTACTGCTTAGCTTGAAGGGTATTGGTATTATTGCTTTCATTTATGCTGGTAGCAAATGGGCCACTCCATGGCTATTAAAATTCCTGGTCACTCGTAAAAATCAGGAACTGTTTCTGATGAGTGTATTCCTGTTTTGCATTGCTGTGGCATTGCTTACTTTCAGCCTGGGAATGTCGCTTGCATTTGGAGCTTTCCTTGCCGGACTGATGATTTCTGCTTCGGATTACAGTCACAATGTATTTGGCAACCTGGTGCCCTTTAAAAACATGTTCGCCAGTTTCTTTTTTGTATCCATCGGAATGCTTCTGGACCTTAGCTATGTATTTGATAACCTGGCCCTCGTTAGTTTTACACTTTTATTGGTATTATTGGTAAAAACAATTATTGCCGGAGGTACAGGCTTTATTCTGGGCCATACTTTCAGGGGTACTGTGCTGGTAGGTATTGCCCTTAGCCAGGTGGGTGAATTTTCTTTTGTGCTGGCCAAAATAGGCCGCAGTCAACAGCTACTGCCTGAGAACCTTTTTCAGCTTTTCTTATCGGTGGCCGTTTTAAGCATGTCGCTCACACCTTTTTTTATCTCTATTGCCCGGCCATTTACTAATTTTTTACTTAAACTTCCCCTACCGCGAGTGCTTATTGATGGCTTGTTTCCCTTAAAGGAAATTCCGGTACCAGAATATACAGGCCATTTGGTTATCATCGGAAAAGACTTAAGGGCACAGAAACTGTCTATGCTCGCGAAAAAACAAGATATTCCTTACGTCTCCATCTGCTTCGACCCTATTATGGTCCGCGAAAAGCAAATAGCCGGCGAAGCTGTTATTTATGGCGATGCCCTGAATGAACCAATCTTGTTGAAAGCGCATGTCGAACGTGCCGATATTGTGGTGGTATCTGTAGGTGATGTCATTGCTTCTACGGCCATTATCGATAAGGTGCGCCAGATAAATCATCATGCTTTCATTTTGGGTCGGGCAAAAAATGTGGAAGACCTCGAACTGCTTTTTAAACAGGGAGCCAACCACATTGTACCGGAGAAGTTCGAAACTGCCATTGAGTTTTTTAACCAGATTTTGAAAAAAAGATTAATGCCCCAGCGCGATATTTCGGTATTGGTTAACAGGGTGCGTGAAGATTATTATGGTGTTTTTCGCGAGTATAGCCGTACCGAGCCCGGATGGTTTCTGGAAGAACTACCCGACTTTGAAATCAATGCCTACCGGGTAGAAACAGGATCGGAAATTGTGGGCCGTTCGCTCCGCGACATAGCCTTGCGCCGCCGGATGAATGTGACACTTCTGGCTATCAAGCGTGAAAATGAAATTATTGAACACCCCGATGCCGACATTAGCTTTGTACCCGATGATTGCATATACCTGTTAGGAAGACCTGAAAACCTCGTGCAAGCCCAAAAAATGCTCACTTCCAATCAAACTATCCATGAAGAACCACTTACAAATTAGCATCTTTTGTTTTTTATTGCTAACCTCAACAAGTTTTTTAACTGCCCAGCAACATCGCTTTTATCCTGAGCATGGCGACCTGCTTTTTCAGGACCTGGACTGCGGACCGCTCTGCGATGCCATCGAATCGGTTACGGAAGGCTACCATGGTGCCAACTTTTCTCACATGGGTTTGGTGGTTTTACACAGCGATTCTTCTTATTGGGTTTTAGAAGCCACCGGAGCAGGAGTAATTGAAACAGCTTTCCAACAGTTTATTCAACGCAGTACCGACAGTGCTGGAAATCCAAAAGTGATGGTAGCCAGGGTAAAAGATGCCTATTTGCCGCTAATTCCGAAAGTAATGCTGCTAAAGGAAAAATACCTCGGCTTGCCCTATAATACCAGTTACATCTGGAACGACAGTAGCTATTACTGCTCGCAACTTATTTATACACTATTCGAGCAGGCAAACAATGGAGCAACTTTTTTTGAACTTCAACCCATGACTTTTAAAGTTCCCGGAGGGTTTGAAATGAATGCTGCATGGAAAGCATACTACCAGGAACTCGGAATTGAAATTCCTGAAGGTATGCCTGGCTGCAACCCCGGCGGTTTGTCGCGTTCGGAGAAAATTGAAGTGGTGTATTTTTATGGCACTCCGAAAGGTTATCTCGAAAGTCATTCAAAATAAAAGATCTTGCTGGTCACTCCTATCAACCTGCTCAAATTACCGTTAAGACAGATTTGATTTCAATTACCCCTGGCTGAAGCCAGGGTCAATTGAATTGTTTAGGGTTCAATTAACTGTTTAAAAAGAATGTCTAGTCTGATTTAACCCAACTAAATCAGCTCCCGAGCAAGGATTCGAATTCGCTCATAAGCCACTGTGATGTAGGGCCTATTTGGCCTTTATGAATGATCCGATGGTCGATACAGGTAACTGGCAACACCTTTTTAGTGGTACCGGAAAGAAATACTTCATCGGCCGTAAACAATTCGTCGAAAGCAATATCGCGCTCGATACATGGCTCGCCCTTTTCCTGCAGCAGATCGAGTATAATGCTACGGGTAATGCCTTTCAGCATATTTCTGGCTGGGGTAAATACCTTTCCGTTTTTTACCAGAAATACATTTCCGCGAGAAGTTTCGCTGACGATACCGGCATTATAGTATAGAACATCGGCAGCACCGGCAAGGTCGATTTCGTGTTGCCAGTATACCAGTGGTAGGTAGTTGGTCGATTTGGCTTCGGGTAAAAAACGCTGGTACTCTTTGCTGATTAACATAATGCCTGTATTGTAAGTAAAGCGCGTGTCGATAGGCAGAACAAGCGGTATAATAAAAAGCTCTGCCGGTATTTCACTTCCGGAAAAAGTATCAATAGGATAGGCAAATAATTTAATATAAAAATCATCTTCCTGGCAACGCTGAATGATTTCATGAACCAAGGCCTGAAGCTGTTCTGGTGAATACTCAATTTTCAGCCTCATCAAACTCATGGTAGTGAAAAAGCGTTCCAGATGCCGATGGAGATAAAATGCTTGTCGGTGCCTTACGCCAAAAAAATCGAAAGCCCCATACCCTCTGTTGGCCGCAATACTACCTGCAGACACTGTTATGGCTTCTGCTTCAATGAATTGATGGTAACAATATCCTGTCATTCTGAATGGGTTTACCTTCCAAAGCTAAGAAGAACTCTTCTAAGGAAAAAACCTTATATCGGCTTTGGCAAGTACTTCCATAAAGGTGATGTATTCAGAAAGTACAATGTCAGGAAAAATTAATTCAGTGGGTTTAACTTTAAACCGGTCCATCGAGGGTTGGCATGCATAAAACTGTGCACCTAACCTTTCCAATTCTCTGAGTTTCTCCTGCGATGTGATAGGCTCACCGGGCTCATGTCTATTTTGTCCCTTATGTCTAAAAACCGAATTAATTCCTCCTTGTTTCTCTTTGTATCCCTGCTCCAGTAATTTTACAGCCGATCCCTGAAAAAAGATGGAGACCTGCATCCCGCTTAGTGCTGCTGCCCAGGCAAAACCAAGAGGCGATACTAATTCATCGGGTCCATCCTCAGAAACAATGAGCGCAAAATGTTTGTAAACGGGTCCCTGATGATGCTTCACAATGCGGTAGGTACTTGTCAGGGCATCCTTGTCAAGAAGCAAGGTCTCATTTCCGGTGAGGCTTGCCCAGGCCATCATGTCGTTATGTAAGGCCTGGTAATTATCAACCCTGAGTTCTAAATAGTCTCCTGTCGATGCACTGTCAAGAATAATAGTAACACTGTTGAGGATGGAGGCAGCCATAATTTTGCCGCTGAAATAGGGAATAACTTCCCCCGACTGGGCTCTAGCTCCCAATGAACCAAAAATAAATAAAACTCCCAACAGTGCCCGCTTGAGTTTCATATTCTAAATTATTTTAATGATTGGGAGCTATCCAATTTTGAAGATTTGTTGTAGTGCGTAGGATGGTAACCTCAGGTCCGTACTTATCTTCGCTTTCCGAAATGCCTTCGAAGTATTTTGTAAATCTGCCAAGAAACCTGAGGGCAGGATTAAAGCTCAGTAGTCCAATAAAACCTATTGCTCCAGCCGACAATCTTACCTTTTTTATACCCGGATGTTTAATCTCGCAATACCGGCTGAGTGCCTCGTTGTTGGTATACGCTTCGGGCCCAAAAACCACCAGTGTTTTATTAAGAACCTCCTCCGACAAATATGCCACAGCGACCATTGCTGCATAGTCTTTTGCCGCGAGCCAATGGTAAGGGTTTTGGTTGTTTCCAAGCATCATGGCTTTGTCATTACGCACAAACAAGGGCAGTGACTCAAAAAACCACGAAGGTCTGAATATGGTATAGTTAAGTCCACTGGATTTAATAGCCTCTTCGGCCTTGTATTTAGCCCGGATAACTGGAAACCAACTGTTTTTTTCACTTACCGAAGCCCCGGAGATAAATGTTACTCTTTCAACTCCCTGGCGGATAGCAGCCTCCAGAATATTTCGAGTACCCTGATGCTCTGTTTTTTCGAATGACTTCATGGAAGGTCCGCCCTGAAGATTGATATGAACTCCATAACAACCATTCAAAGCCTGATCGAGGGATTCCATATTACTGATGTCTCCCTTGACAAATTCAAAATTTCCTGGCATCTTGATGCGGGCCTCATCCGGAGTACGTGTAAAAATAAGAACATGAAAACCATTGCTCTTTAAGGCTGCGGCTACTGGTTTACCGAGCATACCCGTACCGCCAATTACAAGAATTTTTTTCTCCATGGTAAAATCGAATTGTTTAAGTAAAAGTATGTTACCAAAAAGATGAAAAGCAGCCCTAATCGGTCAAGAAAGGCCAGACACCGGCGAATGAACTAATCTATCTGTTTAAAGAAGTCCAAATTTCAGGTTGCCAGGTTATTGGCATGTAAAAGGAAATCTGTCCTCAGGAAAATGAAGCTCTCAGCAGCAAGCTGACGGGGTATCTGCAAAGGATTTTATTTTATCGCCTCAAGAAGCGGGGTATTTAACTGCGCACCCGCTTTCATCGGCATTGTTCGACTATAAAATTTCATTTCGTGAACTCATGAAATTTAAGTCTCACGAATAAATCTGAAAGTAAGGATTATTGAATTTAAGCCTTACTATATCAGAACCTAAAAGGAATGGAAAAAACTAGCCGGACCAATGGTGAAAACCAATAGGCCGTAGAGACTGTGCTCAAGCACAACGATCGTAAACGAACGATGCCGCAGGTAGGTAAAAGAGAATAATAGGCTTGCAATGAAAGTAAACACCAATACAACCCAGTTGTTAAAAACAATATGGGAATAGGAAAACAGCAAGGCATTTACCAGCATGAGCAAGTTTCGGTTGGCAACCAGTCCCTGAAAACGATGGTAAAAGTAAACCCTGAAAACCAATTCCTGGGGTATTACAGAAACAAACGGATAGGCCAGTACCGTCATAGCCCATAAACCAGTAGCATGCGCTGGCAAAGCAAAATATTGTGCGGGGTAGAAAAACCAGGTGAAGGTAAGCAGAAAAATAATCATGAGTGAGGTGCGCCACAGGATCATACGCCAGGCCCTGAAGCCATTCAGTCTGAACTGCCTCTTCTTAAATGTCTTATCGCGCAACAAGACATACAAAAACACTCCAAACACCAGCAAGAGTGCCACAAATTTTAGTCCGGGATTCTGACTGTATTTCAGTAGCAGAGGTAAACCGATGTACAAGAGAAGAAGCTCGAACCAGCGAATTATTTTCAAATGCAACGAAAGCATCTTTAGCAGTTTTTTCCGAAGAGGGTTACCTCCTTTAAGTTAGTAAATTTTACGCAGTTCCGATACTATGTGACGCAAATAAAGAGCCATTTAGCAGCTGGTTTTTATATCAGATTTAAAAAAACTTATTTGGACCTGGCTGTCGATAGGTATACCAGTTTATTTACTGGCAATTGTCTCTCATTTTTTGTACCTTTTATTACTTTTTCAAACAAAAAAACACCTTTTAACACCGAATCATTATGACAAAGAAAAAAATTACCGTGGCGGCCCTGGCCGAAGAACTGAAACTTAGGTTAAACAAAAACCAGTCCATCGACTGCTGCAAGACAGAGCTTTTAAGTCTGGCCAGCCTTGCTAAAGAAAAGATGGGGAAAGAAATGATCGAAGTGAACTGGAAAGATTGATCGCGAAACCCCTTTTATTTCATCGTTTTAACTTGATCTTCAGTAATAGTGCTGTGAACCAGGAAAAATTGACCAGCACTTATTAAACATAAACAATACTGATTCAGCAAATTACACATTGCAGTGGATTCGCTTTCAAATTAAATTAAAATTGAAGCAAACAAAAAACTATCGTTTATCGCTGTATTGATAATTGGCGAATCCAAGCCCTTATAGCTATACCGCTTATAACATGCCGTTTAAATGCCAATTGTATTTAGTCCAAAAAAATATATTCAGGGCTATATTTATTTTTTTAACTTTGTTAACTAATCAAAATATTAAAGTATGAAAAAAGTTATTTTCGCCAGTCTATTCACCTGCATGTGCTTTGCTGGCAATGTATTTGGTCAGGCCAGAAGTGAATTAAATCTTGGCTTAATCGGTGTTAACTATGAAATCCCGGTTCATCAAGATATCACAATTGCTCCAGGTGCATCGACTAATTTTGACCTCAACTGGTTTACCGCCAACATTAGAGCAAATTACTATTTTGATAATTTATTTGGCATAACACATGAGTCTTGGGATGTTTATGGAGGTGTTGGAGCAGGTTATGCATTTTACATTGGAAGTGATAATGAAAGCAGCAATTTCGATATAGGTCTGCATGCTGGTGGAAGATGGTTTTGGAATGATAAATGGGGTGTGTATTTTGAACTTGGTGGAGCAAGCACTCAAGGAGCAACAGGTGGAGTTGGATTGACTGTTAAATTATAATCAGATATTTTTAAGAAAGTCTTTACTGAAATTAATTTCAGAAGACTTTCTTAAACTCATTTCTTTTGCCTTTGTGTGCTATTTTAAACCCGAGTTTATTCATTGGGGATAACCAAAGTTTGTAGAACGGTTTTTTTATGTCATGCCCGTTTCTACTAAACTTATAGAGAATTTCTCTCACCCAGCCACCTTCCTAATTCCTCTTTATACCCTTAACGATCCGCGAAAACCCCTTGCACCATAGTAAGATTCTGCTCCATTGTGGTAAACAAACACATGGTTGTAACGTCTATCGCAAAAAAGAGCGCCTCCAAGTTTTCGAATCTCAGCAGGTGTTGTTACCCAACTCGATGTTTTGGTGTCGAAATTTCCGAGTTGCTGTAACTCCCTGTATTGCTTTTCTGTAAGTATTTCGATGCCCATTGAAGCTGCCATGTCCATGGCATTGTTCTCAGGCTTGTTTTCTTTTCTTGCTTCCAGCGCCTCGCGGTCGTAACAAATGCTTCGGCGCCCTTTCGGACTTTCTACCGAGCAATCGTAAAAAATGTATTCGCCGGTTAAGGTATCGAAAGCCACTACGTCCGGCTCCCCACCGGTGGTTTCCATCGCATAGAGCGACCAGATTTTTTCAGTATCCCCTTCCAGTCTTCTAAGCACATTAACCCATTCTAAGCCTTGATGCCGGTTCATATTTTTCTCAAAACGGGCTTTCAATGTGATCAACATTTCTCCCTGTTGCTCCATTGTCAGTTGAATTTTGTGATTCTTTGTCATGATTTGTTTTTTTGCTATTCACTTCTGTAGTTAACTGTTTTTTGCTACCCTAGCATGTAGAAAAATTGTTTTGTGGAATTTGCAAATCGTAACCTATCAATCGGTATAACTATATTTAGAACGGGTATCCCAAAGAAATGTTCAGGATCAGATTTTCCTTTCGCCAATTGGGATTATCAAAACCAATGTCTTTTACAACCCAGTTGCTGCCGTTTACCTCGTAAGGGAAACGCAATGGCCAGGCCCAGTCGAAGCGGATGACAAGGGGGTCGAATTTAATCCGTAGCCCCAAACCCGAACTTACTGCCAGTTCATTTAAAAAATCAGAAGATTGAAACTGGCTACCAGGGCGGGCTTCATCCTCATTGACCAACCAGATATTGCCGGCATCGATAAACATGGCACTGTGCAACACTCCCCATAAAGGAAAGCGGTATTCAGCGTTTAATTCCAGTTTCAGGTCGCCTGCCTGGTCGATAAAGCCATCCGAATCTGTTTCGGTCTGAAAAGTACCCGGACCCACCGACCGTGCCTGGAACCCTCTGAGACTGTTCGTGCCTCCCACATAAAACTGCTTGATATAGGGCATTACCACCGAATTGCCATAAGGCAATCCGGCACCGGCATTGACTCGAAAAGCCAATGAATGCTTAGGCCAAAGACGAATTGTTCGTCGAAAATCCCACACCGTGCGCAGGTATTGGGCATAGGGTAGTGTAAACACCTCGTATGGGTCTGTCGTAGATGCCGGCTGCTGCTCCACAAGTTGGGTTACAGCGCCAAGCAATAAGCCGGAAAAATCGAGGGTGATACCCATAAAAAAGGGTGTATTTAACCGATCGGCCGAGGCGCTGTAATAAAAATCGTAATTGGTACCCAGAATAAACTGCTCTTCAAAACTTCTTCGCACCGAAGGATTGCTGTCGAGGTAATCCTGGAATTGTTCGGTAGTCTCTAACAATTTGCTCAGGTTGATGTCCATTGGACTAACGCGGTGACTAACTTTTTCCGAATGCCGCCAACTATAGCGCAAGGTCGTATTCCAATTTAGCATTTTATACCATTGTACTCTTTCCTGTAAACCCCAACCCAGGTTGATGCTTGTGCTAGGTAAATTCATGCCTTTCACTCTGTGTAGTTTAAAGGGAAACAAGCGTGGAAACTGCAAGCCGGCATCGACTCTTGCCTCGTAAGACGTATTCCCTACAAAGCCCTGCCCAATCTGAGTTTCGAACCTGCCACTTGTGCTCAGCTGAAACAACTCGGCGTTTTTAAACGCATTACGCTTGGTAAATGCAAGCTGCAAACCCGGACCTGCAAAGTTGTTCGACTTGATGTTGGCATTTAATTCGCCACTGAAAGACATGTTGCTCAGTGGTTCCAAAAGAATATTGGCGTTAAGACGATCCGAAAGCGAATCGTCTTGTGTGTAGGTGATGTTGACAAACTTATATACCTGCAAGCTACGTATTTGGTTGAGGGTTTTTAGATGCACGTTACGGTTATAAAGGCTATCAGGGTGCAGGTGAATGGTGTTGATAACCACTTCTGGATTAATGTGTGGATAAGGCGTAAGGTAATCGATGTTTCCTATTCGTTCTTTATTCCCCACATATCCGGTATCGAGCCTGAAAAAGTCTTTCACAGTGACTGTGTGAATTTTAAACTTGTTGTAAGCTTCTGCAGGGGTTGTTGGCTTCATGCCCAGAGCAAGGTTAATTTGTTGGGGTTGAGTGAAGGTGTCGGCCTGAAATTCAAAATAGTCGGGACGGAAATAATAATATCCACTGTTCATTAGTGAAAATGCAATGCGATTTCTCTCTTCAAGTAGTTGATCGAACTTATAGGGCTGCTTGGTTACGAGCAGGCTTTCTGTATTTAATTGATGCTTAATGGTGGAATCGTGCACAGTACCGGAAGGAAGATAACTTTTCTCGCCAATTGCAAACGATGGACCCGTGTAGACATAAAAAATTGCCTGCTTCTGATGGCGGTCCTCCTTGAGTTTATATTCTACCCGGGCATTCAGGTAGCTTTGATTAAACAAATGCCCCTCGATAGCCTGACGGATCCGTTCTGTTTTCGTATCGCTATAGAGCACTGGGGGAGCGCCCAGTTTATACTTTAGCCAATGTTTAAATCCTTTTTCTTTTTTGGGTTCTTTGAATGCATTGTAGATACTCAGCCTGGGGCGCATCCAAAACAACTTGTTGTTCTGCTTCACAGTAGCGAGACGTTTTGCCTGATAGCTGATATCCGAAAAACCCTTTATAGCCTCTTTCTGCTCTATCTTCACCTCTCCATCCCGGGCCAGGAATTCTCCTTCGGCTAAATGCCGGGTGCCTGTGCAGCCCTCAAGAATCAGAACTACGAGCATTGCAAAAAATTCTATACGCCTATTCCTGTTCACTGTTCTGAGGTGAATTTATTTCGACATAATTTTTTCTCTTCCGGCTATCGAAATCTTTCGAATATAAAATTCCGATCCCTGTATTGGTAATATCGCCATCGAACAAATCGTAAATGGCCAGGTTATAGGCCTTTAGTTTGTAGGTTCCATCCTTGTCGATGTTGTAAAAAAACTTGTAGTCGGTATTGTAGTTCGAACTGCTCTGACCGGGATTGGTATTCCCACTCAGGTTGATGCGACTTTCCATCTGCAAGCTTACCCTGTCTTCGAATAGGTTTTTCGATATCCGCACATCCAGGTCGGTGGTGGTCTGTCCTCCTTTACGAGCATAGTCTTCATATGTATTCAGCCCCATATTCATATCGAAAAACTGAATGTTGTCGGACATGATGTTGTTCATCTGCTGAGAAAGTATACTGTTTAGGCTGTTACGTGCCGTTGCTGTAGCCACATCCGATGAGCCGGAAGCTCCCGATCCGGCATCCTGGGCAATAAATCCACCGGTAACCAGCAAAGCAAAAACCTGCATGTTCCGCTCCTGTTCACTTTCAACCCCGGCCAGTTTGTCCAGTTTAGAGGCTATCATAGGCGAATTTTTCTTGTATTCAGCAGGCAGGTCAAGCGAAAAACTCACATCGGGACTCAATAAAAGACCCGACACATTAAAATACAACTCATAAGGCAGCCTTTGGTTGTAAAGGGCCTTTTCAGCGGACGAACTACCTATCGATTCTCCCGACATCAGTGCAAGTGAGTTGGTGCGCACCACATGCATGGCCTTTAAATCGATAGTAGCATTGCTAAATGGCCCGGAAAAATAGATAGTACTTTGAGGCACTATGGTAAAGTCTTTCTGAACCATCTGGTAGAACGACATCTGGTAAAGCCCTTCCACAATTTGTATATTTCCGCTCAATTCAAACAAGCTATTTTGAAGTGTGCGGTATTGAAGTGCCCCGTTTAGTCCAAAGCGGGCAAAATCGCCCGACCGGGGATCGGTGATAATGGTATAGCGGGCAGCAGGATCGAATGAAAGGACAATGCTTGAAGGCCCAAGGCTAAACTTTGCATCGAGCGAATCGCGCACCTGTTGAAATCCTGAGGCAATAAATGCAGAGTCGCTAATAGTCTGATCCCTTTCACGAAAGCTTATCACACCCTCATTTCCTGCCTGCAAAGGGTCTTTTTCGGGAAGCAGCAAGGTCAGATTGGTTTCGTTGTGCACGTTAAGCTTTGCTACAATTTCAGGCAATTTTGGAGACCCTTCGATGCGTAAATCGGCACCGAGTACAAACTTTCCAAAAAGTTTCTTATTAAGCCCTGCCTGGGTATTCATTAACTGAAAACGATCGGTAAGTAAGCGCAGATTGAGTTTAATGTCAGTATAGTTAGAAGTAAAGATATTCCCCGAGAGGCGCAGACGATTGCCAGTTTCATCATAAATGTCCAGATCATCAAAATGCATTCCCTGCCTGGAAAATTGAATTTCCTCGTTATCTATTTTGAAATTCATTCCAAGAGTTGGAATTCTAACCACATTGTTCTTCAGGTGCAGGTTTCCTTTCAGGTTTAAGCCCTCTTCGAGTATTTCAGCTGCCATTTCGCCCAACAAGCCACCCTGAGTAATGGCGACATTGCTGGAATCGAAAAGCCCGGAATAAAGCGTGACATCTTCAATGGAAATTTTTGCCTGATGCTTTTTTTCAGCAAGGTCACCCACCGATCCGGAAAAATTTAAGTAGTCCGATCGATTTAAAATGTCAAGCTGAATTCTTGTGTTTTCTTTCCCAAGTTGATCAATGGCCAGCTTAAGGTTTCCAATGCTGCGACCTAAAATTCCAATTTCGCTAATAGAAATGACAGAATGAAAAAGCCAGACCTTTTCTGTTTCCAGCCGATAGGCTAACTCACCTGAAAGTATGCCGGAAGTTAAATAGGGTTTCTCGGCCATGCTAACAAAATTAGTAAGCATGGCAAGGTTCAACTTATTCAGTTTGATTCGAATTTCTAAGGCATTCTCTTCGAGTTGAATGGATTGATTTTCGAAGGCCAGATTTACACCCCTGGTGCTCCAACGATTAGTTCGATTGTTGTATCTCAGTATTTCTGGTTGGGTGATATGCCAGTTTTTGCCGCTTATTTGTATGCTGTCGTTCACCGAAAAGAAGAGTATGCTATCGCGACGGCTCAAATTCAAGGGTAAAATTAATACGGCAGAACCTGAATGTCCGGTTACCTGAAAAATACTTTGTAGTTCATTGTCCTTACCCCTGGCTTCTACTTTAATGCCTGAAGTACGCAACTTCTTATAACCTGTTTCGCCAAGTTCAAACTTGTATTCTGAAAGTGTTGAGTCAATATATACATTCGAACTCACCCGCGCAATAGATAGCCCTTTGTAGGCCAGATAAGGAATGGAAATATTTGCTTTTAGCAATTCCTGTTGTAAGTGGAAATGAAATTCCGCGGATTCTACGAGCAGAGAATCGAAAAATAGTTCGCTGAGTAAATGCTGCAAATTATAAGAATTCTGAACCTGACATTGGAGAATAAGCTGGTCGCCCAAAGTACCTGCCGGCCGTTGAATAGGGTCAATGTGATTTGCCAGAAAGTCTTTTAAAGTTTTACCTGTTTGATTAAAAGCTATGTTGCTCTCCAATTCAAGCTTTACCCCTTCGCCGGAAAAGCTGCCGGAAAAATAATTGTCAGAAAGGTGCCCCGCAAGGTTTAGTTGATTGAGCTGATACTCCTTCTCCTTGCTTCGAAACCGAAGGAACTCGCAATTGGCGTTAAAAAGGTTGTGCAGGCTGTCGCTGATCCTGATCATCCCGGCGATTTTGGCATCGACCAGACCCTTTTGCTTCAACTCCAAAAATCTTGATACATCGAAGCCCACTATTTCAGTCTGATATACAATAGCCAGCTGATCCGGCAAAATCGTGCCCATCGCTTTTGCATTAAGTTGAGTTAGTTCTGATTGATGGTTTAACTCCATCTCAAAATTGCCAGCAGAAAAATTTCCTGTCATTAAAACAGTATCGATCAGCAAGGTGTCAATTTCCATTTTGCTTAGACAAAGATCAAGCGTAGCATTAGATATAGAATCCCAACCTAAAAGATCAGCCGTAAGAACCATATTGCCGTTCACAGCTAAGGGGGTTTTCCCCTTTAGGTACCGCTCAAGGTGAATTTCATTTAAAGCAATCTGTGTTTCAATCGATTGGTGCAGACTATCGCCAGAAAGTTGAATGCTACCTTCCGAAAAACCTTGTAAATCGGTAAGGTAAAATTGAACACCCACGGAATCTAACCTGCCACCTATTCTCAGTGCGGCTCTGATTTCCGGAATACTGCCTGCCAACGAATCGGCCAAAGTACTTACCATAGGGCTTCCTTCGGTTAAAACAAGCTGAATAGTATCGAATAAAAAAGCTGCATTTTCAAGGCTCTGATAGTGCTGAATTGCTCCTTTTGCCTTTAAAGTGAACAGTGAGGTACTGCCTATTTCAAATTCACTTAATGTCAGGGTTTCTCCACTACCTGAAAGATTTAGTTTCCCAGTAACCACCTCGCCTTTTAACCATGGAAGGGTTTTGGTAAGAGAAGGCATAAAATACCCCAAGTCAGTTTCGGCAATTTCTCCCTCCGCGAAGAGCTTGTTGAGCTTTAAATTCTTTATATCCGGTTGCTGAAGTGGCAAAAAAACATCCAGTTCAAGTTTAATATTGCTCCGGCCAGTAGACAGTTTATGCACCTCTACTCTACCCATGTTTTTATGAATGGCGGCATCGATACTGGCATTCAGAAGCCTGAATCCATCGGCATTGTGGCATGTTAATCCACTTATCTGCGCAACAATGCCTGTATCGCGTACACTTGCTTTACGGATATCGAAATCGATGCCCTCGAAAGAAAAATTCTGTGGAGAAAAGCTGCTTGTATTCGCTTCTTTTTCTTCGAGTAACAGGGACACCTGGTTGTTTTTTCCTTTAAGTCGACCCGCCTCTATGGTCCAACCGCCAGAAAAGCTAATCTCACGAGGGGATTCGGTCGGGTTAAGCTCCATTTTCTGTTCAACCTCACCTGCCAAAAGGTCGTTCAACATAAAACTCCCTTCGTAAAGCGAAATTGACTTCACTTTAATGTTGCGTTCGTCGATATCGACAGATGCTTTGTTCCCGCTAAGCTTTGTTAGCCCGGCTGAAAGACTGCTCTTATCTCGATTATCCAACATATTAAAGTGTACATTGCTTAGCAGCATATTCCCAACCTGTATTTGAGGCGCTTTCTTTTCGATATTGTTTTCCTCTGGTTTGCGATTCACCAATGGATAGTCCTGAACAAGACGCACTTCTGTATCTTTTAGCTCCATTTTATCCAACAGCAGGCTTAAGGCATTCAGGTTGCTACCATGCAGGTCGACAGAGAAATTTCCCAGTTTGATGTCGAGATATACCGCCGATACACTGTCGTGATAGCGAAAGTCAATGTTTTTCAATTCGATGTGGCCAATGTCGATGACCATCTTTTGTTTGGTCTGCTTTTTTACCGCTTTGGGTTTTGATTTCATCAACCCGGCAATATTCAGGCTGTTGTCTTTCAATCGATAAAGCTGAGCCCTGGTGCCTTTCAAAGACAAGCTTTTAATTGCCAGTTCTTTTCTGAGTAGTGAAATAAAACCAACACGGGCAGCGAATTTTTCTACGAAAGCAATTTCATTGAACCTATCATCAGCAATGCTTAAATGATAAACAGATACCTTCCCATTCAGGCCTATTTTCAGTCGTTCGAACTCCACCGAATTAATTCCCCTTTGCAGCAATACCTTATCAATCACAAGCTCTGCAAACTGCCGCTGAACCGGAGCCAGCTGAACAAGGCCAAAAAGAAATAACACAAGAAGCAGCAAGAAATAAAAAGAATACTTTGCTATTTTGAAAAATCTCCTCATCAGGGGTTTATTACTTTTTTTCAGGCTATATGGGTAAAGTTAGCAATTAAGCGGGCATACATCGAAGAGAATTATTCACGCATGAAGATATCCTGAAAAATCATGTCGTTGAGTAATCATAAAAATACTTTTTAAGTAGAAACAACAATTTTACTTTTGCTTACGTTAAAAATATACACTCCCAAACCTACAAACATGTTATTACTAAAACCTCCTAAAACAACTCAGAAAGTCATTATCCCGCAAAAAATCAAGGACTTTCATTTTTCCTTTTCAACCTAAAAACTTACTTGTCAATCGATTTTCGAAATTACAAGACAGAATATTCTTGGTTAATTTTAACCTCGGAAATAGGCTGAAATGTAATTGTAAGGGCTAACCTTTACGAATCGAAATTGTATTTATGATAAGTCCTAAACCTATGCCTTTTCCATAAACCTAAACTAAATGCCCATCCTACCTCAACTCCGTGCTAAAAGCAAAGCACTTTTTGTTTCAATTTCCTTAATCCTTAATCTAATCCCAGGCTCTTCGCAGCAATGCATCGATTTGGGAACAGGTATATCTATGTCGAACGAAGAATATGCGCTGATAGATTTCTTTAAAAACGGTGGTCGCTGGGAGCCCATTGGCGACAATGGCCATCCCTGGTACAAAGTATACAGTCTCGATACTTTTAAGGTAGTGAATGGCGCCTATTGGCACTGGGATGCAGACTGGAGCGGTACTGTAAACAACGAAGCCTGGGGTGAAAATTGGGCAGACTGTTATATATCGTATTACGATATGATGATTGATCAGGGACTTTTTACTCCTGAAGGTTACCCGGTTCAATTTCCCCTTACGGTATATAAATACCGGCCTAAATCAGAAAATGCTTCCCAACCAATTGATCCGGGCAAGCCTGTTGCCATCAATCAAATATCCCGTCGTATTTATTTTCCGGGCGACTTGCCCCGAAATGGATGGGTGATGAAATGGGAAGGCAGTGGACGTATCAGCTTCCAGGGTATGGAGAATGTGGTGGCAGATGCAGGGACTACAGCTACACAATATGGAGAAAGCTGGAGACCGGTTGGTTCTGGATTTTGTGGATACGATTATGCCTTCGAAACTACCGATGGTGGCAGAATTGAAACCGACCTGCATTGGATGGTTCATGGTTGGGTGTTATATATTCTTGAGTCAGATCCGGCCGACCCGATACGCAACATCGTGTTCCTCTACCCGGGTTTGGAAGATGCCTATGATGCCGGACAAAAGTTTAATCCTTTGTACCTCGAGCGCATGCAGCAATTCAGCTCACTCAGGTTTATGGAATATAACAACGCCAACAACATAGAATGCAGAACATTAATGCCTTCTTCCAATCCGTTTTATCAAAGCCACATGCTTGAATGGATGCGCTGGAATGAGCGAACACCCGAAAACTGGTACGAATTGAACAATCATAGCGGAGGCAATTACGAATACATTATCGAGTTGGCAAACCTTACTGGCATTGACCCCTGGGTGAATATCCCCTATTGTGCAGATGAAGCCTATGTGGAACAACTGGTAAACCTTTTTATGGACCGGCTGAACCCCGACCTCACACTCTATCTTGAAGTAGGGAACGAAATGTGGAACTTTGCACAAGGCTTTTCTGGCTTTCACTGGCAGGCAGCTAAAAGGGTAACAGAATATCCGGGGTTGGGCGATGTAGAAGCCCGGGGCGCACACATTAACCGGATATTTGGCCGGGTAACCAGCGTGGCCGGACCCAGAAACCTGCCGCGGATTAAAAGGGTGTATGGGGCCTTTCCGCGGTATACAGATGTAAACAGCCGTACCCTTCACCTGGTTGATCCGGAAAATTGGGATGCACTGGCCACAACCTGGTATTTTGGCCTCACTCAAGACAACAACAGCAGCAACTCCTGCCGCGATGAGGCAAGTGGAACCAACTGGCGTTCTGTTTTGTACAACTGGTTTCTGTCCAACGAGGGCGACCAGGCCGGTTTTAACCAGATGTACCGCAATTGTGTGTTGAACGAATTCAGGTGCAATGGCGGGTATGCGAATAACTCCGATGTGTTGCTATCGAAATATTTCAACAAAGACATTATCTGCTACGAAGGAGGAAACCATACTTTTTACGGATGCGAAAATGGACCAACAGGGGGACAGTTGCCAGGCGAACGTGATTTCGACAGTCCTACTTATCCCGATTATATAACCGATAATTCCTTCATCAATGCTGTATGCCTGGCCGATCAGTCGGAAGAAATGGCCGATATCTACAACGAAATTATCGATAGTCTTCAGTCAGCCGGTGTGCGGTTAGCCAACCACCTTTCTTTTGCCGGGCGCTCATCGTGCTATGGGGTGTGGTCCTTTATTCAACCCCGCGATATGGATGAATCTTTAACCTATCTGCTGGCTCATTACCCAAAATTCAGAACTTTTTCAGAACGCATTGCTTCCGACAACTGCGATGCGCTAGAAGTAATTCTCGACACCAACCTTGTAGGGCCTGGTTTAGCCATTCTGCTCGATGGACTGGACGATTACATTGAGGGGCAGGATAATTTCGTGCCTGACGAATCGGGCAATTACACGGCCGAAGCCTGGTTCAATCCTATCTTTACTAACACCGAACAGGTAGTGCTCTCATTTAGTAACGAGGGCGCAAATGATTATTATAACCATGTTGTGGTACGGGCCGATGGCCGTCTGGTTTGGGACATTGGAAACAATTCTGTCAGTATGGCCAAACTAATTGGCCCTGCACTATCAGCCGAGAAATGGAATCACGTGGCGGTTGTAAAAAATGGAACTCGCTACACCCTTTACCTTAACGGCTTTGATGTGGCAAGCAGCAATTTCTCACTTTCCCCGGTAACACGCACCAATTTCACAATAGGTGCCTCCGTAAGCAATTTGGTTCCTACTAATAATTTTACAGGCTATATCGACGAGGTACGTCTCTGGAATAGTGCCAGATCGATTGGCGACCTCAGGGAATTTATGTGTAAAAAAATAAACTCAACCATACCTTCCTATTCAAGTCTGCGCGCTTATTACCGCTTCGACATGCCTGATTATGTTACTTTCAGGGTTTATGATCAGACCACCCAAACTGCCAACGGACTTTTGCACAATATAACCATTACCGACCGCTCGCGCTATGCCATATCAGGTGCCCCTCTGGGCGATTATAGCCGCTTTCGATACGAAGGCAATTGGAATGGTGTTTCATTAAGTATTGCCCATCCGCAGGGAGACTTACTCGCCGTTTCGAACATTGGAGAAGGATCTCCCAACGGGGTGCATTTGTACATCATCGAAGGGGAGTCTCATTACAACAATCCGCCATTATACTACGAGGGAATATCTGACGAACGGGTTTTTGGTGTGTTTTTGGCCAATGGCACCCATCCAAACTACGATATCACTTATGTGTATGCCGGCAATCCGGATGCTTTGTCAGGAGCGGCTGAAAGCGATCACCGGCTGCTAAGAAGGAACATGTATAGCGAAGAAGAGTGGTTGCACTCGGGTGCCGATATCGACCTCACCTCCAATTTGCTCCACCTGGCCTGCAAAGAACGTGAAAGAGGAGAGTATAATCTGGCTTTTCGTCACGAAGTGGTTTCTCAAAGACCCGGATCGGGTATGGCACTGAGTAACAACCAGGCACCTACAGAAGAAAACCATGGCTTGATCAGGTACCTTGACATTGATGACTACACGGTTACTTTCTGGGCCAGGGGTTGGGGCACCGCCTTTAATTTCAGCGATATGTTGGGCTTTGGTTTACATAGGTTCACCATCAACATAAACGGCGCAAATGGATTAAATTGTGGCATAAGAAATTCAACATTATGGAGTAATCAAGACCTTGGAACCAATTCTGCACATGCCACTACCACCGAATGGGTACATTATGCTATTACACGCCGTGGAACTGAAATTACTATTTATGCGAATGGCATCCAAATACTGAAAGACCAGTTTTCTCACAGTATGAATTTTAAAGAACTCCGATTGTTTCACGATCCTACTTATCAGGCTGGTAATTACCCTGGTGGCGTTTGTAACCTGGCAATGGATGAGTTTACTGTGTGGAACACAGCACTCGACCAGAATACTATCCGCGAGTGGATGTGTAAAAAGATTAACCCTGAAAACCCTTTTAGTTGTGAAAATCTGGTGCTCTATTTCAATTTCGACCAGGGAGCCGGAACTATCTTAGAAGACAAAAATGGCCCATCGGATATTGAATTGGTTTCTGTAGCCGAAGGGTTTCAATACATATCGTCGGGAGCTGCGGTGGGTGACGTAAGCCTTGCTAACTACATCACCCCACAAAGTCTTGTTTTCGTTCACCCCGACGGCGATTCGCTTTTAGCAGAAAGAACTTCAGGCTCTTCGACAGGCATACACATTTACCGTACCGACTTTATGCCACCAGTACCGTCGAATACAGACAATGCGCTGATAGAATCGATGGACTCATCGCGTTACTGGGGAATATTTGCGGTTCATTCATACAATACAAATTGTCAATACCGGGTAGCCAATTATTATTCTCATAATACGCAGGTAAATATGGCCAACGAAGATGAACTTCGCTTGCTAAGTCGTTTCGACAATGCCTCCATTCCATGGCTTTCAAATATTACAGAATTGCCCAATCTGAGTAATCATTCAATTACGCTATTTAACCAAATTCGGGGTGAGTATGTGCTAGGAGGAACAACCGAACAAACCTTTAATGAATATTTAGCGCCTGACCAGCCTATATTTCTGCCTGACTCAAATAACACAAACCCAGACACTGTTTGCGGAAACAGCACCGGCTTGCTCTTTGCCCTGCAGCCCGATCCCTATGCAGAAAGCTATAGGTGGACCATTCCGGAAGGGCTGGATGGTTTTTCAACAGGCGATACCATAATCCTGAATGCCTCCTATACCGGCAGTGATACCATCACGGTTCACTTATCGGTGGTGGCTATAAATGCTTATGGTGAAAGCAACTCAACCTCCTACGCTGTTTTCATGCTACCAGCTCCTAATTTAGCAGATGCCGGTCCGGATCAGGTGCTTATACCACCTTTAACGAGCACCTCCCTTGAAGGAAACCTGCCCTCTGCCCTCGAAATTGGATTATGGGATTTAAACTACGGCACAGCAACTATCCTTCAACCTGACAACCCCACATCGGCAGTGAGCGGAATTGGCCTCGGTCAAAACAGCCTGAGCTGGTCCATTTCCAATGAGGTATGCCCACCATCGTCAGACAGCATGCTTATTCTTCTTGGTCCGCCTCCGACCAATATTGTTTTGTCGAATGGAAACCCCTTGCCACGTATTCTTTGCGAAGGCCTAACAATTGTAGTAAGAGCAATACCTGCCGAAAATGTACCCAATAGCGGATATTCCTGGACCTTGCCAGATGGCATTGTGATGCTTTCCCAAGGGGCCGACACGGCTCTCCTGCAAATCACAGACGGTATTGGAGGCTCTATTGAGGTAGCCACCAACTACAATGGCACACTCTCCGAAAGATTCCGGTCGCCTACAATCAATATCAATCCACAGCCTAATGTACCCGTATTTTCCGAGGCTCCGGAAATATTGTGTCTTAATGTCGATGAAAGAGCGAGTATCCGTTTCGATGCTACAATCGATTCGGTAAGCTGGCATTTACCCACAGGCATTTACCCGGTCGATTATCCTTTGTCGACCTCTGAATCAATCAACATACAGGCTTTGGAAATTATTACAGGGTACATATCGGCGAAAGTTTATAATAACGGCTGTACAAATACGGAGGCGGTCGATAGTTTTGCTTTTGAAGTGAATCAGGCACCCGCTCAACCTGTTTTGTTTTTGGGCACAGATGGTGGTGTTGCTGATCAGTTTTGCGGCGAAGAATATGCCCTGCTATGGGTTCGAAACACCAGTCCCAATGTAGGCTATGAGTGGACTTGGGATGTATACACCAACCTTATCGAATACCTCGACAGTGCCCGGTCAGCCGCTGTTTTTCAAATGCCTGACGGAAACAATGAGATAAGGGTAAGGGCTATCGAAGGTGAAGGAACCTGCGCCGCCAGTGAATGGTTCTTATACAATGGCTGGACACAGAACGTAGATCCGGCAATAATAACCAATGTTACCATTACAGTACCAACGGGCCAGAATCCCACCCAACTATTGCCCGGAGCGGTGTATACGCTCGAAATAGAGGGAACAGGCGACTATTATTATTGGGATATCCCTCAGGGTTTTGAACTAATCGACGATGGCACTCCTCATAACAATACCAATCAGATAAGGGTTCTTGACGAAGCAGCAGGCTATCTGGATATTTACACCATAACTCTTACGGGCTGTTCAAGCCATGCATTCCGCTTTACCTTAAGCACTGCCAATGCCATATTGCCCCCCGAATATGTTTCGGGCAATCTTACCATTTGCCAGGGCGACAGACTTACCCTTGCTGTAAGTGATGTAGGGGCTACAAACTATATCTGGACCTTGCCCAACAATGCCGTTTCTACTACATCCCTGCCTTTGCTTGACATTTTGATTTCTACTCCCATGAAAGGCACGTTGAGTGTTGTGGCTACCAATGGAAACTACATCACCCCGCCTGGTCTGATGGCAATTGAAATTCAGTCAATTAATTTAACCTCTCTTGGTTTTGTTGACGAAGAAGGACAATCCGTCAACGAAATCGAAATCTGCAATGGCGATGCTGGTAAACCTATCTTTTACCGCGACATACTTGCAAGTAGCTATTCATGGGAAATAAACGGTTCAGCAATACTTTTCTCACCGCGTTGGGAGCCCGGATTCGAAGGAAATCCCAATTATGAGCTCCGAAACCGCACATCGCCGGTCGATACCATGATGCCTGTAAACTGGGAATCGTGGCGGTGCCTCAACAATGGCAGCGATGGTGGTTACATTATAGTTAATTCAATCAATGGTTGCGGAGGGGCGCATATTTCCGATTCGGTATATTACTATTGGAATGAGCCACTTTCAGCCTTTGTTCCGGAATTTATTAATGCCCCCACATCATTGTGTGTTGGCTCTAGAGCTACTTTCGAAGTTAGCCCAATACCTGGCGCAAGCCAATACATCTGGAGCTTACCCAATGGCCTTCTGGCCAACAATATTGTAACCACAGTGCCGGGTATCACCGTCGATGTGGAAAACGGCACGGGAGGAATGGTGCAGGTATACGCCATTGGCGAGGCCTGCGGTGGTAGCAACACTGTTCAGCAAACTACTGAAACTATCCAAATCTCTGGAGAAGCGATCGACTTCTACTTTATTGATCAACCCCTGGCTGCCTGCCCGGGAGACAGCCTGACTTATACTGTAAATGACATTGGTGCAGGGGCATATCAATGGTCGCTGCCTCCAGGAATGCGAACCACCTTGCTCGACGACAGCGATACCGAAGGTATTTCTATCAGCGGAAGCTGGCAACAGGAAAACTGGGCACCTATGATTAATCAACAATTCAGTTTTGCCGATAATAATGCTGAAAGAAGCATCCGCTATACACCAGAATTACAATATACAGGTCTTTACAGGGTTTCTATATCATCTTATGTGAGATACAACAATGTAACTGATATGCCGGTTCGTATTCATCACCGCAATGGAACCGATCTTCAATTTATAAACAATACTTTGCCTCCTGAGGATGGAATCTGGCGGGCGCTGGGCGAATTCGAATTTGAAGCAGGAAACTCAGGCAATGTAGAGATTCTAACCCACACAAATGGTGGAGGCATTTCGATGGCAGATGCTGTTAAATTCGAAATTCTTCAAATTGCGGATGATACTACTCTGACCCTTCCTGTGAATGGTGTGCAGGGCGGAGCAGTATGTGTTTTGGTGAATATGCCTCAGTGTGAATCGGAATATACAATTTGTACCGACCCGGTAAACTTGGGCGGAACGCTGGATACACCACAATTTATCCAGTTAGAAACTTCGGTGTGCGAAGGTCTGGAATATGCCTTTTCGGTAAACGATATTGGTGCCGATACCTACACATGGCTCCTACCCGAAGGTTTAAGTATTAATGGAGCTATCGGTGAGGTAACCGCGCAGGGCAGAATAGTTAATATCTCCATGGATAGCATGGTGACTGAACCAGTACATATTGGGGTTTACGGCGAACTTGGCTACTGCGATGTGCTTAGCGATACAAGCTACACCGACAGTATATTCTTCAATGGTACCGGATGTAGTATTTGCGACTCATTCCCGGCTAGTGTGTCAGGTTTTGAACTGATTCAACCTCAGATTTGTTCCGGATTGGGGTCAGTCATTCTTACGCTCGAAGGGGCTACTGACAACCAGGTGTACCTGATCGACTTTAATTACGATGCCACCATCGATGCCACCGGTGTTGTGCTGAACAACCGCATAAACCTTGAGAACATCGAGCAGGGCACCACTTTTTCGGCAATGGTAATCACCGAAGCCATAACCCAATGCAGTATTTATTGGTCAGACACAGGCAGGGTTAATACTATTACCCCGGCTATTGTTGTCAGCGCCATGGTGAATCAACCCAATCAATGTGGAGAAGGAGGAGAATTGATCTTAAACTTAGAGGATGGTGTCGAGGGTGATAATTATATGGTTGACTGGAACAACGATGCCGTATGGGACGATACAACAACCCTAATTATCAATACACTGACCTACAATGATATTATGCCAGGTACGTCTTTCGTGGATATCAGACTCATGCATACCCTCAATCAATGCGTATCAACTTATACTATTTCCGACACTATTCGTGAGCCTGAGGGTTTTATAATAACTTCGGCACAAAGCCACAGTCCTGAGCGATGCGACGAACAAGGATGGCTTGAGATAGATATACAAGGTGCATCCGAGGGCGATACATTCGATGTGTATTTAAGCAATACCGGAGAAACAAGCTATGAGGCCATCCTGCAAAACCAAACCCTAAACATCAGCCAACTTCCTGTCGGAAGTCAGATTGGTCCAATTGTAGTAAGTCATAGGACCAGTCTATGTAATGCTATTCATATTCAATATTTAACAATCGAGTCACCTGAAATGCCTCCAGTGGTATTGGAAAATCCCGGAAGCCTTTGCGAAAACAGTGCTCCGGTTATCCTTTCCCACGGCCAGCCCATAGGAGGAGTTTATACCCTAAACGGCGAAATGGTAAGCCAAATCGATCCATCGCTATATGAACCTGGCAACCACCTGCTGGTATATACCTTTACCGATACTAACAATTGTGTGGCATCCGATACCACTAGCCTGATCATTCACCCGCTCCCCGAAACGGGCATACAGGGTGAACAGATCTTGTGTCCGGGTCAAAGCGAGTCGAGTTATATGGCAGTGGAAGAAACAGGGAATAGTTATTTCTGGCAGGTTGTAAACGGTACCGTTTTTCCTGACAATTCCCCTGAAGTTACTGTTGCCTGGAGCCCTACAGACAATGGCAGGATAGATTTACAGATTGTTAACAGCCTTACCGGATGCAGCGATTCTGTGTCCCTGCCCATATTTTTTATCGATACGGTGCCCCCTGAAATTCAGAATTGCATAGAGGAGGTAGAATTCGAAGCCACCTTCGACGATAGTTGGTATTACATACTCACCGAAGAAGATGTGGTTCTTATACCTAACGCCCAGGATGCCTGCTCCGATAATGATTTAGATCTGTATTTTTCGGTCAACGGGCATGACTCTGTACCGGTTTCAGAACTGGTCGGATACAGATTGGAATTAGAAGCCCATCAGCAGATTATCTGGATAGCGATGGATCACTCACAGAACATCTCTAGCTGTGTAACAGATATTCAGTACACAATTAACACAAGCCCACCCTCTGCCTTCTCACCTAACGGAGATGGGGTTAATGATATCTGGCAGATGGATTTCCTGCTCACCTATCCTAATGCAGTGGTAAAAGTATTCGATCGCTGGGGACTGCTTGTCTACCAAAGCGAAAGTGGTTATCCTGAACCGTGGAACGGTATGCAAAATGGCAAAGTATTACCGGTTTCGACTTATTATTATATCATCGACCTGGGCAATGGCAGCAGCCTTTTAAAGGGTTACTTAAACATTCTGTACTAATTAAAACAGTTATGAATTTTACACAAAAGATACGCGGTCAATTTCTCTGGTCGAATAGTTTTCCATTGAAAACACTCTTTATGAGTCTATTCATATCAGGTTTCGTTTGCGGAAATATAGGCTGCCAGGAAGTTCCCCGCTTTAGCCAGTATATGATGAACGAATTTACCATTAATCCGGCTGTTGCCGGCGACGATGGCATGTCGACCTTTACAGCAATGGCAAGAAATGAATGGTTTAACCTTGGGAATGAAATGCGCACACCCCGAAATTTTTGCGCAAGTGCCCAGACAAGAATTTTAAAAAGTAAAACACAGGTTGTGAAAGGTAGGTCTCAGAACCGGATAAAAAGCGGCTCGAACGGCAGGCTGGGATTCGGTGGCGTTGTTTTCGCCGACAATAGCGGTGCATTAAGTACTTTAACAGGGCAATTGGCCTATGCCTATCATATTCCGATGCAAGCCTCGCAATTATCATTTGGCCTTTCGGGTACGATAAGTCAGATCAGCTACAATGCTGCCTACCTCGATTTTTATGACAACACCAACGAACCCATGCTGGTAGTAGCCAACTCCCCAACCTATATACCCGATTTCAATGCGGGTATCAACTTTATGAATTCACACTATCATCTCGGTCTTTCGGTCCAGCAAATTTTACAATCACCTGTAATGTTCGGCAACTCGGAAATTAATTACAAATCGACTGATCTTGGATTTCGCCGAAGCTGGAATTTGCTTGGAGCTGCCTATCTATCTCTTGAATCAAATCGCAACTGGCAAATCGAACCCTCATTCTGGTTAAAAATGCACGACTTTATTCGCATTGGTGGCGATAAAAAATCTCCAGCTGCGCAACTTGACCTTTCTTTAAAAATGTTCTATGAGTCGAGAATATGGGCCGGACTATCTTATCGAACCGTATCAGATATTGTGTTAATGGGAGGGTTCAGGATAAATAAAATATACTTTTCATATGCATTCGACTATGGCTTCAATGAGTTGTCTGCAGCAACATATGGTTCACATGAAATCTCTTTTTCAGTCAAAACAGGCGATCAGGCACGCCGTTATAGATGGATGGAAAGGTATTAGATCATCTCTAATTTTGCGGGTCAATGACTCCATCTGCAAATTTGAAACTCCTTTCTGGTATGAATTGTTTTTCTGAATAGGAAACAAAATTCTTTCAATAAACACTTACTTTTGCAGTTCGATAAAAAAAACCATGAGTATAGAAAAAGAACTGCAAACCCGAAGCGGGTTGAAATGCGAATTGTGCAATGCCACAGACAATTTAAGTGTTTATGAGGTTAGCCCGGCTACCAAAAAAAGTGCCGATACCTGTGCCATGCTTTGCAGCAACTGTAGCAGCCAGATCGATTCTTCCGAAACCCCGGATGGTAACCATTGGCGCTGCCTGAACGATAGCATGTGGAGCCAGGTGCCTGCTGTGCAGGTACTGGCCTGGCGTATGCTTAACAGGCTCCGTGCCGAAGGCTGGCCTCAGGATCTGCTCGATATGCTCTACCTCGATGAGGATACCTTGACTTGGGCGAAGGCTTCAGGTGATTTTTCTGCTGACGAGGACAAAGTAAGCCATATCGACAGCAACGGGGTTACACTGCAGCAGGGCGATACCGTAGTGCTGATAAAAGATCTGGACGTAAAAGGTGCCAGCTTTACCGCCAAACGGGGCACAGCGGTACGCAACATTTCGCTGGTGCACGATAACCCGGAGCAAATCGAAGGCCGGGTCAATGGCCAGCAAATTGTTATCCTTACCAAATTTGTGAAGAAAACAAACTAAGTAGAAGAAAAATAATGAAGTGAATTGGAAAATATTGAAGCTAAAAAAAGGCTGTCCACACCGGACAGCCTTTTGCTTTTTACACTAAAAAACCACTAATACCTATAATGTTCAGGCTTGTAAGGGCCTTCGACTTTTACACCTATGTAATCGGCTTGTTGTTTGGTAAGCACTGTAAGCTCTACACCCAATTTGGCAAGATGCAAACGGGCTACTTTTTCATCCAGAATTTTTGGCAAGGTATATACTTGTCCGTTTTTATAGTCGATGCCCGAAAGGGTAGCTTGTTTTTGTGCATTTTTCCAGAGATCGATCTGAGCAATGGTTTGGTTGGTAAAACTGGCACTCATCACAAAGCTGGGGTGGCCAGTGGCACATCCGAGATTGAGCAGGCGGCCTTCGGCTAAAACAAGCACACTGTGTCCATCGGGGAATATCCACTCGTCGTATTGTGGTTTGATGTTGCGGGTTTTAATACCGGGCACCTTTTTCAGACCGGCCATATTTATTTCGTTATCAAAGTGCCCGATGTTGCCAACAATAGCACGGTGCTTCATTTTGGCCATGTGTTCAGACGTAATGATATCAAAGTTTCCGGTAGTGGTAATAAAAATATCGGCCGAAGACAAAACGCTTTCAAGTTTTTTTACTTCGTAGCCTTCCATGCTGGCTTGCAGGGCACAAATAGGATCAATTTCGGTAATCACTACGCGTGCTCCCTGGCCACGCAGGGATTGGGCACATCCTTTACCCACATCTCCATAACCGCATACTACAGCCATTTTACCCGACATCATTACATCGGTGGCACGGTTTAAGCCATCCACTAAAGAGTGACGGCAACCATAAAGGTTATCGAATTTCGACTTGGTAACCGAATCGTTTACATTGATAGCCGGAAATGGCAATGTACCATTTTTCGACATCTCGTAAAGACGGTGAACTCCTGTAGTGGTTTCTTCCGATACGCCTTTTATCGAGTCGCGGGTTTTTCTCCATCGGTCGGGGCTCTCTGATTTCACACGATGAAGCGTTTCCAATATTACACCCCACTCTTCAGAATCTTTTTCAGAATTAAAAGCGGGTATGCCTTTGGTTTCAAATTCTGCACCTTTAATCACCATCATGGTAGCATCGCCGCCATCGTCGAGAATCAGGTTAGGGTAACCACCATCGGGCCATTGCAATGCCTGCTCGGTACACCACCAGTATTCGTCTAATGTCTCGCCTTTCCAGGCATACACAGCAACACCAGTTGGATTCTCAGATGTGCCATTCTTACCCACCGCCACAGCAGCGGCAGCATGGTCCTGTGTCGAAAATATATTACAACTTACCCATCTTACATCGGCACCCAGTTCCACAAGGGTTTCAATGAGCACTGCAGTTTGTACGGTCATGTGCAAACTACCCATAATCCGGGCTCCTTTCAGTGGCTTTTGTTTTCCATACTCCTCGCGCAAAGCCATAAGGCCAGGCATTTCGGTCTCGGCTAATTCAATTTCTTTCCGTCCCCAGTCGGCCAGATTGATGTCGGCCACTTTGTAGGTAATTCTCTCTGTCAATGTTGTGTTTCCCATTTCTAATTTTAATGCTTTTTCTTATTGAAGTAATTTAAAATTTCTATACGATCTGTTTCAATTTGTTTCTTTAAGAGATCGAGGTTTTCGAATTTTTTCTCGGCTCTGATACGCTTAAAGAAATGCAAAGTTAAATGTTTGTCATACAAATCTTGTTCTAAATCGAAAAAGTTTGCCTCCATTACCTTGTGCCCACGGTTATCAACAGTAGGACGGGTACCAATGTTCAACATACCTTTAAAAAGCTTTCCATCAATGTTGGTTTCGATGGCGTAAACCCCTTCGGCTGGCAGCAGTTTGTAGATTTCGGGCAACTCAATATTGGCGGTCGGAAAACCCATTGCCCTACCAAGTTTATTTCCATGTATCACATTGCCCGAAACAGTATATGGGTAACCAAGCATAAGGTTGGCATGCTCCAGGTCGCCATGTAAAATAAATTGTCTAATGCGCGAAGAACTTACTCCCTCGCCATCGATTTCAATCTTCTGAAGTTGTTCGGTTGTAAAACCAGCTTGCTGGCCATAATTGCACAAACTCTCATAACTACCTTGCCGGTCTTTTCCGAAGTGATGATTAAACCCAACAACCAGGTGCCGTACCCGAAGTTTTTCTACCAACACACGGTGAATAAACACATCGTAAGGCAAGGCTGCAAATTCTGCTGAAAAGGGTATTAACAAAACCTGGTCAATGCCTGAATGCTCAAGCCTTAACAACTTCTCTTCCAAAGTAGAAAGCAACTGAAGACCAGCAGCATCTTTGTTTAAAACGTATCGGGGGTGGGGCCAAAGTGTAACAAGCGTGCTCAAGGTTTGATACTTTTTCTTTATTTCGTCAAGCCTTCGGATAATTTGCTGATGCGCCAGGTGCACGCCATCGAAAATACCAATGGTTGCCACTGTATGTAGGGGTATTTCGGCCGACAAATCTTTATAAAGCTTCAACCTGAAGTGTTTTTTCTTGAATGTGCAAATTTAGCAAAAAGAAGCAAAGGTCGGAATCAAATTGAAACCATAGATTTTTAAAGGTTGAAGAGTCGATTCCCTTTTTTTTTATTACGGCCGGAAATTATCCCTGCACATTCGCTATCTTTAAAGGCTAAAGCATCGAAATATGAAACCCACATGTTTTAGCTAACACAAACACATAAGTATTTATTTTACAAACATGTGTGGTTCCATCATTCCTTAATAATAAAAAAATAAAATTGATGAAAAACCTACCTAAAATAGTTCATGACGATCCCTGGCTCGAACCCTTTGCTCCTGTCATTGCCAGTCGACGCGATGCAGCCCTTAACCTGATTGAACGTTTAAAGAACCAATTTGGTAACCTTAAGGCCTTTGCAACCGGACACCTTTATTATGGACTTCATCGGGTTACAGAGGGCTGGATATTTCGCGAGTGGGCCCCCAATGCTACAGCAATTTACATGATAGGTGAGTTTAATGACTGGAAAGAAACATCTGACTACAAGCTTAAATCGCTCGAAGACGGAAACTGGGAAATTAAATTGGCGAGTGACCAGTTGAAAGACAAACAAAAGTTTAAACTGGTAATACACTGGCATGGCGGAAAAGGCGAACGACTGCCTTCTTATACCTGGTATTGCGTGCAGGACGAACACACCAAAGTATTCGACGCGGTGGTACTCGATAGGAAACCCTACCAATGGAAGCACGAAAGTCCAGCAAAAAATATCAAAGTTCCTATCATCTACGAAGCCCATGTGGGAATGGCCACAGAAGAAGAAAAAGTAGGATCCTATAAGGAATTTTGCGAGCTGGTATTACCCCGCATCCAAAAGGCAGGATACAATACCGTGCAGCTGATGGCGGTGCAGGAACATCCCTATTATGGATCGTTTGGATACCATGTATCGAATTACTTTGCCGCCTCCTCGCGCTTTGGTACTCCCGATGAATTAAAGGAACTTATCGATACCGCACATGGCATGGGTATGATGGTGATTATGGATCTGGTGCACTCGCATGCCGTAAAAAATGAAGTAGAGGGATTGGGAAGGTTCGATGGTACGCCCTACCAATATTTTCATAGCAACCACCGGCGCGAACATGTGGCCTGGGATTCGCTTTGTTTCGATTATGGCAAGGAGCATGTCATGCATTTTCTGCTCTCGAACTGCCAATATTGGCTGGCCGAATACCAATTCGATGGTTATCGCTTCGATGGAGTTACCAGCATGCTCTATTACGATCACGGACTCGAAAGAGCTTTCACCAGCTATGCTGCCTATTTCGATGGCGGACAAGACCCCGATGCAATCAACTACCTTTGCCTGGCTAACGAGCTGATACACGAAGTAAATCCACTGGCAATTTCCATAGCAGAAGAAATGAGCGGACTACCGGGTTTGGCTGAACCAGTGCAGGATGGTGGTCTGGGTTTCAATTACAGGCTGGCCATGGGTATGCCCGATTATTGGATAAAAATTATTAAAGAGAAGCAAGACGAGCAATGGAATGTAACCGAAATGTTCTATGAACTCACCAGCCGCAGAGCAAATGAGAAAACCATATCCTATGCCGAATCGCACGATCAGGCACTGGTAGGGGATAAAACAATTATCTTCCGGCTCATAGACAAAGAAATGTACTGGCACATGAATAAACCCTCGGAAAACCTTCTGGTCGACCGGGGAATGGCGCTGCATAAAATGATACGTTTAATAACTTTCGCGGCAAGCGGAGGTGGCTACCTGAATTTTATGGGTAATGAATTTGGCCACCCCGAGTGGATTGATTTTCCACGCGAAGGCAATGGATGGTCGTACAAACATGCCCGCCGCCAATGGAGCCTTGCCGATCACCCCGACTTGCGGTATCATTTTCTTGCCGATTTCGACCGCGATATGATTCACCTGCACACACATACTAAGTTCTTGCGCGAGCCCTGGTGTTACAAATGGGCCGACAACCAAGGCGATCAGGTTCTTGCTTTCAGTCGTGGCGAGTTGCTTTTTGTGTTCAACTTTAACCCATCTAAAAGCTTTCCCAATTATGGCATTGCTGTAAATGCAGGAACATACAATGTGGGGCTTTGTACCGATTCGAAACTATATGGCGGATATGGTAATATTGATGAAAGCCTGATTTATACCACCGAACGTATCGGAGGTACTGCCGGAAAAGATTGGATCAAATTATATCTTCCAAGCCGCACAGCTCTTGTATTAAAGAAAAAGAAAACAGCATCTGTATTAAATCTTTAAACACCCAAACAATTTTCATGAAAAATATTCTCCTCATTAACGGGCACCCCGATAAAGAAAGCTTTTGCTATCAATTGGCTGCCAGCTATCAGAAAGGTGCTGAGCAATCTGGTGCACAATTTAAAATACTCAACCTTGCCGACTTAAAATTTGATCCAATCCTTCATTTTGGCTACCGAAAGCGAACCGAACTGGAACCTGACTTAATTGAAGCGCAGAAATTAATTCTCGAGGCCGATCATCTTGTTTTCGTTTATCCAACATGGTGGGGCACTTTCCCTGCTTTGCTCAAAGGGTTTATCGACCGGGTATTTTTACCCAAATATGCATTCAGTTTTCAGGAAAATAGCCCCTTTCCATTGAAACTGCTGAAGGACAAATCGGCACGACTGCTAGTAACCATGGATACACCCCTTTGGTATAACCGGCTCATTTACCACAACGCCGGCCACAACGCCATGAAAAAGGCTACTTTAAAATTCTGCGGAGTCAAACCAGTGAAGATCTCTGCTTTTGGGCCTATTAAAAGCGCAACCAAAAGCAAACTAGCCAAATGGAGCCAACAGGTGGAAGATTTAGGCCGCAACCAAAAATAATGGATGAATTATTTTTCAAATATAAAATTTTAACTAATTTTGTCGCTCCAAAATAAAGAGGTTTAAGCACGTAATTATCAAGATCAATGGCAAATCATAAATCAGCGCTGAAAAGAATCAGGCAAAACGAAGAAACTAAAGTTGACAATAAGTATTACGCACGTACTACCCGTAACGCCATTAAACAACTTAGAACAACTACTGACAAAGCAGAGGCTCAGGCTCTATTGCCTAAAGTATCTTCTATGCTCGATAAACTGGCTAAACGCAACGACATTCACAAAAACAAAGCGGCAAATTTAAAATCTGGCTTAACCAAGCACGTAAGCAGCCTGTAATTGCCTTTTAAAGAATATTCACTGCCCGGGTACCTGGTATCCGGGCTATTTTTTTTCTGGCAACATCAATACCGATTCCCTTTTCTCCGTTCTATCTCCGTTTGGATGCCAGGCTTCGAAATAAACAATGTAATACCCCATTGGCAAACGTTTTCCTTCCTCGCTAAGGCCATCCCATAAATAACTTCCTTCAAGGGCGCACAGCTCATTCTGAACCAGATCTCGTACCAATGCCCCCTGCGAATTAAAAATCTTAATCTTGCAAACAAATCCTTGCTCAGCAAACGAATACGAAATAAGTAGAAAATCATCCTCACCATTGTTATCAGGACTAATGGCAGAGGGTGTAAAAGAAACATTTTCTGCGATAGGATTTAACTCAGTACTTTGCGAATTTAATGCGGCAGGGGTGCTATATCCGGTATGGGTAGCAGCCGAATGCCAATTGCTGACAAGTAAGCCGGATATTTCAGGCGAAATCCTTTCCAGGGAAACTCCCTTTGAATTCAAGAGCAAAGAAAAATGCATTTGGGGTGAGAAAATAGCAGCATCCATTATGCTTCCATCCGGCTGCAAAAGAGCAAATTTGCCTCCATCGTTGTGAAGACTTATCCATTGCTGAGGTTCTACTACAAGGTCTGCGTGGAGGGATGGATATGTAAATAACAATTGTTGCTCATTCTCGGTAAGAACAATGTAATGCTCTGGCATCAACTGGAAAGAAGCCTCGAAAAGACTTATAGCAGATTTAATTGTATCTGCATACAAATCGAAGAATCCAAGCTGGAAATCCTTCAGGTCAAGGCACTTTTCCGAAGCATTGAAAAGTTCAATATACTCGGGAATTGCATCCGTAGCATCGAACATAATTTCATTAATTACCACATCCGCACTATCGACTTCTTGAGGAATCCCAAAACTCATAGCTTCGGTTATTACAGAGGTTCCAGAACAATCATGCAAACGAGAATTTACTTGAAGGGTATATTCAACTTTAGATGACAAGGGCTGGTTAAAAATCAGTCCGATTTCTTTATATTCAGGTCCGATGGCCTTTGCCGTATCGGGGTAAAATGAAAAAGGCAGAAACAAATAATTGCTTACTTGTTGAGCAGAAAAACTGTCAAGAGATTCGGTAAAAGTTGCCTTCAGAGAATGTTGCGTGATTTCAGAAAGGCCTGACAAGCTCACAACAGGGTATTCAAATTCCTCTACTGGAAGCGAATTTCCCTGCCCCGGCGTACCGCCTGATTCGTGCCTGCTTGCTTCCCAATTGCCTTTGGTAATGCAGGGGTAATTGAGATTCATCAATTCCATCGACCAACCGCCATCTCTTTTTTCCTGATCACTTATCCAGACCGGATCGTATTCAATCGTGTGAATAAGACTTCCTTCCTGGTTATAGAGAGTTAGCACTTCACCATCGTTAGGTAGGGCGGGAAAGGTGCTAACCGGTATTTTCGACAAAGTACTATCAAACTTATTCATGCAACCATCATCGGCCACCAGAACACTTTTTCCTGGCAACAAAAGAAAAAAAGGAAAAATGGCCGGTAATCTGTCGCCCGAAACTAATTTCCAGTTTTTCAGGTTCACCGTATCTGCCGACCGGTTGAACAACTCAATGTATTCGCACTCCGGTTGCCCTATTGTTGGAGTTGGATCGGCCATAATTTCTATAATTAACACATCGTGATAAGCGGCCTGGTGATATGTAAATTTTGCCGTGAGAAAGGGCAGTGCATTCCCCGTAAGATCGCTTACATTGTATATTTCCAAGAGATTCTTTTCTGAAAAAATTGCATCATAGCTTACCAGGGCTTCGCTACTCGTTCGCCATTTAAGTGAAACAGGCTTGTAAAAACGGTTGACAACAAAGAGCACCCTGCGGGTGGTATCGATTTCTTCGTCGAAAGTTACAAGCAGGCTCCTGCCATCGATTACTTCCACATGCTTTGCAACTGGAGGCTGAACGTCTGCAAGAAATTTGCCTTTCAGCATTACATCGTCCAACCAAAGTTTCTGATCTTGTGTAGCTGTATAGCGATAAAAAATTCCTGAGTAATTCGAAGTACAATAAATAGAATCTATTGCCTCTAAAACCTTGAATTCAGTTCCGGAAGTATCGAGATAGACCTGCCATTCTTTATCCAAATTCCTGGTTACTCTGATTCGAACCGGGGTGCCCGGCAAAATTTCTTCCTGCCAGTTAAAATCTCCGGTACTTATGGTAGTGGCGGATCCATTAAAACGCCAGAGTCTTAAAAAATCATCGGACCCCGTAAAGTTCACCCCCAACACATACCCCTGATTGCTTGCCGTGGGATACAGATGGGCTGACCCCTTCATACTGGTTAACCAGAAAGCCCAATTATTTGATGCCGAAGGATTGTAATCGTAGCGAATGGTAAAGCACCATTCTGTCATCGCCGAATCGAGCCTGAGTGGTTCATAGAAAAATGCAGCGGCATCGTGAAAGGATGCAGTGGTATCGAAACAGTGATGCAAAGAAGCTGTACCATCTATGGAATTTACACTATCGATACACCAATGCCCCGGGTTACTTTGCTCCCAGGCGCTTAGATCAAAATCGTCAAATGTAAACCGCATTTCCTGTGCTTCAATGCAAACCACTATCAGCAGCAGACCAAGGGAATGAAAACTGCGCATAGATGAAGCGGGTGAACAATGAATGACAAAAATCAGTAAACTATTATGCAATCAAGAAAATTATTGCGATTTTTGCAACAGATTAAACAAAAAAATCCCCGGTAAAGGGGATTTATTTTATTGTTAAACTTTAAATTCAAGTATCTGACAAAATGAAAGTAGCAATTGTTGGTGTAAGCGGTGCCGTAGGTCAGGAATTCCTGAGGGTACTCGGCGAGCGCAATTTCCCGATGGATGAGCTCGTGTTGTTTGGTTCAGGCAGAAGTGCCGGAAAAGAATACCTCTTCAAAGGTAAAACTCTGGCAGTTAAAGAACTTAAGCACAACGACGATTTTAAAGGTGTAGACATTGCCCTTGTTTCAGCGGGCGGTAGCACATCCAAAGAGTTTGCCTCTACCATTACCAAGCATGGTGCCGTGATGATTGACAATTCATCTGCTTTCCGAATGGAGAATGATGTGCCGCTGGTAGTGCCTGAAGTAAACCCCCAGGCAGCGAAAAACAGGCCCAGGAACATCATTGCCAACCCAAATTGTACCACCATTCAATTGGTAGTATGCCTGCAACCTATCGAAAAACTTTCACACATTAAAAAAGTACATGTAGCAACCTACCAGGCTGCCAGCGGTGCTGGTGCTGCTGCCATGGACGAGTTGGTGCTGCAAAGCAAACAATTAGCCAATGGAGAAAAACCTACCGTGGAAAAATTCGCACATCAACTGGCCTTTAATCTTATTCCACAGGTGGATGTTTTTACCGATAACGACTATACCAAAGAAGAAATGAAAATGTTCTACGAGTCGAAAAAGATCATGGCTACTGACATTGAAGTAAGTGCTACCTGTGTGCGCGTTCCGGTAATGCGCAACCACTCCGAAGCTGTTTGGATAGAAACAAACGAAGAACTTACAATAGAAGCCGTAAAGAAGGCTCTTGCCTCAGCTCCGGGTGTAAGCCTTTTCGAAGATGGAAAAACATACCCAATGCCTTTGAAAAGCGCCGGGGAAGACGATATTTTTGTGGGACGCGTACGCAAAGATCTTACCAACCCGAAAGGTATTACCTTTTGGTGCGTGGGCGACCAGATTAAGAAAGGTGCCGCACTCAATGCGGTGCAAATAGCCGAATACCTTGTTCAAAACAAACTACTCTAAACAAAGGAATGCAAAATAATTTAAAGGAGGCTGAAATAGTCTCCTTTTTTTTATACCCCACGCTGATGCGGTGGCCATATGAATTTATGGATCTGAAGGTTTAAACGGACTTTTAACCTCTTCTCTTCGAAAATTTTGTTATGTAGTTTTAGAAATTCCACCAGTACAGGCAACTCTATCGCATCAAAAACCGGGGAGAAATTTAGTGTAAGCTGGCTTTGAGAAAAATGCCTTTGGTATTTAGCAATTACTTCCATGGCATAGTCCAGATCGTGTTGATTGGCAACTACAAATTTAAGCTCGTCGCGTACATCGAGTTGTTCGATGTTCGAAAAAAGATTGCGGCTTTCCATACCCGACGAGGGGCATTTAATGTCCATGGTATAAACCGGTCGGCTAAGTTCTGTGAGATTGAAAAATAACAACTCTTCGCTTGAATACAAAGGGCTTCCACCACTTGTTTCGATACGTACACGATAACCAGATTGTTGAAGGTAGGCAGGCAAATACCGCTTTGTTTTTTCTATCTCCAAAGGTTCGCCGCCTGTGCAAATTACTTCAGAACATCCAAAGAGTGCTACCTGATTCATTATCTCTTGAGGTTGCATCATTGGCACATCGTGTCCGGTTTCTTTAAAGCTATATTTCGTATCGCACCAGGTGCAACGCAGATCGCAACCTGCTGCTCGTACAAAAGTTGTCAGATTACCAGCCGAAACGCCTTCTCCCGAAATACTGTGAAATATTTCCACCATGGGTATTTTGGTGTCGTGAAATTTGGCAAGTAATCTGTTCATCAGGCAATTACTTTAGCAAAACTTGTAGGAGATTCCCACACAATAAGGCTATTTACATAAACCCCTAATTTCTTAATCTCCTGATCAATTTCGCTTTTAAAATGAATGGCCATCTCTTCAGCAGTAGGTCTGTAATCGATTTCCACCATCTTACGCTCGTATTTTCTAAGTATAGAGGCTATTTCATGCTCCATCGGATCGGTAGAATCTTTCCAATACAGAAAAGCATGATCGAGTTTGTCGACAACGAGTTGCTTAATAATTTCCTTCACATCGTTAAACTCCAGCACCATACTATGGTCTGTAAAACCCTTATGTTCGATTACGCCACCATCCTGACGTGCAATTTCAACCTGCATCGAATAGGTATGACCATGAATATTTCTGCATTTTCCGGCGTGATTAGCCAACATATGGGCCATACACCAGGTAAATTCTTTGGTAATGTATATCTTGCTCATCTTACAGTTTGAGTTTTTCGGGTTAACAGTCAACTAAACATTCCAAACAAAAGATTGTTCTTCCCACTCTTTTGAGAAAATCAGAGACTCACCACAAATTCAATCAATAATCAGCTTTCGGTGTACACTATTAGCTTTGAGCAGGGAAATTCTTGAAAAGTTTTTTAAGCGATACCATGACAGATTGTTGACGTTTTTTCTGGTTTTCAACAACTTCCAGAGTCACAACTCCCTGCCAAATTAAAAGGCGCTCCTTTTGATTAAACATGTCTACAATCATAGTGCCCTGGAGATAATCGACTTTTTTATAATAGGTCGAGGAGTTTAAACCAAATCCAAAAGGATAATAATAACTGTATCCACCTGTGCTGTAATAGCGTGTGTAATTGATAGCATCACGTTTCTCATCGAGGAGCACCAGTACATTCACAGCCAAATCAGCATCAGTGGTTACTTTTTGATAACCCATAGCATTTAGCTCCTTTTCGAGCTGATCAAACAAGCGCTTTTGGGCATTAGGTCCAATGTATTCTGAGCTACCCGGATCCCAGGGCAAAAACATAAAGGTCTTAAAAGATTTGAAATCAGCCTTGGCATCGTAATCTGAAGTAACCTGAAGTTTGGAGGAACAAGAAAACAAGATTGCTGATAGGACTAAAACAATACTAACTCTAATTTTTGTCATGTCTCGAAAGGTGTTATGCTATTTATAATAAAATCGAAGTATGCAGATTTTCAAGTTCAAAGAAAAAAACCTACCTTATCGCAATGATAATTAGTTTAAAACAGATGCGCAAATTAGTACTAATTTCTATCACCTCCACATTCTTTTTAGCCTCTTGCCAGCTAAATCAGTCGAAAGATCTAAAAAAAATGACCGACGAGATTTGTTTTGCCATGGAACAGTATGACGAATCGAACCCTATAAGCCTTCTGTTGGTTGCAGATTCACTCGCCAGTATTTCTGAAGAAGCGCAAACCCTTTCGAAAAGGGAACAATTGAAGCTCAAGCGGCTGCTCGAATCGAAATGCCCCGATGGATTTAATAAACTCAATGCCCTAATTTCGTCCTGGTAATTTTCGGAATGAAGCTCCCCGCAGCATGCTGACGGGGTATCTGCAAAGGATTTTATTCTATTCGCCTCACAAGGCGGGTTATTTACCCGCGTACCCGCTTTCACGAATAAATGAAGATTAAAGAATTAACCTCCCTAAAAACAAAAACCTCACCGGAAGTGAGGTTTTATATTTAGCGTACTGTCATTTAAAGTTTCTCGACGAAAGACATTATGCCTGCAGCCTTCCCTGGCTTACCATCTTTAAAAAAGATGAAAACATGGTATACCCCCGTTTTCTGACATTTAAAATCGAAATAGGGAAAGTCTTTTCCAAGTGACTCCATGTAAGTAGCACCCTGTAGCATATTTAAATCGTACAGCTGCAAAACAGCTTCTCCTTCTGAATCGGGTGCATTGCAAATGGAAAAACGGTAATTGGTGTTTTTGCTCAATACCAATGAAAACTTAACTTGTGGTGGTTTACCCCCAGGGGTACCGGCATCAAGTGTAGCCACAAAATCTTTCAAAAAAGTAACATCACCTGCACTGGCAGCGCACTGTCCAACTAACTCCATATCGCTTTGAGCATAGAGGGTAGCTGATAAGCTTGCTAAGAGGAATAAGGTAAAGAAGGATTTTATAATATTCTTCATGGTTATTGCTTAATTAACTTGTTACGGATCTTTTCAGTATCCTCTATAATTTTCTCAATTTGCTTGTCGGAAATCTCTACATAACTTACATCATTCTGAATAATAGTAAGCATACCATCTTTTTCAATGGCTTCCGGTTCTCCTTTTTTAATAGTTATAGTTACTTCTTTTAAATCGTCTTGTATTACTTTAAAATCGGTAATTAGGGCACTAAATTGTTTATCAGATTTAAAATTATCCAGGAAAATCATTAACCTGTCGAGAATTATCTTTTGCTCACCAATTCGCTCTCTAAGCTCAGGGTGCGGAGATTCTTTGTAAACCTGGGTGGCAAGGTACATACCCTCGATCCATAATCCCGAAATAATTAATACGCTTAGGTTACTCCGGTTATTATTGCGCAAATAGCGGTCCATTCGGTTAAAGCTATGCACCGAAATGAACATCAGCGAATCGAGATTTGAATTGCTTTGAGCAAGACGCTTAAGGGTGTTAAAATCGAAGAACTGACCTACATTAATGCCATCGGCAAGGGTTTTAATTGCACTGATGTAATCAATTACACTATTTGTTTTATTATAAATATTCAGGTAACCCAAATCAACACCATATACACCCAAATTGAAAGCCTGTTGAAAATTGGTGGAGTAATTTTCTATATTGGTAGTTGGGGCCAGGTATTTGTTCGAATAGGTAACATTAAGCCTTTTAATCAATGCAGCCATTTCTACCGGCGAAGACATGTTGTCGACAAATTCCTGCACATCCTGCTCTGATATCTCGAGCACGCCTTCGTTGATTACATTCTCAGGGATGTCATTAAAATCCTCCCGATTTTTGTTCCCCCCCGAATTACAAGCGTATATAAATAAAACGCTAACGAGTAAATAGCCAATCTTTTTTATCATAGCGATGTGTTGATTTATCCTTTATTACAAATTTAATATACTTTTAAAATAATAAAAACTATGGGCTTTATTATCCTTTCTTTTTAGCGAGCTTATCGCCAATTGTTAAGAGCCTTTTCAATCCATCGATGTACAAAAGAAAATAAAAGAAGCCAACTAATATCCAGATTGCTACAATATTGTACCAGTAAGTATCAAAATACCTGCCAAAAAGTGGCTTACGGGGTGCAAAAAAGTGTGTGCGGATATTAAAGACACTCATGGGAATAGGATCTAAATAGATAGGATCGATATTCTGAACCAGATGATTGTCGTACTCAAGAATTTTATTGGTTTCATAAATTTTCTTCATGATATCGGCAATACTTTCGTTGAAATATTGGTCGCGCACCTCTTTATACTGATCAGGTCGGCTTTCAAGAAAGTAGTTGATAATGTTTTGCCGCTTTTGGTTAGCAATGGTATAAGCCAAACCATAATATTTATCGAGTTCTTTTAAGTATTCATGCACCTTTCGACCTGCACTCAAATCAAAGTTTTCTGGTTTTAAAATCTCCAAATCCTCAAAAATAACAGGTGCAGGAAATTTTTCGCCGGTATTTTCGAAAATAGCCTGGTTCTCCTCCATAATTAATTCGGCCAGTTTATTCTCCTTCCGTATTTCGTTGTATATCAGTTCCAGATCCTGCTTGGTTACATCAACATGGTTAATGTTGCGTATTTCTTTATCAATCCTGTTAAGTCTTTCACGCATCTGCGGTATTTGGTATACCTTTTTAAAATCTGCACGACTTTCCTCTTTCTCGAGTAAGTAAAAACGCTGAGTAAATTTATTCTCTTTAAATTGGTTCACCATCAGCGCTTCATACGACCATTTTGTAGGCATCAACTCAGCTATGAAGGGTACTTTGTCTACCCTGCCAACCGTGCGGTTTAACTTTTCGAAACTGAACATGGCTCCACTTAAAATCATCATCGGAATCATGACCAGAGGAATAAGTATGTAGATGGTAACCGCAGAATTAAAAGTAGCAGAAATGTTTAATCCAAGCATATTGGCAAAGGCTGCTGTTGAAAACAATGCGAGCCAATAGGGCAGGAACATACCTTTAATGCCCAAAATATTGTTGGCTATAACAACAAAAAGAAAAGCCTGAATAGCACTGATAATAAACAAGATAGTTATTTTCGATACCAGGTAGCTCGATCGGCTCAGGTTAAGAAATTTTTCGCGCTTTAAAATCTTACGGTCTTTAAATATTTCTTCGGCACTTACCATAAAACCAAGAAACAGTGCAACAATAAGTGCCATGAAGATATAAATGGAGATATTGTCGTTTTGCCTGAAAATGTAAATTTTCGAATTAGGATCTTCGATGTAACGGATAATGTATGCAAGAATAAAGCCCAGTACCGGGGCTTCTAGCAGGTTAAGATACACATACTGTCGGTTACCGATTTTCGATAGAAAATCGCGTACGCCATATATTTTAAGCTGGGAGAACCAGTTGGGAATATCTAATGACTTGGGAGGAGTTTCATCCACCTCCTCGAAAGAATCCTGAAAGAAATTATTCTGGTAGCTTTCTTCCCATTTTTCAGGAGAAACTTTCCGCACATTGGTGTAATTTCCGAATTCATCCACCACATGGGCTTCGATGATGTTAAAGATAAGCTCCGGATTTACATTGCCGCATGTAGGACATTCTCCTACATCGCTGTTAATCTGAGCATCCATACGTTTAAAATACATCACCCCTTCGACTGGATTGCCGTAATAGATCTGATAGCCTCCGGTGTCGAGAATTATCATTTTGTCGAACATTTTATAAATGTCAGACGATGGTTGGTGAATAACCACAAATATAAGTTTCCCTTTGAGGGTTAATTCACGCAAAAGATCCATCACATTTTCCGAATCACGCGAAGAAAGACCTGAAGTGGGTTCGTCAACAAAAAGAATGGAAGGTTCGCGGATCAATTCCAGGGCTATATTCAGGCGTTTGCGTTGTCCGCCGCTTATGGTTTTATTTAAAGGTGAGCCTACTTTCAGGTCACGGCGGTCGAACAAGCCAAGATTTTGTAAGGTTTTGTTTACCAGTTCGCTAATTTCTGCTTCCGATTTGTTTTTAAAACATAATTTGGCATTGAAGTACAGATTTTCAAAAACAGTAAGCTCTTCAATCAAGAGATCATCCTGAGGTATAAGTCCTATTACCCCTTCGAGCTGATCTTTGTCGGTGTGCAGGTTAATGGTGTTGATAAGCACCTCTCCGGAGGTGGGTTTATCAATGCCAGATAAAACGTTTAGCAGGGTAGTTTTTCCGGCGCCGCTAGCTCCCATAATGCCTATCAACCGGCCATTGCCTTCGGAAAATGTTATGTTCCGTAACCCCAGGTTTCCATTGGCAAATTTATAGCTGATGTCCTGAACGTTAAAAGATATCCGGCTCGAAGTAATATCGGCCAGAAAATGCGCGGCGATGTCGCTATAATAAATTGGTGAGCCCTTGGGTACCTTTACTGTACTTCCACTGGCGAAAAGATAGATACGTGCGTTGCTGATCGGCAATCCGTTGAGGTACAGATCCTGATTGCCGGTATATTTTAAAAAGTATAAATCGACACTTGTTACGCGTAGGATAAATATATTGGTATCGAGGTGTTTGGTGCCAATAAACTTAGCATGTTGATAATGCTCGTGACGGTCGTTTATGATACAGATGTTATTGTCGTCAAGCTCCTGGGCTTCATTTTTTACGACAAACAGCTCAATGCTCTTAAACTCATCCTGGCTCACATTAAAAACCTCGGCAACCGTGTTGATAAGCGCCATACGCTGATCGGAGAATTTCCGGTCGGCATTGACAATTTCGAAAAGCCTTACCAGGGCAACTATCTTTTGCTTCTGGGTTAAGGTTTTATTGATTTTTTTACAAAGACCCAGTGTACGAACTGAATCCTTCACGGAGGTTAATTTGCCTTTTTCCTGGGCATCGCCAGAAAGGCCGGCATTCTCTTCGAAAAGCGAAAAATACTCTGATACCTTATCGGCAGTAATCTGCTGCTCGAGAAAATTTTTCACATATTCAACCTGTGTTTTCTCGACACCTTCATCTTGCTTTGCCACAATGGCAAAGAGTTGCATCAACGCCTTTAGTATCTCTTCACTCATCTATCCGTCTGTTTTTTACCCAACTATGCCGAATAGGGTACTTGTTCAAAGGGCACATCCACAATGTCGGCATATTCTTCGCCTGCCTCTTCCATGTCTTCATCGTCTTCGGGATAATGCCAACGAATGAGTACCTCGTTTCCGGCTTCATGAATTTCTTCAAGCTTCATAAGCACATCGAGAAGAAGTTTAGAAGAGGCTGTATTGAAATACACCAATTTAAAGTTGAAAACCGTTTTAGGATTAGGGCTTTCGGCATATTCATCCAGCCAGGTTAGAATGGGGTCGTAGAATGATGCCACATCTTCTGGAAGAGAACGTCCGGATATCTCCATCATTTCCTTTTCCTTGTCGAGAATAACTTTGGGCGTATCTTCTGTACCTTGTATTTTAATTGTTTCCATATCAGAACAATTTATTGTATGTATTATTTTTTGTTATCGATTTGTCGTATTAAAAATCTATTCGTCTCTTCCAATGGTCGAAGTTAATAAAAAGAAAGAAGTATCGTTCGAAATAGGCAAAAAGTGATACTCCAGGTCGCGGCCTGTTTTGCGCTTGATGTCGATAAAACCAAGACCAGCTCCACCTTTGTCTGAGAGACGTCCTTCCTTCATTTGCTTTTTGTAAAGCAGTTTTAGTTCTTCTTTATCCATGCGGTTAATGTTTTCAAGCATTTTGGTAAGATCCTCGATACGGCTGTTTTCGACGGCATTGCCCGTTGTAACGCTGTACTCGTTCTCGCCTTTGCTTACAAGAAAGATTCCTCTTCCTGAAAACAGAAAATCGCTGGAAGTAAAGTCATCGGCATGCTTGCTTATATTTTGCAGGCACTCGACCATTACGTGAAATACTTTCCGTTGAACCGTTCCCGGCTCATCTTCTTTCGCCATGTTCGACTCTGTTAGTGAGGTAAAGGCTTTGGTAATCTGGTGGGTAATTTCGCCTTCGTACACCAACGTAATTTCATGGGCTTTCATGGATTTATAAAACTCATAAACAAACTCCAGGAAGCCTTTTACATCTTTCTTATTATCCATAATTAACCGTTTTTAAAAATCCGTTTTAAATTAGTTCAATACCTATTAAAAGCACATCGTCAATTTGCTTATGATCGGCCATCCACTCCTTAAAGTCTTTGGCAAATAAAGCATTAAATTCTTCCATTGTCAAGTTTTTGTTTTCAATTATGTTGTCGCGTATTCGTTTGGGCGAATACTTCTTAATTTCCGGACCGCCCAACTGGTCAGGCATTCCATCTGAAAAGAAAAAGATTTTATCGCCATACTCATAATTGATTACATGGTTCGTAAACTCCTTTTCCATTTTGCTCTTATGAGGTATTCCTCCAATGGCTTTGCGATCGCCTTTGAATTCGAGGAGTTCATCTTTGCGTAGCAGGTAAAGGGGTCTGTGGGCACCACTATATTGTAAAATTTTTCTGTCGTTGTCAATCAGGCAAAAGGCTATATCCATTCCATCGCGGGCTTCGGCATCACTTTCTTCCTGCTTAAGAGTGGCCCTTACTTGTCCATGCAGGTCGTCGAGAATGCTCGAGGCAGTGTGTTCTTTGTCGTGATCGACGATGTTGTTGAGCAAAAAATAACCAATGAAGGAGAGCAAGGCCCCTGGAACTCCATGGCCTGTGCAATCGACTGCAGCAATGTAGGTAATGTCGTTCTTACGGAAAAACCATGGAAAGTCGCCACTTACTACATCACGGGGTGTATAATAAATGAAGGAAGACGGGAGATACCTGCGAATAATATTGTTATCGGGAAGTATGGAGGTTTGTATACGTTGGGCATAGTTTATCGAATCTTCGATTTTCCGGTTCTTGTCTTGTATTTCGAGTTCTATACGCTTGGCTTCGGTAATATCGTGCCCCACAAAGAGTATAGTTTCCAATTCGTTTTCGTTGTACTCAGGTATGGCCACAAAACTCATAATCCGATCAGAAAGTTCATCATCGAGCATTACCGGAAGGGTAATCTCGGCATTGGCTTTTACAGGGTTGGCCTTAATTTGCTCTATTGTTTCGCGGAAGTAATTAAACAGTACTTCTGTAAAATTAACTTCGTTGAGTGTCTTGTTGAGAAGGTCTTTCACTTCTATTCCCAGGTATCTTTCGGTAACGGGGTTGGCATAGAAAAACTGGCCGACTGTACTCAAACGCATAATCATATCGAGTGAGTTTTCTGAAAGTGCCTGCATTTTACTACGCATGCGCTCTTCTTTTTCGGCCCGTTTCCGTTCGGTAATATCGGTTGAATTGAGAATAATGCCGCTAATAGCTTTGTCGTGAAGCAGGTTGCGGCCTGTGGTCTCGAGAAATATCTTCTGACCATTTTTCTTCATGTAAGTGTATTGTATCGACACAGTATGGTCAGGATGCTCCAACAGTTCCTTAAACATGTCGCGCATAGCCGATTCTCCTCGTCGGGTGAGGCGGTCCATGTCTTTTCCGCCCATCATCTCTTCCGGGGTATACCCTAATATTTTGGTTACCGAGGGGCTCTCGTAAGTGAGCTCCATGTTTTGGTTATAAATGGCTATTATCTCCGAAGCATTTTCGAGCAAAGAATAAAGGCGCTTTTGGGCATCTTCTACCTTCTGTATATTGGCTTCGAGCTGCTCGTTCGATTTTTGAAGTTCTTCCTGGGTAGCCCTCATTTCCTCGGCATTTTGCCTGAGTTGTTCTTCGTTCTCCTGCAATTCGTAAGTCATTTTTTGGGCTTCTTGCAGAAGCTGTTCGGTACGCTGGTTAATTCGAAGGTTGAAAAGCGTACGCGCAATTACTTCGCCCAGCTCTTTTAAAAACCGGATGGTCAGCTCGGGTATTTCGCTCTGTATGCTGGCAAACTCAATTACACCCTGAAGTTTTTCGTCTGAAATTAACGGAATAAGAAGGAGACTTCCAGGCTTTTGATCTCCCAGAATGCCTGAGGTAATGGTGGCATAATCTTCAGGTATTTCGGTACGGTATATAAAATCTTTCTCATAGGCACACTCACCAATGAGTCCATAGCCTAACTTAAACTCCTGGTTGATGTACTTTTTGCGGTTGTATGCATAGGTTGCAACATTGGTAAGTAGTTTCCGCTCTTCGTCGTACAGATAAAGTGCCCCCTGAACCACCTTGATATAATGCACTAACTCTTTTATAACCTGACCTGCCAACAGGTCGATTTTATTATTGATTCGTAAAATATCCGAAACAATCTCTTTCCCTTCGGCTATCCAGCTTTGCTCCGAGTCGCGCATTGAATTCTGAGCCAGATTTTCGCGCATAATAAGCAACGACTCAGCCAGTGTATCTGTTTCGCCGGAAAGATCAAGAGCCGAATTAAAATCTCCCTCGCCAATTTTCTTGGCAAACTCAGCCATCAGGGCCATGCGCTCATCGCGCTTACGTAGTCTTCGTTGAAAATTGTCTTTCGCGGTATTCCATTGTACCGAAAAAAGGAAGGCTAAAAATCCTAAAATGAAGGGTGCCAGATCGACCAGGTAAATCACAGGATTGAGCTGGTGAATCTGACCGATTCCTTTAAAACCAAAGGCAACTTTAAATCTGATAAATTCGATGATCCAGGCTATTAAAGGAAATGCCAATCCTATAATCGCAGCAATTGGAGCCGGGTTTGTTTCGGCTTTTAATATTCGTTGATATAGTTCTTTTATCCCTGTCATGTACCTTATGCCTTTACAAATTGGTTCATCTTTACAGCCAGAAGGGAAGATGCTTCTTGCAGTATGGCTTGTTGTTTCGGACCAATGGCAGAAAAAGAGGCCATTTCGACAACAGCTATTGTTTTTTTCTCGACCACAAGTGGCATGAGTATCAATAAATGTGGTTTCGATTTTCCCAAACCCGATTCAACCATAAAATAATTCTCCGGAATTTCTTCTATTATTTGCATCTGCTGCTCGGCGGCAACTTGTCCGTTCAAATTTTCGCCTTTCTTAAAACCCACTGGTGATTTCTCGGTTGTAAGACCATAAGATGCGCAAAAATTAAAGCTTTCGCCACCATCGGCCGAAGTGTATACTATGCCTTGCACCAGGTTAAAGTAATTGGCCAGAGTTATTAATAATTTTTTGGCATACGAATCGACGTTTTTAAAGTTGCCTTGAGGAATGAGTGTTTTTGCCTGTTCCTGGGTATCGTCTAAAACAAATTCCTGCTGCTTCAATTTTTCCTGTTCCAAACGAATCTGGTTAAGAAGGTCAGCGCGTGCTTCTTCCGACTTTTGTACGACATGTGCTTCGAATAGCTTAAAGTCGGTGAGTTTATAAAAAACGAAGAACAAATAAACAAGCAGGGCAATGGCCAGCAGAGCAAATAATGCCGGAAAAACACCAAGTTTTTCCTTTCCTGAGACAAAAGCATTCCATGCAGCAATCAGGCTGGCTAGAATGAGCACAATTCCGGCACTAAAGCCAGCCACTGCAATTTTTCTGTGTTTTACCTGGAGCATGCTAATATTTTAATTTTGATAAAAAACTAATAATCTGTTCAGTCGTATATACATGGTCGACCTTTGTAAGCTGTAAGGCCGATTCTGTCATAGTTTTCACTTCGCATTCGCGAGGATCTTGCACAATGGTCAATCCTCCTTTTTCTGCCACTACTTTTAAACCCATGGCGCCATCGCGGTTAGCGCCAGACAGAATAATCCCTACCAGTTTATCGCGGTATGCATTTGCGGCAGTGATAAACGATAAATCAATCGAAGGTCTGGAGTGATTAATCGGTTCGTCGGTCGAAAGGGCAATACGGTTAGCCATTTCTACAAACATATGATAGTTCGCCGGAGCGAGGTAAGCCCTTCCTGGGCGAAGTGAATCCTTGTCAAGTGGCTCCTCAATAGGTATATTCGATTTTAGCGACAAGGCTTCGACGAAACCTGACCTTACATGCTTAAGCCGGTGAAGGCACAAAAGCACTGGTAATGGAAATTTATCATCGAGTGAACTCAAAATTCGGGTCACTACCTGAAAACTTCCTGCCGAACCTCCAATTATTACTGCCTTGTATTTCACTAATTTACAACTTTAAGTTGACTAAAATCTCTCTTGTTTGGGTTCTTTGCAATTATATCTTACGTTTATAAACACTTTCGCTTTTATTGACCAGCTCGAAGGATGCCCCCACTGCATTTACTGGTTTAATCTCTTCCATCACTCCAACAACAAGGCTACCTGAAGCCGATAACAACTGGTTCATACGCTCCAGTATCCGTGTCTGAAAAGTAGGGGTGTAATAGATCATCACATTCCGGAACAAAATCATTTTATTGTTTTGTGGCGCTTTACTAAAATAGATATCATCCACGATAAATTCTACAGATTTTATTAACGATGTATCGCGGTATACTTCATTGTCCACAATTTTATAGTACGATTCGAATTCCTTTTCGCCATGGAAACGCTTGTAGTTCTCAATAGAAACCTCAAGTTTTTTCATGGGATACCTGCCACTTTGCATGTATTCGATACTTTTTTTGCTGTATACACTGGCATATATTTTCACCTTCTCTAGCAGGTTCATTTCTTTTAAAAGGATGCAGAGTGTATACAGTTCTGCCCCCGAAATACATTGAGGAATCCAGATTTTAAAATTATCGAAATGCCTGTCGGTCAGATTGGGGAAATATTCTTCTCTTAACCATCTCCACAACGATGGATCGCGAAACATTTCGGTGGAAGGCACAAAAAAGTCGTACAAGAATTTATCAAAGAACTCAGGATCTTCCGAAAGGCTGCGAAATAAATTCTCCGATGTAAGCAGTCCGTTTTTTGCAATTACTTTCTCCAGATTATATTTAAACGAGGTCAAAGCAAAATTCGAAAAGTCGTAATTATGTACCTTTTGAATAATCCTTATGATTTCCCTTATGTCAACAATTCCTAATTCTACCATGAACAGTTATATTTTTTAACTTCAGGTGTTTACCTCTTCAATACTAAACAAATTCAGGATCCTATCTACATCGCCATTGGAAGTAAGCACTGGCGAAAGATTGTATTTATATTGGTATTTTTTCGATCCCTGATGAAGTGTTTCCATACGCATGATACTCTTTTTCGTCACTACCACTTCTTCTATAAATTCATCACTGATCAGGCTTTCTTCTGTAAATACATCACGGTGCTTTTGGTAAAGTACACGGTCTGCAGGCATGCGCAGGAATGCCAGTAATCTTTCGTTCACATGGCTTATTGTTCCGCTTGTATCGTATTCAAGAATGAAGAAGCTTTTTCCTATTGCATCTAATAAGGACTGCAATTCCTGTTCGCGGCGGGTCGATTCTTCCTGAGTGGCAATGAGCTCTTCTAGGTTCTGACGCATTTCTTCTTCCTGTTCTGCCATCTCGGCGGCTTGCTGTTGCGATTTTCGCAGCAGCTCAGAGGTGCGCGAATTGTTGCGTGCACTAATAATGGTCGAAGCAAGGCTTGAAGCAATGCTGGTGGCAAGTTCTATTTCAATGGCACTAAAAACTTTCAACGTAGCCATTTCCACCACACCCACCATTTCTTCGTTGGTCATCAATGGTAAGAGCAATAGATTATTTGGTGGAGTATCTCCCAAACCAGATTTGATGGTAATATAGTTGTCGGGCAATTCGGTAAGGTTTATTACCTTTTTCTCCAAGGCACAGGTGCCCACAAGACCCTCACCCAATTTCAGTGTTTTTTGAAGAAAACGTTTGCGGTCGTATGCAAAAGCCGACATCAGGTGCAGCTGGTTTTTGTTTTGTTCGTCTAAAAGGAAAACGCTTCCCTGAAGTGCCCCCATGTATTTTACCAATTCACGAATAAATTCATCGGCAAGAATAGTAGTATCGTGGCTGTTAAGCCTGAGAATTTCGCCGAATTTTGCCAATCCTTCGTTGGTATAACGTCTGGCATTGTTCTCGAGATCGTATTTCATTTGCTCGTTTTGAGCTTTGCGCATCATTTCCTGAAGATTCACTAAAAGTTTTCCAATGACATCGTTTTCGGTAGTAGCTTGCAACTGAGTATTCAGCCTATTGTTCAACATATCTTCGATAAAGGTCTTGCGGCCATTCAGAAGGTTTAATAAAGCCTTGATCTCGGTATAATAGGCATCAAACTCATAGGGGCCTGAGCCCGGTATATTGGGCATAATGCTTCCGCTGGCAAGAGATTTTGTAATGGAATGCAACTGATGCACAGACCCCACCACCGTGCGCGAAAACCGGTACATCATCAGTATGTATGCAGCCGTTAGCAAAAGCGCCAGAAAAATGAAAATCAGATTCCACCTATTGTGGTAATGATTTGTTTGTTTTTCAATTTCTTGTTTTAACCTTGCAAAGCTATGTTGCAGATACTCGTAACTTGCTGTAAGATCGGACAATTGTCCAGTATTATCGGAGGTATTAAGTAAGCGCTGGTCAATTTGTGCAATACCCTCTAATACTTCCTTTAATTCGTCAACATCTCTTTCTAAAACAGCGATATCATATCGGCTTTGGGAATAAAAAGCCAGAAGTACATTGTCGCAAAATTCCAATAAACTATTCAATCTGGCAGCTGAATAATCGAGTAAATAGAAACTGACAAGACTATTGAACTTTTCGGCCTGAATTCCATTATCGGGGGCCATGCTCAATTCATTGCTGATGCTTTGAAATAAATCGTTTGCGATTTCAACTTTGCCTCCATAGCTATTACCTTTTTCCTTAAGACTCAGAATGACTTTGGTATAGCTGAGAAGGTAATTCTGCAAAGCAAGCGAGACGCTGTCGTCGAGGGTAGCATGTTTAAAGTGTTTCCTTAGATATTTTAAATCGCCCAGCAGTAGAAGCGAATCGCTTATACCATCAACAAGCAAATTCTGTGTGGCAATAAGTTCATCGCAGGTGCGGTCGGAAAAATGAAGGTCAGACTTTTGCAGATCGAAGGCTTTATCATGATTGACATTAGCAACAGAAAGTTTCGATTCAATTCCGGTGGAATACGATACTGCCTGAAGGGTGTCTTTTTTCCGATATCCAGAATAGAACATGATAAAAATGAGCGTGGAGATTATAAGTATTGTAAAAATACTTTGTAGTAAAAACCTGGTAGAGATATGTTTTATTTTAATAACCATAAGTTGATGGGCAATTAGTTCTTGTAATAAATATGACCCTTTTTCTGGTATTTCACAGAATACGAACCTAAAATAGTTTCGTGCAAGCCCAGTACCAGACAACCCGAATCGTAAAGATTGCGGTGAAAAAGATCGAAAACCTTGCCTTGAAGGTTGTAATTAAAATAGATAATCACATTTCGGCAAAATATAATATCGAATTTAACAAAAAGACTGTTACTTTCTTTCACCAGGTCATGCTTCTTATAAACAGGCTTTTGCCTTAAAAAATCATTCATTTTAATGGTGTCAGTCGCCTTATCAATGGTAAAATACTTGTCATAGGGCACCTCGTAGTATTCTTCGTAGTTATAAGGATTTTCTTTGATTACTTTGTCAAAATTATCGAGATATCCGATGTTAAAGCGGTATTTGTATTCGCCATTCTGCGCCTGCTGCATCACGTCGGTGTTCAGGTCGGTGGCATATATCTTCGCTTTGTCGAGCATTCCAAGCTCGTTCAAAATTATCATCATCGAATATACTTCCTGCCCGGTTGAACAGCCCGCATGCCAGATGTTGATAGTGGAGTTACTTTTAAGTTTTGGAAGCACCGCATAACGTAAGGCATGCCACACTTGTGGGTCGCGAAAAAGTTCGGTGGTGTTGACAGTAATTTCTTTAACAATCCTTTCAACAAACTCAGCGTCATTTTTTATTTTATTAACCAAAGCAGTAATATTCAGCTTGTTGTCTGTTAAAACCTTAGCTAAACGGCGTGTTAATGATTTTTCAGAATAATCACTGAAATCATATTTTGAGGACGTTTTTAGCGCAAACAAGAACAACTGATAATCCTGTTCGGTTATAGTCATAAAACTCTGGTTAATTCTATTCTGTCAATCTATCCCTATTCCTGATATTAAATCTATTAAAACTTACCGAATAATTAAAATAAAAGTAGATTATTTTAAAATCGACTTATAAATATTACACTTTTTCGTCACACCATTTTTAAAAGTTATCAAATGTCTGTAAGTCTTTACTGGTGCATGTTTTCAGAATATGTGTTTTTAATGATTTTTTAACCCCAACTCTGAAATAAGATTTGATCTGCTAAAATGTTTGCGGATTTCATTATGCTGTAAAATGAATCTTTTGAATTTACGCAGAATTGATGGACTGCACTTTTTAAGAATTGTCCATAATAAGCCACCAAGTTTACTCAAAGCTGATGCGGGTCGGATGGTAAGTAATAATAGGTTTCCTTTTCCGTAATGCGGTAATCGATGGCCTTCACTAATATGAGTTGGGCGAGAATATGTATTGCAGCCCGGCGCTTAATCTGGCATGCATTTGTGTAATCGCGAAGGGTGATTTGCGAATGCTCACGGAGTAGTTGAAAAAGAGCCTGTTCCTGATTATCGTATCGTACAAGCAATTTTTTATGGTGGTGCCGTATTTTCCATGCTTCGAGTAAAACAGTATCGGCCAGAAAATTCTGGTCATTCACTCTTACAAAGGCTTTAAAAGTATCGTCTTTCCAGGGAGCTCGATGTGGTTTTTTTTTGCTTTCAGGTATCACCACTTCAAGCACAGTTTTTTCGTTTACTTTATGGTGTCGGATTTTGTATTCCACTCTGGGCTTGCAATAAATATGTGCTGCTGCTTCGGCCATGTATTCCTCTTCGTCGGTGCGCACCCCAACTATATTTCCATTATCCTTTACTCCTATAAGCAAAGTGCCACCTTGAGTGTTGGCAAAAGCCGAAAAAGTGCGGGCAATCTTTTTTGCATCAGAAATTTCGTACTTAAAGTCAAGACGTTGATGTTCCCCCTGCACAATCAGGTTGTGTAAATATAAACTCACCGGGTATTGCTTTTTTGTGGAAGGGGTAAAGATAATGAAAGCTTCTTACTGAAGTTGGCTTGATAATACAGAATCCGCAGGAAGTGTGTTGAAAGCCAAATTCGCATTAGAAGACCTTCTAGTTCAAGTATATTCAGGACACGAACTCAAAAAAAAGAGGCTATCTCCATTCTTAGAGATAGCCTCTTATAATCTGGTGGAGAATAGCGGAATCGAACCGCTGACCTTTTGACTGCCAGTCAAACGCTCTAGCCAACTGAGCTAATCCCCCAAAAATCATTCTGTTTACAGCGGCACAAAATTAGCTTTTTTTCTGAACAATAAAAGTGCTGAAGCCAAAAATATATGGCAAGAAATTTGATTGAAAATAAAAAATATAGCACATACAAATTAATTTTGTTGTTCTATCAGAATTCTTTAATTTTACGACCCTCAAATAATCATACAATGGAACTAAAGAAGAGTAATGCCGCTAACCTTGAAAAAAAGAGAATTCTCTTTATAGAACTCGGATTAGTTATAGTACTTGCCATCCTGCTTCTTGCTTTCGAGTGGGGAGTAGCCCTCAGCGATGATACGATGCTTGGCAGTATTGATGAAGTTGTCATGGAAGAAGAAATGGTTATTACCCGCCAGCAACCGTTGGAGCAACCACCCCCCCCTCCACCCCCTGTTGTAGTAGAAGTTCTTAAAATTGTTGAAGACGATGTTGACATCGAAGAAATTGAATTTGAAAGCTCTGATGCAGACGAAAATAGTCAGATGCAACTCGTTGTTTTCGAAGAAGAGGAAGAATCTGCCGAAGAGGAAGTCTTTGTAATCGTAGAAGACATGCCCCAATTCAAAGGTGGCGATCTGAACGAATTCCGCGCCTGGATTGGTAAAAACATGCGGTATCCGGAAGTGGCCTCCGAAAACGGCATCAGTGGTCGGGTATTTGTGCAATTTGCGGTTAATGCAAAAGGTGAAGTGTGCGACGTAGTAATCGTGCGGGGTGTAGATCCTGCCCTCGATAAAGAAGCCGAGCGCGTAATTAAATCATCGCCTAACTGGACACCCGGCAAACAAAGAGGCCGCCCAGTTAAAGTTCAGTTTACCTTACCAGTAGTATTTGTACTGCAATAAGCTTAGATAATATTTCAATTTAAAGGCCTTCTGCTAGCGCGGAAGGCTTTTTTTGTATATTTTAGTTAGACAAACCTCAATTGCTATGAAAAATTCTTTCTTCATACTCGTGTTGGGAACTATAATAATGTTCTCCTGCAAATCGCCTTCGAAACTACTCGACGACGGTAATTATGATAAGGTAATCGATCGCTGTGTAAAGAAAATGTTGAAGGGGAATGCCAAAGCCGAAGACATGCTTATGCTCGATAAAGCCTATCAGCTTGCAAACCAGCAAGACAATGAATCGATTCGGCTTTTAAAATCCGAAGGCCGGCCCGAAAACTGGGAGCGCATTTATTTTGCATATAACCGATTGGATTGGAGACAAAAAGAGGTTAGAAAAGTACTCCCCTTCGAAGTAAAAGGAAAAACCTATAACTATACCCAAATCGATTATACACCTGAGTTGGTTGAATCGAAAAATAAAACTGCCGATTATTTCTATGCCCTTGGTAACCGGCTAATGGCCAACAAAACAAAAGAATCGTACCGCAATGCCTATCATAATTTTGTGAAAGCCAAAGGTTATAACGAAAACGGGTTCCCCGATATTCTGGAGCGTATCGATGAGGCTCAATACCTTGGAACCACCCGTGTGTTAGTAGAAGTGCGTAACGTAGCCAATGTGCAGCTACCTGCCGATTTTTACGATAAACTTTTAAGTTTCAATACCTCACAACTCAACTCATCATGGGTCGATTATTACATTGGACGAACCGACCGCACCACTCAATTCGATTTCTATATCAATATCGACCTGATTAACTTTTTCGTTTCGCCCGAGCGTTTCACTTCAACCGAATACATACGCACACGAAGGGTAGAAGATGGTTTTGAATATGTGCTCGACAGCCGCGGCAATGTGCGCAAAGATAGCCTTGGAAACGATATAAAAGTGCCCAGATACAAGGACCTGAAATGCACAGTTACCAAACGGGAGCAAAAAAAAGAAGCCACCATAGAAGTGCAGATGGAGTATTTCCAATCCCTTCCGCGCAAAGTGATTAAACGCGAACAAATGGCTGCCACCTCTGTTTTTGAACATGTGTCAGGCAAGGCTTTTGGCGATACAAAAGCCCTTCAGCCCGAGGATTTAGAACTAATAAAGAGAGATCCGGCTCCCTTCCCGGACGATATCTCGATGTTCTACAACTGCATTCCAGCTCTGCAACAATCCATCGAAAACAGCATCAATCAAAACCGCTCGCTGATTTATTAAAATAGTAAAGCGCCGGTCTTACCACTTCATTGTAGATCCTGTAAGAGTTCTTTCAGGCGAATGAATTATTGCTACTTTTGCAATTCTTATAACAGAGTTTAATTATGGCCGAAATTTCCACTGCTAAGATTCGTGAAAAAGCTGTTCTTGTTGGAATCATCCATTCCGGACAAGATGCTATGCAGGTGAAAGAATACTTAGAAGAACTTGCCTTCCTGGTAGAAACTGCCGGGGCCGAACCTGTTAAAACGTTTACCCAGAAAATTGATGCACCCAACTCCAAAACCTTTGTCGGAACAGGTAAACTTGAAGAAATTAACCAGTACATAAAAATTCACGAAGTACAAATTGTTATATTCGATGATGAGCTAACTCCTACCCAGTTAAGAAATATTGAGCGCGAACTGGAAATAAGAGTGCTGGATAGGACCAACCTTATTCTCGATATTTTTGCCGGCCGGGCAAAAACTGCACATGCCAAAACACAGGTTGAACTGGCACAATATCAATACTTGTTGCCACGCCTTACCCGCATGTGGACTCACCTTGAAAGGCAAAGAGGAGGTATCGGACTCCGAGGGCCTGGCGAAACTGAGATTGAAACAGACCGACGCATTATTCGTGATAAAATTTCGAGGTTAAAAGAACAACTCGAAAAAATAGACAAACAAATGGCTACCCAGCGTAAAAACAGGGGCCGCATGGTGCGCGTATCGCTGGTAGGTTATACCAATGTCGGAAAATCGACCATCATGAACATGCTTAGCAAATCGGATGTGTTTGCGGAGAACAAGCTTTTTGCTACGCTCGATACCACTGTGCGCAAGGTGATTATTCAAAATCTTCCTTTTTTGCTCTCGGACACCGTGGGGTTTATACGGAAATTGCCCCATGACCTGGTAGAATCATTCAAATCTACCCTCGACGAGGTGCGCGAATCTGATATTTTATTGCATGTGGTGGATATTTCCCACCCTGGATTTGAGGAGCAAATACAAGTCGTGAACCAGACTCTTCAGGAAATAGGAGCTGCAGATAAAACTACCTTTCTGGTGTTTAACAAGATTGATGCCTATCGGTTTGATCACAAAGACGAAGACGACCTTGCACCCCGAACCCAGCGACACTGGACCCTCGATGAACTTAAAAACAGTTGGATGGGAAAGACCGAAATTCCATGCATATTTATTTCAGCCCTGGAGAAGAAAAATGTAGATGAATTCCGCGAATTACTTTACAATAAAATACGGGAAATACATGCGGCACGGTATCCTTTCGATAATTTTCTATACGAAGATGACTATTGAGAATAACCGGCTTTTACAGAAAAGCTGAATGGCATAAAAAAAGCACCCCTCCGAAAAGGAGGGCACTGAAAAAGTCCCAAGTACAAGAATATTAATAATATAGCAGTAAAATACAAGATAAAAACTTGGCATTTTACTGCTTTTTTTTGTATCTTAAGAGCCTAAAATAAAGGCACTTATATGCTCGTACAACAGCAAAAACTTCAGCTTAGTTTATACTCTGATCTATATTCCCTTATCGTTCCCAAGGATAATCTACTACGAAAAATTAATGAGCTCATTGATTTTTCGTTCATTTATGATGAACTGGTAACCAAATACTGCTCAACCAATGGGCGCAATGCTGAGAGCCCTATTCGTATGTTCAAATATCTGTTGCTCAAAACGATATACGACATTTCGGATGTAGATGTAGTAGAACGTTCCCGTTTTGACATGTCTTTCAAGTATTTTTTGGAGATGACACCTGAAGAAGATGTGATAAATCCCAGTTCGCTTACCAAATTCAGGAAACTGCGGTTGAAGGATACCGATTTGTTGAATCTTTTGATAGGCAAGACCGTTTCCATTGCCATTGAAAAGGGTATCATCAAATCGAAGTCCATTATTGTTGATGCCACACATTCATTATCCAGATCGAACCCATTGTCCCCCTTGGAAGTGCTCAAAGAACGTGCCCGGCAACTTCGTAAGGTGGTTTATTCCACAGATGAGAACTGGATAGAGCGAATGCCTAAAAAGAACGAAGACAATGATTTGGAGCATGAATTATTATATTGTGATACGCTTGAAAAGGCGATAGAGTCAGACGAAGTAATACGTTCATTCCCAAAAGTAAAAGAAAAGCTAAATCTATTGAAAGAAACCATTGAAGATACACAGGATCATTATACACTTTCAAAGGATCCTGATGCCAGAACAGGCCATAAGACGCAAGACTCTTCATTTTTTGGATTCAAAACCCATATCGCCATGACAGAGGAACGAATTATTACGGCTGCCGTGGTAACATCCGGAGAAAAGGGCGATGGCCCAGAGTTACCGGCATTGCTTGAATCTAGTCAAAATAATGGAATTGAGGTAGATACAATCATTGGCGATGCAGCCTATTCAGGAATGGAGAATCTTAAAATTGCTGATGAACAAGAAATAAAAATCGTTGCAAAATTGAATCCCTCTATTACGCAGGGTTTTAGAAATCAAGAAAATACATTTGACTACAACAAAGATGCCGGAATGTTTGTATGTCCCGCAGGGCATATGGCTATAAGAAAAGCACGTCAAGGAAAGAAAGATGATGGCTCCAACCAAGTAGACACTTATTACTTCGATATTGAAAAATGTAAAACATGTACCTTAAAAAACGGATGCTATAAACCTGATGCAAAAACTAAAACCTATTCTGTTTCTATTAAATCGGATAAACATTTGGAACAAATGGAGTTTCAACAGACCGAATACTTCAAAGAAAAGGCAAAACACCGTTATAAAATTGAAGCAAAAAATAGTGAACTAAAAAACGTACATGGCTATGGAAGAGCTACTTCGTACGGAATTACCAACATGCAAATGCAAGGGGCAATGGCCATTTTTACTGTAAATCTCAAAAGAATCCTCAAATTAATGAATTAACAGGGGACTCCAGCCTCAAATTACATCTACCCTCATTACAAAAAGAATTTAAAAGCTCTTTTTACCAGAAAATTTGCATTTCGTTCTTTAAAAAGAAACTGGCAAATGAAGATATTGTCTTCACTTGCCAGTTATCTTTTAGAGAATTACTTAAATAAGTTGATACTTTTTCAGTGCCCTCCCGAAAAGTGGTGCTTTTTTATGCCGGCAACTTTATACCGTCATAATATCCTTTTCTTTAAGCTCCAGTAGTTTATCGACTTTAACAATGTATTTATCCGTGGCGTCTTGCACCTGCTGTTCGGCATCTTTTTCAAGGTCTTCTGCCAAACCCTCTTTCTTCATTTTTTTAAAGGTCTCATTCGCATCGCGCCGGGCGTTACGGATGCTTACCTTGGTGGTTTCGCCCATTTGCTTTATTTGTTTTACCAGGTCTTTTCGTCTTTCTTCAGTAAGAATTGGTACATTAATCCTGATCATCTCGCCATTATTCATGGGATTGAGGCCTAGGTTAGCAGCCATGATTGCCTTCTCTATCGGTTCAATCATCGACTTTTCCCATGGCTGAATGGCAATAGTACGGGCATCGGGTGTATTGATGTTGGATACCTGTGAAAGGGATGTCAGCGAACCGTAATAATCGACCATGATGCCTTCGAGCACAGCGGGTGAAGCTTTCCCTGCCCTTACCCGACCTAGCTCTTCATCGAGGTGAATTACTGCCTTGTTCATTTTTTCAAAGGCATCATCAAGATATAATTGAACTTCTTCTTCCATTGTATTTATGGTTTTTAACTGGTTGGGCAAAATTAAAAAAAAATATTCCGCATAAAATAAGCTTGCATCAATTACATTTATGCTCTTTATGATAAGCAAAATTCTAATTGCAAATAATGGTTCCTATGTCTTCCCCTTTCATCAGCTTTTCAAGGTTGCCATGGGTATTCATATCGAAAACAAGAATAGGCAAATTGTTTTCTTTGCACATAGTAAAGGCTGTAAGATCCATAATTTTAAGCCCTTTGCTATAGGCCTCATCGAAGGTTAAAGTATTGTATTTAACTGCCTTCGGATCTTTTTCGGGATCGGCAGTATATACGCCATCGACGCGTGTACCTTTTAACAAAACCTCAGCATCTATTTCAACGGCCCGCAATGCTGCTGTGGTATCTGTAGTAAAAAACGGATTGCCGGTACCAAAAGTAAAAATCGCAGCTTCATCCTGCTCAAAGGCCCTCAATACACCACGTTTTGAATAACGCACACCAACAGGCATCATATCGATGGCTGTAAACACAACAGATTTACCTCCAAGTTTCTCAATTGCACCCTGTATGGCAAGGCCATTGATTACCGTGGCCAGCATACCCATATAATCGCCTTGAACACGGTCGAACCCGGCTTCCATTCCTGAGATGCCCCTAAAAATGTTGCCCCCCCCAATTACAATGCCTACTTCAACCCCGTTGTCGAGCAATTGCTTAATCTGACTTGCATATTCTTCAAGCCGTTCTTCGTCTATTCCTTGTTGCTTAGAACCCATCAGGGCTTCACCACTTAATTTGAGTAATATCCTTTTGTATTTGTACATAATTCGGTCTATTAAATATTCTGTCTAAAATAGCGTTTAAAAAAGAGACAACAAAAAAAAGAGAGCCTCAAGGAAGCTCTCTAATTATAAATTGTTGTGCTGAAAGATTATCCGGCAAGCGAATAACGTTTAAAGCTTGTCACTGTTAAATCTTTGTTGGCGCTTTGCAGGTATTGACGTACAGTTAATTTGCTGTCTTTTGTAAATTCCTGGTTGAGCAAGGTGTTTTCTTTGAAGAATTTATTCACTTTGCCTTCGGCGATTTTATCGAGCATATTTTCAGGTTTGCCCTCTTTAATAGCTAATTCACGGCCAATTTCTTTTTCTTTTGCAATTACCTCGGCTGGGACATCATCTTTGTCGATTGCTACAGGACTCATGGCCGCAATTTGCATAGCCACGTCTTTGCCCACCTCGATGTTTACGGCAACGGACAAACCAACAAGTGTGGCCAGTTTGCTACCATAGTGAATATAAGGAATTACCTGAGCTGATTCAATTTTATGGAAAAAAGCCAGTTCTATTTTTTCACCAATCACTCCTATTTGTTCTACAATCAGTTCGTCGATAGTTTTACCACCGATTTTCTGAGCTTTCAATGTTTCAATATCCTTGCAATTTGCGGCAATGGCTGTGTCGATAATGTTGTTGGCTAATTTCACGAAATCGGCATTTTTTGCAACGAAGTCAGTTTCGCAATTAAGGGCAATCATATACCCTATAGTAGCAGCCGCATTGGTTTTTGCTAACACTACGCCTTCGCTGGCTTCGCGGTCGGCACGCTTGTTGGCAACAGCCTGGCCTTTTTTGCGGATAATCTCAATTGCTTTTTCGAAATCGCCATTGGATTCGGTAAGTGCCTTTTTACAATCCATCATTCCGGCACCAGTCGTTTTTCTGAGTTTGCTTACTTCTGAAGCTGATATTTCTGCCATTTTAAATGTGTCTGTTTTGGTTATTATGCCTCTTCTTCCAATTCTTCTTCGTCGATCTCGACGGCTTTAGTTTTCAAAGCTGATTTCACTGCTGGCGCTAAAACCTTTTTTTGCTTAGCGGGAACAATTGCTTCTACCTCTGCCACATCCTCTTCGTCAAGAAGTGCTTTGCGGGCTGATTCTTTTTTGGCTACTTTTTCCGCTTCATCATCGGCAGCTTCTTTTTCACGCTCTAATTTGCGTTCACCTAAACCTTCCTGAATAGCCTGGCATACCACATCTGTTATTAATAATATTGATTTGGCAGCATCGTCGTTGGCCGGAATCGGGAAATCAACTTTATTAGGATCGGAATTGGTGTCGACAATAGCAAAAACGGGGATGTTAAGTCTATGGGCTTCGCGAATAGCAATGTGTTCTTTGGTAATATCTACCACAAACATGGCTGCTGGCAAACGGGTCAGGTCGGCAATACTGCCAAGGTTTTTATCAAGCTTGGCACGCTGACGGGTAACTTGGAGCCTTTCGCGTTTCGACATATTTTCGAAAGTGCCATCGGTAGCCATTTTATCGATGGTTGACATTTTTTTCACTGCCTTTCTGATGGTGGGGAAATTGGTTAACATTCCACCAGGCCAGCGCTCGGTTACATAAGGCATGTTTATTTGCTTTACGCGGTCGGCAACAATGTCTTTGGCTTGTTTTTTAGTGGCAACGAAAAGAATTTTGCGTCCTGATTTGGCAATTTGCTTCAGGGCATTGGCTGCTTCGTCGAGCTTGACAATTGTTTTCTGAAGGTCGATGATGTGAATCCCATTGCGCTCCATGAAAATATAGGGAGCCATTTGTGGATTCCATTTTCTTTTTAGGTGACCAAAATGTGCACCTGCATCTAATAACTGTTCAAAAGTTGTTCTTGGCATATGAGTATTTGTTTACATTCACTAAAATCAACCCCGGAGTAGTCTGCCTGCGGCAAAGTCTCCGTGGGTTTGGATACTAAACATCTGGTTAAATAAAATCTAACGTTTACTGAACTGGAATCTCTTCCGTGCTTTCGGGCGACCTGGCTTTTTACGTTCCACTTCGCGGGGGTCACGAGTAAGCATTTTGTTCGATTTGAGGACTGATTTGTTGCTTTCGGCATCTATTTCTACAAGTGCACGGGCAATAGCTAAACGAAGTGCTTCGGCCTGCCCTTTAATTCCGCCACCATCGAGGTTTACGTTGATGTCGTACTTGCCAAGGTTGTTGGTAAGTTCGAGTGGCTGACGCACTACATATTGTAAAATTTCCAGTGGAAAATATTGTTTGTAATCGGTTTTGTTCACGATGATATCACCTTTACCCTCTTTCAGGTAAATACGGGCAATAGCAGCTTTTCTTCTACCAATGGTGTTTACTAATTCCATGATACTTATTTAATACTGTTTAAGTTCAATTCTTTTGGCTGCTGAGCTTCGTGCGGGTGCACATTGCCTGCATATACAAAAAGGTTTTTACCAACTGCAGCTCCCAAACGGTTTTTAGGAAGCATTCCTTTTACAGCTTTTTCAATTACACGCTCTGGTTTCTTGCGTAGTAATTCTTCAGGTGATTCGAAGCGCTGACCGCCAGGATAGCCTGTATAACGTACATAAACTTTGTCGGTAAGTTTGTTGCCGGTGAGCCTCACTTTTTCGGCATTGATAATAATGACGTTGTCTCCGCAATCGGCGTTAGGGGTAAAACTTGTTTTCATTTTTCCGCGCAACACCTTGGCAATTTTCGTCGAAAGACGACCCAACACTTCGTTTGTGGCATCTACTACAAACCACTCTTTATGGGATGTAGCCTTTGTTGCCGACTTCGTTTTATAACTTAGTGTATCCACTGTTTTTTGATTTTTATTAATACCTTTCTTTCCTGTTATCTATACCACCCTGAAATAACGGAGTGCAAAAATACAATTATTTTTATGAAATAAACAAACGATTCACAATGAATTTTATAGGATGGTTTTATTTCTGCCATTTCCCTTTGAATAGGGTGTGCACTGACTTTTAAAAAATAATTATCTTCGGCTGCTTGTAAATATGTTTAACAGCCCCATTACCATGCTCGGGAATCAGACTCATCGGTTTATTTATCTTTTCTGCATCTCACTGGTAGCGGTTTCGTTGCCATTTTCTCCCTTTCTTTTAAGTCTGAGCCAATTTATTCTTGCAGGCAACTGGCTCCTCGAAGGAGAGTTTAAAAGAAAAATCCAAACCCTAAAAACAAGACCTTCTGTTTTATTTATCCTTTCCTTTTTTCTTGTCCATATAATGTGGCTTATCCCAACCAACAATTGGAATTATGCCCTTCACGACCTCAAAATTAAACTGCCTTTTCTGGTATTCCCGATTATTGTAGGCACCTCAGTTCCTCTTTCGTTGAAGGAATTTAAACTAGTGCTTAATTTCTATTTATGCTCGATGGTATTAGCAACCTTCGTGAGCGCTGGTATCTATTTTGGCCTGGGTTCAGACCAAGCAGCCGATAACAGAAATTCGTCGCTCTTTATTTCACACATACGTTTTGCCCTGATGACTGTGTTTGCTTTTTCAATTGCAGCATCAGTTCTTTTCAATCTGGCTAACCTGCGTCTGGTTTCGAGGTATTTTTACCTTGTCGCGTTTCTTTGGCTTTTAGTGCACCTTTTTTTTATTGGTGCATTTACTGGTTTGGTAATTGCAGTTTTACTGTTTCCTGTGATTTTATCTTATGTGCTGAAAAAAATCCAAAGCCAGCAGTTTAAAAGGATTATTCTTTTACTGAGCGTTTTCAGCTTTGCCATAGTAACTGCTTATATAGCAATTAGTCTGATGCGCTATTTGGAACGCAAGGAAAATCAGTTTGACCTTTTACCCAAGCAGACCATCAATGGAAACCCTTACCAACATTATGCAAAGGAAAACAGTTTCGAAAATGGGAATAGAGTCTGGGCATTGATTTGTGAAACTGAACTCGAGCAAGAATGGAATAAGGTGAGCAGGCTCCCCTATCGTGGGAAAGATAATAAAGGCCAACAACTTCGTGCGACTTTGGTACGCTATATGGCTTCAATGGACTTACCCAAAGATTCGCTTGGCATTAGCCGGCTAAGCCCCGAAGACATAAGAATGGTTGAAGAAGGACATACTAATTTCATTTTTAAAAATAAGTGGTCGGTTTATGCCCGACTTTATGAACTTTTTTGGGAAACTGAGAACTACTTGAAAGGTCATAACCCAAGCGGTCACTCCTTCAGTCAACGGATTGAAATGGCCAAAAACGGTTTGCATGTAGCTGCCAACCATTTTTGGTTTGGCACCGGCACAGGCGATGTCAATGAGGAGGTGATGAAGCAATACCAGAAAAATAACACTTTGCTGGACCCCCGATGGTGGTTCAGGCCTCACAACCAATACATCACACTGTTTATTGCTTTCGGAATGGTTGGTTTTGCTTTGCTTTTACTGGGTTTTATCGCGGCGATATTTTTCGAAAAGAAAAATGCCGGCTATTTGTTTGTTAGCTTTTTGTTGATTGTGCTTTTGTCAATGGTAAGCGAGGATACCTTCGAAACCCAGGCCGGGGCCAGTTTTACAGCTTTTTTTCTAAGCTTATTGCTGCTGGGTCCGGGATTTGTCGATAATAACTTCTCAGATGGGCCGGCTAAACCTTGACTTCTATACCCGTGACGTACTCGAAGTGGCTCCCGACCTGTTGGGTTGCAATATTATAATAAAAGGGCTGACTGGTCTTCAATCCTTTGCTATTACCGAAGTGGAAGCTTACCGTGGCGAAGAAGATCTGGCTTGCCATGCAAGCAAGGGCAAAACTTCACGCAATCAGGCCATGTACCTGGATGGGGGGCACGTATATGTCTATTTAATCTATGGCATGTACTGGATGCTCAACATTGTTACCGGATTGTCAGGCCATCCGCAGGCTGTATTAATAAGGAGTGTAAGGGGTTGCAACGGCCCCGGCAGGGTAGGCCGTTTGTTGGGCATTGATAAAAGCTTTTATGCCGAATATCTAGTTTTATCGGAAAGATTATGGCTTGAATCGGGCATGCAGGTGAGAGAAAATGAAATTATACATACAAACAGAATAGGTATTGATTATGCCGGCGTGTGGAAAGAAAAACCCTGGCGCTATGTGTGGCAAGCCGGAATTGATTAAATTCGTTCGCAGAAAGTGTAGTTATGATTTATTGGAACACACCCCGCTTTGTTATCAGGCTGTTTAACAGACTCGAATGGCATTATAGCCGTTCAGAAAAAACCATCTACCTGACCTTCGACGATGGTCCTACTCCCGAAATAACACCGCGCGTGCTGGAATTGCTGGCTGCCCACAAAGCAAAAGCTACTTTTTTCTGCCTGGGCCGCAACGTAGAACGCCATCCGGATTTATACAGCCAGATCCTGAACCAGGGGCATGCCGTGGGTAACCATACCTACAGCCACCTGAAAGGATGGAAAAGTTCCCTTAAGTCGTATATTCAGGATATCAGTCTGGCTGCCCAACTGATTCAGTCGAAACTGTTTCGACCGCCTTATGGCCGTATTCGTAACAACCAGGTAAAGTACCTCTCGAAACAATACCGAATTATCATGTGGGATGTGCTCAGCCACGATTACAACACACGTCTGCCTGCCAAAATGTGCCTCCGAAATGTAATCCGCAGCACACGAAATGGTTCAGTGGTAGTTTTTCACGATTCGAAAAAGGCTGCCCCTACCTTACTCTATACCCTGCCCCTCTTTCTGGAGCATTTTACCCGCAAAGGTTTTATCTTTAGATCAATAGTCTGATGCCTCCAGTTCCTGCACAGCTCAACAATCTGCGTATTGTTTTTTTTGCAGCCGAAACTTACCCCTCATTTGCCGGTGGCGGACGACATGCTTTTTACCTGGCCCGTTACCTGGCAAGGGGTGGAGCCAGGTGCACGATTGCCTCGCTCAATTATAACTGCACCCTTATTAATAAGGAATTAATTGATGGGGTTTCCATACACCGAATAACTTATTGGAATAAAAGCCTGCTCGTAAAACTACTTTCCCTGCCGCCCTTGTTTTTCCAAGCCATCAAACTGGTAGCCAAAAACAAAGTGGTTTTTGTGTACGGACGGTATTTTCTTCTATACCTTTTCATTATTGCATGTGCAAAACTTTTTGGTCGAAAGGTGATTTTCCGCTCCACCCTCACCGGCGACGATGATTTGCCAGCTTTGCTAAAACGCCCGCTTGGTTTTGGCAACAAACTTATCCTTCGCCACATCAACTTATATTTAGCCATCAACCCGCAATTCGAAAAAAGCTGGAAATCGGTATTTGGTAATCGTGTGCCGGTGCTTCAATGCCCGCAGGGTTTTGATGCTACTTACTTTTATCCGCAATTGCGCAAAGAACGTATGCATGTGCCAAACGAAATTCCCTTGATTCTGAGCAATGCTATTCTTGTTGAAAGAAAGGGCTATCGTATTCTTTTTGAAGCTTTATCTACTCTGCCTTTCGATTTTCGGTACCGCATCATTGGCCAATACCTTCCCGATCCACACCACAGGAGCGCTGCAGAAGAGTTGGAAGAGATGAGCACACTCTATCAGCTCGGTAAAAAAATGCTAGGCAAAAAGGTGGAATTTCTTAATACAGTAACCGATATCAAACCTCATCTTGCCCAGGCCGATCTCTTTCTTTATGGAGCTGTTCAGGATGGCTTACCCAATGCTGTGCTCGAAGCCATGGCCACAGGCCTGCCTGTTTTAATGCGAAATTGCAAGCTGGACCCTCAGCTGTTCAAGCCGGAACAAACAGTACTCGAATTCGAAAATTCTGTGGAACTCTCTCAGCAGCTTATGCGTCTCAGAACTGATCGGCTCACTCTGGAAAGAATTGGGCAAAACGCCACCGATTTTCTGCTTAAAAACTATACTTTTGACAGTGTTGTGCCTCGTATTCTGGAACAGTTCGCATGCAAAAAAAACCAGTCATTTTAATCAATGCGGCCACGGTAAAAATTGCCGGTGGACTTATTGTTAGCTTCGATTTAGTGAAATTGCTTGTTGAATCAGACAATTACGAACTTGTGTTGGTATGTCCTGATTTGAAAAAATTCAGGCGATTTAAAGGTTCCTGCCAGTTGATATTTACCCCATCGCTTTTACTTCGGCGGATATTCCGTATTTGGCTCGACTGGGTTTGGTTACCAAAAACCATCGGACAAGTCAGACCCGACCTCCTAATCACCCTGGGTAACCTGCCTGCCCGCAGCCAATGCAGGCAAATTATGTTTAACGACAATGCCTTTGTTACGGAAAAAAAACTGTGTTCAATACCCCTGCATTCAGGCGAGCGCCTGAAACACCGCCTTAGAAAATGGATGTTCTTGCAAAGAATCCGCTTTCTACGCTTAATTGTAGTGCAAACTCAAACCGAACTGAATAAGCTGCTTGCTTTGCCAGGTTTTCATCTTCCCGCGAAAGTGCTTCCACCCTTGTTACCCTCTCATTTAACTGAGAATACGGAGATTATTTTATTGCCCGGACGAAGGGCTAATGCAATCAGGCTGGCCTGTGTGTCGTACTATTGGAGCCACAAGAACCTCGAAATTCTTTGCGAAGTACTTAGACTGGCCCATGCTCAGGACTTGAAATTGCAGATTGTATTTACCCTCAACGAAAAAAAAGTGCGTGGAGGAAAAAATCTGGTAAATAATCTACAGCCCTGGTTGAACGACAATTCAGCCATCAACGTAGGAAATATTCCTGCAAACCGCGTAATGTCGCTTATTGATCAGTGCGATGGAGTAATTCTACCCAGTTTGGTAGAAACTTTTGGTCTCAACTGCCTCGAAACCTGGTATGCCGAAAAAACCTATTTTGTTTCGGACCTGGCCTATGCCCGCGAAGTATGTGGCAATGCAGCTGTTTACTTTAATCCACTCGATGCTTCGGATATTCTAAACAAAATTGTATGCACATTTGGCGATGATGCACTCTTAAGAAGCCTTAAATCGGAGGGTCAGAAAAAAATAGCCAATTGGAATCCTAAAGCTGAATACCTCGACCTGTTTCAAAAATTTCTTGCTTTATGAAGTTTGTTTTTCTGTCGTACCTCAACCGCTCGGGTTCTACTTTTCTGGTAAACCAGTTGAGCAAATTGCCAGCGCTAATAGTTTGTCCAGAGGCAGATATTCTTTATGATCAATTGTTATGTAATCCCAATGAGATACTTCTTCCGGAGAAATCAGCTCAAATAATATCTAAGCTGCAGAAGGATAAAAAATTTTCGGTCTGGAGAATGAACTTACAAAATTTCGAAAGTTTTTCCGGCACCTGTTTCGGTTTGTTTCAGCAGATTTTGCTTGCCTTTGTAATGGAGCATGCGCCAAAAGCACACATCGTTCTGTTCAAACACAATTATCTATACAGGCTTTTCCCGTTACTCGAAACCCAAGAAAATATTTTATTCCTCAGCCTTTTGCGCCACCCGGCAGCCATCTATTCCTCGCAGACAAAAACCATATCTCCTGCCACTGGCAGGGTGATGAGCCGTAATCCACTGGCATTGATTGATCAGTGGAACAGCCTCTTGCAATTTGTGCTTTCAACTGGCAAAAGTGAAAGTCATGTGCTGGTACTTTATGAAGAGTTGGTCGAAAAGCCCGATGAAACTATGCACATGCTCTGCAAAGTCCTTATGATTCAGGAAAAATGGTCGGATTTACTTCACAAACGGGGAAAAGTAGGCGAATGGCTTGGGTACGAATACATGGCCATTCACCAAAGTATAGACAAGAAGCCCATCGTTGAAAAAATCGATAACTGGAAGCTGGAGCTTGGCACAACGACGAAAAACCTTTTGGCAAGAAAGATGAGCAAAAATTCATTTTATAATTTTCCCGCCAACAAAGAAAGACATGTATTTCTTATTTGTTACAGCCTTTTTTGCCGATTCGATCGAAAATTTTTGAGTTGGAAGCAAAATATAAAACACCTAATACAACATGGGGTTTAAAACTACAAAACTGGCAATTAGCCTGAGAAACAAGAATGTTTTGTACAAAGCATGGCTGAATTTTATCAGTTTGCTGCAGCCTGTGAATGGCCACCATCTAAAAGAATTTCTGCTTTTTGTGGGTTATCCACGCTCGGGCAGCAGCACCCTAGGCTCCCTGCTCGATGCCCACCCGCAGATAATCGTGGCCCATGAATTAAATGCATTAAACTATTTAAACAGGGGGTTCAGCCGGCGGCAAATCTTTACGCTTCTTATTCAAAATTCTATAAAATACGCTCGCAGCGGTCGCTTTAGCTCGGGCTATCCGGGATTGGTGCCCGGTCAACACAATGGGAAATCGGCCTGCCTGAAAGTGCTCGGTGATAAAAAAGCCGGTGGCACGGCACTGGCACTAAGACTAAATGATAGCTTGCTTCATCGTCTTCAGGACAAAGTACAGTTACCCCTTAAGTGCCTGCACCTGGTGCGCAACCCTTTCGACATGATTACAACCCAGGCTTATGGGGGAAATGAAAAAAAGGCCCCCCTCACAGCAGAAGGTATTCAGCGGGCCATGCGGCTTTGCTTCGAGAAATTCGATACTATTCAGAGTCTGATTCAGAAAAAAATCCATTCTGTGCATACTCTTCGGTACGAGGCCCTGCTGGAAAATCCTGTATCGGAATTGTCGACCATACTCTCCTGGCTCGAAGTGGATGGGGATGATGCCTGGCTCGATGCGTGCTGCCGGCATCTTTATCAGCAGCCCCACCGCAGCCGAAGTAAGTATAACTGGACTGCAGATGAAAAAGAACAGGTGATGCGGCAAATTGAAAAATATCCCTTCCTGCAGGGATATACATTTGAAAACTAATGCTTGAAGGAGATACCCTGAGGGCTAATGCATAGTTGCTGAATATCTGTTCCTTCCCGAAATTTTTCGATACGATAAAGACTGTTTTTCTTGGCCCTGTAGAAATGAAAATAGAGTACCTTTCGGCCCGAGATTTCATCAGTGAGGGCTCCGTTACTAAACACCACCTTGTAATTTAGTTGACCTCTTTGCAGAAAGTACTCATCGCTCAGCATAAAATCGCCATAATGCACCTTTAGATCGAAAGCAGAATTTACCAGATCGTTCAGGTCATTTACCTTCCCAGCCTCGCAAAACGAAGAATAAAAAAGCGATTTCAACCTAAAAGCAACACCTTTTCCTGCAGGGCGCCCGTGTGCTTTAAAGCGTTCTGGAAAACTGAATACATAATATGGATTCCGCAAAATCTTCTTCCAGTTGTCGGAGCGTGTATATAGAAGCCGCATTGTGCGGGTATTCTTAAAAAGCGTAAAATTCCCGGCAAAAGAATCTTTTCGTGCTGTGATGATGTCATAGCGATCAAAATCTTCTGGGCGGAGCCATTCGCCGATGTGCCCCATGATCATATCCAGGTCTGTGTATCCCCAAAAACCGGCTCCTTCAAGATAGTCTTCAAACAAATGCCCGTAAAACGGTTTGTAATCGCATAATTTGTAGGGGAACGGAAGTTGCAGGGAGATTTTGAGCTTTCCCTGGGCAAGGTTGATGAATTCCTTTCGACTCATCGGAATGTACCGAACATTGTCGGGCAGGTTGAAAGATGGCCTGCGGTCAGCAAAAAATAAAAAATCAACCTGTGGATTCAATCTGCACGAAATAAAATAGTATTCGGCCAGGGCCGGCAGTCTGCCAAAATAAACCAGTATGATGCGTATTTTCTTCAATTTATAAAAGGTGTTTTTTTATGGCCGAAGCCAGCCGTTGAAGCTTCAGGTAAATCTGCAAATGGCCATACTGCTTTTTGCCAAAATACCGCCAGGGTCTTTGGCTTTTTACTACCTGCCGGAAGTCGTCGCTCTCGTTGTAGAACTTATAGAAAAGAGTATTCAGAGTGGGGTTTGATCGAAGTGTCTGCAGGTCGTGATAATGCGCTATTCTGGCCGCATCATCGAGCCTGGCTCTCCGGCGGACGGGAAAATTCATTTCTTCACCCAGGGCTTGTACTTGATAAGGCCGCTTCGCCAGCACCAGCGACAGGGCCAGCTGGTCGCGGTGAAATACATCGAACAACTTATTTTTTAGCTGCGAGGCTTGCGAAAGAAATACAAATTCCTCCTCCCACTGCCGGGCAAGCGCCTGGTGCAGACCCGGTCGTATCCACAAAACTCCCGAATTGTAATAGGGTACTACCGACTCCAGGGTAACTGTTGTAAAAACTCTTTCTGCCGGCAATACCAAGCCCCTCTGGGCAAAGAGCCCCTGCCAGTTTACCCCGGGTGCGGCATCGGCAGGTTTCATGGCCAGGTCAGGCTTGCCCGTAAAATCCGGCAACTCCTTTAGCAACAGGGTATCGCTATCGAGAAACAAAACCGCCCGGTTGGTTTCGAGCTGCTGCAGGGCATAAAATTTATTGCTCATGGGGTCACCCGGCAGCATTCGCTTGCGCGAACCGAGGTAAGGATTTGAAAAACATTTTACTTCTATGCGCAGATTCCCGAACAAGCGGATACTTTGTTTATTGATCCCTCTTAAAAGCCTCTCGGGAATAAAAACATGCGCAATGTTTTGATGGTATTGACGCAGAGAGAATGCAAGCAAAAGCGATTTGATTTCGAGTTCACCGGGTTGGCAGATTAATACGATTTCGGTATCCTTCATGGTTGTTCTGTTGACGACAAAGGATATCCAAATACTTGCATATCAAGCAGACTATAGTCTTTCATTATCCGCTGGTTCGATTTCGCGTATTGTCTGCAGAAGTCGTTTAAATAGCGCTTTGCCTTTGGGGGAATCTCCTGTCTGCTGCCTTTCCCCTCGCGCGAAGTATATACCCCTGGCAAATGAAAATAATAATGTTTAAAGGGAATGCCATAACGGGTAAAATGATTAAGCCCACGGTAAAGTACAAGCTGGTCCGGAGACAAACCGCGGTTTAATGGCCTTTCGGATGGCAGGGAGCCCTCGATCGTGAAGCCAAAATCGGTATTCATTTTAGATAGAAATTCATTCGGATTCTGACGAAACGATTCATACAAATACACATGCATCCTTTCTTTGCCCACTTTATTCGAAAGGTACTCAAGATAGGGTTCGAAATTGGCAAACAAGGGCGAAAAAAGAAACAGTTCTTCGAGCCTGTTGGCTGGGTTCAGGAAGCGCCTCAGCGAATAGGTGCCCCCTTTTTTTATATACTGCGAATAGAGCGAAAAAATAAAGTGAGACTGCTTCCGCAAAAAAACCACATATTCCGCTTTGGGAAAAAGGCTTACCAGCCGGTCGATGGATTCGCTATAGAACCAATGGTTCACCTGGCCGCCCCGGATGTTGCCGGTAATCATTTCTTCGGAAATGATTATATTTTGATTACGGGGAAGCTTAGATAAAAATTCGTTGTGTTTAAAAGTCAGGGGCGATTCGTGAAAAAGCGAGGGGTTTAGTATCTTTCGAGTCAGAAAGGTGTAATTACTCACCTGTGGAAAATACACCTGCTGCAACCAGGTGCTTGCAGTACGCGGAAAACCAATATGTACAACGATTTTTGCCACCCGATGCCAAAGATATGAAGTTTGTTGCGCCTAAAATACAACAAAAGCGCTGCCTTGCCACCATCAGCAGCAAAGATTATTGGCCGGGAACCCGGCAGATGATCAAAAGCTTTATGCATTATAACCCCTGGTTCACGGGCGATATCCTCATTCTTACAGAAGATAGCCTTCCACCAACAGGCTTTCAAAACCACACTGTTCGCTTTCAGGCACCCTCGGCGGAATTGATAGAAAAAATTGAATCGCTATGTCAGGCCATTCCATGCTACCACACAATTAGACCCCGCTTTTTTGTGCTCGATTTATTTCTTCCCTCTTCTTATGAAGAAATCCTTTACATCGACAGCGACATCCTGTTTACTGCCGCCATTGAACCGGAGCTGCTTTTTGCCCATGACATTTCGATGGTGCCCGACCCCTGGCATTTTAGAGGATTTAGGCGTAGGAGAAGCAACTTACAAAAAATACCATCAGAAATGGCCGGGCTCGATTGCTACCCTACTTTTTTCAACTCAGGGTTGATTTGTGTCCGCTATCCCCTTTTTTCGCCTGAAACACACCGGGGCTTGCTTCAAAAGGTCGATTCCGGTTTCCTGGGCCAACTGGAAGATTGCCTTGCCGACGAGCCAATTCTGAACTCCTATTTCGAAGGAAAAATAAATGCTTTGCCGCTGCATTATAACTGTCCGGTGCATCTGATCATGGAAGGGTTGGTCGAACAAACACCATCAGGACTTCACTTCACAGGAAAAAACAAACCCTGGAAATGGAAATCGTGGTGGCGGCTTCCACTTAGGCGTCTTGCTTACCTCAACTTTCTGATGTTATGGATTACCCGCAGAACCCTCATTTGACCAACGTGTTGCACAGTGTATAAAAACACTTTAATCCCTGGCAGGATGCATTTTGTCAAAACAATACATTTACAGGAAAACACACACTATATTTGCTGTATAAAGCCCGAAAGATGTATCTTTAAGTGATCATGCTGTAAATGCATAAACATTGATAGGTTTGCACCGTTTAAAAAACACATTTTAATCTACACGATTATGAAAGCTTTGACATTCCGTCTGGGTATTCTTTCCGCATCGCTTCTGCTTTTTTCAAGCTTTTTGCAGGCACAAGGCTGGCAATACAGCCAGCATTTGTCGGTTGCTGAATACAAAGCAGAGACCCGCGGCTTAACGCTCGACAGCGACACCAACCTTTACATGACCGCTTTCTACAGACCTGTCACCGGCGACTCCGCCACCCTTGTTGGTCCGCATGGAGAAAAACGTTACCCCACTGCCGGTAACCAGGATATTTTACTGTTGAAGTTTACGCCCGAAGGCGATACCCTCTGGACACGGCGCATATTCGGTACACAGAGCGATTACCCGAGGGAGGTAGCCCTGGACAACAGCAATAATCCTTACCTGGCAGGTATTTACCTGCGTTCGACACTTACCATTCAGGACCAGGTGCTGCCTAACCCTACAGACACAGGGTATGATATCTTTCTGGCTCGCTATACCAGCAGCGGGGGCAATGGATTTGCCCGTCGCGTGGCATGGGGACCATTGGATGATGAGGTAGATAAAATTGCCCTCGATGCAGCCAACAATGTGTATATGACAGGAACTTTCTACAACACCCTCTTTTTCGAGGGTGATACGCTTACCACGCCGACTGCTGTAGAAAAGTACATTTTTATTGCCAAGTTTAAGCCCAATGGCGATTTTATTTGGGCCAAATCACTACCCTTGTCTACCACAACCGGAGACTTGCTGGATATTGCAGTCCACAACCTCAATGAAATATATGTAAGCGGTTTTTTTAAAGGTACCCTCGATTTTGGAGACACCCTGCTTACCAGTGCGGGTAGCGCAGATGATATTGTATTGGCTAAAATGGACAGCACCGGCACCTTTAGCTGGGCGCGCCGTGCCGGCACCAATGGTTTGGCCGACAGGGCCAATGGACTGACTACCGATGCGGAAGGATCGGTTTACATTACAGGCTATTTTAATGATACAGCAGATTTCTCTGGCACAGAAATTATATCCCTTGGCTTCTCAGATATCTTTTTAGCCAAATATAACAATTCCGGCAGCCTGCAATGGGTCTCCCGCAATGGTGCAGCAGGTACCGATATTGCCTATGGTGCTAAAATCCGCGAAAACCTGTTGCAAACCACTGGCAATTTTGCGGGCACCGTTACATTTAACAACAAGACGTTAACTACAGAGTCCATAGCTAACCGAAATGCAGGTTTTTTTGTATACGACCTGGATGGAAACCCCATTACTGCGCAGGATGTACCAGCAAGCACTTCCCTTGAAGACCGGGGCGAATACATTGAATTTGACCCTGCAGGCAACACTTACATAGCAGGCTGGTTTCGCTCGAACAACCTTTACCTTGGGGCCGATACCCTTATAAAAGGAACCATTATATTAGACTCTGTATCCAACGCTTTTCTGGCTAAATACGAGAATCCTTTCTCGGCTACCTTTTCGCAGCGCAACAACCCAATTTGCAATGGTATACCTACCGGCTCGCTGGTGGCTACCACCTATTTTGGCACCGCACCCTACCAGTATGAATGGAGCCCCAATGTGAGCAGTTATACCGACTCGCTGGCAACCAACCTGGGTGCCGGCAGTTATTGGGTAAAAGTTAAAGATGCCCTGGGCGATTCGGTACAAATCAGTACCTCCCTCACCCAACCTGCGGCCATTGTCATCACCACCGACTCCACCAACATCGCTTGCCACGACAGCCTTACCGGCACCCTCAGTGCAAGTGCTACAGGTGGAACCGGTACTTTGACTTATGCCTGGACAGGGGGCAATTCTCAAGCAGGCAACCTGCCCAGCCAAACAGGACTCGAGCCTGCAAAATATTTCGTCACCGTTACCGATGCAAACAGTTGTGTGGCTGTCGACTCTGTGATCTTAACCCAGCCCGAGGCCATCACCTTCGGTCCGGTAACCACCGTGATTGAATCGCCCTATCTGGCATTTAATGGCAAAATATTCACAAGTCCGCAAGGCGGAACGCCGGCTTACACCTTCCAGTGGGATTCGCTTGGAGTAATGTTGCCGGGCGAAACTTCCGATTCGCTCGTGAATCGTTCCGAAGGGTACTACACCCTTACCCTCACCGATGCCAGCTTGTGTGTGGCCGATACCACTATCCTTCTTCCTGGTGAAACTTTTAGGGTCGATTTACAAACAATTAATAATGTTTCGTGCTATGGGCTAAGTAATGCTTCAGCCCTGGCAACCATTGTAAGTGGCAACAAAGGCGCTGCTGTAACTTATAGTTTTACCGACAGCCAGCTTAATCCGCTGGTTCCGGTCAATGACAGCACAATCACCAATCTGGCTATTGGCTGGTACTATGTCACAGCCACCGAAACCGAAGGAGATTTGCGCACTGCCACCGACAGCCTGCTCATTACCCAACCCGATAGCCTGGAGCTTAGCATGAGCAGCGATACAATAGCCTGTTTTGGCGACAGCACCGGTTTTATCAACCTTATGGTCGATGGTGGAACCATGCCCTATCAATTTCTTTGGTCTGACGGACAGATTACTCAATCAGCCATCGATTTGAAAGCCGGCTGGCATCAGGTATTGGTTACCGACCAGAATGGTTGTCAGGCCATCGATTCGATAGAAATCATCCAACGCGACAGCATTGCTATTGCAATCAGCGAGGTAGAACCTGTTAGTTGCTATGGCAGCGCCACTGGCATTCTGCAGGCCGATGTAAGCGGTGGGGTGGCTCCCTATGCCTATGATTGGAACCCCGGATTGCAAGACCAACCACAAATTCTTTACATTCCTGCCGGCGATTATTCTGTAAGCATCACCGACAATCTGGGGTGTATTCAAACAGGGAATTATACACTTGGGCAACCTTCGGTACTATTTATTCTTTCTGCCGACTCAAGCAATGTAAGCTGCTACGACAGTGAAGATGGTAGTCTGTCTGTAATCATGTCAGGTGGTACAGAACCCTATTCCTACAACTGGGGACCCTCGCTGCCCGATACCAACTTTATTGAAAACCTTTCCGCCCAAACTTACAACCTGGTAGTAACCGATGCCCTGGGTTGCACGAACGATTCGTTGCAGGCTATCATTCATCAACCGGCAACTGCCCTTGCTTTAAGTGAACAGATAACCAGCCATACCGACAACCTTTGTTTTGGCGATGCCGAAGGAATTTTAGAACTGCTGGCAACGGGTGGTTGGTCGGCCTATGAATACTCCATCGATTCCGTCAGTTGGCAAAGCGCTGCCCTTTTTGAAAACCTCATAGCCACTAACTATCGTGCTTTTGTGCGCGATGCCCAAGGCTGCACAGAAGAAATAGGCATCGAAATTACCGAGGCTCCTGAATTGATTATTAGCAACGAAAGTGTCGATGGTCGAACCATTGAAGTGCTGGCAACGGGGGGTACACCACCACTCGAGTATTGGCTTGACGGAACTGGTGCGCCCCAGAGTATAGGTACTTTCACCGACTTGCCCAACGGCACCTATTTTGTAGAAGTGAACGATACCCATAATTGCGGCCCGGTGCGCTCTTCAGACCTGGTGGTCAATGCCATTAGTATCGACAATCATACCCTGGAAAATGTGAATGCTTATCCCAATCCTTCAAAAGGGTTGGTGTACCTTAATCTTTCGAACCTTTCCGAAAATCAGTATGTAGTGGAATTGTTCAACGTCAACGGCAAAAGGGTATGGGCAAGAAATTATGAAGGCCTATCTGGCACAGAGAAATTAATAGAATTGAATCTAAAAGGCATACCCCCCGGAGTTTACATGTTGAAGGTAAACCATATTACACTCAGCAACAAGCTGGTGATGGAATAAAAAAACCGCAAGAGGCAGTCACGACAAATGGCTGCCTTTCTTTTTTCCTCTTTGCTAAAATTTCGGCTTCTTGGCAGTATTTTATATGTTTGCAAAAATTTTGTGTACATGAATATCCTACTTATCGGATCGGGTGGCCGCGAACATGCCCTGGCCTGGAAAATGGCCCAAAGCCCCAGGCTAAATAAGCTATACATCGCTCCTGGTAATGCCGGCACCTCCGAAATTGGCACCAACGTAGCGCTCGAGACAAACCAATTCGAGGCCATCGGTCAATTTGTGCTGAGCAATCAGGTTGACCTTGTAATTGTAGGTCCCGAAGATCCTTTGGTAAAAGGTATCCGGAATTATTTCGAAGAAAGTCCGTCACTGAAATTCATTCCCGTAATCGGTCCATCTGCAGAAGGTGCCAGGCTTGAAGGAAGCAAAGAGTTTGCAAAAGAATTTATGGTTCGCCATCGTATTCCCACAGCCGGCTATTTATCAGTAACTAAGCAAAATATTGAAAAAGGACTGGCTTTTCTCGATAAGCTCCAGCCGCCATTTGTGCTTAAAGCCGATGGTCTGGCTGCCGGAAAAGGTGTGCTTATACTCTCAGACAGAGACGAGGCCAAACGCGAATTAACGGCCATGCTCGGAGGGATGTTTGGTATGGCAAGCGAGAAAGTAGTCATCGAAGAATTTCTCGATGGCATCGAAATGTCGGCCTTTGCCATTACCGATGGCATCAGTTATAAAATACTGCCCGAGGCAAAAGACTACAAACGAATTGGCGAAGGCGATACAGGCTTGAATACCGGCGGTATGGGCTGCGTGTCTCCAGTTCCTTTTGCAGGGGAAGAATTTATGAAAAAAGTGGAAGATCGTGTGATACGCCCCACCATCGAAGGTTTGAAACGAGACGGCATTGCCTATAACGGATTTCTCTTTTTTGGACTTATGAACATAAAAGGTGAACCCTTTGTAATAGAATACAACGTGCGCATGGGCGATCCGGAAACCGAAGTGATAATGCCCCGCCTGAAAACCGACCTTGTAGAGGTATTCGAAGCGGTGGCACATAAACGACTGAACGATGTTCGGGTCGAAATAATACCAGAAACGTGTGCCACAGTAATGCTGGTTTCGGGAGGCTATCCGGGCGAATACCAGAAAGGCAAAGAAATAAGCCATTTCGAAAAAACTTCTGACTGCCTTGTATTTCATGCCGGCACTCGTCGCGAAAACCAAAAAGTGTTTACCCATGGAGGTCGAGTACTGGCCATAAGTGGTCTGGGAAAAAATCTCGACGAAGCCCTGCAAAAAGCATATGACAATGCCAATATTATCGATTTCGAGGGAAAATACTTTCGTCGGGATATTGGTCTCGACCTGAAAGCCTATATTTAATCACCTGCTTTTCCGGATTTAGTAACTAACTTCATGGCAATGAAAAAATACTACGATTTTCTGGTAATAGGTTCGGGGCTTGCTGGTCTTAGTTTTGCCCTGAAAGTAGCCGGCAAGGGAAAAGTGGCCATTGTCACAAAAAACAGACTGAGCGTAACTAATACTTCCTATGCCCAGGGAGGCATTGCGGCCGTAATGTATGCTCCCGACGATACCGAAAAACACATCAAGGATACACTGATAGCCGGCGATGGTCTATGCAACGAAGAGATAGTGCGCATGGTGGTTAGCGAAGCCCCCAAACAAATTGAAGAACTTATTCGCTGGGGAACAGAATTCGACCGCGCACAAAATGGACTGTTCGATCTGGCCAAAGAGGGCGGACACAGCGAACATCGTATTTTACATCATAAAGACAATACCGGTGCCGAAATTCAAAGGGCGCTTTCGGAGCAAGTGCGCAACCACCCTAATATCGATATTTTCGAAGACCATTTTGCTGTCGACATCATTACCCAGCACCACCTGGGTAAAGTGGTCAAACGCATCCATTCCGACATTGAATGCTATGGTGTGTATTGCACCGAGGTAAAAACTGGGAAAGTATTTACATTCCTGTCAAAAGTAACCATGATGGCAACGGGTGGATGTGGAAACCTCTACACTGCCACTACCAATCCTCCGGTGGCTACCGGCGATGGGGTAGCGATGGTTTACCGTGCCAAGGGTACCATCGAAAATATGGAGTTCTTTCAGTTTCACCCTACTTCGCTTTACAACCCTGGCGAAACACCCTCCTTCCTTATCACTGAGGCCATGCGTGGGTTTGGTGGAATATTGCGCACCCTCGATGGCGAAGATTTTATGTCGCATTACGATGCACGTGGTGCGCTGGCTCCCCGCGACATTGTGGCCCGTGCCATCGACAACGAGATGAAGGTGCGTGGCGATGATTTTGTGTACCTCGATTGCACCCACCTCGATGCCCAAAAGCTGATAGAGCATTTCCCGACCATACATGAAAAATGCCTGAGCCTTGGCATCGATATGACCAAAGATTACATTCCGGTTGTACCCGCTGCACATTACTGTTGCGGAGGCATCAAAGTCGATAAAAATGGTTGTAGCTGGATAAACCGATTGTATGCAGCCGGTGAAACGGCCTCTACCGGCTTGCACGGGGCTAACCGCTTAGCCTCCAATTCACTGATCGAAGCCATTGTTTTTGCCGACCGTGCTGCCAGGCATGCACTCGAAAATATCGATAAGTATGATTATTGCCAACAAATAAAAGATTGGGACGATTCCGGAGTGAGTGCCCCCGAAGAGATGGTTCTGATCACACAAAATTACCGCGAACTGCAATACATTCTCAGTGCTTATGTGGGAATAGTGCGTTCAAACCTGCGTTTGCGCAGAGCACTCGACAGGCTTGAAATTATTTATCGCGAAACTGATGAGCTCTTTCGAAAAACTACCCTTTCGGTAGAGCTTTGCGAATTGCGTAACCTTATTCACGTAGGCTACCTGGTCATTAAAATGGCCACTCGCAGGGAAGAAAGCAGGGGACTGCACTACAACATCGACTACCCGCCTGCAAAAAGACTAAAAGGAGGCCACCGTTAATCTAACCGGTTGATCTAGGCTCTGCACGGTTGCCAATAGCAGCGAATAGGTGATTCGATCAGACCTTCTGACTTAAGAAGATTCATTGCTTTATCGGTTTCTTTTTTGTCCATTCCGGCGAGCTCAGCAATTTCACCTGCCTTCATGGGCTTGCCTGCTGACTTCAAAACTTTTAAAACTTTTTCTTTTTTGTCCATTGAATACTGTTTAATGGGTTAACAATAGTAATTGATCCTAATTTTTAGGTTGGTAACGTTTTGCAAACTCTAAAATACAAACCCCTATTGTCTTTTCCAACAACAAGCTCCAAATCGGATGTAAGCATCTTTTTAAAAAGATAATTTTTACTCTTATGTACATTTCAGTTTATTTCTTTATATTTAGTATTAATGACTTTGGGAAAAAACAGATCTTTCTGCAAAAATTTTCCGTTTAGAGCATGACTGCATAGAACGATTTTATGGAACACGAAAATAAATCGAAAGAGGAACTGATTAAGAAGCTTTACGAAGCAGAATTGAGGTATAATCTTTTGAAACAGCATTGTGAGAAAGAGCTTTCAGACCTTACCCAGATCAAAGAAACACTTAACCTGAGTGAACAAAAGTATCGTTCTACCATTGAATCGGCACCTGTAGGAATGCACTTTTATCAACTGATGCCAGATGGCCGGCTAATCTTTACGGGAGCCAACCAGGCGGCAAGCAAATTGCTGGGAGTTGATAATTCCATATTTATTGGCAAAAGCATCGAAGAAGCCTTTCCTCCCCTTGAATTTACTGAGATACCCGATCGTTACCGAAGAGCTGCTTCCATAGGAGAATTATGGTCGACTGAACAGATCGAATACAACGAAGGAAAAATAGAAGGGGCATTCTCCGTCACAGCCTTTCAGACCGAACCGGAAAAGATGGTAGCTATGTTTTTCGACATCACTGAAAGCAAACGTGCCCAGCAGCAGATAAAGATATTTATGGAGTCGATCGATGCTTCGTCCGATGCCATTGGAATGTCCACGCCCGAGGGCAGGCACTATTATCAAAACAAAGCCTTCGACACCCTTTTTGGCAAAATCGGAGAATACCCGCCCGATACACTTTATGTTGATAAAGAAGTGGGCGATGAAGTGTTTACCACTATAATGACAGGAGCATCCTGGAATGGAGAGGTAAGAATGTACGGTGCCGACCGTCGAATCCTCGATATATACCTGAGAGCTTATGCAGCCAAGAATGAGGATAACGAAATTAAGGTGCTGGTAGGGGTGCATACCGACATTACCGAGTGGAAAAGGGTAGAGCATGAATTGATAAAGGCCAAGGAAAAAGCAGAAGAAAGCGACCGGCTTAAAACAGCTTTTCTGGCCAACATGAGCCACGAGATACGTACCCCCATGAATGGTATTCTTGGGTTTGCCGACCTGCTTAAAACACCCGGATTGTCTGGCGAGGAGCAAAAGAATTACATTACTATCATCGAGCGAAGCGGCAGGCGCATGCTCAACATCATCAACGACATTATTGATATTTCGAAAATCGAAGCCGGACTGGTAGAGTTGCATTTTAAGGAATCGAATGTGAACGATCAATTGCGCTTTATTCATGATTTTTTTGCCCCTGAAGCCAGAGAAATGGGTTTAACATTCGAATATAAATCTGGTCTTACTGAAAAAGATGCTTTGTTGCTTACCGACCGTGAGAAACTCTTTGCCATACTTACTAACCTGGTAAAAAATGCCCTTAAATACACCCGAAAAGGATCTGTACAATTTGGCTATGAGAAAAAGGCTCACTTTCTTGAATTTTTTGTGAAAGATACAGGCATTGGCATTGCCCCTTCCCGGATTGAAGCTATTTTCGAACGTTTTATCCAGGCCGATATCGAAGACCGCCATGCCATTCAGGGTGCCGGCCTGGGCCTATCGATATCCAAAGCCTATGTAGAAATGCTTGGCGGAACAATCTGGGTAGAAAGTCTCGAAGCCTCTGACCATGCACCAGGTGGGTCGACCTTTTATTTCACAATACCCTTCAAAGCCGTTAACTCTAATCCCCTACCTTATCAAGAATCGATTCCAGACACTTCTTCAGCTTCAAAGAATAATAAGCTAGAAGTACTTATCGCAGAAGACGATCCTATCTCGCAACTTTTATTAGAGATAGCCGTGAAAGATATTTGTCATACCCTGTTAAAAGCAAACAATGGACGCGAGGTGTTGGAACTATTTCAACAAAATCCGGATACCAATGTGATATTGATGGATATGCGGATGCCTGAATTAAACGGATATGAAACCACCCGACTAATACGCCAACAAAACAAGGACCTGATCATTATCGGGCAATCGGCTTATGGCATGGCCGACGAAAAGGAGAAAGCTCTTGAGGCAGGCTGCAACGATTACATTACCAAGCCAGTAGACAAACAAGTTCTTTTTCGTATGATTGAATTGCATTTAAAAGCGCACTAACATCCAATTCACTTGTAACCGGTAAGTATATTTAATTATGCCTGAAGAGCTGTGAAAAGCCTTTTATATCCCAGTCTTTCTATTTGACGTTGAGCCTTTAAACACCTGATTTTTTGGTGCATGTCGGTAAAAAAGCTATTTTTAAGCCAAACTTACCCGCATGAAATATTCGCCTATTCCAAACCTGATGTTCTCCAACAACAGGATTCGACTTTCTGAACGTTTGGCTCCAAATTCGATCGCACTTATTTTTGGGGCACACCAAATGCCACGCACCGGCGACCAATTTTTTCCCTACCGGCAAAATTCCGATTTCTTTTATCTAACCGGTATTGAGCAGGAGAAATCCATCTTGCTGCTATACCCCGGCAATCAGAATAAGGAATTCAACGAAGTGCTCTTTATTCTAAAACCTAATAAGGACCTTGAAATTTGGGAAGGGCATAAATTAACCATCGAAGAAGCCCGTAGCCAATCGGGAATTAATTCCATTAAATATATCGATGATTTTGATATGTTTTTGCACATGGCTCTCTGCAGCTGCGAGCATGTATATATGAACCTGCCGGAATGGCAAAAGTTTAAGTCCGATGTTTTGGGGCGCGATGCCGACTTTTTAAAGAAAATGCAGGAAGAATACCCCTTGCACAGCTATAAGCGATTAGCTCCAATTATCCAGGAGCTCCGTCTGGTGAAATCATCACAAGAAATTGACCTTATCAAGAAAGCCTGTGCCATTACCCGCGAAGCCTTTCTGCGGGTATTAAGCTCTACCCAGCCCGGCATGATGGAGTATGAAGTGGAGGCCGAAATAAGCTATTCCTTTCTGAAGCAAGGCGCAAGCGGTCATGCCTATGCCCCCATTGTAGCTGGTGGCAGCAACGCTTGTTGCCTGCACTATGTCGAAAACGATAAAGCCCTGGCCGACGGCCAATTACTCCTGCTCGACTTTGGGGCTGAATATGGCAACTATTCCGCTGACCTATCGCGCACCATTCCGGTAAACGGCCGTTTTACTGCCCGGCAAAAAGCCATGTATGAAGCTACATTGAGGGTATTCAAATTTGCCCGCAACCTGATGGTGCCTGGTACTACCATCAACCAATACCACAAAGAGGTATGCAAAAAGTGGGAGGAAGAACATATCGGTCTGGGTTTATATACCGCCGAGCAGGCAAAAAACCATCAAGGTGAAAACCCCTTGTGGCATAACTACTTTATGCATGGCACAGGACACTTTCTGGGGCTCGATGTGCACGATGTGGGCACCCGCGACACGGTGATAAAGGCAGGTATGGTACTCACCTGCGAACCCGGTTTGTACGTGGCAGAAGAGGGCATTGGTATTCGCATAGAAAACGATATTCTGATTACCGAAACAGGTCCTTTGGATCTAATGGCCGGTATACCTATTGAGGTAGAAGAAATTGAAAGTCTCATGCTTTCGAAGGCTACACTTTGAATTTGCGTATGGAACCTCATTTTCAATTTTACCAAAGTCACAGGATAAAATATTATACCTGCGGTAAGGGAGAAACGCTAGTGTTGCTACATGGTTACCAGGCCGATTCGCGCATCTGGGAACTTCTAATCCCTTTGCTTCAGGATCATTATTCACTGCTGATACCCGATTTACCAGGTCATGGGGAGTCACCGCTTATTCAAAGTACCAACAGCATGGAATTCCTGGCCGAAATAGTATTTAGCCTAGTTATGTCGTCGGGGTCGAGGGGTGTAACTCTTGCAGGCCATTCCATGGGAGGTTATGTAGCCTTGTCTTTTGCAGAAAAATACCCCACGCTAACCGACCGTTTGGTGCTGTTGAACTCTCATCCCTTCGAAGACAGCATCACTAAAATTCTGGCTCGAAACCGGGAATCGGAAATTATTCAATCGGGCAAAAAAGAGATACTGCTGCGCTCATTTGTTCAGAATAACTTTTGTCCTAAAAACATTTTAAGCCTTAAAAATGAAATCGACCTGGCCACCCACATAGCTCTGAGTCAGCCAGAAAATGGAATGCTTGCCGATTTGGCCGGAATGATGGCCCGCACCAACAAAGTTGCGGTGTTATTGAAAAAGCGAATCCATGCAGCCTTTATTCTGGGTAGAGATGATAAGCGAATTCCAATAAACCTGTTTGATACACTCGATAAAAACAGTTTGAAAATCAGCTGGATAAACGATTGCGGGCATATGAGCATGCTGGAGAAACCTGAGGAAGTAGCCCGAATAATCTTGGAAAATAGTTTTTAATTCTATAAAAATCAATGCTCATTAGGCAAAAAATAGAGAGGTTAAATTCGCTTTTCAGGAATAAACCTCTCTCGATAACACCCAAACTAAGATGAAACTACTTGCTTGCAACCTACTGCATAACTATTATTATTTTACGCCAATGGCATCGGCCCAATTGCCACGGTAAATAATTTCTCCTCCGTGAATTCGTTTCACAAATTTTCCAAATCTGGCATCTACTCCGGCTGTAATATTTAAAATATTACTTTCAGCTGGTATTTCATAACTTGCATTCACCACATTAACCGGTTTCAAAGGGTCGATTATAGCTTTTTTATTCTCGCCAGCCTGCCAGTCGACATGCTTGGTAAACACATATTTTAATTCGCTGTCGAGCACCAGCACACCATTGTTTTTTACTGTAAATTTAGCCCGGCAAATATCCGATTTTGCCATATCGCTTTCAGCAAGCTCTACTTCCACAACAGGCAGCGAAACATGTTCGGGGGAAGTTAAAATCATAATGGTTTCGTGTTTAATAAGCTTGCCTTCAGAATTTAAAAACTCAAAAACCAGTTCGCGGTCGCGTATGGCCTCGCTGCCAAAGTCAATGGTAGCCTCGAAATGTTTCGATTGGATATCTTTTTGCTCGAAAACAATTTTATCGTGAAACAAAACCCTTACCTGTGATACGGCAGAGGTTAAAAATAATTCGACCGGTACTTTGTTTGTATATATCTGTTGATTACGTGGCGATGTAAGTATTGCCTGAATATATTCGGAGATATCGTACCACACAGGACGCGGATGACCGATGGTGTCGTTAAGATCGCTATAGCCCCAGAAGCCAAACCAGGCCTCGGGATATGGATCGTGGGTATCGGGAGCACCGGCTTTCCACCATCCATCGGCATAGTAAAAAGGGCAGGCTCCGTTAATTCCACCATCGAGTGCGTCAGAGTAATTGCGGATAAGCCATTCGGCTTGCTTTTTATAGGTATTTCCACCATATAAACCATAACCAATTTGCGAAACGGACATGCCAAACTCGGTCAGCAGAAATGGTTTCTCTTGTCCATACAAATCACGCAAATACTCGAAATGGGGCCCAAATCCCTGGGTATAAATATGGTCTTCGTTATGATCGTAGGTATTACAGGCGTAGACATCAAAAATATTCTGGTCGACATACTCTCCCACCCTCGAGTTAATTGAGAAAGTGACAGGAACATCCGGGTGCTCGCTGTGAATAATATCGCGCAAGTCAAGCCAGAGATTAACGGTAGCTTCAGCACCCTGATTGTAGATATGGCCTGGCATAGGCTCATTCATTATGAGATAGGTAATTATACAGTCGTAATTTTTAGTGTATGCCATCGTCTCCTTCACATGTTGCTTGGCATCTTCCACAAACTGCGGATCTTTAAACTCGCCATGGGGTTCAATCCACAATCCAAAAATGAGGTACAGCCCCGATTCCTGAACCACTTTTACTTCCTCTTCGGTAAGATCGCTCCAGGTTCTGATAGAATTAAAACCTGCCTCTTTAATAAGCTTCAGGTCATTTCGCATACGTGCCAATTGCAGTTCCCTTTTATCCTTGTAAGGGTGCTCTCCGGGACGGGCTCCAATTTCGTAACCAATGGAGCTTATAAATGTTTTCTCTCCATTGATATAATACCACCTGTCTTTGATTTCGAGATGATTGGTTTTAGTAATTACTTGCTGGTTATTTTGGCAAGCAGCCAAGAAGATAAGCGCCAAAAAGACTAAAATTCTCATTATTCCCATTACCTGTTTTAGTGAGTTACACAAATGCAATGTTATGGCTTGTTTTAAAATTGCTCAAATAATAAGCTACATCAACAATACATCAGGTAATTATTTGGCGCCTCTTAATTTTACTCAAAAAGCATTAATCGAACATATTTTTAAACAGAGGAATTCTAAATGCTGTTAAGAATAATTTGAGCTGATATGAATCTTCTACCCTAGACCTGCGCCAAACTGATATCGCTGTGCCATTCGGCGCTATTGTCTATGGCTGGCCAGAAATCTGCAGGTTTGTCAATGAGTTTCCACATGCCAAGGTGCTCGGGATTTAGAAAGTGCTCGTCGGCCATTTTTTGAAGAAAATCATGCAAAGGCTTATAAAATCCATCGACATTAAGCAGAAGTGTTGGTTTCGAGAATTTACCTAAACGCTTAAGTGTTATTACTTCAATGAGCTCTTCGAGGGTGCCGGTACCACCCGGAAGGGCAATTACGGCATCGGTGTTTTCAATCAGCATTTTTTTTCGCTGGTGCATATCATGTACCACAACCATATCTTTTACGCCAGGGTGGGCCCATTCCACCTTCACCATAAATTCCGGAATTATTCCTTTAATGAGGCCTCCCTTCTCCAGATAGCGGTTGGCCAGGGTTCCCATCAGCCCCACTGCACCCCCTCCGTAAAGCACTTGCGCCTTGCGTTTCAGCAATTCATCGGCCAGGGCAATGGTGGCATCGGTATATTTTGAATGGATTTTTCGGCTCGAAGCACAATAAACTGTGATAAGATGAGGCATAATATTTCTGGGATAAAATGAAAAATGGCTGGCAGTTCATAGTTAAAGACACTGCCAGCCAAAAAATAGTTTAATAAGAATCGTAATGTATATTCGACCACAAATAATAATGCGGATAGGGTACTACACCCGAATCGTCATAAATTCCAATCCAATCGCCATCGGAAGGTGAAGTTGCCGAGCCGTCGCCATTGGTATCGCCACCGCGGCTGTCGTCTTTAAATGAGGTGAATGCATTTGTAGCATTCTGGTTAAGCACTCCGCCCATGCCTACAACAAGCGCACTTTCGGAGGTAAACTTGATGACGACATTGCTGGCCAGGGTTAGGGAACCTGAGGCTTCAATCCAAAGGTCATTGTCGCTCAGTACAAAAGGTACCTCCGTTTCAGTATAGCTTGTCGCTGCAGGTATATCATCGTAATTGTAGGTAAATATACCGTTCATGGTATTTCCTTCGGATGGATTCTGCGGATTGAAAAAGGTGTTGGTATTGCCAATACTCATGGCGCAGTCGATCGACAAAGGAAGGGTGTTTAGGTAAAAGGTATTGTTGGCAACCACTGTATTTAAACTTGCATTGCTTACATCCAAAGCACCGTAGTAAAAGTCGCCATCTTTTCCTCCTTTGTTATGCACAAACAAACAATGTGTAATACTGGCTGAACTACCATAGATTTCGAGAACCGAAAGATAGGAGCCACTACCTCCATAATAAAATTCGCAATAGCTAAAAACAGAACCATTGGTTTCGACCAGGATGTTCTCCCAGTCGGCTACAGATGGCGAGGTAGCTGAACCATCGCCGTTGACGTCGCCTCCATGGCTATCGTCTTTTACCGAAGTAAACACAATGGGCTTCGAACTGGTGCCATTGGCAAGAATGGCTCCTTCGTCACTTACAACGAGTCCTACATTCGAAGAAAACTTTACGACTGTACCGGGCTGTATGGTTAGAGAACTGACTACCCATAAATCGTAAGCCGTAATTAAATAAACCGAATCGGCATACCAGGTTGTAGGAGTTTCAATGTCGTTTGCCACCTCCACTATATTCGAAAGCGGCTGGCCATTGTCGTTGTTGTCATCCTCTTCCTCGTTGCAGGTATAGAGAAGAAAGGGCAATGCAAAAAGAACAAAATACTTTTTCATGGTTGATAAGATTAAGTTGGTTAGATTCCACATAAGTTAATCTTTTCCAGGTACGAATACCTCATCTTCGTTTGTAAACCTATCTCCATCGGCAAAAAAAAAGAGAAAGCCCGCTGTATGGCTTTCTCTTATAGCTCCCTTATTGTATGAAAAGCAGCGGTTTCGTTAACCGCATTTCGAAGATCCACAATCGGTGCAAATCAAGCAGCCTTCCTGATAAATTAGGCTATCCGATCCGCATTCCTGGCATTTCACTCCCTTTTTCACTTTGGTACCATTCGGAATGTATTTTTTCAGGGCACGTTCCACTCCATTTTTCCAGGTATTGATGTTGTCGCTGTCGAGGTGCAGCGAACTTACAAGTCGCACCACGTCGGGTATAGGCATTCCGTGGCGCAACACGCTTGAAATCAGTTTGGCATAGTTCCAGTATTCTTTGTCGAACATATGCGAAAGTCCGCCCAGTGTGTTTTTATATCCAAATTTATCGGTATACTGAAAGTCATAACGCGATACACCATTCTCGTCCTGTGCCTTGATAATCTTTCCTTTTTTAATTGACTTTGGTATCGGAAACATCTCCTCGTCGGCCAAACCGGTAAAGATTTCGTACGGACGATCATCCTTGATGCCCACGAAAGCAATCCACTTTTCGTCGTCGTTGTTAAAACGTATTATCTCGGCATCGAGTACTTTTGGGCGAACCAGTGAATGGCTTTCTTCGTCCGCAGAGGCATCGTTCTTTTTACTGTCGTTACTCACGAGTACACCGGTGCGCGAACCATCGCGGTATACGGTAACTCCCTTGCAACCGCTTTTCCAGGCACTGACATAAAGCTCACTCACCAATTCTTCTTTGGCTTCTTCGGGTAAGTTAATGGTCACACTGATGGAATGGTCGACCCACTTTTGTACTTCGCCCTGCATGTGTACTTTGCTCAACCAGTCGACATCATTCGAAGTAGCTTTGTAATAGGGCGATTTCGCTACTACTTCTTTTAATTGCTCTTCGTCATAAGCCTTTACTTCGTCGGTGTTATAGCCGTTTATTTCAAGCCAGGTTAAAAACTTATGATGAAAAACATAGTATTCTTCCCACGAATCACCCACTTCGTCGATAAAGGCAACGCGTGCACTGGTGTCGTTGGGATTAACTTTGCGGCGACGCTTATAAACGGGCAGAAACACTGGTTCGATGCCGGAAGTAGTCTGCGTCATTAAGCTGGTGGTGCCTGTGGGGGCAATGGTAAGCAGAGCAATGTTCCTGCGGCCATATTTTACCATGTCGTGGTAAAGACTCTCGTCTTCTTTGCGCAAACGCTGAATGAAAGGATTGTTGCGTTCCAGGGTTGTATCGTAAATAGCAAAGGCTCCACGGTCGCGGGCAGTGTATACCGACGAGCGGTAGGCTTCGATGGCAGTGGTTTTGTGCACTTCAACCGAGAAGTCGGTTGCATCGTCGCTGCCGTAACGCAAACCAAGAGCGGCCAGCATGTCACCTTCGGCGGTGATGCCAATACCTGTGCGACGGCCTTCTTCAGCTTTTAAGCGAATGTTTTCCCAAAGCTTCTTCTCGACGCGTTTCACTTCCAATTCCTCAGGGTCGTTGGATATCTTGCCCAGAATGGCATCAATTTTTTCCAGTTCCAGGTCAATGATATCGTCCATCATGCGCTGCGCGACATGCACATGCTTTTTATACAGGTCGAAATTAAAACGGGCTTCGGCAGTAAAGGGGTTTTCGACATAGCTGTATAGGTTGATAGCCAATAGCCTGCAAGAATCGTAGGGACATAGCGGAATTTCGCCGCAAGGGTTGGTCGATACCGTTTTGTAGCCAAAATCGGCATAGCAATCGGGTATAGCCTCTGATGCGATTGTGTCCCAGAAAAGTATGCCGGGTTCGGCAGATTTCCAGGCATTGTGCACAATTTTTTCCCAAAACTTGCGGGCATCAATTTCTTTCACAAAGGTAGGATTGGGCGAATCGACAGGGTATTGCTGACGGTATGGTTTCCCGTCCACAACAGCCTGCATAAATTCGTTGTCGATACGCACCGATACGTTGGCTCCGGTAACTTTTCCGGCAGACATTTTTGCATCGATAAAAGACTCTGAATCGGGGTGTTTGATGCTGATACTAAGCATTAGCGCTCCACGCCGTCCATCCTGGGCCACTTCGCGGGTTGAGTTGGAATAGCGTTCCATAAAAGGCACTACACCTGTAGAGGTAAGTGCACTGTTTAATACGGGGCTTCCTTTGGGGCGAATATGCGACAAATCGTGACCAACACCTCCACGACGCTTCATCAGCTGAACCTGCTCCTGATCTATTTTCATAATGGCACCGTAGGAATCTGAGGGGCCATCGTTTCCGATCACAAAGCAATTCGACAATGACGCAATCTGAAAATTATTGCCAATGCCAGTCATGGGCCCACCTTGAGGCACGATATATTTAAAATCTTTCAGTACATCAAAAATTTCATCCTCCGTAAGCGGATTGGGATATTTTTTCTCTATACGGGCAATCTCGCTCGCCAGACGACGGTGCATGTCGTCAGGATTTTTTTCGTACAACTTGCCATACGAATCTTTCAGCGCATACTTGCTTATCCATACTGTAGCAGCAAGCTCATCACCCTTAAAATACTCAATAGAACTTTTCAATGCTTCGTCGTAGGTATACACCTTAGGTCCGCTATTGTCATCATTTTTTTTCATCTCTTTCACTTCCCTGTCGACAGACAGCTGATTGGTTTTAATCTCTTCGGCTTGCATGGGCAAAAATATTTAAGGTGCTCTGTTGTTGTATAATAAATCGTGAGAAAATTCCCCGAGGTTGGACTTGCAATATATGGACAGAATTATTCCTGAACAATTGGAAACGAGTTGTAGTTTTTAACATTTGCCGATAGTTATTAACTTTCGGTTATAACCGCCTGAAATGCTGATTAGTAGGATTTTACAGCCTTCATTATGATAAGAAATAGAATTGTCAAACGCAACTTTTTCGAGAGAATTTTTATGAGTGACTTATTAACATCGTGAAAGGCGAAAACAAGAGAAAAATATAATATACAAGGCTAACGTGAACAGGTTTTTTGTGTATTCGACCCACTATGCTATTGATATTCTAAACATTATTGAATCAAATTAAATATTTTTGTTTGAAAGCAAACTATTCCCTATCTTCGCACACCGAAAAAAACATCGGAATAGCCTTATAGGTTAAGGGATTTCGAGGTTTTTGCCAAAAAATAACCAATTGGCGATAACGAATTCCAGGTAACTGGAATGAGCCACCGCCCATTGAAACAATAATAAAAGGTGCTAGTTCAAAACTACTGCCTGTTTTTATAGTTCAAGAATGCCCAGATGGCGGAATCGGTAGACGCGCTGGTCTCAAACACCAGTTCCTTCACCGGAGTGCCGGTTCGACCCCGGCTCTGGGTACCAGGCAAACCCCCAATGAATCTCGTTGGGGGTTTTTATTTTATGTCATCGCTTGTTAATTACTTTACAACTTCCTTGAGCAAAAGATTGAATAGCTTTCCTATTTTCACCCCCAAATTACGGGTATGAAACGAGCATGCTATCTTAATCACAAATTCAGAAGAAAATTCATCATGCGAGTTCCATCCGGCCCTATTTAAAAATTACTCTCGGATGAAAATACACTTTATAGCTATTGGCGGAGCGGCCATGCACAACCTGGCACTTGCCCTTCTGAAAAAAAATTACACCATCACTGGGTCCGACGATGAGATATTTGAACCCTCGCGCACACGCCTCGAGAAAGCCGGCCTGCTCCCTGATGCTTATGGGTGGTTTCCGGAACGCATTCACAAACAACTCGATGCAGTTATTCTGGGCATGCACGCCCGTGAAGATAATCCCGAATTGATTCGTGCCCGCGAACTAAACCTGAAGATCTATTCCTACCCTGAATTTCTGTACCAGCAAACCCAATACAAGAAAAGAGTGGTGATAGGAGGAAGCCATGGTAAAACGACCGTTACCTCCATGATTATGCACGTATTGAAAAAGCAAGGCATGGCATTTGACTACATGGTAGGAGCCCAGATTGAAGGATTTGAAACCATGGTATCGCTTTCCGATGAAGCCACCATCGCAGTATTTGAAGGTGATGAGTATTTGTCATCCCCCATCGACCGACGGCCTAAATTTCACCTGTACTATCCCCACATTGCCCTGATTAACGGCATTGGATGGGACCATATCAATGTGTTTCCGACTTTTGAGGTTTACCTCGAACAGTTTAAGATTTTCATCGATAAAATTATGCCTCAGGGTATACTGTTCTATTTTGAACACGATACGCATTTGCAGCAATTGGTAAAAAACCGCCCCCGTACCGACATCAAGATGATTCCCTTTTCAGCTCCGGCCAGCAAAATCGAAGAAGGTATCACACACCTGCATCTTGAAAATAAAAAATCTGTGGCACTGGAAGTTTTTGGTGCCCATAACCTGCAAAACCTTGCCGGTGCACGCGAGGTGTGTCTTTCGCTGGGCATTGGCGAAGAGGCTTTTTACGATTCCATCGGTAGCTTTAAAGGCTCGGCCAAACGTTTGCAGAAGATTTTCGATGACAAGCAAAATACCATTTTCCTCGACTTTGCCCATTCGCCCTCGAAAGTAGCAGGCACCATTGAAGCGGTAAAAAATCAATACCCAATAGCAGAAATTGTAGCGGTGTACGAACTTCATACCTTTAGCAGTTTAAATAAGGAGTTTTTAGCAGAATACCATGGAAGCCTCGATGGGGTTACTAAAGCTGCTGTGTTTTTTAACCCACAGGTAATTGAGCATAAAAAACTCCCGCCCATCAGCCCTCAGGAAGTTGTGGAAGCCTTTGGCAATGAAGAAATAGAAGTTATCACGGATACAAAAAACTTAAAATCGTGGCTTCAAACAAACCGCTCCAAAAACCGGCAAATAGTGTTGTTAATGAGCTCCGGAAACTTCGGGGGAATTGATTCGGTTGAATTTGTTTCACTTTTTAATTGATTTTCATTTCAATTTAAGAGCAAATTCACCTTTTTTTTTTATATTGAGAAAGAAAACTGAAACACATCATACAATCCTATAAACATTATGGAAGTAAAAGGTACCGCTGTTATTGCAATCAGAGATTTTGTAAAGCGCAATTACCCAAACGATTTTGAAAAGTGGCTGAATTCCCTTGAGCCTGCATCAAAAGCAATCTACATGTCCACTATCGACTCTACAAAATGGTATCCGGTGGAATCAGGTGCAAAAGATCCCACCGAGAAAATCGGAAAGATGTTTTACAAGGGTAATATCGAAAAAGGGGCTATCGAAGCAGGCCGTTATAGTGCCGAAAAAGCCCTGACAGGTATTTATAAAATATTTGTAATGGCTGCCAACCCCCAATACATTGTAAAAAGAGCCTCGCGTGTAATGATCACTTATTACCGCCCTATTGAGGTGAATGTGGTAAAAGAATTGCCCAATGGAGTGGTGGTGGAATTCACAAAAATTGAAAACCGTTACCCGGCAATTGAAAAACGTATCATGGGTTGGTGCGAAAGAGCGCTCGAAATTTCTGGCTGCAAGAATGTAAAACTCACCGATAGGTTTGTGCGCGAACAGGCAGATGGTAAGGTAATTGAAATTACTATGAACTGGAACTAATTTTTTTCGCAAAAAAAATTTGCACCAAAAATAAATTCCCTTATTTTTGCACTCCGATTTCAGATACGAAATCAGCAAGGTCCGTTCGTCTAGGGGTTAGGACGCCAGGTTTTCATCCTGGTAACAGGGGTTCGATTCCCCTACGGACTACAGAATTTTCCCCACTTCGCCTGCCGGAGTGGGGTTTTTTGTTTTCAGGGAATAGCTGAAAAGAAGAAAGCATTAAAAACCTCGGATTGCCGGGGTTTTTAATGCTTCAACAAAAAAACTTACGCTGGCCTCAGACGAGCTCAATGCAAGTGTGGAAAAAGTGTCTTAATCTTTCACACAGCGAACAGATAAGCCATACTCCTTCACATAGTGGTACCTCAGAAAATCGCTGTTATTGTAATGAATAAATCGATACCAGGCATAATCAGTATCGATTTCAGTTTTACTCCACCAAATTCCATTGAGTCCAATACCTTCGAACGCTCCATTGGTTTCATTGCGATAGCCTCCTGGAAGCGCTGTAAAGCCTGTTTCGTTAGTGGCTCCGGGGTTAGGACTTGTCCAATGCATAGTTCCGAATTCTTTGAGTTTGTTACCAGCAATGCTTTCGCCACCCAAATAAGTTGCTAGGGTAGTCCACTCCTCATCACTGGGTATGTGCCAGCCCTCAGGAGCGAGTTTTTCTGTATTTACAGCATACCAGTTGTATAGAAGGCCATAAGTGGCTATTGTATCAGGAATTGTTATGTTTTTAATGTTACAATATGCTCCTGTTGTTAAAGCTATCCATTCGTCATTATTGATTACATGGGGTATGGGGGTACCATCGTTGTACTTAGTAGTTCGAAGGTTCTCGGCCATCCAGGTTTGTGTGCCGATAGTGACTGTTTTATACACATTGCTATCTTGGTCTGTCATTATTCCATAGGTTACATTAGTATTAAACACGGCTGTAGTTTTTCCATTTGTTGTATTGTCTGGTAATGGCTCATTATCATCCTCGTTCTCGCAACTACTGGAAAATACTAAAAATATACCCAAGAACATTGAAATGATTACTGCAAATTTTTGTTTAGTTTCCATCGTTTTAAATTTAAGTGGTAGTAGTAATTTATCTAGTTGTTATGATTGCCTGAAAGTGAAGGTTTCGAGTTCTTATGGCTAAAAATTGGGGTGAAAAATAGGAGTAACTCGATACTGTGTTTTTTTGTTCATCACTTGCCTTAACTATTTTCCCGGCCTTCCATGCTCCAGTATTTTGGTAATGTGGCAAAACATTTCAAAGATGATGCCAGACCAAAACATCGATCAGGCAAAAAGTCGGATTCGTGAACCTAGGTTGTTTTTTTAACCAAATCAAAATCCTCTTTTTCAGTAGCTTAATGCTAAACCGTTCTTTTCTAAATATAAATAATATCAACTCGTTTAGGCAGGATTCTCGTGCTTGTAGTTAGAATTTCAACAAGAAACCTTGAACCACTTAAAAAACGAATGCCTGGATTTTCTAACCAGGCATTTGTTTATTCTTATTAGCATGAACTTTTAGTGCTTGCCAGCAGGGGTAAAAGTAACAGTCTTGCCAAAGCGATGAAGTTGTCAAACAAACAAAGGTAGCCTGCTAAATAATTTACTTATTCAATGGGGAAAGTACTCTGAGGCTCTTTGTTTTCGATGCTAAGTATCTCGAAAACAACATAATTACTCATGCCGCGCCAGGGAATAGCATGAAGGTATTCCTTGTAGCGAAGTTCTACCTCTTTTCCGCTACAACGCTCTAATACCATTGCAATACTATCGTTGGTAACACTAAATTCGAACTCATTGCTTTGCAGTGCTCCTGGGGCTGATGTTTTAAATCCTGTCTGAATCAATCGACCTTCGAAGGTTTTAAAGACATAGCCTTTTTTAACAATAAAGTTCAAGGTGCCAGCCTTTACCCCTTCGCCAAACACAAAGTAATAGCGCCACCAAATTAATATTGCCAATGCCAGCACAGCAATGAAAATTGCAATGCGAAAGATTTTTTTCATGCTCTTTATTTTCTATCAAATATAAACAATGGAATTCTTACAATGGATAGAAAGCCTCATTTATCTATTATCATTTATTAAGCTATTCCTCGCCATCTGGCCCTCATCTGCGACGAGGTTTTTAAGTTTTTAACTTAGTTGCCTATCTATATTACTTTATCTCTTTTACCCATCCTCATTATAAACGAGGACGAGAGGGGATGAGGGTTTTTTTATGCCTGTTTTGGCCAACTATTGGTCAACGAATCCTATTTTTTATCAAATTGACGATAAGCAAAAGAAATATAAATTATTTCCTTTTACTAGATTAAGTTATTGTTTAATACTTACTTTTCCTAAATCTTTCAGGGATAGGATTAGAACTATATGTTTTTATTTCAATCACAGGGGATAACGGTTGAGAACTTACAGTGTTAAGATATAATTTTTCTCTATGATATAATTCATGATAGTTTTTAAAAGCATCTTTGTAAACAATATAAATGTGAAGAAACATTGTCTCAATTTTCTTTGATTTTATGGCAGTTCTTCGAAACACAATGGAAAAGGGGTGATCTTTTAGGATGACATCAGAAAACAGTACCTTGTTTTCTTTATCATAGTCCAAAGGATTTCTTAGGTCAATACTTTTAGTTAAAGGGTTATTACTATCGGTGCGAAAAAATTTTTGTACAATGATATCTTTTTTTTCTCTATCTGCATTTCTAATGTATTCTCGAAAATCAAATTGATCTAGATCGTATATTGTTACATTACAGTTTACATAAATAGGGTATGCGGGAGTTTTGCCATCATTTATGAAGGTTATTGGTATATCAATAGTTTCATACACAAAATAATCTTTGGTGTCATAGGTCGGAATCAACCCATATTCACCAGGTTCAACCCAAACGTATGGTCTATATTCTGCATTTACTGCATTTTGGTTTAGTTTGGCTTGACGGCAGGTTTGGGTAATTGCCACAACGCTAATAATGAATCCAAGTAAACCTATTGTTTTTTCTGAGATGCCTGCGAATATCTTTTTAATTCTTACAGATGCCATAAATTAGTAATTGTTGGTAGGTTTATGATAATTGGTTTTTTATTTCACAAATTGAATAATTAAATTGCAGAACAAAATGTTAATTCATTATAGATTTCCCCCCTCTCAGCGTAGTTTTTACTACGCTGAACAATTTCCGTAGCATTCGCTACAGATAATTATCCATCAATTCTGTCAATTTCCAATATACTATCTATTTCTGCGTAATTCCTGGCACTACTGTACAGATAATCTTCTGCATTTACCACAATACCCGCTCTTACCGGATTTTCGTGTATATAGTTAATTCTTTGTTCTATCATTTTAGCATTATCGAGTTCGATTGCATGGTTTTAGCTTCGCTGAGCACTTCGTGGTTCATGTGTCCAAAACTGATATTCGTTATTTCTTTTATGTTGTCGTGCTGCATATCTGAAAATCCCTGGCTGGCGCGAGCTTGTAGCTCGTGCTTAAAGCAAGTCTATATCAATTAAACCTTGTTCTCCACAATAATATGCCGCACTGCTATACTTCCAATGTTGCGGTTCGTTAACAAATCCAGCCTCCACCGGATTATTATGAATATAGTCTAATTTTTGTTCAATAACATCATTACTCCATAACTCTATTGGTTTATTGTGTTGCTGCCAGAATTGCCTGTTTTTTACATTACTGTTCTTCTCTCCTGCTCTTTGCATCATCCATAATAACCATTCTTTCCGACTTTCCTTAGGATTTTCTACGATAAGTTCCTGTATTCTTTTAGACGTAAAGGTTTTTAACTCCTTAATCAGCTTGCTCGGATTATTATTTTTATCTCGGAATATTAAATGGACATGACTTGGTAAAATACAATATGCAAATAACTCCAAACCCTTACTTTTTCTGCAATATTCCAGGCTTTCGATAAAAGAAATAAAATATTGCTCACGTACAAAAACATCTAACCAGTAAACCGTGGCAAACGAAACAAAATAAACACCTTCCGGATTATGAAATTTATATTTTCTACTCATAGAAGTAAAAATATTAAATTCCGGCAGGAAGGCAATTCTTTTGAGGTAACATTAGCACGAGCTAAAAGCTCGCGCTAGCAGATGGGCTCAAATGGGTCAACCAGACACGTAAGGAATTTAACTAAGCCTTATTCACCCACCAACAATTCTCCAAAGCTCTCGCTCCGGTGAAAATCGGGTTGTGTCGAATGTACCGGACTCCAGCTCAGGTAATGCGGTTGGGGCATTTCGTTGCCACACTTGTAAAAATTGGCCTTCAGTTTCTCGCCCTTTAAGGTTTTTACCGGGTGCATAAAAAAAGCCTGAAATGATATTGCTATTATCAGTTCCCAACTAACTAAACCACTCGTGTGTGCAATTGCTTCTGTGCCTAAAGTCGACTGCCTGTAAATGCTGTCGGTTGCCTTCTGAGGTCCGGGGAGCCTGTTGTGTCTCGAAGTGCCATAACCCAACAACAACCGCCCAATGCAATTAAATTCAAAGTTATAATAAGCCTCATCGCCCGGAAGGCTTACGAAAAACTCTACACATGAGTCGTTGTAAACTTTGCCGTTGTCAGTGAGGATTCGTGCCAGAGTGCCTTCTTCCTCTACATAAAATTTTAATATAATGCCAGCCTGTGTGCAGGCTATGGAAAAAGATACTTTTGGTTGATAATTGAATTCAGGCCAGTTGAGGCTTGCTATTTCATGCACAGTCATAGTTTGCAACAAGGGGCTGATAAGCAGGTTATCAAGAGCTGGTGCCGGATGTAAAAATGGAACTGAAATCGTTTTCACTCCTGTTTTTCAGATTAAATCAGTGAGACTATAATTTTAGAAATCACGAGAATTCGGGATGAACTAAAATTATCAAGTCGAACTGATCCCGATGCGCAGCAATCGGGATCTTTGGGTCATACTGGTTTCGCCAATAATTAAGGCGCGAGGCGAAGTGGTAGTAAAAGATTATTAAACTGCCACCTTCACTACTACTTTCTTCACAATACCCGGCTTATCGACACAATAGCCGGGCCCGTGTAAATCCAGTGGGGTAAGCACAGCCCCTTCGCCCTGGCGCAGTATCACTGAAGAAAAAGCTGCTACTTTGGGAAAGAAATAGTCTTTCTCAACATTATAGGTGTCTGCCTCAGTAATATCCTCTTCCGAGGCTAAAAGGATTTTTTCCTCTCCCTCGAAAATGTACTGTACATCGATGTACTGCCGGTGCCCTTCCATTTTAATCGTTTCGCCGGTTTTACTGGTATAGGTCTGGAAAATGGCAAACAAGGCTTTGCCATCTATCTCCATGGTTTTGCTGGATCCCTCACTCAGAGTGAGGAAAATAGCATTCAAATCTGTTTGTGATAAATAATCCAGCGCCTGAAGTATTCTGGTATGACTTGTTTGTGACGCAAGGGTGCGAAGATTTCCGACAATAGCCATAATTATCTATTTCATGATTAAAAACCGAAGGTATTCTTTAAAAGTACGAAGTATTTTCATTTTCGACCGGCCTTTTCGTTTGTGCGACAACAAATTGGTTGGCACTTCGATGACCGATGCACCCGATTTAATGGCCTTAATCAATATTTCGACCATGCAAATAAAACCTTTTTCGCGGATTATCTCCGAATGGTTGTTTTTGATTGTTTGCACCAACGATATGCGGTAAATACGGTAAAACGAACTCATGGTGGCTACACGCAGGTTAAACACCGAACGCAACACGACATTGGCTCCCAGCGAAACGATTTTTCTAAACAATCCTGTTTTCTCGAGTTTACCACCCTGTGCATATACCGAGGCCAGCACCAGGTCGAAGCCCAGATTGGCTATGGCATGCATTTTTGGCAAAGTGGTTAAATCGGACGTGTTGTCGCCTTCGATGGTCACAATGAGTTCGGCTCCCGGCAAAGAATTGGCTAAAATCCATTCGAAGCCGAGGTTAAACGAATCGCCCGGGCCCTGGTTGAGTGGCTTCTCAATGACATGATAAGAAGTATCTTTAAAATACGAATGAATTTGTTGAATGGTGTCATCAGTTGAGCAATCGTCGACTAACACAAAAAACTTATCTACCCCCGGCAGCACCGCAGTGAGGTTATCGTGCAGCTCTTGTATGTTGGCCGACTCGTTGTAAAGGGGAATGAGGAAATAGCTTACCATTTTTCTATTTTGCGTTGCCATTCAATGGTTTCCCTCAGGCCATCGGCCAAGGTATAACGGGGTTTATAACCAAAAAATGAAATGAGTTTATCAATCGATGGCACCCTGCGCTGTACATCTTCGTATTTTCCAAAGCTCGAATAAGGAATCATATTCAGCTGGGGTGGAATTTTATCGCCGTTGACCAGTTTCCAGATCAGCCGGCCAAGATCTGCTATGGTAATTTCTTCGCTAGGATCAGAGGCTATGTTGAAAATCTCGTTGTCCGACTTTTCTGATTCGATGCAGAGCACCAGGGCGGCTACGGTATCTTTAATGTAGGTAAAGGTGCGGGTTTGCAAGCCATCGCCATGTATCTCAAGCGCTTCCTGCCTGGCCGACCTGCTGATAAAAAGCGATTGTGGCCCTCCCCACCAGGTGAGGTTTTGGTTGGGGCCATAGGAACCAAAAAAGCGGACAATAGTGTATTTCAGATCAAACTCATCGTGGTTGGCCAGGATGTATTGTTCGCCATACATTTTCGAAATGGCATAGGCCCAGCGTTTCACAGTAGGAGGTCCCATCACCAGGTCCGATTCTTCGGTAAAAGGCACCTGTTTGTTTTTGCCATACACATCGGAGGTCGAAGCAAATAAAAGTTTACTCTTGTCTGCAAGGCATTTGGCTACAATGTTCCGCAACATGATCTGGTTTTCGTCGAGGGTACGAAAAGCGCTCGAATAGCGTGGTATCTTCTGCGAGGCCAGGTGCACAACCAGGTCAACCTTGTACTCTTTTATTACAAAAGGGTTACAGATATCTCCCGAGTGGAAATGAAATTTTTCATGAGTCAGAAAGGGTTCAATGTTACGCAATTCGCCATAACTCAGATTATCGATTCCATATACATCATGACCCTTTGCAAGCAAGGCTTCTGCAAGATTTGACCCGATAAAACCGGCTACTCCGGTTATTAATATTTTCACGAGAATGTTGTTAAGTTACTTATTTGATATTTTGAAACTATTGGTTTAAAAACGATATGTTATACACCACAAAACCTCTCGGGTTGTCTTTTACCTGATTGTTGTAGGCTATCTGCAAGGTGTTCTGACCATTTACTAAATCGGTTTTAGCGATGGTAAAGGCATAATACTGTCTGCGTGGATCGAAGTATTTAAAGCCCCCGGTACTCCCGATCTCCTGAAGCGTAAAAGCCACGGTGCGCTTATCGTTAATCACAATAAACCCTTCGTTTGGCCTGTCGAGGCCTTCGGCTTCGATAAATATTCTAAGGCTGTTGAGGGCTGAGGTATTCAGGTTGAAATTCAATTTTTGCGAAGCTACCCGAGCCGGATTTTTTCCTAATTCAATGGCCAGGGTGTTGGTAAACTTCCGGGGCTCATCGTGGTTCCAGCTAAATATTTGTACGTCGCCATTGCCCAAATCGAAATGATAATTGGTGTTGCGAATAATAAAATCCTTAGCCCTCGGATCGGTCATTACATTGTCGAAATAATAATCGGCAAAAAACCAGCCTTTTTTGTTGTTGTTGTAGGTATTCACCAGATCGTCGTATGAGGTAGCGGTGTTGGGCTCACCGGTTGCTTCGCGGTAAACGTATTGCTTCAGCTTGGTATCGTAAACCCTTTGGCGAAACCACACCGAATTGTCGCGCTTAAGGTACCAATCGGTAGCTCCGGGCCAGGTCGAAAGTACCAGGTCTTCCTTGGCAATCATCCTTTTCATCTTTTTGCAAATGCCTTTCCAGTTCACATAACCCACATGAATAAGGCTTTTGGGCGCCACCTGCCCATGTTCCTTGGTAGTAACCAGCGACTTGATCTTCCCAAAGGGAGAACCTGCCAGTAACAAGCCGGCTATGACGAGGAAAAGAAAGATACTAAAGCCTTTCTTTTCCGTAAGCTTTTGGGGCGCAATCAGGGGCACTAAGCGAGAAACTATAAAATAAAGGCCTGTTGCTGCTGAAATAAGGAAAAGCGGATAGATAAATAAAAGGTAATTCGGCGTACAAGGATTGCGGAAAATAAAACTCATCAGTAAAAAAGGCACCAGGAACATCGAAGTCATAAAAGCTGCCCCACGTCTTGCCTTTTGAAGAAAGAATGAAGCCGGAAGGCCCAATATACCAAGGTAGTAAAGGATAGTATAATCGTCCTTTACAATATTAAAATAAGTTTTAAAACAGGCAAAACGAGTCTCTTCCCCTTTAAACTGCGTAAAAATGTAGCTCCAGTCTGGCAATACCCAGTTAATAATCCGGTCTGGCAAAAGAATTCCCAATACCGGCCTTGCAATCTTGTCGAGCAGGCTGGGTGTAAAAAACACGATTACCGCAGCAACAATGAGGTAACTTGCAAGAGCATAGAAGTTTGTGAAAGCGCCCTTACCACCCCGAATCATCCGGCCAATGGCCAAATAGACCAAATAAGTGCTTAAACCAAATACCGCAAAAAATGTAAGCTGATGGTTAATCAGGGAAAACACGAATACAAAGGGTAAGGCCAATAAATATTTCTTATTGATTTGGTTGCGTGTAAAAAAATTATTCTTGCCTTTCTCCGTCTCTGAAGTGTGATTAAATGCCATCCAGATTACAATAAGCAAAAGAAGGTAGGCAAACTCGAAACTGGCATAATTGCGGGCAATGCGCGACCAGATAATTGCATAAAGTGAAAAGGCCCCTAAAAACGCGGCAATTATGCCCACGTTGCGGTTAAAGAGTTTCTTTGCAAGGAAATAAATGAGTGGTATCGATAAACTTCCGAATAAAATGCTGGGTATCCGTGCAGTAATCTCACTTGCTCCAAAGAGTTTGAAGAAGGCGATGATAACCCAGGTTAAGAATATACCGTTGTTATCCGATTGCATCATCGACCCGCCTTTTAAAAAGCGGTATGCCGGGCTTACATGCATGTATTCATCGACCCATAAGGATAAATATCCCAGTTGGTAGTAGCGCAGCAATAAGGCTGCCAGGGTAATTACAGCAAGAATTATTATGGTAGTTTTGCCCGAAAGGAAACTCCAGTCTGGAAAAGAATTCCGTACTTCAGGGCTTGGTTTTGATTTGCTCATTTTGAGTTTACATTGAAATTACAATCCTTTCCACAACCGAAAACCTAGGTTTTACGGCGCGCTAAATTTAATGGAAAGACTTCGTCTTTGCAAAACCTTATTGGGAATAAAATTAGCTGCTCTAAACTGATTATTGATCCAGTAAAAGACTAATTGCTAAGGATAATTGAGAATAGGATGTCCCAGCCTTTCGGGTTACTCTTTTTGGAGTATTTTTTCGATTTTAGGTAACTCGAATTGAAAACCCTGTGCAAGCAAGTTGTGTGGAACCGCTTGCTGATCGTGCAGAAAAATTTCAGAAAGACTTTGCAGCAGAAACTTTACGATGCCGGATGCAATATTAATGCGGAGTACTTTATAACCAGCCTGTTGGGCAATCAATGTCTGCAAACTGGCTACCTGAATAGGTTCAGGGCTACACAAATTATACACTGTCGATGATTGGGGATGAAGCAGAATAAAATGTATGGCCCGCACCAGGTCATCGATATGAATCCATGAAACAAACTGATTTCCGGATCCAAAAACGAGGTTAATTCTGCTCTTTAAAATTTTTTTCATTTTTGGATAATAGCCCCCATCCTGACTTAGCACAACTCCAATTCGCAAAGTAGCAACAGGAATTTTAAAATCTTCGAGGCACGATTCCCATTCGGCACACACTTCGGCCAGATAGCCTGTTCCCGCCGGTGCTGTTTCGGTTAACAGTACATTGGGTTGATGACCATAAAACCCCACGGCCGAGGCGCTGATTAGTTTTAGTGGCTTTTGGTCGAGCTTTTCGAGCTCTTTTGAAAGCAGCATCAATGGACGTATACGACTTTGAAGTATTTTTTTCTTACGTGAGGTTCCCAGCCATCCCCCTGCAATGGATTCGCCACTTAGGTTTATCAGGTAATGTTGATTTTTCAATGCCTCCGGATCGAGATAATCCTCATCGGGGTTCCAGTAAAAACTGCGGAATGGTCCAGAATAATTTCTGTTCCTGCTAAGTATGGAAACTGCAAATCCTTGATTTTGCAGGTAACTTGAGAGGGCCCGACCAATTAAGCCTGAGCCACCACAAATGAGAAGGTTTTTTTTCTTTGCAGATTCCATATAGCAATAACAAGCAGAATGGGTAAAAGTTAGTCCTCTTTTTCAGCAATAGTAAGGATTAACTAAAAACTTTTAGAATTGCCAAGAAACAATTATTGGTGGTTTTTTCTGACAGCGGTAAAAAAAATGAGCCCGGGTTAACTACTCCCGGGCTCTAACCCTAACTAATTGAAAACTATGAAGTGTGACTACTCCTTAAGAAAAGGAGTACGAAAAATGCATGAAATATTAATAAAGAGAAATTGTATGATTGAAAGATTTGCGTTTGTTCGATAATAATACTTCGTATTCACCTGTAGGTAAATTCGATAAATCGTATTTACGGGCAAAATTGGCTTCGCTACCCGAATCCTCGAAAAACACTCCCTCTTCGGTTAAAATCTTAACCTCTGTTTTAGATTTTGAAGGATTATTCAGAAATACGAGTAAAGTTTTGTCGCTAAGCCTGAATACAGGTTCATTGACCAACTCGGTTTCTTTCACAATCACCTTCGAATCTTCGATTGCAATTGGTTTCTTAACAATCTCGTTGTTCCATTTTACAACAATCACATAGTTGCCATCTGCCAAACGCGAAAAATCAAACACCCTGTTAAAATCGGATGTATTTTTAACGTGTGTAGAGTAGAATATTACAGTTTCTTCATCGTTCTCAATAGATAGGTTGACTTGCTTGGCCTCAATTTCGACCAGCGAAATTACTGCCTTGTTTTGTTCACTGGTGCTGGTTTTCACCTTTACACCTCCGCCGGCCATAGCCACAACAGGCATGCCGGTAATTGCAAAAATAAGCAGTGCACGTAGCACTACATTTTTAACTCTGTTCATTTTTTGAAATAATTAGTAAATAATTACTTCGACAAAGTTAAGGGCATAATATTTCACTGCAATAGATATATTGTTAAAAAAACATTAATTTTTTCTTACATATTTTATCTGTTTTTGCATCTATTTATATTTTTTATAAGTTTTTTAGTGCTTTTTATGTTAATTTAACATTTATGTTATTTAATACACAATGCATATTTATGTATTGTCTGATTATCAGTTAATTATGATTTCAGGATTAGAAACAATCAAATTCTTCACTTTTTTAGGGTATAGCCTCATTTCTTATCGTTTTTTCATTTTTATCCTTCATTTTTTGGGGCAGTAACTCATTTTTTTATTCATTTTTATTCTATATGTCTATTTTTTTGCCTTCATTTCAATTTTTTTTCCAATGATTAATAATCAATTTTTCCTGTTAAGCCAAACAAAAAAAAGGCTGAAATAAACTTTCAGCCTCCTCGTTTATAGTTATGTTTTATCTATTTCCAGTTTTCCACCAGCATGTCATTAGCCAGTTTCGAAGCCAGTTCTGTATCCTTTAACAATTTTACCAAATCGAGCGAAAAGTGGAGTGCAGCCCCGGGCCCCCTCCCTGTGAGGATTGCACCAGACATGGCAGTGGACGTTTGTTTGATGGTGGCCCCTTTTAAATGTTTTTCAAATCCCGGATAGCACACAGCATCTTTTCCTTCCAGTATCCCCAATGCACCTAGCACCATAGGGGCTGCACAGATGGCTGCAATTGGTTCGTTTTTATGGGCTTGTGTTTGAAGGACTGTAGCTAATCCTTCGTGTTTCATTAGGTTGCCAGAGCCAGGCATACCTCCCGGCAAAATAATTACTGAGGCCTGGTCGTAATTCACATCTTCAAAAACCACATCGGTTACAATCTTTATTCCATGTGCACCGGTTACCTGCCGATGTCCGGTAATAGAAACCATTTGATTAGGGATATCGGCCCTGCGTAACACATCCACAATGGTTAGGGCCTCTATTTCTTCGAACCCTTCGGCAAAATGAACAAATGCTGTTTTCATGTTCCGATAATTTTAAGTGATGTTTAAATTTATGAAGTAATTTTCGAAATATTGTGCTCCAGGTAATTTTAAAACCCTTACTCCGGTGTATTGTCTAAAATTTCTCTCAGAAATTCGGTTTCGTACCCTCTCTGTGCAGCAAAGGCACTTAGTTTTTGATAGCGTTTGTAGGGATTCGTCTCCTTTATGGTGTTGTTTTTCTTTTGCAACTCGCGTATGACAAGTGTTTTGTATTCCTTCGCAGGAAAACTTACCAGGCATGTTTCGATGGATTTTGGGGCAATCCCTTTTCGTTTAAGCAAGTACCTTATTTTGTGTTTTCCCCATTTCCCTTGCCGGATTTTATCGTTCACAAAGGCTTGGGTGTAGCGCGCCTCATCAATGTATTTTTCACTCGTTAGTATTTGGCTGATATTGTCGAACTCTCCAGATAAATCCCATTCGTCGAGGCGGGTCTTAATGTCTAAAAGGCACTTTTCGGCTTTGCTGCATAAGTATTTCAGCTTTTCGAGCGCTTCGTCGCTGTTTATTTGTTTTCTTACCTCCATGATTTGATGATGCGGTTTTTCTGATTTAGGTCCTGAATCAACAGATGTTGAGTAAAGCCATCCTTTCTAAAGACATCAATCGTTTCATCGGCTAGCGATTCATTGATTTCAACCCACAAAACACCAGAGGGTTTTAGGTGATTGCTGGCATAAGAGGCAATTGCTTTATAAAACAATAAGGCGTCGGCATCGGGAACAAACAAGGCAGAGTGAGGCTCAAAATCCAGCACATTGGCTTGCATCAGTTGCTGTTCTGCCATACGAATATACGGCGGATTGCTCACAATCAGATCGAAAAGGGGAAAATGAATGTGAGGATGAAGAATATCGTCTAATCTGAAGTCTATTTCCATCTGATGCCGAATGGCATTGCGCCTTGCGGTTTCAAGCGCGCCGGGAGAGATGTCGATGGCAGTTACCTGGGCTCCCATTATGTGTTTTTTCAGTGAAATGGCAATGCAGCCGCTTCCGGTTCCGATATCCAAAATGCGAGGTTGATGCAGCTTGTTGTCCCTGATAATGGAATCAACGAGTAATTCAGTTTCCTGACGTGGAATGAGCACAAGGCCATTCACCTCGAAATTTAAGCCGTAAAAATCAGCTCGTCCCAGTACGTATTGGATAGGCTCATTAAGTGCCAGTCGCTCCAGAATGTTCTTCATTATGCCAATTGGCTCAGAACCGAGTTTTACTTCGGACTGAGTATGAAGCTGAATGGGGCTTAATCCAATTGCAAATTCAGCCGCCAGGGAGAATATGCTGTCTGTCTCCTGTCGATCGTAAATTCCTTTCAGCCTTTCGCGAAATAATAGTTGAAGCTGCTGAAGGGTTTGGGGGTAAAAGATATTCTTTTCCTCTGACATGCAAATAAATTTCAAGGATTTGTATTTTTGACTGTCGCAGGACCTATCGCAAAGCTATGCAGCAAATCTATGAAAAATACATACGCCGGTGCATCGATCTGGCATTAAATGGCAAAGGAAATACCCGCACCAACCCCATGGTAGGTTGTGTAATCGTATACGACGACAGGATTATTGGCGAGGGCTATCATGAGTATTTTGGGGGTCCCCATGCAGAGGTAAACGCCATACGTGCTGTGAAAGACCCGTCGCTGCTGACTAGATGCACCTTGTATGTTAGCCTGGAACCTTGTTCGCATACCGGTAAAACACCTCCCTGCTCCGACCTTATAATCGAAAAAAAAATACCCCGTGTGGTCATAGGTTCCGGCGATCCGAATTCGCTGGTGGCCGGAAGAGGCATTCAGAAACTCCGAAATGCAGGCATCGAAGTGATAGAAGGTGTGCTCCACGAAGAATGTAAGGCTATCAACCACGAGTTTTTTACTTTTCACAGTAAAAAAAGACCCTACATTATACTGAAGTGGGCCCAATCGGCCGATGGCTTTATGGACGTGATTCGGCCAGCCGGCTCTCCGGTGGGCCCTTACTGGATTTCGAACAGCCTATCGCAGCGTATGGTGCACAAATGGCGCACTGAAGTGGATGCTATCTTAGTTGGCACCAATACGGTAATCGCCGATAACCCCTCACTTACGGCCCGTTTGTGGCCAGGCCAATCGCCCCTGCGGGTTGTTCCTGACCGTTTTGGTCGGCTCGACACTTCTTACAAGGTTTTCTCTGCTGAAACCCCTACCCTTGTGTTTACAGAAGAGCAAAAGCCCGATACAGCTTCGGTGCATTACGAGCAAATCAATTTTGGGGAACATGCTCTGGAACAAATGCTCCAGTACCTCTGGGGCATTGAAGTTCAATCGCTACTGGTTGAAGGGGGCAGTAAACTTCTGAAGTCGTTTATCGACCAAAACCTTTGGGACGAAGCCAGGGTATTCACTGGTTCCAGGGCTTTTCATGATGGCTTACCTGCTCCGGTACTACAGCAAGAATGCATAGAAGATATACAAATACTCAACGATCAGTTGACAATTTTCAAACCCATCGCTACTCAGGCAATTTAATTCGACCGGTGTGCTATGTTTTTTTTGTAAATTGCCTCCCACTAAATATTGAATTGCCTTGTTGCTTCGCCCTTTTATATTCTTTTTGCTTTTAGTTTTTTCCGCAGGTAAGGTTTCGGCACAAAATGCCCGGCAATATCTTAAGGCTGGCGATTTACTTTTAGAAAGCGGAATGCCGGATGCAGCCCTTGAAGAGTATTACAAGGCTTATTCCATCGATTCTACCGATGGTAAATTGCATGCTGCCATTGGTCTGGCCCACCTGGCCAAAACCGACAGCCTGAATGCAGCCGAAAACTTCTGCAGGGCTGCAATGCTGGATTACGATGCAGCGGCCAATTACACATTGGCTTCGGAACTTTTTTTACAGCTGAAGGAATATACCAATGCCCGTAGTTGCGCAGATAAAGGTTTAAAGATCAAACCCCGGGACGAGGAGCTCCTTCTGATAAAAACACGCATACTTTTAAAACAGGAAGATTACAATCAAGCCTATACCGTTGCTGAGGCTGCGCTGGCTATCACTGAAACCGCCCGCACTTTGTATTACTTTGGCTTAGCAGCCTTCCATGCCGGAGATACACTTGCTGCCGAAAAGGCTCTCGAAAAAGCAATTATTCGCGACAGCCGGTTTGAAGATGCCTACCTGGCACTTGCAGAAATACAATATACCCTTGGCCTCTACCAATATACCATCGACAATTGCTCAGTAGTTATAATTAGTCTAAATGCTGAAAATGCCAAAGCACTTGCTCTTAGAAGCAATGCCTACCTGCGACAAAACGATACTATCAAAGCTCTTACCGACTTAAACAAAGCACTAATAGTTGGAGGAGATAATTATTCCCTTTACATGCTTCGTGCAGGTATTCATGAGGCTTTAATGGATACTACCCAAGCTATTGCTGATTATACCCAAGCCCTGACGCAAATCGATACCTCTATGGACGCCCTTACAAAAAGAGCAGCTCTGTATGCATTGCTTGGCGAAAAGGAAAATGCACTGAAAGATTACCGTCGCATATTGCTGCTGATAGGTACCGATGAATCACATGCAAATTTGGCCGGAAAAATCCAACAAAGCATCTTCGACCTTAGCAGGGAGGAAAATGAGCCTGTGCTTACCCTGCTTTCGCCCGAATTAAACGAACAAGCAGAAATAAGGGTAGAAGAAGGCCAAAAGCAGCTGACTGTCTCAGGAACTATCAGTGATGTGTCGGGGGTAAAAATATTGCGGCTCAATAACCTTAACCTAAGCTTTTTACCTTCTGGTGTAGGCGAATACCGTTTCGATACCCTCCTTGCGCTTGAATCGGTCGATTTTATTTCTTTTACCATTGCCGATATTTATGACAACCTCAGCACAGAGACTTATCCTATTATAAAAACAGAAAAAGAAAAACCACGTTTTGAGCTTCAAAACCCCATTATTGGCGAAGAAACTCAAATTTTGCTTCATCCAGACGACAATAGTCTTTACTTCGAAGGCAGGATATTGGATAAAAGTCCGATTGTTTCCATAAAAATTGATGACATCGATGCCAACTTTATCCGGGAGGACTATAATCCCCGGTTTACTGCCATTGTCGATGTCAGGAACAGTGCATCTATTAGCATTTCTGCCACCGATATGTATGGCAATCAATCGTTGCGCGACTTTGCGCTCCTGCGCCCATCGAAACTGAGGTCTGATGAAAGTCCCATGGGCAAAACCTGGCTGGTGGTGCTAGAGAACAACAATTACACACACCACAATAACAGCAGTTTACCAGGGGAAGAAATAAAAAACCTTTTGGAGACTTTTAGTAAATACGAATTTGCCGGACTTATTCACAAAACCAACATGAGCTTACGCGATATGGAATGGTTTTTTTCGATTGAATTACGTGACCTGGTGCGAAACAACAAAGTAAAATCCTTGCTTATCTGGTATTCCGGATTAGGTGATGTGCAGGAAGAAATTGCCTGCTGGTTGCCTGTCGACAGTCGCATCAAGGATGCTTCGGGTTCATATAAAATCAATGCATTAAGGGCTTCATTGGCAAGCTATTCGTCGCTCGAACACCTTTTAGTAATAAGCAGTGCAGGATTGCTTAAAACTTCGGAAAGCCTAATCCCCTACAGCCTCGAAAACTGCAACAATACTGTACTCATCTCAAAAAAATCGGCCCAGATGTTTGGTGCTACTTTTTTAGATACCGGACAAAACCATGCAGTGTTTCTTTCTGCTTTTACCGATGCCTTGCAAGCGAACCCTGCCTCGTGTATTCCTTTAGATGCTCTTTACGAAAGAATATCACTACGCATGGAACAGGAAGGATTGGAAAAGCCCGTTTTGGTTCCTTTCGGAAATCTGGATCACGAGGATGGCACTTTTTTCTTCGTGCGAAAAAATATTCAGGAATGAAGCTCCCCGCAGCAAGCTGACGGGGTATCTGCAAAGGATTTTATTTTATTCGCCTCAAGAGGCGGGGTATTTACCCACGCACCCGCTTTCAGTCCTGATGTAAATCGGGATTCGACTATAAAATTTGGTAATGGTGCCAAAAATAGTTGGTGATTATTTGTTTTAAATTTTGTAAAATACAAGAGTAAATCTAAAGAGGACTTAGGCTCTGCTGGAGAGCAACCTGATAGCAATAAGATTTACCACGGGAATTGGGCCCTGACTAACAATCAGGGCCTTTTTATTCAATTTCTGTGATTATGGCTTAGAAAACTCTTTGGTTTTTATAGTATAAATACCATCTTATAAAGCTTTTACGATGTTCTTTGGATAGTCCTCGGTGTAGAGTTATGTGACTTTTAAGATGTCCAAAAAATGACTCTAATCCATTTGTGGATTTTGGAATTCTGTCATTGTCCAGATAATGGAACATATCAGGCAAAGCCTTCTTAATAACTGTAAATGAACGCCTAACCATTTTATGAGTGTACCAATACCTTCCAGTATCAAAGTTGTAGCTTTTTTGATCTAAGAATTCCTTATGTTTTTCATGCCAGTTGTATAAGTTGACAACCCAATTCCCCCATTGCTCTTTATTCTCAATTTTATGTAACTGGTTTATAATAGTTCTAAGTTCCATACCTGCAATACTCTTGGGGTTCATTGTAAGCCAGATACGACACATTCTTTGAACATGAATAATACACCGTTGAACGGTTACATGTTTACATACTTTACGAATCGCTTTAAGCAGTGATTTATGTCCATCGCATGTTATACTTTCTATTTGGACTCCAAGCTTTAATAGATTTTCCAGGTCTTCTTTCATTTCGTCATACCATTCCCCATCAGTTAATCGATACAACTGTGTGAATTTTATCGTGTTATCTCTGTAAAGAACCAAACAAAGATCTTTACTGAAGTAGGTTCCATCTATCAATAAATTAACCTTCTCTGATGGCTTAACTGCATATACAGGGGATTGTGAGAGATAATAAGAAAACATTCGCTTAAGCGTCCGCTCAGAGTATCCACTGGATTTGCTTATCTGTGGTATCGTTTGTCGTCCAATAACCCAATGCTGAAACCAAACTTTTTGATTTGTTTTCTTTGTAAATAGACTAGCATTAGTGAATAATATACCGCAAAATTGACATTTAAAACGTTGTTTTCCTTGCTGGGTTCCCCATTTGATTAAATTCAAACTTTGACATGCCCAACAACGCTTTTTTTTGATGTTTTCATAAATATAAAAGAGTTAACTGAAACAACTTTCAATTAACTCTTTTGTATCTCAATAGTGACAAGGAATAAAAAACTTTTTACCAACTATTTTTGGCCTCTATATCTAAAATTTCATTTCGTGAACTCATGAAATTTAAGTCTCAAGAATAAAGCATGCCTCTGTACTATCGCCTAAGGAGAAATATGCCACAGAGCCCTAATAAGCGTTTATCAACTGAAGGTGCTAAACGATTTTAGCCACAAAGAATTCTCTGTTAAGTCGGGCAATGTGCGAAAGTGAAATTTCTTTGGGGCATTCAGCCTCACAAGCACCTGTGTTGGTACAGTTTCCAAAGCCCAGTTCGTCCATGGCCTTTACCATATTCTTCACCCTTTCTTTGGCCTCTACCTTGCCTTGTGGCAGGTTGGCGTATTGCGATACCTTTGCAGCCACAAAAAGCATAGCCGAAGCATTTTTGCAGGAAGCTACGCAAGCCCCGCAACCAATGCAAGCTGCGGCATCCATCGCCGTATCGGCATTTCGCTTAGGTATTGGAATAGCGTTTGCATCGGGTACTCCTCCGGTATTTACTGAGACATAGCCACCGGCCTGCATGATTTTATCGAAAGCACTGCGGTCGACTACCAGGTCGCGAATAATCGGAAATGGTTTGGCCCTCCAGGGCTCAATGACAATGGTGTCGCCATCTTTAAACTTCCGCATGTGAAGTTGGCAGGTTGTAACTGCTGTATCAGGTCCATGCGGACGGCCATTAATATAAAGTCCACACATGCCACAAATGCCTTCGCGGCAATCGTGATCGAAACACACCGGTGTGGCAATGTTATCGTCAATAAGCTGCTGGTTTAAGATATCAAGCATTTCGAGAAAAGACGAATCGGGAGAAATACCTTTAAGTTGATACGTTTCGAACTTTCCCTTGGCAGAGGCGTTTTTTTGCCTCCATATTTTAAGTGTCAAATCCATTGCATTCAATTTTATTTTTCGAATAATGAAATCCTCTTGCCGAAGCAGGCTTTATTTTTTATAATTCCGCTGAGCCACCTTAATAAACTCATAATTGAGTGGCTCTTTGTGAATCTGCGGATCTTTGTCGGCTCCTTTAAACTCCCAGGCACCTACAAACATAAAATCGTTGTCGTTGCGCTTGGCTTCTCCTTCTTCGGTCTGATGCTCTTCGCGGAAATGGCCGCCGCAGGATTCTTCACGCATCAGAGCATCGCGGGCCATGAGTTCACCTATTTCGATGAAATCGGCCACCCGACCTGCTTTTTCCAATTCCGGATTAAATTCATCCTTTTCACCAGGTATTTTTACATCTTTCCAGAACGAATCGCGCATCTGTTTAAAGTCTGAAATGGCTTGCTCCAGTCCTTGTTTGTTGCGGCCCATGCCCACCAGGTCCCAAAGTCGAAGTCCGAATTCTTTGTGGAAATAGTCCACCGACTTGTTTCCTTTGATGCTCATAAGCCTATCGACCCGCTGGACTATTTCCTGCTCAGCAGCCACAAACTCAGGTTCGTTGGTTGTCATGCGGGGCGTTAATATATCATCGGCAAGGTAATTCTGAATGGTATAAGGCAATACGAAATAGCCGTCGGCCAGGCCTTGCATCAATGCCGAAGCACCAAGCCTGTTAGATCCGTGATCGGAAAAGTTAGCCTCGCCAATGGCGTAAAGCCCAGGTATGGTAGTCATTAGTTCGTAATCGACCCAGGTGCCACCCATGGTATAGTGAATAGCAGGGTAAATCATCATGGGAGTTTCGTAGGGATTCTCGTCAACTATTTTTTCGTACATCTGAAAGAGGTTGCCATAGCGTTCTTCCACTACGTCCTTTCCCAAACGCTTGATGGAGTCGGAAAAGTCGAGGTAAACGGCCAGTCCGCTGCCTACGCCGTAACCGGCATCGCAGCGTTCTTTGGCTGCCCGTGAGGCTACATCGCGTGGTACCAAGTTACCAAAGGCAGGGTAACGGCGTTCGAGGTAATAATCGCGGTCGGTTTCGGCTATTTCGGTAGGTTTCAGCTTGCCACTGCGTATGGCTTCAGCATCTTCTTTTTTCTTGGGCACCCAAATGCGGCCATCGTTCCGAAGGCTCTCGCTCATGAGGGTGAGTTTCGACTGAAAAGTACCATGCACAGGTATGCAGGTAGGGTGTATCTGCACAAAAGCAGGGTTGGCAAAATAGGCTCCCTTTTTATATACCTGCCAGGCGGCACTGCCATTCGATCCCATGGCATTGGTCGATAGGAAAAAGGCGTTTCCATATCCACCAGATGCAATAACCACAGCGTGCGCAAAATGCCGTTTTATTTTACCGCTAACCAGGTCGCGCGAGATAATTCCGCGGGCTTTACCATCAACCATAACCAGGTTAAGCATTTCGTGGCGGGTAAACAACTCGATTCCTCCCAGGTGCACCTGGCGCATCATGGCGCTGTAGGCACCGAGCAGCAATTGTTGCCCTGTCTGGCCTCGGGCATAGAAGGTACGCGATACCTGTGCGCCTCCGAACGACCGGTTGTCGAGCAATCCGCCATATTCGCGGGCAAAGGGTACACCCTGAGCCACACACTGGTCGATAATAGAGTTACTTACCTCGGCAAGACGGTATACGTTGGCTTCGCGCGAACGGTAGTCGCCTCCCTTAATGGTATCGTAGAAAAGACGGTAGACACTGTCTCCATCATTCTGGTAGTTCTTGGCTGCGTTGATACCCCCTTGTGCTGCAATACTGTGCGCACGGCGGGGACTGTCCTGGTAACAAAAGGCTTTTACCTTAAAACCCATTTCTGAGAGGCTGGCGGCTGCCGAGGCACCGGCAAGCCCTGTGCCTACTACAATAATATCGAGCTTACGTTTGTTCGATGGGTTCACCAGACGTTGAGTGGCTTTGTAGTTTTTCCACTTATCGGCCAGGGGGCCTTCGGGTATCTTAGAGTTCAAAGTTGTCATATCACAAAAAATTAAGCTTACTTAAAAAAATAAATTACCACCGGAATAGCCATAAAACCCAATGTTACAACCAGTGTATACAAAAGACCAAGGCCTTTTATGATAGGGGTATATACCGGATGGTTAAGCCCCAGGGTTTGAAAAGCCGATTGAAAACCGTGGTGAAGGTGAAATCCCAAACCAAGCAAAGCCACAAGGTAGAATACTACAGCACCCAACATTTTAAAGCGGGTAAAGACGAGCGTACCCAGATCGTGGTAGCTTTTACCGTCGTAAACTACTTCGCCCACATCGCCAATGAATTTTGCCTTGATGTAAAAATCGAACAAGTGTAAAATCAGGAAAATGGTGATGACAAGGGCTGTATGAAACATGTATTTGGAAAAAAACGAAAGCTGCGAGTTATTGGCAACCTTATAACCTACCGGACGAGAAAGCATGTTCTGAATACTTAACACTGCCCCATATACCATATGCAGGATAAAACCGCCAAACAAGGCAAATTCCATTATTTTAATGACTTTGTTGGTGCCCATAAAATGGGCTGCTTTGTTAAAAGGCTCAAAGCTGTCCTGTGTAATGATCAGCAGGTTAATGCCCAGGTGAACAAGCAGAAACGAGATGAGAAACAGGCCCATCAGCGACATAAGCAGCTTCTTGCCAATTGAAGAATAAAAAATGTTGCTCATTAGATAAGAATGTTTAAATAGATAGTTAAAACCAAGCTTAAAAGTACCCCGAATTGGCACATTTTGCAACAGCTTGCAGGGCCAATAAAAGTATTTATATTTATTTTAAATTACAACCGCCAGTTATCAGGCTTTTTCATGAAAAATAAATACTTCAGCCTGACTTTTAAAAGACGGACTAACTGTGGAAGATGTTAACTAGAAGGTGCAAGCTACAATCTTGCGTTATCTGAATTTTTTTTCATTATGAGAAGAACAAGGCGTAAAAAAACTATATACCCACGTTGGCACATGAGTAGGGTTCAGCTGTTAGTCTGATAGTTTATTTCTTTTTCTGATAAACCCTTACCCAGTCGATGTACATGTGTTGTGGAAATATGCTTTCTGAATCTGGACGTCCGGCGGTTTTATTTCCAACCGCAACATTCAGCAAAATAAAGAATTCCTTATGAAACTCCGACAAGTAATCGGCAGTAATCGGTGTAGAAGCATATTCATTGCCATCGACCAACCAAACCATCTTTTGGGCATCCCAATCAAGCTCAAAAATGTGGAACGCATCGGCAAACCTGCCCTCTTTATTTTTGTATGAAACTGCTCCCATATTCGCATGTAAACCATCTGCACCGGCATAATGAATATTACACTCTACCACCGAATCGTTTTTGGATCCATATAATTCCAATATATCAATCTCGCCGGATTGAGGCCAGGGTGTGTCGCCTCCATTTTCATCGATATTTGTACCCAGCATCCAAACAGCTGGCCATAATCCATGGCCATAGGGAAGTTTAACGCGGACAACTATCTTACCATATTTCCATGCCTGTTTGTTTGCTGTATTTAAGCGTGCAGAAGTATATTGGTCCATTCCATGTACTTCACTTTCGTGAATCGCTTTTATAACAAGGCATCCGTTTTCGATATATGCATTTTCAGGGCTGTTGGTATAACGTTGCCACTCATCGTTGAAATGTCCGGCTTTCAATTCCTGAAAATTCCAGTTCTTTTCATCGATGGTTGTAGCCTCAAACTCATCCGACCAGGCTAAGTAATAATCCGGTCCGGGGTTATAGTCGGCACTATTTTGGCTAGATGAAGAATCTGAATCATTTGGGGCGCTGCCTTTCCCGGAGTTCGCAAAGGAATGAAGCGAAAGAAACATCATTGAGATAATGGCGAAAATTATTGGTAATCTTTTCATGGTATATTGAATTATTTCATTTGCTAAAATAGGTGCTTTGGTTAGCTCTGAAGCTTCATCCCTCAGCGCAGTTTTCACTAGGCTGCTTTATTTTTTTAGTATCCGCCAAAATTTGTTGTCTATTTATTTTGTCAATTTCCAACATATTATCCATTTCTGTATAATTTCTTTGTCTTTATAAATGTAGCAAATGCTACAAAAATAAAAAAGAGGGTGTCCAAAAATGGGCATCCTCTTTATATTTCTCTTAGTAGGAATTACATTTTAAAAAGAACTTTATAGGCCCAGGCTTCGAGTTGCAGTTTTTCGCCTGCATTCATCACTTCGGTCTGGGAGCTGAAATACTCCTTGTAGGCTCCTTCCATACCACCAGGAACAATTATTTCCTGGTTTTCTGCAGAAAGATTCAATACCACATAAACTTCTTGTTCTCCTTTCGCCCGCTTAAATACAAATACGCTCTGGTGGGTGGTGTCAAGCACCTGCATGCTACCTCCGGCTGCTCCGTTCCAGAATACCTCATTTTCTTTTTTCAGACTGGTAAGCGATTGATAAAAGGGCACCATGCTTTCGTTACTCCAGTCGACCTGGTCTTTTTCGAAAAACTCAAGTCTTTTGTTCATTCCCGCTTCTTGTCCGGTGTAAAGCAAAGGCATGCCAGGAAGGGTAAAGCTCATTACAGCGAAAGTTTTTACTCCCTCACCCATGCGTTCGAATTCGGTGCCGTTCCACGAATTCTCGTCGTGGTTGGTAATGAAGTTCATACGGATTACGGATGGTGGGAAAATGGTATCGTAACGTACAAAATACTCCCGGAGAGCCGATACGCTATCGGCTTTTTTAGCCAGCTGATTCATAATATGGTGCATGTGCCAGGCATAGTTCATGTCGAAAGCTTTTTCCATGAGTCCATAGGTATGTTCGTCTTCGGCCAGCATAAAAACGGGTTTAATGCTATCAAGTGCCACGCGGGCTTTGTTCCAGAACTCTACGGGTACCATTCCGGCCACATCGCAGCGGTAGCCGTCGATATCGGTCTCTTCGACCCAGAATTTCAAAGCATCAATCATAGCCTGATGCAGCCCCTGCTGCTTGTAATCGAGCTGGCACACGTCGGACCAATCGGCAGGGTAGTACATGTTGCCCAGCGAATCTTTGGCATAATATTCAGGGTGTTCGGTAATCCAGTTGTTGTCCCACGAGGTATGGTTGGCTACCCAGTCGATGATGACATACATTCCTTGCATGTGTGCTTCTTCAACCAAGGTTTTGAAATCGTCGAGTGTGCCAAAATCGGGGTTAACAGCCTTATAATCTTTCACCGAGTAATAGCTTCCCAGGCTTCCTTTGCGGTTTTTTTCGCCGATGGGGTGTATGGGCATCAGCCACAGTATGTCTACTCCCAACTCCTTTAGCCTAGGCAGGTGAGGTATAAATGCGTCGATGGTTCCCTCGGGGGTATATTGCCTCAGGTTTACCTCGTAAATAACGGCATCCTTTGCCCAGTCGACCGTTGTTGCGGTTCGTTTCACAAACGTAACAGGCTCCAGTTGCTTGGGTTGGGGTTTTGTGCCGCAGGCCAGGAGGCTAAGGGCCATCAGAACATAAATAATTTGCTTCATTTTATTTTTGTTAGGGATTAGAATTATATCACTTCTTCAACTCAAGTATAAGTGGGGTAAGGGGTTCGAGCATAATAGAACCAGTTAGCTCTATTTCGCGGCCTGAAAGTATGTCTACTGCCTTTGTGTAACCTTCCAGAATTTCGCGGTAACGTTCCAGCTTCAGGCTGTAAGGGTCTTTGTTCTTATTCAGGATTACCACAACAGCCTCAGAATCGTTGTAGCGACAATAAACATAGGTGTGGTCTTCGGGTATAAAGTGTTTGTATTTTCCTGTATGTATCACCTCAGTATCTTTTCTCCAATTAAGAAGTTTTTTCATGAAAGCTTGTGCTTCAAGTTCGCGGGTAGTAAGGCCCTGCCCGGAAAAAGCATTCGTTTTGTCATCTTCCCATCCTCCTGGAAAATCCCGGCGGTAGGAGCCATGGTCTTTGTAGGGACGTGCGTCCATCATAATTTCGGTGCCATAATAAAATTGAGGTATTCCGCGCGTAGTAGCATAGAAAGCCATAATCTGCCTGAATTTGTTCCAGTCGGCATCGATTAAGGTAGTTATGCGGTCCACATCGTGGTTATCGGGGAAAATCAGCAGGTTCTGCGGATTGGGATAAAGGTAATCTTGTGTAATGGTAAAGTACAGGTTGGAGAGTCCTTCCTGCCAGCCTTCTTCTTCGTTAAAGGCTTTGATGGCTGAATAATTTACCGGAAAATCGGTAACCGATTTGAGGTGAGCATTGTACCCGTCGGGGGTGTTGGCATCTTTTTGCCAATAAGCCACGTGCACCGGAAAATTCAGCCAGGTTTCACCTACTATGCTGAAATTCGGATACAGTTCCTGAATAATGCGAGCCCATTCGCTCATGGCTTGTTTCTCGGGATAAGGATGGGTATCCATGCGAATACCACCTAGGTTGGCATATTCAATCCACCAGATGCTGTTTTGCAGGAGATACTTAAACATGTGCGGGTTGCGCTGGTTCAAATCGGCCATGGTGCGGTCGAACCATCCGCGTTCCATTTTATTTTTATCGAAATCAGAAGCATACACATCGTTGTTCACTTCGCCGTGGTAATTGCTGCGGGTATATTCGGGCCACTGGTTAATAAAGTCGGCCATGGGAAGGTCTTTCACCCACCAGGTTTCGGTACCGGCATGGTTAAAAACCATATCCATCACCAGCTTGATGCTTTTTTTGCTGCATTCTTCCGAAAGCTGAAGGTAGGCCTCGTTTCCCCCAAAACGTGCATCGACCTGGTAAAAATCGGTAATGGCATATCCATGGTAAGAATAGGCAGGCATATCGTTCTCGAGCACAGGGTTTAGCCAGAGAGCCGTGTAGCCGTTGTCTCCTATGTAATCAAGGTTTTTTATCACCCCTTGAAGGTCGCCGCCATGACGGCCTAGCGATTGGTTTCGATCGGCTTTTTCAAGCATGCCCGGTACATTGTCGTTCGAAATGTCTCCGTTGGCAAATCGATCGGGCATAACGAGGTACAAGACATCGCTGCTGTTAAAACCTTCGCGCTCTGCTGAGCCTTCGCGGCGTGTTTTCAGTTCGTAATTATATATAAGCCCTTGTTGTCCGCTTTCACCTTCAAAAATCAGATTAAACCCTTCCGTTACTGAAGCCCCAATGGTGAGATCGATAAACAGATAATTTCTGTTTTCTGGCCTTTCTACCTTATTAATTATCACTTCAGCCTTGTTGGTTTTGGGCATGTATTGCTGAATATTTTCGGCATAGACCATTAACTCAATGGTGTTGTATTCCATGGCCTCCCACCAGAAAGGGGGTTCGATGCGCAGGCTGTCCGATGCGCTAAGCCGCAAAAATGAGATTAAAAGAAACAGCGATATTAGGAAGTATTTTTTCACAGCAAAGGAGTTTTAAAGAGTTATCCGATAAAAATAAGAAACTATTTGTAACCAAAGGGTTATCTCTGTCAACATTTTGTACCGGCCTTTTCGCCCTTTGTCCTTTTATTTGCAAATCACAGTTCTTTTTCTGGTTTTTTGATGATTTTGTCGAAGATACCCACCCCTAACCCCTCCTGGGGAGGGGAATTGAAAAACGAAATTGTAAGCAATGGTTCTCCTCAACAATATTTCGTACCGACCATCTCGCTTTTTGTCTTTATTTGCAAATCACAGTTCATTTTTCTGAATTGTGGGTGATGAAATTACTTTAAAATCGTAACCATGGGCTTCAGTAGCTTACGAACTAAAATATTCCATTTGAGTCTTTCAAACTTTAGGGTGTTTGAGAATCAAAGCAAATCAATAGGAAGATAAATCTTTGTATAGAGATTAATTCTATATTTTTAGGTGGGAGGTTTTTGAAACGCAGTATTCCCCTCCCTTGGAGGGGCTAGGGGTGGGTTAATAATGCTAGAAGATGAAGCAAAGAAGAAAAATAATACCCTATAACCCGAAATTAATCCCATTGGCCAAAGCTTTGCGGAAAAACATGACTTTGTCGGAAGTTTTACTTTGGAACGAACTAAAGCAAAAAAAGATGAAGGCTTATGATTTTGACCGTCAAAGGCCAATTGATGAATACCCACCCCTAACCCCTCCGAGGGAGGGGAATTGAGAGGAGTAATTGATGGATATAGTCATTATTCAGAAGAAGCTTATATGAAGAATGTATTGCGTCAGAAAAGACTAGAATCACTAGGTATTTCATTTCTTAGGTTTGATGATATTGAAGTCAAACACAACATTCACAATGTTTTACGTACAATAGAATCGTTTATTGATAATATTGTCGAAAATACACCCACCCCTAACCGCTCCATGGGAGGGGAATTATGAAGAGTAATGGATGGTGATAGTCATTATTCAGAAGAAGCATATAAGAAAGATGTATTGCGTCAGAAAAGACTAGAATCACTTGGTATTTCATTTCTTAGGTTTGATGACATTGAAGTCAAACACAACATTCATAATGTTTTGCGAACCATAGAATCGTGTATTGATGAATTTGTCGAAGTTACCCACCCCTAACCCCTCCCTCGGAGGGGAATTGAGAGGCGAAATTGTAAGAAATGGTTCTCTCTGCCAACATTTTGTACTGGCCTTTTAGTCCTTTGTCCTTTTATTGCAAATCAGGTTTCATTTTTCGCCGCACAGGAGAAAAAAAAGATCCGGTCTGACAAGCAAACCGGATCTCGTTCAAGAAAAATGTGTTCAGTATTATTTAGCTGCTTCTATGCTGGAACCACCGGCAATGGTGTATTCTTTTCCATAAACCACCACTTTGGCTGCTACAGTCGACTCATTTAATACAACCACTTTTTTGGGTTCTGCGCTTACGATCAACTGACTTCCACGCCATAGTACCTTAAAAGAAAATTTCTTCCACTGCGAAGGAAGGCTGGGGTTAAGCACCAATTGCTCGTTGATAACCCTTTTGCCTCCAAAACCTTCTACTACCGACATCCAGGTTCCGGCCATTGAAGTAATGTGAAGTCCTTCGTGTGCCTCGTGGTTGTAATCATCGATATCAAGGCGCGAGGTACGCAGGTACAACTCATAAGCCTTTTCCATTTGTGCAATACGCGCTGCCAACACTACGTGTACACAGGGCGAAAGCGAAGATTCGTGCACGGTACGAGGTTCGTAAAATTTGAAGTTACGGGCAATGGTTTCGGTATCAAAACGCTCTTCGAAAAGGTAAATTCCCTGCAGGGTATCTGCCTGTTTGATGAAGCAAGAACGCAGAATGCGGTCCCATGACCATTTTTGATTGATGGGGCGCTCTTTCGGGTCGAGCTTGTCCACTGTAATCTGCTCCTTGTCCATATAACCGTCCTGTTGCAAAAACACTTTTTCGCTTTCGAGGAAAGGGAAGTGCATGCGGGTGGCTATATCCTTCCAACGTTCGGTTTCCTTTTCGTTGAAACGGGCTTTTGATACTATGGTATCGAAACGAGCCTTGTTGTTATTTTTCACCCATTGAAGTGCTTCCATGGCATACTCTAGAGTCCACACGGCAATGGTATTGGTATACCAGTTGTTATTGATGTTGTTCTCGTATTCATTGGGGCCTGTAACACCAAGCATCACGAATTTCTGCTTGTCTTCGGAGAAGGTAATGCGTTGGTTCCAAAAACGTGCAATGCCCAGCAGCACTTCGAGGCCTGCCTCGGCGAGGTAAGCATAGTCTTGGGTATGGCGCACGTAGTTATAAATAGCAAATGCAATGGCCCCATTACGGTGTATTTCTTCAAAGGTAATTTCCCATTCGTTGTGGCACTCTTCGCCATTCATGGTTACCATGGGGTAAAGGGCTGCTCCGTTGCTAAACCCAAGTTTTTGTGCATTTTCAATGGCACGTTCGAGGTGTTTATAGCGATACAGCAAGAGGTTTTTCGATACTTGCGAAGGAGCTGTAGCAAGGTAAAATGGCAAACAGTAAGCTTCGGTATCCCAATAAGATGCTCCGCCATATTTCTCGCCAGTAAATCCTTTAGGGCCAATGTTGAGGCGATCGTCTTCGCCCGTATAGGTTTGGTTGAGGTGATAGATGTTAAAACGAATACCCTGCTGGGCTTCGTCGTCGCCCTCGATTACAATGTCCGAATGCTCCCAGATGGTAGCCCATTTGGCTTTATGTGCTGCGAGCATTTGTTCAAAGCCGGTTTCCACCGCTTCTTTAATCACCTGGTGTGCGTGCTCCAGAATACGCTCCTTGGGGTGATTAAGTGAGGATAGTACAGCTACATATTTATAGATGTCGAGGGTTTTACCCTTACCTACCTTGATGCTGAATGCAGATTCGACATAGCATTCTTTCGAATGATCGATGGCGGTAAGACCGGTTTCTTTTCCATTGAGAAAAGATTGTACCTGCATGGCAGTGGCTACTTCAAACTCTGTTTTTTTTGTGCGGGCAACCACATAACCTTCACCGTTCTTTACTTCGTGGGCGATCTGGGTCCAGAATACATCGTCCCAGTTGGCATCTTCGTTCACCACGTTACCATTCAGGTAAGGAGTAAACACAATGGTGAAGTCGCCATTGAGCGGGGTAATGCTGTATTTGATTACACCTGTCTGGCTTTTGGCCATGCTCAGAAAACGTATGGCCGACACTTGTAACTGTTTGCCAGAGGGCAGTTCGGCCACAAAATCGCGGCTTAGTGTGCCTTCTTTCATGTTGAGCACCCTTTTAAACGAGGGAACCTGGCATTTGGCAAGGTCAAGGGTTTCGCCATCGACCTGAATGTCGATACCTGTAAAATTAGCGGCATTTAACACCTTGGCGAAATACTCAGGATAACCGTTTTTCCACCAACCTACTTTGGTTTTATCGGGATAGTAAACCCCTGCTACATAAGTTCCCTGAAGAGTTTTGCCGCTATAGGCTTCTTCAAAATTAGCTCTTTGACCGAAAGAACCATTTCCAAGGCTGAAAATGCTTTCGGATGCCTGATGGTGTTTCTGCGAAAAACTGTCTTCGATAATACACCAGGGATCTGTTTTGAGATACTTTATCATTGTTCTAAAAGAAATTAATTCAATTTATTGATCAACTCGTGATAGCGAACGCCATCAAATCCTGGAATAACCAGGTCGGCTCCTTTGAGACTTCCGGGGCTGCCGATACCAATGCAAGGCATACCACCGTTTTTAGCAGCTTCCACTCCGGCCTGTGCATCTTCAAAAACAACGCATTCGACAGGTTGAAGTCCAAGCTCTTTGGCCCCTTTCAGAAACACCTCAGGATCTGGTTTAGCCTTGGATACCTTCGTGCCATCGATAATGGCATCGAAATAGCGGGTAAGGTTTAACCCATCGAGAATCATACGGGCATTTTTACTGGCCGATCCGAGGGCGATTTTGATGCCCTTTTCTTTTAAATCGTCCAGAAACAAGTGCACGCCGGGGAGTATTTCCTCTGGCTCGAGTTTTTGAATGTACTCCACATACCAGTCGTTTTTCCGTGTAGCAAGTTCTTCCTGCTCGGCAGCAGTCTTACTTACACCGCCCAGTTCGAGCAAGATTTCGAGGGAGCGGACCCGGCTCACCCCTTTTAGTTGTTCGTTGTCTTCTTCGGTGAAATCGAAACCCATTTCATTCGCCAACCTTTTCCAGGCCAGATAATGATATTTGGCGGTATCGACAATCACACCATCCAAATCAAAAATGCATGCTTTAATGTTCATTACTTTTTAATTTAACCCTAAATCAATTGTTAACCCTATCGGGCAGGATTTTTGTCTTGCCTTTTGTATTAAGCTAAAAACACATAATTGACATAATTATGTGTTTTTAAGTGTTTTGTTCAATCTATAAAAAATCAATCACAGCAATTTACAGATTAGTGCCCACCGGAACCTTTAGCTACCTCAGCATTCTCCGAAGATTTGTCTTCGACAAAAGAAACCAAAAAGGCACCTATCACCATAATAATACCTGCCATTATCAGAATATAAATTCCCTGTCCGCCAAAGAAATTTCGGAGAATAGGTCCTCCAAATAATCCGCTGAGAATCTGAGGCACCACTACAGTAAGGTTAAATAGCCCCATGTAAATGCCCATGCGCTTGGCAGGAAGCGAGCCCGAAAGAATAGCATAAGGCATGGCCAAAATGCCTGCCCAAGCCACACCGATACCCACCATCGAGATAAGTAACATGTATTGGTTGTGAAAGAAAAAGGTTGAGATATAGCCAAGGCCGCCCAATAATAGGGAACCTGCATAAACCGTTTTCCGGCTGCTGCGGCGGATAAGCATAGGCATTAAGACAGAAAATATTGCTGCTACCAAACTGTATACTGCAAAACAAATACCTACCCAATTGCCTGCTTCGTCAAAAGCCCGGCGAACTGCATCGGTAGCTGATTCGGCATGATAATCGACCGGAACCCCAAAATAGTGCTGCGAAATAGCTGTAGTAGAATATACCCACATAAGAAACAGTGGAAACCACGAAAAAAGTTGCACCAAGGCAAGCTGACGCATGGCTTTGGGCATGTTTACCAGAGTTTTAAAAAAGCTTTCTTTGTGGGCTTTGTCGGCTTCGGTAATGTTGTTGTAAGCCTCAAATTCTTTGGGCGGGTGCTCTTTGGTTTTAAACACGGTAACCAGCACGCTCAGCAAGAGCAGCGATCCACCAATGTAAAACGACCATATTACTGAAGAAGCAACTTTACCTGATTCTGCTTCGTTCGAAACGCCAACGGCGGTAAGTATAAAAGGCAAGGCTGAACCGACCACCGCACCTACATTGATTAAGAAGCTTTGTACAGAATAACCGATGTTACGTTGTTCGTCTGGTGTCATATCGGCAACCAGGGCTCTGAAAGGCTGAAAAGTTACATTAAATGAGCCGTCCATCAGGGCCAGCATCACTACTCCAAAAGCCAGCGCACCGGCACCACCTGCTTTCACTACCAGCGGAGCATTGGGCATAAAAAACATGGCAACCATCGAAATAAGGGCGCCAAAAAGTATATAAGGCGAACGACGTCCTAAACGTGTCCAGGTTTTATCGCTTGCGGCACCTACAATGGGTTGTACCATGAGGCCCATAATCGGGGCCACCAACCAAAAAAATGAAAGATTATGTGGATCCGCACCTAAACTGGTTAATATCCGGCTGGCGTTGGCATTTTGCAATGCAAAACCGAATTGCACACCCAGAAAACCGAAGCTCAGGTTCCAGATTTGCCAAAACGATAATTTTGGTTTTGTAATCATTAGTTTTTAGATTTTTTTTATACTTTCTATTATAGCGATGCTATATTTAGTCGGGCGAAAGTAAGAACGGAATCCCTAATACACAAGAAATATTGACGAAAAATGCACCGTATAACTTTTAATGCCTATTGCAAACGTTTGCGGCGTAAGAAAAAATCTAGTTCTTTTATGGATTCTTCACTCTATTTTTTCGTCCTACTTGAACGATTTTCTGCTTCTTGGTAAAAACCAGAACCCGAATTCTTTGTTCTGAAGCAACTCAATACTAAAACAGACGGCAAACACTGCTAGGAATCCCTCAAAAATCCATTTTTCAATCGATTGAGGAAATATTTCCATTAATTGAAGCCAAATATGCAGCAAATTCACTTTCACCTCGTCTTTACAAGCAACACAAACATCAGAAATTATGAAAAAAATACATCTGTTCTCCTACACTTTACCCACTCTTTTTGTGGTGTTTTTGCTCGCACCAGCCTTTTTACAGGCCCAAGCAGAAAAACGAAATGTCGAAAATTTTAACCAGATCAGTTACAGTATTTCCGGAAAATTAATCCTTGTCCAATCCGAAAAGTACGAGCTCACACTGGAAGGTCAAAAGAGTGACCTAGAAAAAATTATTACACGAGTCGAAGGCAACACACTGGTCATTAAAACAAATGATTATGCTAACCTGAAAGATGAAGTGATTGTACGTGTAAGCCTTCCTCAACTCACCGAACTGAATTTGGCGGGTTCGGGTCATGTAATGGCAGGTTCGGCTTTTAAGGCCGAAGTCTTGGAGCTGATGGTTACGGGTAGTGGTAACATCGATTTTTCGGACTTACAGTGTAAAAGTCTTTCGGCAGAAGTAACTGGCTCGGGCAATATTCAAGCAAAAGGAAAAGCTGCAAATGCTTCGCTCGAAATTACTGGATCAGGCAATATTAACCTGGAACCCTTTGAAGTTTCTGAGGCAGAAGTTTCAATTACAGGGTCGGGGTCTGCTAGGGTTTATGCAATAGATAAGCTCGAAACCAACATTACCGGAAGTGGTAATGTGCGCTATAAGGGCCAGCCACTTATCGATGCCAATACAGTAGGCTCTGGTACCACACGGTCATTGTAATTCTTCCAAAATAACCTTGTCGATTCAGGTTCGGTGTCTTCTTTTAGAAGATTCCTGAATCGACAAGGGTTTATTATGCTTAGTTATCCAGTATTTCGAAAAGGTCATCGAGGTTGGGAGTGAGAATAATTTCAGTACGCCGATTTTTCTGTCTGGCTTCAGTAGTCTTTCCGGCACTAACAGGCATAAACTCGCCCCTTCCACTCGCTGTTAAGCGTTTGGGATTTATAGTTGAATTACTTGTTAAAATGCGTATAATCGAAGTAGCCCTACGCACGCTCAAATCCCAGTTGTCGACCAACTGCGAACCCGCTGCTACTGGCACATCATCGGTATGCCCTTCGATGGTAATGTTGATATCGGGATTTTGCTCAAGTACCACGGCCAGCTTCTTGAGTGCCGATACTCCCTTTGCATCGACGGTGGTACTGCCACTGCTAAAAAGTAATTGCTCGTCGAGCGAAATGTAAACTTTTCCATTTTTCTTTGTAACGGTAAGTCCCTGCCCCTCGAAACCCATCAGCGCAGCACTCACCTTTTGCTTGAGGGCATCGACCGCGGCATCCTTTTCTGCCAATTTTTTCTCCAGTTCGTTTAACCTTTTGGTGCGGGCTTCCAGCTCATCGGATACTTGTTGCAACTGCTGCCGTTCGCGGCTCAGTTTTTCAGAAAGCTGATTCAACTGGTCTTCGCGGGCATAAAGATCACTCTGGGTGGTTTGCAATTGCTGCATCAGACGGCGCGCTTCGGCATCACTTCCACTTACAAGGGCTTTGTGAGCCTGGTTGAGTTCATCGTAACGCTTGCTTAACTGGTTGTATTCGCCCTTCAGGCGTTTCATCTCTTCAGCCTCTTCGTAATGCGCCGCAACAGTGCGTTCGATTTCCTTTTCGAGTTCCGATTTTTTTGCTTTTAGTTCTGTGTTCTCCACTGTAAGTTTTTCGTTGGTGCCAAAAAGCTCGTCGCGCTCCTGTTGGGTGGTTTCTTTCTGCTGTTGCGACTCCTGATAAAGTTTGGGTGAAACACAAGAGGCAAAAAGCGCCAGGGTAGTAATATTTAAAATCAGCGTTTTTTTGAACATATGCAGTAGTTTTTAATCAACAATGGTTATTAGATTAGATCGTAAAAAGTACCCTTCTTATTGCGTGGTGAATTTACAACAAGAGAAAAATCTGCTCAAACTATCTGAATATTAATTATTAACTTTGTGCAATTTGCAAGCTATCACAAGTTGATGAACACTGCATATCCCATATTAAGTACCATCGATAGTCCCGATGATCTGAAAAAACTGGAAATCGAGCAGCTCGTGCAAGTATGCCAGGAGCTTCGACAGTTTATCATCGACGAGGTTTCATGCAACCCTGGGCATTTTGGAGCCAGCCTGGGAGTGGTGGAACTTGCAGTGGCACTTCATTATTCTTACCAAACACCTTTCGATAAAATTATCTGGGATGTAGGGCACCAGGCCTATGCCCATAAAATACTTACCGGACGTCGCGACAGCTTCCACACCAACCGCAAGTATGGAGGTATCAGTGGCTTTCCGAGCATGAGCGAAAGCGAATACGATGCCTTTGGCGTGGGTCACTCGTCTACCTCCATTTCGGCAGCCCTTGGAATTGCAGTAGCCGATAAAATATCCGGAACCAATCGCAATGTCGCTGCCATCATTGGCGATGGTTCCCTCACTGGGGGTCTTGCCTTCGAAGGCTTGAACAATGCCGGTTCGTCCGACACCAACCTCTTGGTGATTCTTAACGACAACAACATGTCGATTGACCCTGCCGTGGGGGCTTTGAAGGAATACCTGGTTGATATAACCACCTCGCGCACTTACAATAAACTCAAAAACGAGCTTTGGAACCTTTTCGGGGTAATTAACAAGGTAGCACCCCATGCGCGTGAATATGCCCAAAAACTCGAAAACGGAATAAAGTCGGCCTTGCTGAAGCAGAGCAATCTCTTCGAGTCTCTCAACTTTCGCTATTTTGGCCCGGTAGACGGACACGATGTAGTGCGGTTGGCCCAATTGCTGAACGACCTGAAGGAAATTCCCGGACCCAAGCTGCTGCATATACTTACCCTTAAAGGAAAAGGCTTTATAAGAGCAGAAGAAGATCAGACTAAATACCACGCACCCGGTGTATTTGACCGGCTGACAGGTGAAATTTTAAACCATACTCCGGAAGAGAATCTACCACCTCTCTACCAGGATGTATTTGGACATACGCTTTTGGAACTGGCCCGTAAAAACGAAAAAATTGTTGGCATTACACCTGCCATGCCCACAGGCTGCTCCTTAAAGATTATGATGGATGAACTCCCCGGACGCACCTTTGATGTCGGCATCGCGGAGCAACATGCCGTTACTTTCTCTGCCGGACTGGCCAGCCAGGGGCTGATCCCGTTTTGTAACATCTATTCCTCCTTTGCTCAACGGGCCTATGACCAGATTATTCACGACGTAGCCCTTCAGAAGTTGCCCGTAGTGTTTTGCTTCGACCGCGGCGGACTGGTGGGAAGCGATGGCCCTACGCACCATGGTGTATTCGACCTTGCCTATATGCGCTCCATTCCAAATCTTACCGTGGCAGCTCCTATGAACGAACACGAAATGCGCCACATGATGTATACTGCCCAAACCGGAAAGTACGGTGCACTTTCGATCCGCTACCCGCGTGGACGGGGCGTAATTACCCACTGGCGAAACCAGCCCGAAGAAATTGTGCCAGGCACTTCGCGCAGGCTCAGCGAAGGCAACGACCTGGCCATACTCAGCATCGGGCACATTGGAAATCTTGCCACAGAAGCTGTGAAAAGGCTTAAAAAAGAAGGTATAGACGTGTGCCATGTTGATATGCGCTGGGTAAAACCGCTTGATGAAGAAGAATTGCACCGCATATTTCAACAACACAAGCATATACTTACGGTTGAAGATGGCACGGTGCTCGGTGGATTTGGAAGTGCTATAGTCGAATTTATGGCCCATCACCAGTATAATGCCTTTGTAAAGGTATTGGGAGTACCCGATCAGTTTGTCGGACAGGGTACCCAACAAGAGTTATGGCGCGATTGCGGCATTGATGCAGAAGGCATTTTTCTGAGCGCCCTCAACCAGCTTAAAAAGCATAGGCTATCCAAGGCCATCTAAAATCAGGCTTAACCTTTCAACCAATAATCTCTTCACTTGAGCTGCGAATTGACCATGGCACCTTTTAGCAAGAAGGTTTCTAACTTATTGATGCATGCAGGTTTCAGAATAATTTTGCATTGAAACAATCAAATTTTCGTTGTGACTTGGTGGCTCTTTTTATTAGCCAACAAGACTAAAAGACACTAAGAATCACAAATAACCCTTCCCCTGGCTATAATTAACAGAGCCTTCTATCCATTGAATCCAAATAAACATCTGCGTAATAAAAAAAACATTGATTAATATCCTATTTTGATATACTTTTGTGGAACAAAGCTTAATAGGATGAAAACAGTATCTTTAAAAATAGACGATTCGATTTTTGGTGAAACCGAGAAAATACTGTCGCGAATTAAAAAGCCTCGTAACCGATATATAAATGAGGCCATTGAATATTACAATAAGTTTCAGCGAAAATTGATTCTTGAGAAAAAATTAAAACTGGAATCAGACATGGTTAAATCAGATTCATTGTCTGTTCTCAAAGACTTCGAGGAGATTGACTATGTCGGTTAAACAATACGAAATCTGGATTGCTGACTTAAATCCACAGATTGGAACAGAGCCAGGAAAAACCAGACCAGTGTTGGCTATTCAAACAAATTTGCTGAATAAAATTCCGCATCCCTCCACAATTGTTTGCCCAATTACAACCAACGTTAAAAAGGAATCTACGATATTAAGGGTCCACCTGAAGAAGGGTACTGCTAATCTTAATCAGCCCTGCGATATTATGATCGACCAAATCAGAGCCATCGACAACAAACGATTGACAAAAAAAGTTGGGGTTCTGCCTGATGAACTGATTGAGCTGGTAAAAGAAAATATTGCAATAGTGCTTGACCTCGAATAGACCATGCTCTAGCTCCACAAAGCGAACCATAAAAAATCCTACACAATATCTCACTCACATCGAATCAGATCTTCCAATCGGTTCCACTCCTCTTCCAGCATCCAGACCCCAGCAGAATAAGGCTGAAACTCAAAGCTTACTTTGCCCCGTTTGTTTACCCTAACAGTTTCTCCCGGCGATATGGCATTGATTAGCCTTTTGCCATAAAAAGCAGTGTAGTTATTGTCTAATTGAATGGTGCATTGAGCAGGCTTTGATTCGGTATTGCACAAGCTGAGAAAAGCTCCTGCGCAAGAGCCATTTCCTTTGCGGTAGGCTAAATACACCTGCTTAAAGACTGGAGATGTATCCGACACATGCACCATATCACCTCCCAGGCAATGCTTCCGTATGCGGAGCATTCGGTCAATTTCCTCCTTTAAACCCAGTGGAATAGTCTGTTCTTTCCGTTCCTGCGAGTATTCGATCTGTGTGTCGCCAAAATAGTGGTTGTAAAAGACACAGGGCTGAGGGGGAGCAAACAAAATATAGGCATAAGCCATGTGCCAATGGTTTACCAGCCACTTATCGCTTTCCTTGCCGGTATCGTGGTTGTCGGCAAAGCTCACCAGCCTGTTGGCCGGGAGTTTGTAAATGGGGTCGAACAAAAGGCCGGCTGTTAGCAATTTTCGCATATCGAAACTGCCGGTAGTATCGTTGCAGAGTTGTGTGAGTTCATACTTTAGCGGAAAATCGAATACTTTCAGCCGGGTACCTGATTGGCTGAGGCTATCGATCAAAAGCAGCCATTCGAAAATACGTTGTTTATTGTTTGTAAAATACTCGGCTACCATGGTGGCTTCCTGATTACTACTTTCCCAGACCCGGTTAATCCAATCGGCTAAAAACAGGGGCTCAACGCCCAACACAAAGTCGAAACGGTAACCATCGTACCCTATGCTGTCTCGCAACCATCGGCCCCAGTCCGAAAGCCTGTCGAGCACTTCGGGGTTATTGTGGTTCAGGTCGTGACCAAACCATTTCATGTTGGGCGAAACACGGTAATCGTCCATTCCGGTGCGTAAATAGCCATCGGGCATAGAGGGGTGAAAATGGCTGCTGTTCCAGCTTAATTGAGGCAAATCTGTTTTTTCGGCAAAGTTAATGGCTGTGGTAGTCAGTACCTCAAAATCAATGTCGCTGCTCTTAGGCCCTGAAAAAGGCTTTAGGGTAATAAAACGCGTTTGTTCGGTCCACTGATAGGCTTTGAGTTCCAGTAAATAATTGCGGGGCGACAAGATCAGGTACAAGCCCCCTGGAGTGGGGGTACGAAGCTTTACCAGCAGGTTTGAATCCACATCGGGTCCGAAACTGTAGGTATAACCCGGCACTATTTCCTGGCCTGTATATAACAATACCGAGTCGGAATGGTAGTTGAGCACCTCTGGCAGGCTGGAATGAACCGCCATAAAAAAACTGCCATCCCAGTGTTTCGAATAATCAGTTTGAAGGCTGCTTATTTCGAGCTCAATGTCTTCTGAAGCCACAGGAATAAACCACACGATTTCATTCAAGGGAAAGGGCTGATGCTTCATTAGTCTGTGTTCGGCGGCATGCATCACATAATGCTTCACTGCCGGATCCGGCGCAAAATCTTTTTGCTGGGTGCTGTAAATGTGGTTGAGAATAATATCGGCCACCAGGTGGATTGGCGGACCATTTAGGCTGTCGTGTGCCAGCCTTATCAGGTTCTGTAACTCGTTAAACGAACCAAAGCGGGTTTCGATTGTATTCACCTGATCATAATTGCCGAGGTCGTAATGGTCGTGCAGGCCATAACCCATATCTAGTATGCCCCAATTGCCCTTCGAAGGGGGAGGTAACCAGATTTCGGTAAAGCCTGCCTGCTTTAATTGTGGAATTCGGGCTGCCAGGCTGTCGTACCAGAAACCGTTTTTGGACTCCACATCCACAGGTACATCCCAGTAAAATCCCTGCAGCATGGCATCGCGTTGCGAGAAGACGGAGGAAAAGGCAAAGCATAAGAATAAAGTGGCGAAAATAGAATTGCGCATAAGAGAATGATTTTAAAAAATCGATTAGGCCCCGAAAATAGCGAAATAGGCTCAGGAGGGTATCTAAAAATCAAGCAAAAAGGTACGGATTTAGAAAATAGAGCCCGAATAACAAAAAATGTGCTTCGCGAAAAATTAAAAAAGGATTTCCTTATTCAGAGAGGGTTTTATAATTATCATTAAATAAACCCGATAAAAATGTTTCACTGCTAAAGGATAGAATGATCCTTAGTTTTAAACAGCTTGAATTTCCATTACTTTCGATTCGAAATCGTCGTTTGAAACCAAAGATTTGTTTTTCACCTTTGTTTTATAAGTGTAAATGGTGTTCAAAGAGTAATTAAGCACTTGAGCCAACTTCTCATTGTCTTTAATTCCAAGCCGTATAAGGGCAAAAATCCTTATTTCGGGACTAAGCATATGGTGCTCGTCCAAAACAAAACGGTCTTCGTCTTTAAAAAGCCTATTGAACTCCACCAGGAAATTGGGGAATATTTTCAAAAAGCTCTTGTCGAAATCGGCATACAGTGTTTCGCGTTCCATTTTAAGGTCTATGTTGCGCATAAGGTCGGCAATGTCCTGGTAACTATTGGTGGTAAGTTTACGTCCTACTGATTTCTTTAGCTTGTCAAATTTTTCGATATAGTCGGAATATACTTTAAAAAAGTGCCCGATGTATTCTTCCTTTATTCGGTTTACCTCATGTAAACGAAAGTTTGTCTGTTGAATGGCATCGTAAGAAAAGGCCAGGTCATTTCTTGTTTTTTTCAACCGTCTGATTTGTCGGAGAACCACTCCGGTTAAAAATAAAACCAGCAAAACCAATATGCTCGTGAGTATAGAATAACGTATCAATACCTGGCGCTGTTTCTGAGCAATTTTCATGCGTTCCTTCTCAATCAATGGAAGTATTTCGGAAATCTTAAGCTTCCGGTGACGAGCTTCATAAAAATAAGCATCATCCAGTGCAATGTTGACGTAGTTATACGCTCTTTCTACCTCCCCTTCCTGAAAGAGGTGTTCGGCAAGGTTTCGCAAAGCCGTTGTTTCTTTCGTCGAACTTCTTAGGTCGGCAATGGCAGACTGTGCCAGCATGAAATCTGCCTCGTTATGCTTACCCGAGAGACGATAGAGATGAGCCATACTCGAAGCCACCACAGCCATATCATGCTCCGAAAGAATGAACTCTGTGAGGAGATAATTGTAGGCACGCAGAGCATGGGTAATATTTCCAAGACGAAGGTTTTTTAAACCGATAAACAGGTAATAAGCTTGTGAACCTTCCGATGTAAACATTAAGGCCGAATCATAACATTCCTGACCTTCTTTTTCATACAGAGGTGTATAAAAGATATCCTGCGAATAGTCAGCCAGGTCGAAATAGGTACGCCCTAAAAGGGAAAAATAGGCTGCTCGAATGCTATCGCTAAGCTTTCTGGCATCTATTTTCAGAAGTGTATCGAGTGTTTCGGTAAAAAGTCCTGACGATAATAGCGTAAAACTCAGGTTAAGTTTCGCTGCGGCAATGCGCTCAGGGTTTTTCACCTGAAATGCATGTGCAAGCGTTTTGGTGGCATAGGCAAAGGCCGAATCGGAAATGAAATATTTATACTCATTGAAGAGCTTTTCGTCGTATTTATAACGGTAGTTGTTATCGGAGCTATATTTCTCAGCAATAAAACTTTTCTTTAAGGAGTCGATGCGATAAACCTTTTTCTGGTGATACAGATTTTTGTTGCTGATTTCTTCATCCAGCACACCTAGCAGGCTATCCAAGTTTTGGGCCTCGGAAAAGGATCCTAACAAATAGAATAATAAAATTATTAAAGCAATTTTTTGTATCATAAGGCCTTGACTGACAAAGGTAAATGTAAAAAAAAAATCGTTCGATTATGCTAAAACATGCATTGTGGTTTGTATCCCTACTACCAAGTAGGTCATGGTTAGATGTTGCAGATAAGTTTACTTTGTGTTAGCTTGGGTAACTACAGATTAAAATTTTGCGGCAACAAATCGGTTAGTTGGTTTACTTTATAGTTGGGTATAACTTCCAATACTTTTCTTAGCCATTCAAAAGGGTTTATATTGTTCTTTTTACAGGTGCCGAAGAAAGAATAGAACATGGCAGCCCTTTCAGCTCCTCTTTCGGAACCGGCAAACAGGTAATTCTTTCTGCCAAGGGCTATTGGTCGAATAGCATTTTCAGCCAGGTTATTGTCTATTTCCAATGAACCGTCATTTAAGTATGCCAATAAATTATCCCAACGAGGTATGCAATATGCCAGTGCTTTGCCTAAGGCCGATTTTGGCAATTCGGTTTTATATGTTTCAACTATCCACTTGCCCAATTCGTTGAGGATGGGCAGGGACTGGTCAAGCCTGAGCTGATGCCTTTGCTGCTGGGTAAGGTTTTCATCTCTGGCTTTTTGTTCTATGGTATAAAGTTTTTGGAACATGTCCATTGCATATTCAGCCCTGGGTTTATCGTAATCCAAAGCTTTTTCGAACCCACGCCGGGCATGCGCCATGCAATTTAGCAGGGTAATATGTTCTTTCTTCCCGAAAATGTCATACACATTATAACCATCGGTTTGCAAATATCCTTTGAAGTTTTTCAGGAGCCTTGCGGGCCCTTCCCGGGAGCGCCCGTTATTATAATCGAAAAACACCGTTTTTTCAAGCGGGCTGTAATATACCCAGTGGTAACCTCGGTGTGTTTTCCCCTTTTTCGTTTTGTCTAATACCTGAATAGGGGTTTCATCGACTTGTAAGTAGCCTTGCGAGAGCACCCTGTGTTTTAAGGTATCATAAAGTGGTTCCAGTAAATTACATATCGATTATCTTCGATGAGCTCCACTTCGTTCCGGTTCCTGCCAGCCATTAAGGGTCGAGGATGGCATGTGAATGCCTTCTCTTTTAAACCGTTCTATTTGCCTGTAAATAGGCAGGTGGTCTACAAACTTATCAACCATGATCTGTGCCAGTAAACCGGGCCCTGCTATTCCTTTTTCGATAGGAAAGGTTGGCAGGTCGGCTATAATGCCTACATGGTTTAAAGCAGTTTCATCGGTTGGCTTTATGTATCTTGGACGGATAAACCGTTTGATGTATAGTTTGGCCGGGACAAGTTCCAGTTGGTCGGTAACCTCTTTGCCAATGCACTTAAGTCCGGTGGTGTCTTCTTTAGGCTCTATAACTATCTCTTCAACTGGTAAATGTGATGGCAGGGGCAGCCTTCCCGGATGTTCCCTGTGGGTGCTTTTCGAACGTACATAACTGATAACCTCCTGCTCTTTTTCAGGGGCTTCTTCCACTTTCACATCAAAGGGCAAGGTAAGTTGGGCTTCGTCGGCGTTGCGGATGAACCTTTCTCTCTTTGCCCCGAAAAGCAAGCGGTTCATCTGATCAATCTGGAACTGCATCTGGCTGATTTGTGACTCCAGATGGCTTATCTGCGATTCTTGTTTTTTGTTTATCTCAACAAGCTCTTGGAAACTTATATTTTCGGGTGTCAAAGTCATGCCTCAAAACTATAAAAATAGCTTTGCAGTAAAGGTTTTTGCCCACCTTTGTTATTCACTATGTTTCAAGGCTTTGTTAATAAATATCAGGAAACCAGGCTTGGCTGGTATTGCTTTCTTCGTTGGATGTTTTTTATACTTAACCCATCCACTATCATTACCATTTGGGTATAGCCTATGGTTATGCTGCCAACGTTGGCATCGTAGCTTGGAAGTTCGAATGTGCCTTTCTCAAGCCTTTTGTAATAAAGTGTAAAACTAATGCCCTGCCAGTGCAATAGCTTTATCTTATTTCGCTGCTTATTGATGAATATAAAAACATCCCCACTACATGGGTTGTTTTCCAGGTTGTTTTGCACCAGTCCGGCCAGGCCATCAAAACTCTTGCGCATGTCGGCCAGGTGGGTAGTGATAGTTTGAGGTATATGTACAGGTATAAATGACTTAGTTGATACTGGTTTTTTACCATGCCTATCCTTCTGGTATTTATTAACCCAGTACTTGAAGGTACTATAGGAAAGATGGTTTTGATTACAATAGTTTTTCTGCGATATCCCGCTTTCTTTCCATAGCTCTATTGCCATGTACATCTCTTCCTGTGTATACTTCTGGTTCTTTCTCATACCCCAAAAGTATACCCTGGCTATATATTTTTATATACCTGTTTGGTAGTGGGGATACTGTGGTTTACTAAGAAATAGAAATTTGCAATAAACTGCCTCTAAGAAATAAAAAACAGGAAATAAAAAAAGGCTGCCGGACCAAAGTCTCGGCAGCCTCGAATGAAACCTACCCTACGCTGAGAAGGGATCTTTCAATTAGTTTTTCGTAAGCGTGTAGGTATTGGTAATTGTATTCAATGTTACAGTGTAGTTACCAGCAGAAGGAATACTGATGTTACTACCACCTGGCTCAAGTGAACCATCAGCACCATTATCGCCAAGGTTCACATCCCATCCGTCGTTGGCTCTGAATTTGCAAGATGCAGCAGTCAGATTCAAAGTAACTGTAAATACACCATTGGTAGCATCCCAAGTCATATCGGTGTCAGTATCCCAACCACCAGGAGTGCCGTCTCCAATTAAACCCCAGCGATTAGCGCTATATTTATAATTGTTAGGAGTACTTAAATCCAGAGTGATATCGTAATCAGCTACTACTGAATTTGAAATATTAGAACCGCCAGCTTCTAAACTGCCATTGGCACCATTATCACCATAATTGATATCCCAACCATCATTGGCACGGAATTTAAATGATCCGGCATTTAAACGAACCGCTCCTCTCCAGGTTTGCGAAGCAGGATTGTAAGTTAAGTTTTGGTCAGAATCCCATCCACCTGCAGTGGCATCGCCAATTACTCCCCAGGCAGTTGAAACCGCAGTATAGGTAAGAGCGATAAGGTCTACATTAATTTTGTAGTAGCCCCCAGGTAATACTATATTAGCTCCTGGACGGTCCAGAGTGCCATCGCCGCCATTGTCACCATAGTCATTGTCCCAATTTTTAGCCATAGTGAACTTAAACTCGTTGTTGCTTGGAGCCGACATATAGATATAACCTTCAAGGTTATCGGGCCATAAAGCTAAGTTGTTTTCGATATATGGAGCTTCCGCAGGATTCCAGTTCGAATAATTTCCAACAGGATAGCTCGCATCCACATAACTACCAGGTAAATACCAGATTATGATATTTGCAACAGTTGTAAACTCAATTGTATTACCATAGGCAGTACCAGTGCTATTTATCGCATACGCTCTGATGAAATAGGTAACACCTGCTTCTAAACCAGTTAAACTGGCAGAAATGGTTCCTGTACCGTCGGCCGCATCAGTAATTACATTGTCACCAGCGTCAGGATCTGCAGAAGTACCCCAGTAGAAACCTCTTTCTGTCACATCCGCACCACCTGTATAAGGTACGTTACCATAAACATTAGCAGATACTTTTGTAATGGCAGTAACACTATCGGTAGAAACTACAGGTAACCCTACTAAAGTGGTAAAGCTTAACTCTTCGCTATACGCAGTTCCAATCCTATTAGTGGCATAGGCACGCACGTAGTAAGTAGTACCACCCACAAGGCCTCTTAAGCTATGAGTAAACGCACCAATACTATCGCCATTCACAGAAACAAAAACACCTTCTTCTGCATCCACAGTAGGATTAGCTGACATACTCCAGCAAAGACCTTTGGCTGTTACAGTTGATTTTCCATCATAAGGAACATCACCACCACTTGTAGCAGATGTATCTCTGATAGCAGTAATTTCATTGATGGTAACTGTAGCCACATTGGCAAGTGTGGTGAAGCTGGTATCGGCACCATAAGTAACTGCACCGCTTGAATTGATTACATATGCTCTGGCATAATATTTTGTTAAATGTTCGAGATTAGTGGCAGTTACCCAGTATACGGCACCCTCAGGATCCTCAATACTTGCAGTACCATGCTCAATTGTTGGGTTGGCTGCTGTATCGTAGCAAACTCCATACTCAACAAATGAACCAGCAACCACAATGCCACTAAGTTCGGCACTGGTGGAAGTAATATTACGAACTCCCCATGTATCATTTTGATCAGGTAGCTTCGCTGTCGTCTCTTCGTCTTGGCAGGATGTTACAAAAAACATCACAGCCAACAAAGAAAAAAGAATATTTAGATTTTTAATTTTCATAGTATTTATTTTTTAGATTAAATCAACCTGCAAACCTTCGTTTGCAGGTTGAATCATAAAGTTATGGTTGTGGAACAATTTCGTAGTAACCTTCAGCATCGTTATAAATGGTGAAATAAATAGTGTAGGTACCAGCAGTAATTGGTATATCGTTTCCAACTCCTCCTTGCTGCAGTGGTCCTTCCATACCAGCGGTACTTCCCTGAAGTAATCCCATATTCCATGACCATCCGTCATTTCTTCTGAACTTAAAGAAGCCATCAACCATAGTCATGGTTATATACCACTTGCCAAGTTCAGCATTGTAATCCATATCTGTATCACTAGCCCATCCAGTTGGTGTTGCATTGCCAATAATACCAATAAAATAAGGTACAAACTCGTAGGTGAGGACTGAAGGATTAATATCAGCAGTCAGGATATACCAGCCACCTGGATCATCAGGTGCCACAATGCCGTCTCCATCAACAACAAGACTACCAGCTTGGCCGCCATAAGATGTTCCTGTTTCAGGATCATTTAAAGTAAATGGAAAACCAGCAAGGGCTTTTACAAAACCAGAATAGATGCCGTCGCTCAATGGAGAAATGATTTTTTGTGCGAAACTGGCGCCCACTAAGTCTAAACGCATAAAACCAAAGGTAGTAGTGCTCTCTGAACTTATTTCAGAGGTATACTCGAAAGGATCAGTACCTGAACCGGGAGCATTTGTACCGGCATCTACTACCAAAACACTACGTAGTCTTAATTCTGTTGCATAGGTTGTATCGCCTTTGAAACCATTACCCAACAACAATTGATTTAGGCCTGCAACTGTGATGGCCATTGTATCAGGATTAACACCTGACCAAACCAGAACAGGATCAGCAAAATTCGTACCTGCAATGCCAATTTCAAGATAGTACAGAGCAGAGGCGGTAAAGCCAGGATCAACAGAAGTGCCGAGAAATAATAGAGTCTCGCCGCCATTTGCTCTTTCGAGAGTTAAATCTGGAATACTTACTAGTGCAGGTGCAACTACAGTATTCACTGTTACTTTATCTCCTTCTTTTTCGCAACTAAAAAACAGGGTTGCGAAAGCCAGGAATATTAATACTATATTCTTATTCATTTTATTCGAATTTGTTTATTAATAACCTTGATTTTGCTTGATATTCGGATTGGCTGCGATCTCATCACCTGGAATAGGGAAAAGATTACGATAAGAAGCTGTTGCAACACCTTCGAATGTATTTCCTTTCCACTGCCAGTGATAGTTGCCATCAGTAAACTGTCCAAAACGAACCAAATCGGTACGCCTTTGTGCTTCGTAATAAAACTCACGTCCACGTTCGTTAAGAATATCAATTAAAGTAACAGAAGCGAAATTACCACTGTTATCACCATAGGCTCTTTCACGTATCGCATTCATATCACTAAGGGCAGCAGCAGAACCATTTAACCGGAAGTTGGCTTCTGCACGCATCAGGTAAGCATCGGCCAGGCGGAAAATCGGAAAATCTGTACTCGCAAATGCACCATTGTAAGTAGCCGGAAGTGTGGTGTCGGAATTTCGGGCAGTAAACTTATGGACTCCGATACCAAAGTCGCCGCTAGCGGTAGGACTAGGTATATTGATTGCTCTTTTCTGACGTAAAAGTACACGATTGTCAGGGCTTTGCAGAAAAGTTGTATCTGCCAGATCCACAGGATTTCCACCATAAGTGGCGAGAGTGTCAACTAAGATATTCATGAAATCAGCACGGGTTCTGTTTCCGTTCCAGTTGGTATTCACTGTTAAACCAGCATAAAATTCTGCGGTCTGATATACTGCATCACAACTAGATTCAATAATAAAGGTGGTTCCCACATAACCCTGAGTATTGACACCATCGTATTCTATAGCGAAGATCATTTCCTGGTTATCAGGAAAATTATTGTCGGCACTAAAGTTTTGACGGTAGTTAGTAGACAGTTCAAAAACATCTGAATCAATTACTTCCGTACATACCTCGATAACTTTTTGCCACTGAGCAGTACCTGTATAAACCTCGGCATTCAGGTAGGTGCGGGCGAGCAACATCAAAGCAGCCTCTTTTGATGCTGTGGATGAATGTTCAATGCTTGGAAGTACATCAACAATTGCTTCCAATTCAGAAATAATGTAAGCATACACTTCGGCTCTGGGTTTTTGTACAGGGTAAAATTTTCCAACACCATCAGCTTCAGTAGTAAAAGGAGGGTTACCGAATAAGTCGATTAACCAGTAATAGGCTAGTGCTCTTAAAAACCGGGCTTCGGCAATATATACATCCTTATCTGGATGTCCTATTTCATTTACCTGGTTAATAAAATCATTCGAATAGGTTACACTCAGACTTAAACGCTGATAAAGCGCAGTTAAGAAAGGGTTGGCAGGAGTCCAGGCTTGCGTATTTAAATCAGCGATACCAGCATCACCCCATGCACAAATTGCCTCGTCGGTTGTTATTTCCTGAAGGTTCCAGAGTGCCCTGATTGTTGTAAAAAAGTTAGCATCAGGTGCAGTTATATCTTCCGGAACGTTAGCAACACTCTGTCCAGATACTGAAAAGCTTGCATATACTTTTGCCAGTACCTGTTCCATGTATAATTCTTGGTCCCCCAGGTTTCCTGAAAGTATCAGGCTTGGATCTTTAGGAGTAACATCCAAATCTTTAACACATGATGCAACCATCAGTGCTGTAAGAATTAAACTAAATATTGTATATTTTTTCATATCACTTGTATTATCTGTCACAAATTAAAATATTAAACTTAAGCCCATTGTATAAGTGCGTGGTCTCGGATAGAAATTGTTATCAAGACCCGGAACATTAACGTTATTTGTTAGAGAGAATGGCACTTCAGGGTCTAATCCAGAGTATTCGGTAAGTGTAAATACATTGTTTACAGTTACGTTTAACCTCAAGTTGACCTTGCTGCCGCCAATTTCATTGAAATTATAACCGGCACTCAGATAATCCATTTTAAGGAATGATGCATTTTCCACGAAATAATCGCTGGTAAACTGACGTTTAATAAATCCGGTTTCGTCAAGAGCCTTAGGCTGGTTTCTCCAATAACCAATTTGTTGCATTTGGTCGAAGGATGCACCTGAAGCAACCCGATTTAGAACATAGTTGCCAATATTTGCACGCAAAGATGATGAAATATCAAAATCTTTGTAGGTAAAGCGGAAATTTAAACCCATAATATAATCCGGAGCAGGATTCTGATAGATATATTTATTATCAGCATCCCCTGCAATGGCACCACCTTCACCTGCAAGGTCAACATATAATCCTTCAATTGGGTTACCTTCTGCATCGTACACCTGCTGGTTCATGAAGAATGAGTAAGGGGCTTCACCAACCGCTGTTATCTGGTTTAATCCGGTGAAAGCATCGCCATACAAAATGCCTGGAAAATTTGGATCCTCGGAAAGAATCAACTTGGTAACCTCAGTCTGGTTGTAGGTCAAGTTAAAACCTAAATCCAAAGCCATATCTTTTTTTGAGATTACTAAAGAGTTTACAGTAAATTCAATACCCTGGTTTTCAAGACTACCCACATTGGTATAAAGGGTATTCGAGAAGTTGCTACCACTGGGTATTACGGTCCGGTTCAGAAGGTCATCGGTAATCCGTTTGTAAACATCAATAGTACCATTGATACGTCCATCAAGAAATCCGTAATCAAATCCAACATTCAATGTTGTTGTTTCTTCCCATTTAATATCCGGATCGTATGCATCAGGACGTAAGGTAGGTATATAACGTCCGTTATGGTAATAATAACTACCAATTTCAGATTCCCTGTAAAGAGCTTGCGCCGGGTAATCATTGTCGGTAATGTCTTGTTGTCCGGTTTTACCCCAACCTAAACGAAGCTTCAGATCAGAAATTCCATCGGCATCTGCCAAAAATGATTCCTCTTTAATTTTCCAGGCAAAAGCTACTGATGGAAAAAGACCCCACTGATTTTCTTCAGCAAAACGTGAAGATCCGTCGTACCTAACAGTACCCGTAAACAGGTATTTGTTCATTAAAGAGTAATTTAACCTGCCAAAGAACGACACCAGATAGTTTTCAGTAATAAATTTAGAGCTATCTGATGGTTCTTGGTAAGGATGTTCTGCATCAATTATCTGACGAGTGTAATTGTCTCCCTCACGAGAAAAATGTTGCCATGAATACCCAGCAGTTACATTAATATTCTGATTTGGGGTAATATCACTTGCATAATTAAGATAGAAATCTAACAGATCGTTCGTATTTATATTCGAATAATCATTTAAACTCCCATTACTAAGAGGTGCGATAAGATTTGTGGGTGATGTTATGGGACGATTATTATGTCCTTCACTTGAAGTGTAGTCGGTAGCAACATTCAACACAGCCTTAAGTCCTGATACAAATGGCATCGTGTAGTCAACCTGGAAATTTCCAACAAAACGGTTCACATCAGACTTGTTATCAGTTTCTAGAGCTTGTTGAACAGGGTTTACTGTACCAAGGTTGGCTCCATAATTTTCCCATTGAAAATACCCTCCACTTTCAGGATTACCATCAAATACCGGTTGTGTAGGATCCATAGCAACTGCATTTCCAACAGCACCTGCATCGCCAAAATTGTTATTGGTATTCATGAATTTTGCATTCACATTCAATTTTAACGATTTATTCAGGAAAGATGGGTCAAGGGCAATACTGGCAGTCATTCTTTTCATGCCAGTATTCTCGAGAATACCTTGTTGGTCTGTATAACCAATGGAGGCCCTATAAGGCAGAATATCATATGAACCAGAAACGTTTAAATTGTGATCCTGAGAATATGCCGTACGGAAAATTTCTTCTTGCCAATTAGTGTTTTCGGTTCCTAACACGTCAAAAACTGCGGGATCATATATATCTCTATGTTCGTATGCTCTTTGACGTAGCTCATCACCTGAATAAACATCTAGATACTCAATAGGATGTGAGATAGAAAAATTGCCAGAATAACCCACTTTTAATGGACTTCCTTCCTTACCCTTTTTAGTTGTGATAAGGATTACGCCGTTTGAAGCACGTGATCCATAAATAGCAGTAGCAGATGCATCTTTCAGCACAGTAAAAGTTTCAATATCATTTGGGTTAACAAACGAAAAAATATTCGAACTACCATTCGCATCTCTGTTTGAAATTGGAACTCCATCCACAATAATCAATGGATCGTTAGAGGCATTAAGAGATGAGCCTCCGCGAATACGAATTGTTGAACCGCTTGTTGGAGCTCCACCACCAGTTGTAATTACAAGACCGGCAGTTTTACCTACCATAAGTTGTTCAGGTGTAGTAATGTTACCTTTGTTAAAATCTTCTGCACCCACTACAGCAACAGATCCTGTAAGATCTTGTTTTTTAACTGTACCGTAACCAATTACAGTTACTTCTTCGAGTGCCTGTAGATCAGGCATTAACACTACATTCACTGTTGATTCTGTTCCAACAGCAATTTTTTCAGTAAGAAACCCAATAAAAGAAATAACTAGAAAGTCGCCTTCTTTTGCTTGAATCTCAAATTTGCCATTCATATCGGTAGTTACACCGGTGGTTGTACCTTGAATAATAACAGTTGCACCTGCTAAGGGTTCTTCTGTATTACCATCGGTAACATTGCCGGAAATAGTCCGCTCTTGAGAAAAGGCAGTAATAACAATAAACGTACTGCATAACACGAGCAGTAGTTTACGAATAGGTTTAAATCTTCTCATGGTTAAATAATTAAATAATTATGCGAATCAAGTGTTAAAATTTTAAAGTTATAAAAGCAGCAGCCAGTCTACCGAAAGCATGTATCAATAATCCCTTTGTCGACCTCACTTTGCTAGCTCTTTGAATGTCAACCTTTTCTATTAGCCAGTTAAAAATTGCTTCGATTGGTTGCCTTACTCGTGATACAGCAGTTGAGAATAGGTCATCGGCAGCTTTTAATCTCATTTTAATTAAATCTGACATTCCTTTTACCCCTTTAACAGGAGTATACATTTCGGAATTCTGTTTTAATATCATCTGTTGATTCAGGTCATGATCCATATAAATCTTATCACCAAAGAACGTCCTGTTTTCAATAGTTGACCAAGCCTGCTTGTAGACCGTAATATCATTAACTGAAGCAGGGGTAAAAAGGATTTCTTCTGGATGCGGTAATTTGCCAATACACCTGAAACCAAGCATATGTAACTTCATTCCATGGTAATACATGCCCTTGGTTGAACAGTACCCCTTATCAGTAACTTCTGAGGCAACCTTACCAGAACGCTTGCCTGAGCAGGTAATAATGGGCATTGAATCCAGCACACTCTGTTCAAGAATGCAATCCGCTGGTATGCTGGTTGTTAGTATTATTTCTACCAACCTATTAAATGCCCCGGTCAATCGATTGAGCCGATTATTGAAAGCCTGATAACTCCCAAGCTTTGGAAACCAGCTTTTTAGATACTCTGAGGCAAACCGGTGAATATGTTTAATCTTAGTGTGCCCCTCATGTTGCATTACAAACAGATAAATTGTCATAATCTCTTCATCGGTAAGCTCTGGCTGTTTATTATTACTAAACCGCTCACAGTAATATTGCAATTCTTTAAAATTATCACAGATAAGAAAATAAATTCTTATTAACTTGTCGTCCTTGTCCTTGAGAATCATATTAAAGTCAATTCGTAACTGACCTTAATATACTGATTTTCAAGGACTTAAACAATATTAAGTGGCTGATTTTCAGTTATTTATATAACTTTTTTTCAACATATCTCAACCCTTGATTCACATTAATTAGTTATGGGTATTATATTGCAAAAAATATTAGGTAATGCTTGCACAATTTTATGGACTCACAAAACAAGTTTGATGGCAGTTTCATTTGGCTAAAAATATCGGAGTTCAACCGTTTGTCAAAGAATCGATGAGTGTTTCCCCGAAAAAAAAGCTGCAAACGTTACCGCAATCGTTTGCATTTTTTTTAATAAGCTCTGTTTATATTTAAAAAATCGTTATTTTAGAAAGAATTCTGCATTTGACAGTGCAGAAAACCTAATTCCAACCCAGATGAAAAATTCGTCAACAACCATTAAAGATATCGCCCGTAGTTTAGGTATTTCTGCCTCTACGGTTTCAAGAGCCCTGAAAAACCATCCCGATATTAGTTTGAAAACCAAAACTGCGGTAAAGGAACTGGCCCAGCAACTGCATTACGAGCCCAATGCCATTGCCATGAGCCTGCGCAACAAGAGTACCCGCACCATTGGTGTACTCATACCGCAAATTGTGCATTACTTTTTTAGTTCCGTAATCAGTGGCATAGAAGACGTGGCCTATAAAGCTGGCTATACAGTTATCTTTTGCCAATCGAACGAGGATTACGAAAAAGAAAAGTCGGTGGTACAAACCCTCCTATCTAAGAGGGTCGATGGTGTGCTGGCATCTGTTTCGAAAACCACCAACAACTTCGAACATTTTTACGAAATTAAGAGCAGCAATGTCCCACTTGTATTTTACGACCGTGTGTGCAATATACCCAATACCGACCGGGTTATTGTGGACGATTACACCGGGGCCTACAAAACCGTGGCTCACCTCATTGAAATGGGTTGCAGGCGAATTGCCCACCTGGCTACCAGTCAGGAACTGCTTATCGGGCGCAACCGACGCAATGGTTACGTACAGGCACTGAAAGATAATAACATAGAGGTAGACGAAGAAATTATTGTGCACTGCGACACCCACCAACAAGCATCCAAAGCTGTTCCTTTTTTGTTATCTCTTCCCAAAAAAATCGACGGCATTTTTGCTGTCAATGACCTTACTGCCATGATGGCCATGAGCATCATCAAGCGCTCGGGTTATACCATTCCAGGTGATATTGCTGTGGCCGGTTTCTCCAACAGCCTGTACGCCACGCTCACCGACCCTCCGCTTACCAGTATCGAACAACAAGGCTACGAGATGGGGCAGAAAGCTGCTTCGATGCTTATCGAACGCATACAAAGCGATGTGGATTTGGAAACCCGTGTGGAACAGATAAAAACAGAGCTGATTGTGCGGGGGTCCAGTTTGAAGCAATAGGGGGAAGAGAAATCAGAGGGAAATGAATCTCCCTGCAGCAAGCCGACGGGGTATCTGCAAAGGATTTTATTTTATTCGCCTAAGGAGGTGGGGTATTAACCCGCGCAGCCGCTTTTATTTCCGATGTAAATCGGGATTCGACTATAAAATTTCATTTCGTGAACTCATGAAATTTAAGTCTCACGAATAAACCACAACTGTCAGGCAGATAACTTATGACTGCCCAAAAGAATTTCGCTAAGTATAATTAGTTTATGAATAGGCATTCTCATACCAGTAAGATAAATAAAGCCTGTATTATAAAGTAATATCAAGCATTTATTCTTTTTTTTGCAAACAAGCACTTTTTATTTCCCTACTAGGAGCAGTGCGGGGGTCATCCCCTTTAGGGGAAGGAGGGGTGAGCGTGGGCAGGATATAATAATAAGCTTATAACTGGCATAATCGAGGCTAATCATATTAGTTTTTCTAATTGTAAACTGCAGCCTGCGAATATCAAAGCTTTGTTTTAACTTTGTAAGAAATTGAATTCATGGATAGTAAGATAAAATATTTGATTGATTTGTCGGACTATGATCTTGAGACCTCAGAGGCAATGCTTAGGAGCAAAAGATATCTCTATGTTGGTTTTATGTGCCACCAATCAATTGAGAAAGCATTTAAAGCGCTTTTTACAAAACTTAAATCAGAAACTGCTCCATATTCTCATAGTCTATCTTACCTTGCAAAACAAGGCAATTTTTATAAGGAATTTTCTTAATTTCAAAAAGAATTCATTGACCAAATAGAACCACTGAATATTGAGGCTCGATATCCATCCCATAAAGATCGGTTACTAAAAAGTCTTACTGATGCAAAATGCCTTGAAATGATTCATAATACTAAGGAAATTCAAAAATGGATAAAAGAGAGGCTATAGATAAAGTCATTGCTTATAGGCTTTTGTTGAAAGATCATTTTCATTTTGAAAACATATATCTCTTTGGTTCCTATGCAAAAGGCACTAACAGAGAAGATAGTGATATTGATGTTGCCGTAATTGTAGATCACGTTGAGGGTGATTATTTTTCCGTAAATCCACTATTATGGAAATTGAGAAGGCAGATTGACGACAGAATTGAACCTGTCTTGATCGAAAGAGATTTTGATGAGGCTGATTTTCTTGGAGAGATTCAGAAATACGGTATCAAAATAGCCTAATTTAAATCAACGAACCCCAAAAGCAAATATAAGCCAGTTGACCTTGAGTTTGCTGATGACTATTTCATGGCTGCTTGATGATTACAATTAAACGAATCTCCCTAATCACGCCGCATGCACAAGAAGGAAATCAAGTATCATTCCAATTTATATTGTGCTAATTTTTTTAACTTTACAAAAAATAGATGCTATGCTTACAAAGGAAAAAGTAAATAAAACCATAAACAGGTTGCCAGAATCTTTTACAATTGATGAACTAATTGACCAGTTGATCTTTATAGAAAAAGTTGAGGAAGGTATGAAACAATCCGATGAAGGCAAGGTATTTTCGAACGAAGTCGTTAAATCAATGATTGATAAATGGTCAAAATAGTTTGGACTGAAATCGCAACAAATGATTTAAAAGAGATATTTGATTATATCGCACAAGATTCCATAAGATACGCTTCAATTACCACTTTTAAGATTTATCATCACGCGCAGGAAATTAGAATAAATCCATTTATTGGAAGAATAGTTCCTGAGTTTAACGAAATAAAAATTAGAGAATTAATTGAGGGGAACTATAGAATAATCTATGCGATTAAAAATGAATTGCAAGTTGACGTTTTAAGGATATATCACTCAGCCAGGTCATTAAAAAGAAAATCCATTCAATAACTCGATTATTAATCTTATATAACACATTGTCTGAAATAGTTGAAATACGCCTAAAAAACCAGAAACTCTTTGTTCTCTAAAACTCCGGGCAGGGCACCATTTTTTTCGGACGGCGTTTTTTGTCCGGTTTGCTGAATGTGTAGGAAATGCTCACCTCATGGCTGCCACCACTGGAAGTGATGAGTTTCGATACGGTAAAATCGTAACTGTAGCCAATGTTGAACGAATTGGTTTTGATGCCGGCCAGCAGAATAACTGCATCGTTCTTATGGTTTTGGCTCACAAGGGGAATCCCCCGATACCAGAGACCTAATACCAGTGGATCGTAATGGTAATAAAATCCCAGGTCGAGCTGACTGAAATCGGCCTGCTTTTTATACAAAAAGGCTAACTGCATTACCGTGGGTGTGGGCCGGAGCAGGGTTTGTCCCACCACATGCTTCGTGCCGCCAAATACCTGCCACTTGATGGGTATTCGTGCCAGATTGCCCTGCTGGTATTCATTATAATAAAGGCTTTGGTTGGGCATCAGCAAGTGGTCGAAACTCAAACCAGCCCAAAATTTGTCGCCATAGCTCATGAGCGAAGCAGAAAAATCGATGTCCCCCACATTGTCATAGGCAGGAGGTTCGGCGGTAGAAGGAGCATTGCCCACAGCCGACATCTGATCGCGCCAGGTAAGACGCAGAAAATCAATCCCTCGTTGTGTGTACATCAAATGCATACCGGGCCGGATGTGTATCCAGGGAGTGGCTTTAAAATCGTAACTGTACAATACGCCAATGTTGGTGGTGCTCAGGTTTCCTGTGCCTGCCACGTCGTTAAACAACAATATCCCTACCCCGCTGTTAAGCTTTTCGAAATGATGATCGAAAGCAAAGGAATAGCTCACATAGCCTTGCTTGGCCTCCGGCCACTGGTTTCTGTAGCTCGCTGCCACCCTGTTTTTACCGGTGCTGCCAGCAAAGGATGGAGCCAAGTAAAGCGGGTTGGAGTAAAACATGCTAAAATGAGCGTCTTGGCCCAGGCATATGACTGAGAGGAACAACAAAACTGATATGAGAAGCCAACGACTCATGAAATGCGTTTTTATACCTTATTAATATAGGAGGGTAACATTCCCGGTTTTCTCAAATCCTTTTCCATCGGAATAGGATCCAATCACCTTCCAGACATACACATCCTGCTTGGCTATTTTCCCGGCATAAGAACCATCCCAGCCTGTCTCCTGGTCGAAACTCTCGAAAATGAGCTCTCCCCAGCGGTTAAAAATCATCAGGTGATAATTGGCTACATGGTCTATGACTCCGGGTTTAAATACCCTGTTCTCTTCGATGTTCGAATTTGGGCGGAAAGCGTTCGGAAATTCAATAATACCTGAGGGTTCTACCAACACGGCATTTTCCATAACATACAGGTCGAAACATCCATTTACGGTCCATACTTTTAAGGTGACATTGTAAACACCCTCTTGCATGTAAATATGTTTTGGGCTCTGTTCGGTCGATTTGTTTCCGTCGCCAAAATCCCATTCAATGATATCGGCATGGTCGGAAAGGTTGAAATAATGCACCGGCTCATCGTTTACATACACATAGCGTGGCGCCAGGTCGAAAAAGGAATGGGGAAGAATAAATACACGTGTAGTATCGCTGAACTCCGACACACCTCCCGGACCAGCTACCCTAAGCCTTATTTTATAAATGCCCGGTTCGTAATAGGTATATGTCGGGTCCTTGGCAGTAGAAACACTTCCATCTCCAAACTCCCAATAGTAAGAATGGGCATATTGAGAATTGTTGATGAGGGTCACCGTATGCGGCATGCAGCCATCGTCGGCACCTTTGAATTCGGCCACTGGTGGAGCCGGCATCAGGCGTACATTGTGCGTTACACTATCGCGACAACTATTGCCAGATACGGTAAGTCGGATGCTATAATAGCCCTGCTCTGAATACACGATCTCTCCGGGTTGCTGCAGGTCAGAGCTGGTGCCGTTATCAAAATCCCAGTGGTAGGTCCAATTTCCGGCTGTGGTATTATTCAATTCGAAACTATTGTCTGGAAAGGTGTTTTCTTCCGGAGTCACTGTAAAACTGGCCTCTGGGGTTGCAAAAACAGTAATCTGAACCTGAGCTGTATCAAAACATCCTAATGGCGATTCGGTAATTACCCTGGCCAGATATTGCCTGTCGTTAAAGGAGGAATTGTACCAGGTATGAAATACATTGAAATCGGAAGTGGTGGTATCTGTGCCCCCATCGCCAAAACTCCAATGATAATAGCGGTTGCCCGGTGTCGACACCAACATGCTGCGGGCCGGGTTACAACTGGTCTCCGGCAGGGCAGTAAGGTCGGCACTTGGGTTGGGCCAAACCATTACATAGTTTTTTGCCTCATCGGTGCACCCTAGCGGACTGGTAGCCCGGAGACTCACTTCGAGGTAATTAATCTCGGGTGTGGTGTTTACAAAGGTGAAGGTTGGATTGATGGCTGTAGAACTACCTTCGCCACTAAAGTTCCAAAGGTAATTTAAGGCATTCAACGAGGTGTTTTCGAACTGCACAGCTAGCGGACTGCAGCCAGGAGGAGTTAATACATTAAAAGCCGCAATAGCTTCGTCGGAGACAATCTGTATGCTGTCATAAGCTCTGCAACCCATGGCATCGCTAAGTAAATAATAGAAAGTGGTGGTATCGGCGCGGTAAGGAACGTACACTGGCTGGGCAATGGCATAATTGTCGAGCCGGTGAATAGGCCCTGTCCACAGGTGTGTGAAAGGTTCTGTGCCCGACGATTGCGTGAGTATCTGGTATTGATCGCCCACACAAGTAAGAAAATCGGTATTGATAATGGAGGTTACCGGCGACTCATGCACGGTAATCACAACCGAATCGCGGGCCACTTTCAGGTTCACATCAATCACTTCGAGGTAAAGCCTGAACTGACCTGTTCCCGGAGGATCGAACTGAGTAAATAAGGTGTTTACTGAAGAGAGGTACTGTGTGTCGCCAGTCCAGTTGTAGATATAAGGTGGTGTGCCTCCAAACAACCAGGGTTTTATTTCAAACATCTCAGCGGTACAGGCAATTTGGTCCACATCGCCAATATCTACCGCAATGGAATCTTCAATTACCGTAATACTATGATAAACCGGCATACCCACACAGCCATTGATGGTTGTTTCAAAGGCAGAAAGCACAAAACTTCCGGTTTGCGGAAAAGCCAACCTGACGAAATCATTCATGTTCGATTCTACCACAATACCGGCCGGAATATCCCATGTATAGCTCGAACCCGGTTGTCCGTTGATGACAAAAAACACCACATTCGATTGGTCTTTAAGTACCAAGGTAGGCCCCAGTATATCGATGATAGCCGGGTTAGGGAAAATGGCAACATCCACTTGTTCGCGAGGGCCTTCGCAACCGGTAAAGGTATTGATGCCAGACACCCAATAAGTGCGGTTCGAAATCAGATAAGGCGTTATGAGGCTGTCATCCTCTGCCAGCAGGTTGCCTGCCAATGGATCGTCGTACCAGCGGAAGGTTCCGGGTACCGGATTTCCTTTAGCTTTCAAAACAAACTGGGAGGGCCCGCAACTTGAAGTATCATTAATGATTGGGAGCATTGGGACAGGATGTATAACAATGGGCATCCTGGATAAATCGCTTAGACATTGGGTAAGCGGATTGTATTCGGCAACAAAAAAATCAGTGCTGGTTGTAATCAGTGTGGTGGTCATCGAATCGCCAATGGCTACCAGGTTGGTATCGGAATTATACCAAAACAAACTGTTCCCTGCAAAGGTCTTACCGGCGCCAAGAACAAAAACAGCACTACCACAGGCAGAATCTGGTGTCACCACAGGAGCCGGAATAACCGGGTGCACGACACCCAGCACCGAGTCGGCCTCACTGATGCATCCGGTAAGGGTATTCAGCCCCCTGGCGTAATAATACCTGCTGGCAGCGAGTGGGTTCACCACCAGAAAATTTGCAGTATCCAATGCACTACCTGACATATTATCGTACCAAAGAACCCTGTTGGCAGGTGTTACAGGAATGGCAGAAAATGTGGCTAAACCGGGTTCGCACAAGGTATCGCCTGTAAGTAGGGGAGCATCGGGAACCAGGTCAATGATTATCGGTTGAGGTACACGCTGGCTTTCGCAGGTAGAAATAGTATCGCGCAGTTTTATATAATAGGTCACAGAGTTGCTTACCATTCCTGTTGAATAAGGATTGCCCGAAAAGAAAGCTATCGAATCGGTGAGGTTGGCATACCAGAATACTTTGTTTCGAGGATTTCCGGAAGGAATGCTGATAGCAAAACTATCGGGACCACAAGATTGTAAAGTGCCCAATACAGGAGCCAGCGGGGCAAGGGTTATTTCGATGTTTACGGTATCGGCCGTAGGCGGACAGGAACCACTGGATAGCCTCCACTCGAATTGATACAGTCCTTCGAAACCCGGAATAAAAGTGGCCATCGCATCGTGCTGGTGGTTGTCGGCAGTAAAGGTAACAGCTCCCGGTCCAATCAGTACCGACCAGGTTCCCAAACCCTGTACAATGTTGTTTCCATGAAGCTGATAATCGTATCCGCAGGCTACTGTATCGTTCCCGGCCAATGCCTGTGGTACCGGTACACCAAAATCGATGTTCACTGTGTCGCGGGTCATACAGGAACCATTCTGCAGGCGCCACTCGAGCTGATAAAAACCTTCGTTGCCCGGCGATACCGAGAAAAGTGTATGGGGTGTGATGTTATTGGGCGAAAAAGCAGGCGGAATGCCTGACGGGTTAATCAATACATTCCAGCTACCGCTGCCCAATAAGGGGGTATTTCCTAGTAAACTATCCTGGGTAACGAAACAAAAGGCTTTGTCCGGTCCGGCAATGGCAGGTCCGGGAGTCTGGTCACGCACAATCAGCAGGGTGTCGGTGCTTCGCGGGCAAATACCCAGCTTGCTCGCCAGGTTCCAGCTAACACTGTTAGTGCCATATCCAAATCCATTAATAAAAGTAGTAGCACTAGAAGTATCGGCAATAATACCCGAACCTGAGATCATACGCCAATATCCAATACCATTATTGACAGGGACATTCCCGGTCAGCGGTGTAGCGGATATTTCGCAGAACAATCGATCTGGTCCGGCTAAGGCGACTCCAGCAGAAAAATCGGCTGTAAGCTGCACCGAATCGTACGTTATTGGGCAAACACCATAGCGGCTCGAGACCCTCCACACCAAAATGTTGGTGGTATGGGCAAGCCCAGAAATAGTTGTGCCGGGTAATGAGCTATCGGCAAAGAAGCCATTGCCCAAAACCACATTCCAAATTCCACTGCCCATAAAGTTTGGTGGAGTAGCAGAAAGTGGCAATGCATTTATATCACATAGCTGCTGATCGGGACCTGCCTGGGCAGAATCGGGTTGGCGGTCACTGAATATTGTTACATAATCGCTGGTAGCACAGGGCCCATTGCTGATGGTCCATGCAAAGAGGTTGGCACCGAAGTCGAGGTTGGCGACAGCTGTTACCGAATCGGAAGGCGAAAGGATAGTAGCCCCGCCAGTTGTGGTCCATACAGTTGTTCCTACTGCACTGCCGTTGGCTCTTAATGTTACTGTATCGGCACAGATGGTCTGGTCGTTTCCTGCAAAAGCAGGGTTGGGTGATTGATAGATATTTAAATCGACCCGTGTAGGTGCACTCTCGCAAAAGCCTTGAAAGGTGGTGACATAAAACGAATAAGTCCCCGGCACGTCGTAGTCGAGGTAAAAGGGAGCTGCACTGGGGTAATAATTTGGACCTATAAATAAAAGTGTATCCAGAGTGGCATCCCGGTACCAGCGTATCTCGGCAGCCCCTGCATTGGCGGTAAGCACAGGTACATCGCCGGTACAAAATTCAAACAAAGCAGGCACAGTAACTGGAGTGGGAGCTATGATTTCGATGCGTGCGGTGGTTAGAATGGGTGGGTTATCGCCATTAACCGGGTCGGCAGGTGGAATGCCATTGTTAGGGGTATTGTCGTAAGGATTGCATACATTCCAGTTCCGCAGGGTAATTTCAAAAATATCACCTGCCACACCGCCAGCCGGTGCACTGATCGGATACGAAGTTTGATTCGGGCCATCGGCAGGATAGGGTATCCGTACAATGGGGCCATCGAGGCTGCCCGAAAAGTTGCCGGCTGCATCGGTCATCGTATGCACTACCCCGCCGTTATCGCGCACAGTGACATTGGGTATGCGATCGCCTGCCTGAGTATAGGTGTTATAGTGAAACTGAACCCAACGATCGAGCCGGTTGGGTCTATCCTGTTCAATGCTTATGTTGCAATTAAAAGTTGAATTATCTTCGAAAGTGAAATCCACCACATCCACCCCTTCGCATATATAATGCACCACCGGCTCAATTTGCAACACACCACTGTTTTCTTCGTCGGTACCCCAGGTGGCAAAAATCTGGCTCTGATAACCACTGCTGATACAAGGTACACCATCGTATACCAGAATGGCTTCTGCAGTTTTCGAACATTCTATGTCGGGAAGGTATACATGACTGGCAACTGCCCAAATGGAGTCGTTAGCAGCATTCCAATTGCCTGGCACAAGGGTTTCGGTGTTGGCTACATCGTTCCAGCGGTAAAGAATCTGAACCAGGGCCGGATCAACCGGAAACAGAAACTCGTAATGTGCCTCCATTGCGAAATTGACAGGAGCGCATACGCCGCTTGGTATCTGAGTGCTACCATTGACGGTAATCAGGTCGCATTGCGCTTTGATCGGAACTACTCCAAGCAACAGGAGTGAAAAAGAAGTTAGTAGTTTTGTGGTTTTCACACGCCGGCTATTGATATTACAAAATCTCTAAGGCATCGTTCAACCCACTTTTCAGGGTTTGTTGAACGGGTGGTTACCTTTTCGGATATAAAGGCTGCCGAAGCAGCCAGTTGGTTAGTAGTTTGTAATACCTCTTTACGTGACAAAGTTTAAAATGTTGCTTTCGTCAACACTTTTTATTTGTTCGTCAAAATATTTTAAATGTTCGTGTAAGGGAATGAAAGAGAAATACAGCTTTCAGAAGTACTTTACTTCTAAGTCAGTATAAGATACGAAAAAAATGGGAGATGGATATTAATTATTCAGGTCGATCAGACCCTCGGGACATTTTACCAGCAATTCTTTCTTGCTATGATCTATGCCTAGTAAAAATTTGTCGTGAAAAGGAATTAGGATTTCAGTCGAACCATTGAAAATCTGCATCAAAGGGTTTAGGCTATGCTCGATAATCTGTTCAAGCAGACCAAGGTAGCCAAATTCAATGTCGACCACACGATAAGCCTTCAGGTGAGTGGGTTCGAATTGGGGGCTTGGTGTTGCCTGAACAACGGCATTATCAATAAAAACCTGTGCCGGGCAGAGCTCCCGGGCCTGGGTTTCGCTCACTACTCCCTTTAATTTTACCACCAGCGTATCGGGCGAAAATTCGGTAAACTCTTCAATAAAAAATGGAACAGGCAGTCCGTCGAGTACGACATAGGCCCATTCCATTTCAGTAATTTCGTCGAAGCGAATGTTATTCAACTTAAGCTTAAGCTGTCCCTTGTAGCTGTGCGGGCGGGTAAACTGCCCGATGCCGATGCAATCGTTCAGATTGATCATAGGGAAACCCCGAAGGGTCTATTCTTCCTTGTTCTCAGCTTCTGCTGCAGGAGCCTCATCAACTGGGGTTTCCTCAACAATTGCTTCTGCCACAGGAGCTTCTTCCACTTCGGATTCTGCTTCCTCGGCAGCAGGTTTACTCGCAGCTAAAGCATCAGCCTTTCTTTTGGCGATTTCTGCAAGTCTTTCTTCGTTTACTTTGGCTTCGCGTTGCAGTGCAGCTTTTGCAGCTGCATCTTTGTCTTTCGATGCCATTTCAACTACCTTAAGCAGTTTGCTTTCTTTGTCTTTCATCCAGGTTTCGAAGCGTGTTTCAGCTTCTTCTACTGAGAAAGCACCTTTTCTGGCTCCGTCGAGCAGGTGTTTTTTCATCATCACACCTTTTCTGGACAGCAAAGACTTTACTGTGTCGGTAGGTTGAGCGCCCTTTTGCAACCAATCGAGAGCTTTATCAAACTCCAGATCAATTGTAGCAGGATGAGTATTAGGATTGTAAGTACCTAATCTCTCGATGAATTTACCATCTCGTGGCGCCCTGCTATCTGCTACCACAATGTGGTAGATTGGCCGTGCTTTACGGCCGTGTCGTGCTAAACGAATTTTTGCGGGCATAAATAAAAACTTTAAGTGAAACAACCTACGTTGTCCCGCTCGATTTAATGCATAAATCCATGCGGGATAAAACGGGCAGCAAAGGTACAAATCAAAATTTTATTTCAAAGGTTTACATCCTATTTTTTTATTTCAATATACAGTTGTTCGGTAAAAATTTCGACAGTTGGGCTAAAGCCCTTAATTAGTGCGACATCAATTACCCCTGGCTTTACTTAGCGCAGCGTTTTCACGAACGGAGTGAGTAACCCAGGGGCATCAGAATAAAACAAAAAAATTTATTTCTAACATTATAAAACATTTCATCATTTTTGACAATTTACCGGATAATAGTGATTTCAATACAGTAACCGACCTTATGTTTATTTGGTTTAAATATAAATTATCAGCATTTTAAGGTTGGTAAGAAATAATTTCTGGCGTTATTCCTATTGTTCGGAATTTTTATCTGAAAATCTACTATGAGAAAAATACCGGACGATTTGCTATTTAACGAAGAGAATATATATTTATGGCCTTAAGTCTTTACAAACAAGAATAGGTGTAAGTAGTCGCTGAATTATTGTATCAAGTAATTGTTTTAACTCCTGAATCAGATTCTACCCATTGCATTTGGAGTAAAGGCCATTAAAGAAAACAGTTAAAATAAATTCGCCAGAAAAAATAATTTCTTAAAAGCATATCCAATGAAAAAAGCTTCTATTCCCTTTTTATTAGGCGCGCTCTTTCTCTCAATGAATTTGTTGGCAAAACCACCGATAAAATTCGGTTCTGTGAGCCAGGAAGAATTGACAATGACTGTTTATGATAAAGACTCCTCAGCCGCTGCCGTGGTATTGTGCGATTACGGGGTCTTTAACCCTCAGGACTATATGTTTACCCGCATCGTGCGTATAAAAATATTAAAAAAAGAAGGCTTATATGTGGCTAATGGTGCTTATCCTGGATTTGAAAAAACGGACATAAGAGGCAAAACATACAATCTCGTCAACGGCGAAATAGAGGAAACAAAGCTTAATAATGAATCCATTTTTCGTGTGCGTGTTTACGAGGATTATTATAATCTCCGGGTGGCTATGCCCAACGTAAAAGTGGGTTCGGTGTTTGAAATCGAGTTCCGACATCTATTTCCTCCGACAGAATGGGGTTTTCAGCGAGAAATACCCGTTGTGTGGAGTGAGTTGATTTTACCCCAGGCAGATTATGTCTATTTTCAGAAGCGCTTTACCGGTTATGCACCTCTGAGTAATATTTCTAATACTCGATGGGTAGGTCAGGATATACCTGCTTTTAAACCTGAGCCCTATATCAACTCATATGAAAATTACATTACAAAATTCGATATTGATCTCGAACGGATAGCCATTCCGGGTTTTCTTTATAAAGACTTCGCCACTGACTGGAATGCGGTGGCAAGACGTTTGGATGAATCGGAGTGGTTCGGTGGTCACCTAAAAATGGCCGGTTATTTAAACGATATTGCCCAAGAGATTAATGAAAAATACACCACTGACGCTCAAAAAATTAGGGCAGCCCATGACGCAATCAAAAAAAGAGTTAGGTGGAATGAGAGAGAAAGGCTCTATACCTCCACAAACGTTAGCCTCGGCACAATTCTGCGAGATGGCGCTGGCAACAGTGCCGATATAAATCTTTTACTGGTGAACTTATTAAAAAAACTCGATTATGAAGCCTACCCGGTTGTGCTTAGTACTCGAGACAATTCAATCTTGTCTGCCCAATACCCCAGCCCTAGTAGGTTAAATTATGTGATAGCCTACACCAAGGTTGGGGAAAAAGAATATTTTCTGGATGCTACAGAACAAGAGTTACCGCTGGGCATGCTTCCCTATCGTTGTTTAAATGGTCTTGCACAAATTATTAAAAAGGATATCGCCATAGCAGTTTATCTGAAGCCACAAGGCAAAGAAAAGAAAACTGAAATGCTCATACTTCAATTAAATGACGACCTCAGTTTAAGCGGAACTTTTACTGCTAAACATGAAGATTATGCAGCCTATGATACTCGTCTGGATTACAAAACTTTTAACAGTGAAGAAGCCTTTGTAGAAAGTCGCGAGGAAAAACATTCCGGACTCGAAATCTTAAACTATTCGATCGCAAACATCGATTCGATTGACAAACCTATCATTGAAAAATGTGAATTAAGCTTAGAAAATTATGCCTACGAACTCGACAATAAAATTTATTTAAACCCGCTCCTTCACCTGCAAATAACAGAAAGCCCTTTTGTGCTGGAAAAAAGAACTTACCCGGTAGATTTTACGGTACCTAAAAGCACTTCTTATACCTTAAACATTATTCTGCCTGAAGGGTATAAGGTAGAGCAATTGCCATCGCCAATCAAAATGGGTCTTCCCGACAATTCTGTGGCTTTGACCTATGTGGTAAATTCTTCCGCAAACAAGGTTTCAGTGATCATGAAAATGGACATCAACAAAGAGGTATTTTATGTCACTGAATACGAACAATTACGCGAATTTTTCAGTCAGGCAATTAAAAAATTGTCCGAACCTTTAATTATTATTAAGTCCTAAACATGAAAGCATTCCTCTACTCCCTTATTCTATTTCTCTGCACTAACGGAACCATTTTAACCGCAGCCGAAAAAAACAGATTTAATGCCGATTCTATTCCAAGAGAATTGAAAATAAATGCTCAGTCCGTCATAAGGTATTTTAATCAAACACTGGTAGTTAATTCAGAATCGGATGCTGCGGTACATATCAGCTATGCAATCACTATCCTCAATAAAAATGGGCTGTCCGATTCCTATTTTCGAGAATATTATGACGATCAAAGAAAGATTAAATCCATTTCTGCGGCGATGTACAATGCCTCAGGGGAACTAATTAAACAAATTGGAACCTCTGGATTCTTTGACGTTAGTGCCATCCCTCAAGGAACCATTTACTCCGATTCAAGAGTTAAAGTATATACACCTGCAGCATCGGAATATCCCTTTACAATAGAATATAAATTCATAATGCAATTAAAAGGCTATATCAACTTACCCACATGGAATCCTTATATGCATAATGAGTTTGTTTCGGTCGAAAATGCGCAATTCGAGCTGCAAGTAAACCCTGAAATGAAAGTACGGGTTAAACAAATCGATCCGATGAACCTCCTTGTGAAGGAAAGTTTTGATGATACGCTCATTCAGAAATGGCAGGTCTCCAAACTCCCGGCAATCGAATCAGAGATCTTTGCAAAACCCTATGGTTTTTTTCCAATGGTGATTGTAGCTCCCGAAGAGTTCTTTTACGATGGTTACTACGGAAACTCCTCTTCATGGTCTGATCTTGGAAAATGGTTGATGAATCTCAATGAGGGAAGAGACATTCTTCCTATAGAAACCAAAAGTAAAATTTTGCAACTGGTAAGCGACTCAGATAATACACTCGATAAAATTAAGCTGATCTATAAATACGTACAAGATAACACCCGTTATGTAAGCGTGCAGCTCGGAATTGGTGGTTTTCAACCTTTTGAAGCGGATTTTGTCGACCGGGTAAAATATGGCGATTGCAAAGCCCTTACCAATTATACCATGGCCTTGCTTAAGGCTACTGGTATTAACTCATTTTACACAGTTGTAGGTGCCGGTTCCGAAAGTCGTCCTGTGTTATCGGATTTTCCTTATAGCCAATTTAACCATGCATTTTTATGTGTACCCCTTGATAAAGATACGCTCTGGCTCGAATGTACGAGCATGGATGCCCCCTGTGGGTTTATGGGGTCATTTACCGACGACAGGGATGTGTTGGTAGTGAATGAAAATGGAGGCCACCTGGTGCGTACACCTGCCTATTCAGCATCAGAAAACCGAAAAACCACCCGAACCCTTGTCGATGTCTTTGAAAACGGCGATGCTTCGGCAAACATTCATTCGGTTTACGAAGGAGCTTTGTTAGAAGAGGTTTTTGATGCTTTGCACCTTGATAAGACTGACCGCGAAAAGTCGATTCTTGACAAAATCGGCCTTCCAAAAGCCTTTCTAAAAAGCCATTCCTATGAAGTTTTAGAGCAGAATAAGCCAAAAGGAATAGAACAAATAAGTCTGGAAATAGGAAGACTGGCTGTTCCTATGGGCAGCAATGTGTTTTTAACACCTAATTTCATGAACCAAATCGGTAAATTGCCCGGAAACCCTGGTAAAAGAATCTCGGATATATCGATCAGGCGATCTTACTCTGAGGTAGACACCATTGTGTATAATCTGCCAGAATCATTTGGAATTTCAAGTTTACCGGAACCGGAAACGCTTGAAACAGATTTTGCTTCGTACCATTATAAAATTGAGCAGCAGGGAAACAAACTTATGTATACCCGCTATTTCGAACTTAAAAAAGGAGAATATCCCAAGGAACGTATCCACGAATTATACGATTTTGCAAAACTCGTTTCGAAAGCTGACAATCTCCGTCTTGTCCTTAAGACACTCTAATAACTTAGTTAGCGAGAGTTGCAAGTAAATCCCTCCGACATTTTGTCATTTCAGAGTTTGGTTTGATGTTTGGCATATTATATGTAATATTGTAGATATATACATATTAAACAAAACTATTTTTTGTCTTTTGCGTTTAGTAACTATAACAAAAGAAAATATTGCGTATTAAACAGAAAACACAACACGATTAAATACTTCGAAATGAGAACACTTTTTTTAGCCTTGTTGATAGCCTCTATGGCTACACTCTCCTGCACCAGCAGCGATGGAAAGAAAACTGCCGAATCGAAAACAGATAGCCTGGCACAAAAGAACGAAAACTCAGAAGGCAAGCCTGTGTACCTTACCAAGGCTCTGTTTCTGGAACAGGTAATGGATTATGAAACAAATCCGGAAGATTGGGTTTACAAAGGGAAAAAACCCGGCCTGATTGATTTTTATGCCGACTGGTGCCGCCCCTGTAAAATGACATCGCCTATACTCGACGAGCTGGCTGCAGAATATGCCGGCCGTATTATAATTTATAAGGTAAATGTAGACCAGGAACGTGAATTGGCTTCTGTGTTTGGTATACAAAGCATACCTACCTTTTTGTTTATGCCACTCGATGCCAACCCTTCGATGTCGTCGGGCATTGCACAAACTCCGGAGCAAACAAAAGAAATGTTCCGTCAGCAGATTGAACAGGTTCTGCTTGGCGAACCCAAACAATAGACCTTTAGCGCTTTTAGCGCCTGAAAAGCATCCGATAAATCTTGTAGATAGAAAAGATTTTCGGGTGTTTTTTTTGTTACTTTTCCATAGTTATCAACAACACACAGGCGAATCGGCAGGCATGTTGTATTTTTGGGATTCAAAGCTCTTTTAAATCCCCGCTCGCATGTTCCTGATTTTCGATACCGAAACCACCGGTCTGCCCCGCGACTACAAAGCTCCCCTGACCGATTCCGACAACTGGCCCCGCATGGTACAAATTGCCTGGCAATTGCACGACAAAACCGGTGCGCTCGTCGAAGCAAAAAGTTACATTGTAAAACCCGAAGGTTATCAAATACCTTTTCAGGCAGCAAAAGTGCATGGCATTACCACCGAAAAGGCTTTGCGCGACGGACTTGAACTGGCTTGGGTGCTCGAAGAATTCAATGCTATACTCGAAAAGACCGAATTTGTAATAGGCCATAACGTAGAATTTGACCTCAGCATTGTCGGTGCTGAATTTTTACGCAAAAACATAGTAACCCCGCTGCATAAACTGACTTCGGTGGATACAAAAGACGAAAGCACCGACTTTTGTGCTTTGCCCGGCGGAAGGGGTGGTAAATTCAAATGGCCCAACCTGGGCGAACTCCATCAGAAATTGTTTGACGAAGGTTTCGACGAAGCCCACAATGCCATGGCCGATGTGGCAGCCACTGCACGTTGTTTTCTGGAATTAGTAAGACTGAACATCATTTCAGTGCAGCGTTTAAAACTGTCGGCCGATTTTTACCAACAGTTCCTTTCAAACAACCCACAGCCCATTCCGCCCTTCGACATTGCGATCGAGTCGAATTTCATGACTGAAACCCTGACCTCCGAACCAAGAAAAATTACCAGTTCGGAGTCTGAGCCTATCCCCAGTTTCGAGGGCACCAAAAAATTTGTTCACCTGCATGTGCATTCGCAATATTCCATTCTCGATGGTGCTGCCGACATAGCTTCGCTGGTAAGCAAAGCCAAAGAATGCGCCATGGATGCGTTGGCCCTTACCGACCATGGAAACATGTTTGGCGCCAAAGAGTTTCATGTGGCCTGTAAAAAAGCGGGTATCAAACCCATAATCGGGTGCGAGGCCTATCTTGTTGACGATATGTTGCAGAAAGACAAATCGAATTTTCATGTCATTTTGCTGGCTAAAAATGAAAAAGGATATCGCAATCTGCTAAAACTGGTTTCTCTGGCCAATACCCAGGGAATGTATTACAAACCCCGTATCGACAAGCCTTCGTTGCAAAAGCACAGCGAAGGACTCATTGTATCTTCGGCATGCCTGGGTGGCGAAGTGTCACGGATTCTTCTCAACCAGGGACCCGAAGCAGCCGAAAAAGCAATCTTATGGTACAAAGAAGTATTTGGTGAAGATTTCTATCTCGAAGTGCAGCGCCACCCGACAACCGATCCGCAACTGAAAGCAGAAATTGTCGATAACCAGAAATATGTGGCTGCCGAATACATCAAGCTGGCAAAGAAATACGAAATAGGGCTGATTGCCACCAACGATGTGCACTTTTTAAACGAAGAAGATGCAGCAGCCCATGATCTGTTGATCTGTCTGAATACCGGAAAAGATGTAGACGATCCAAACCGCATGCGGTATACCCGTCAGGAATGGTTTAAAACCACCGATGAAATGTATCCCCTCTGGGCCGACATGCCGCAAGTGTTGCTACGGACCCAGGAGCTTGCCCAAAAAGTTGAGTTCTATGAACTCGATGCCAACCCCATTATGCCCGAATTTCCGATACCGGAAGAATTTGGCACCATGGAAATCTATCGCCAGAAATACAGCGAGGCCGACCTTAAAACCGAGTTTGAACGATTTGATAAACTGGGGACTTACGAAGAGGTGTTGCGCATCAAACTCGAATCGGACTACCTCGCCCACCTTACCCGTATTGGTGCCAGTAACCGTTATGGCGATAGCCTTGAAGGCGCAAAAATGGAACGCATCGAGTTTGAACTGAACACTATCAAGCAGATGGGTTTTCCGGGCTACTTTCTCATTACCCAGGATTTTATTGCCGAAGCACGGAAAATGGGCGTACTGGTTGGTCCCGGAAGGGGTTCGGCTGCCGGGGCTGCAGTATCTTATTGCCTGGGCATTACCAACATCGATCCTATTCAGCATAATCTGCTTTTTGAGAGGTTTCTGAACCCGGATCGTATTTCTATGCCTGACGTGGACATCGACTTCGACGACGACGGCCGTCAGCTCGTACTCGATTATGTGACTGAAAAATATGGCCGCGACCGGGTGGCACACATATGCACCTTTGGGACCATGGCTGCTAAAATGGCTATTAAAGATGTGGCAAGGGTATTGAAACTTCCGCTCGACGAAGCCAACCGGATTACCAAAGAATTTCCGGAAAATGGAAAATTAAAAAGAGCCTACCAGAAAGTGCTCGAGCTGGAAAAGAAAAACGGCAGCCTGGAAAAAGCCATCGATCAGTTGCTGCTGACCCGGAAAAAAACCAGAAGTGATGAAAACAATGGTGATGCACTCACCCTCGATGTGCAGCTGTTTGTGGCCACCGAAATACAAAAAGCACGATCTACAAGAAACCAGATAGAACTTGAAACACTGGAATATGCCTGTACACTTGAAGGTTCGGTGAGGCAAACAGGAGTGCATCCTTGCGGGATCTTAATTGGCAAAGACCCGCTCGACAACCACATTCCTCTTATGCCTACCAAGGATGAAACCTTGCTTACTACGCAATATGATGGTCGCTTTGTTGAATCGATTGGTTTGCTAAAGATGGACTTTTTAGGGCTTAAAACCTTGTCGATTATTAAGGAAGCGCTTATCAATATTAAGCAATCGAAAGGTATCGACATCGACATCGACAAAATTCCAAGCGACGATGCCCTTACGTTTGATTTGTTTTCGAAGGGCGAGACCACGGCCATCTTTCAGTTCGAATCGCCCGGAATGAAAAAACACCTTCGGGCTCTCAAACCCAACCGTTTCGAGGACCTGGTTGCCATGAATGCTCTTTTCCGGCCAGGCCCCATGGAATACATCCCCGACTTTATCGACCGAAAACACGGACGGCAAAAAGTGGAATACGACCACCCACTGATGAAACAATACCTCGAAGAAAGTTATGGTATTACAGTATTTCAGGAACAGGTAATGTTGCTGGCCAGGGTACTTGGAGGATTTTCCCGCGGACAATCTGATACCTTGCGTAAAGCCATGGGTAAGAAAAACCTGGCTATGATGGAAGAGTTGAAACTTAAATTTGCCGAAGGATGTTTGCAAAACCCTGAATTTATGGAAGGATGCAAAGCCGAAAATAAAAATGCCACGGAACTCATCGATAAAATATGGAAAGACTGGGTAGCCTTTGCCAGTTATGCCTTTAACAAGTCGCATTCGGTATGCTATGCCTATATTGCTTATCAGACCGGATATTTGAAAGCGCACTTTCCTGCAGAATTTATGGCAGCTACCCTGAGCCGAAACCTTACTAACATTACCGAGGTATCGAAACTCATGGAAGAATGCCGCCGCATGGGGGCTCAGGTGTTAGTGCCTGATGTGAACGAAAGTAAGGCAGCCTTTGCTGTAAACCGCGAAGGCAACATACGCTTTGGCATGGCCGCCATTAAAGGCGTAGGAGAAGGTGCAGTGGAGAGCATAATTACCGAACGCGAAAAAAACGGACCCTTTCCCACTGTATTCGATTTTGTTACCCGTCTGAACCTTTCCACCGTAAACAAAAAAGCTCTTGAAAACATGGTGATGGCAGGTTGTTTCGATAGTTTTGAAGGAATCCGGCGGCATCAGTTCTTCCTGTCTGACGCAGAAGGCCAGACATTTATCGATCAGCTGGTAAAATATGGCAACCTGAAAAAAACCAACCAGAATTCCAATACCTTGTTTGGCAACGACAGCAGTTACCTCACAGCCCAGCGCCAACCAGCCATTCCAACAGGCGAAGAATGGCCACCACTCGAAAGGCTCAACCGCGAAAAAGAACTTATTGGCATTTACCTTTCGTCGCATCCGCTCGATGATTTCAAACTCGAAATTAAAAACTTTACACGCAACACCCTTGCCGATCTGCAAGACCTGCCCAAATTGTTCAACAAACAAGTGTCGGTAGCCGGACTGGTTATCGAAGTGAAACACCTGAGCACCAAAACAGGCCGTCCATATGGAGCTTTTACCGTCGAAGATTATTCCGATTCGCACCGATTTATGCTTTTCGGAAAGGATTACGAAAACCTCCGTAACTATCTTTTCATAGGCTATTCACTTCTTATTAAAGGCACAGTTCAGGAAAACCCCTGGAAAAAGGAAGTGCGTGAGCTGGAGTTTAAAATTCTTTCGATTAGTTTGCTGGCCAACGTGCGCGACGAAATGGTGAAAAGCCTTTCTCTTCGTATGCCACTGAGAGAACTCACCAGCCAAACCATTGCCCAGCTGCTGAAACAAACCGAACATAGCCGTGGTAAAGCTATTCTGAGTTTTAATATTTACGATGATGAAGATAAGACCGAAGTGGAAATGTTTTCGCGTAACACCATGGTGCAGGTGAGCAACGAATTGATCGAATTTCTCGAGAAAAACAACATTGAATATACCCTCGGCTAATTACTGACTAATCTGGTGCCGAATGGTTTCGGTTAGCACAATGGTTTATTGCTGATAATTTCGGAACACTTTGTATTCAACTTTGTTATTGAAATAGTATTTTTGTTCTTTCAAATCTAAATTTATTGTGAGATGGCATTAGAAATAACCGATTCGAATTTTGAAGAAATTGTATTAAAAGCTGATAAACCTGTAATAGTAGATTTTTGGGCAGAATGGTGCGGACCCTGCCGCATGGTAGGTCCGATAATCCACGAAATTGCCGAAGAATTTGAGGGCCAGGCTATTGTTGGGAAAGTTGATGTTGACTCTAACCCGGGTGTAGCAGCTAAATTTGGCATACGCAATATCCCTACCGTGCTATTTTTTAAAAATGGCGAGGTAAAAGACAAGCAGGTTGGAGCCAGTCCGAAAAGCACCTTTGTGAACAAACTGGAAGGTCTTTTATAGCACAATTTCGAAACTCTTTTTGCCGGTAGGTTTCTATGCATTCCTGCCGGCCTTTATTCCTAAAACCTGACTTTTAATGCTTTTAAAAGTTTTCAGAGAAAACCAGCCATTTACTATTCTTATACTTGTCTTGCTCATGCTGGTTACAGGGTTTATGGTAATCGCACATAAAAGCTATGTGCCTTTTGTACACAATCAGTCTTCTTATGCCTTGTTTTATCTTCTGCCAGGCTTACATACCCTCGACAATTACCCCGTAATTTCAACCGTACTCAACCTCTCCCTTCTGTTTATTTCCGGGTTTTACCTTACCCGCATCACTATACGATACCAATTGCTTGGCAGCAGAAGCTTGATGCCCCTTTTAATTTTCGTGGTGCTTAGCTTGCCTTTTTTTATTTCTTACAGAGGATTTTCGTATGTGCTTCTAAGTATTCCTGTTTTCTTGTTTACACTCGACAGCTTGTTCCGGGCTTCGGAACAAAAATCGTTGTCGTATGCTTTCTTCAATGCACCGCTGATTCTGTCTATTGCCAGCATGTTTAACCCTTTTCTCTTGTTCTTCCAGCTCTATGTGTTGTTTCTTCTTTTCCGTTTAAGAGGACAATACTGGCGAGAATTGGTATTTTTGGTACTAGGGGCACTCTGGCCCTATGCCATACTCTTTGCGTTGATGTTTTTAACCGATGTGAGCTTTAAACAATATTTTGCAGAGGCAATAAAACTTATAAAGTCAGGTGCGGGTCTTGATCTCAGTTTAATTTCCTGGATAGCAGGTGGGTTCTATTCAACATTGTTTCTTATATCGTCCTGGAAAGCTTTGAATGATTTTGTAAAAATGAAAATAATTGTGCGCAGGTTATCTCTTCTCTTCCTGTTCCTGTTTTTGTTTCCTTTGGCAATTCTCCTGCTCTGGCCAACAACTCATCCTGAGAACTTGCTCTTGGTAGCTGTTCCTTTGAGTTATCTGTTCTCGTACTATTTCTCCAATTGCCGCATTAACCTGTTAAACCAGGTTCTTTTCGTACTATTCCTTTTAACGGGCCCCTTTATTTTTTTCAATAGTTTGTTGCCTGAGCCCCTATTATAGACATAAGAGTTTTTACTTCAAATGAAGCTCCCCGCAGCAAACTGACGGAGTATCTGCAAAGGATTTTATTTTATTCGCTTCAAGAGGCAGGGTATTTACCCGCGCACCCGCTTTCAGTCCAGATGTAAATCGGGATTCGACTATAAAATTTCATTTCGTGAACTCATGAAATTTAAGTCTCACGAATAAAAAAACCCGGAATGCATTATTCCGGGCTTTCTTTGCTATCTGAAAGTGTAAGTTAGATCCACAACAACATACCAAAATCCTGGCGATGTGGCAGTAATTCGTGTTTTGGGAACACCCTGATACCATATTGAAAGGTTCCTGGACGATTAATCACTGCATCGATTTTAAATACAGCCTTATTCTTGTCGGCCTTTTCAAGTACAAATGGCTGGCGCTGGATCAGGTCGCGGAAATCGGACGATACAACCAATTCTACACCAACATCTTCAGGTTTGATGTCGTTTAAGCGTAACACTACGTTGCCCTGGTAAACATTACCTGCATCGATAGTTTCGGTGTTTTTCTCCAGCAACTGAACATCGAGTACTTCCATATTGTGCCATGAGCGCTCAATTTGCCTTTTCCATTTCGAAAGATTTTTTATCTCCGCATAGTCGTTAGCAAACATTTTCTGGCTGCGCTCGAACAAGCGGTTGTAAAACCTCTCCTGGTAATCGGTAATCATCCGGCGGGTTGTGAAATTTGGCGAAACTCCGGCAATGGTATTTTTAATGAATTTAACCCACTCTTCGGGAATACCATCTTTACCACGATTATAAAAGGCAGGGATGACTTCGTTTTCGAAAATGCTGTAAATGGTTTCTGCATCCAGGTCGTCCTGGAATTCAGGATTGTCATAAGAGCGCTCACTGGTAAGTGCCCAACCGGCATCTGGTTTGTAGCCTTCTACCCACCAACCATCTAATACACTAAAATGCATGGTGCCATTCATCACGGCCTTTTCGCCACTGGTTCCCGAAGCCTCCAGGGGCCTTGTGGGTGTATTGAGCCAAATATCAGCACCCGAAACAAGGTACTTGGCCAGTTCCATACTATAATTCTGAAGGAATAGGATTTTACCCAGGAATTCGGGGCGACGTGAAATATCGACAATGAGTTTAATCAAATCCTGTCCGGCTTTGTCGGCAGGATGAGCTTTTCCGGCAAAAATGAACTGAACAGGTTTTTCTGGGTTATTGAGTAATCTGGACAACCTGTCGAGGTTTTTAAAAAGCAGGTGAGCCCTTTTATAGGTGGCAAAACGACGTGCAAAAACTACTGTCAGGGCTTTATCCGATAAAGAGTGGTTGATGGCAATGATATTCTTAGGATCTTCATGCCGTTTTATCCACGATTCTTGCAGGCGTCCTTTGATGGTGTCGATCAACCGTTTGCGCAAGGATTGTTTCAAATCCCAGATAATTTTATTGTCGACTTCGTGAATTTTTTCCCAACGGTTAAAATCCATTTGGTTGTCGACAAAATTACCATCGAACAGTTTGTAATATATTTCTTTCCATTGCGGGGCAGTCCAGGTCGACCAGTGTACCCCATTGGTAACATAATGTATATGCAATTCCTGAGCCAGGTAACCGGGCCACAGGTGAACAAACATGTCTTTTGTAACCTCGCCATGCAACATGCTCACGCCGTTAATTTCCTGCGAAAGCCGGGCTGCAAGGTAACTCATATTGAATTTTTCTCCCCAGTCGTTCGGATTACTCCGGCCAAGGGCCATAAACTCTTCCCAGCTCATGTTTATGCGCGATGGGTAATGTCCCATGTACTGACGAAGGAGGTCTTCATCGAAGTGGTCGTGGCCGGCAGGTACTGGCGTGTGGGTAGTGAAGAGAGTAGAGCTACGCACAATTTCTTTGGCTTCCTGATATGTAAACTGCTTGCTCTTCATCATGCGCCGTATGCGCTCGAGGCCTGAGAAGGCACTATGCCCTTCGTTGAGATGGTATAGGTTTGGTTTGATATCCAGTGCAGCCAAAAGCCTGATACCACCAACACCTAGTAACAACTCTTGTTTTAAGCGGTTTTCGTTGTTGCCACCATAAAGTTGGTGTGTTACCACGCGATCTTCGGGTAGGTTTTTCTCAAAATCGGTATCCATCAGGTACAATCTGTTGCGACCTACCTCGAGGTACCACACGCGTGCATGGAGCGTGCGTCCGGGAAGCATTATTTCGATTGTAAGAAAATCGCAATCTACGCCCCGCACCGGGTGCACCGGCAATTTCGAGAAATGCTGATAATCGTATACTGCCTGTTGTTCGCCTTTGTTGGTAATTACCTGGGTGAAATACCCGTTGCGGTAAAGCAGTCCGATTGCAACAAGATCCACTTTGGCATCGCTGGATTCCTTAAGGTAATCGCCTGCCAATATGCCCAAACCTCCGGAATAGAGTTTCAAACTGTCGTGAAAACCAAATTCCATACTGAAGTAGGCAATCTTAGGCCCTTTCAGGTCATTTCCGCCCTTAAGGTATTCTTGTAGCCTGTCATATACCTGGTTCAGTCTGTTGATATAATTCTGGTCTTTGCTCAGTTCCTGCAGACGTGCTACGGGTACATGTTCGAAAAGAATCATAGGGTTATACTCGCACTGACGCCATTTTTCAGGATCGATATCGCGAAAGAGCGCCTGTGCATCGTCGTCCCAGGTCCACCAGATGTTTTCGACTATCGAATTCAGCTTTTCCAGATCTTTCAGCAGACTCGATTTCACGATAATCCTTTTCCATTGCGGACTGTTGGAAAGTGGTCTTATTTCTTCGTAAACTTTTTCGGTTTGTTTTTCAACTATCTCTACAAACTGATCGGAGCGGCCCTGTGCTTTTGCGATAGCAAGGCTGTAAGCCTGCCTGTAAAAAAAAGAAAGTGTTTTCCAAAGAGCGGTTTGTGATGTCTGAAAAGCATTTTTCCTTACTGCTTCGGTGGCAGCGGGTTTAAGCTTATACACGCGCAACATTTCAGTCTTAATGGCTTCAATCACTTCGGCATCGTTATGGTCGGTGCGGTCAATCACTGCAATGCCATCGTTGCTGCCTTTCGACTCTTTTTTAACCCATGCTCCAAAGCCAGCCAGCGAAGTAGTGATGGTAGGCACATGGAAAGAAAGGCTTTCGAGCGGAGTATATCCCCAGGGTTCGTAATAAGAAGGAAATACCGTCTGGTCGCAACCAATGAGCAAATCGTAATAAGGCAAATTGAAAATGCCGTCGTCGCCTTTCAGGTAAGAGGGCACAAAAATTACCTTTAGCTTCTGATTTTTACTGTTGTTTAGGTTGCTTTTGCTGAGATTTTGCAGAATAGGATCCCATTCTGGATCGTGGAGGTAATGGGTAATGTAGTTCAGGCCGCAATCGCAGGGCTTGTTTTCGGCCATGGCAGTTTGCAGTTCTTTCCGGGCTCCGTAGTGATTTGCCGGAATTAAAAGATAGGCAAGAATGGGCCGGTCTAACTCATTCGAATCCTGCAGACGTTTCAGGGCTTCGAGAAAGAGATCGATTCCCTTGTTGCGGTATTCGTACCTCCCGCTGGTAGCCACAATAAAAGTATTTTCGGGCAGCGCTTCGCCCAAAAGTGTGGAGGCAGTACCCAGTAATTTCTGGCGGGCTGTAGTTCGCTTTTTTGTGAACTCAGGTTCGGTAGGTATGTCGGTATCTTCGTAACCATTGGGAGTGACAAGGTCGACGGTTCTGCCATAAAACTGGCTGCATTCGCGGGCAGTAATGTCGCTAACAGTGGTAAGAATATCGGCATTTAGGGCCGAAAGTTTTTCGAGCGATTGTTTCGACAGTATGGTTAATTCGCGTGCCACATCATCTCCGTTGTAACTGTTCAGGTTATCGTAAAGATGGCGTCCGTTACCGGCAATGGAACGGCCCACTGCAGTGGCATGTGTGGTGAACACGGTAGCAACCTGCGGCAGATTCTTCTTTAGGTGCAGAATACCGCAACCTGTCATCCACTCATGAAATTGAGCTACTGATGTTTCTTTTTGCGTAAGGTTAAACTTGATAAAGCTCTCGATAGTTTTTCCTGAGGCATAGCCAAAGAGTGCTGCTTCGATATAATCCCACTGGCCCGAAAGCGAATCGAGTTTGTAATCTTCCCAGAGTTGAGAAAAAATCTGGTCTTTTTGCGGCAGGAAATTACTAAAATCGATTAAAATGACCACCGGTCGGCTAGGAATACGCCAACGTCCTATTTTAACCCGCAGTCCTTCGCGATTTGCCTGTTCACGCCAGGCGGCATGAAGATGGGTATCGAGTTCAAATTCGTGCATCTCTTCGTCGATATGCACCAGATCGGGGCCTATCATGATATGGTGGTCGCCCAAGTCGTTCTTAAAGCTAACGGATTTGGTGGCTACTACGGTGTGTATACCTCCTACCTTGTTACAGACTTCCCAGCTTACTTCAAACAGGAAATCGGTTGTATGTGTTTTTGCTGACATGCTCTATGTTTTGATGGAAGGCACAAAGATACGGTAATAATGATAACCCCAAAATGGGTATTAATACTAAGTTTTTGTTAATTCTCTTAATTTTCTTCTCAATAACGCAGAAAAGGCAAGTTTTTTGGCTTATACCTGTCGTTTCGATAGGGGGCTACCTTTAAATAATACAGATTATTTTTGTTTAAGCCTTTTTTTTAATTTGTTAATCTCTATTTCATATTTTTCAATCGTTGTATTCTTTTCTTGAATGACAGCAGCCAGATTTGATAATTCGAGCTCTTGTTTGCTCTGAGGTACGGCGGCATTTAAGCGCGCTATAAAATCCGATAAAATGTTCATGTAATTGATGTAAGCATCGTAGGGCGAATTAAAAGGGTTAAAATAGGCATGCACCGCTCCATCGCTAAATAGTTTTGTGCACATGTAGTAAAAATGATCGCTTGCCTGCAGGTATTTCCAATCGGTAAGCAAATGCTTGTTGGTGCATTTTTTAATCCGGTCGGTCAGCGAATATAGTTTGTTAAATGCATCTTCCTGAAGGTCGTTCCCGAGCCAGGCCGTAAGATCTTTCTCCTCGTCGGCCCAGGAAATGGGGTTGGGTACCTGAATGTCCGAAACAGGCTGATAGTGACTGATGACTTCGGAAATCGTATTAAGCTGGTAAGTCTTGCTACCCGCAATTTCTTTGAAAATCTTTTCGGTAAACTGAAATATGCCTGTATCTGCTTTCTGGTGTTCTCCAAAGGTTTCGTAATCCATAAATATATTCGCCACCTCGCCGGTTTTTAGCGATTCAGCCACCCATGCCATGTATTTACCCGGAGTAAGCGGATACTCTGCCCAACTTTTGTTGCAAAAACGAAAGGCTATATCGTCGCTAAGCGGAAAATTGCGCAAAAGCACTTTCAGGTTGCTGGCTTTAGGGTGACTGTATAAAAAATTTGAATTTTTCCATCCCAGAATATGTTTTGCACCCTCGGTAAGGATGGCCTGGTATCCTAATTCTGCCACTTCGGCTCCGATCTGATCGCTGTAAATCAGTTCGGTATTGCGAAACACCCGGGGCTCGACACCAAAAAGCTCTTTAATTTCCCGCGCATGGGCCTGGACCTGGTTCCGAAATTCAGCACGATCCTTAAACACTGCAAGACTATGTGCGTAGGTCTCAGCAATCAGTTCAACGTGCCCTGTATCGACAAGTGCCCTGAAACTGTCAATTACTTCTGGTACATGCAATTTAAACTGATCGAGGGCCACGCCTGAAATAGAGAAGTTGATTTTCACCTTACCGTTATATTGTCGGATTAATTTCAAAAACAGCTCGTTGGCAGGAAGGTAACAATGTTTAGCTACCTTGTTCACCACCGATTCGTTCAGGTAATCGTCGTAATAATAGTGGTCGTGGCCGATACTAAAAAAGCGGTACGACTTGAACCGCATGGGCTGATGGACCTGAAAATAAAAGCAAATTGACTTCATCTATTGAATATTTATTCTCATCCTTTTAAAGGATGAATATTTTAAAAATTCATTATTGTGATATTAGCTTAGAGTATAAATCGCGCACCCTCGCTGCCGACTGTTCCCATCGTAAATTTTCTACCTCACTCTTTCCGTGGGCTCTAAAATGCGATGAAAGTCCCTGATAGCTGATAATGGAATAAATGGCATCGGCAATAGCATCGATATCCCAAAAATCAACTTTCACGGCGTGATGCAAGACTTCTGCAACACCCGATTGTTTCGAAATAATTACCGGAACGTTGGATTGCATGGCTTCGAGGGGCGAAATGCCAAATGGTTCCGATACTGAAGGCATGACATACACATCGCTCATTTCGTACAACTCAAGCACCTCATCACCTTTCAGAAAACCTGTAAAATGAAACTTGTCGCCAATGCGCAATTGGGCAACCCGCTGTACCATTTGGTTCAGCATTTCGCCGCTACCTGCCATTACAAAACTAACATCGGAAGTTTTTTGCAAGACTTTATGGGCTGCTTCGATAAAATAACCGGGTCCTTTCTGGAGGGTTACCCGACCTAAAAAGGTTACAATTTTGTCCGTAATGCCTTTTTTGGCTTTAATTGCCTCTCTGTTGATGGGTTCCACTGCATTGTATACAGTATGCACTTTGGCGGGATCTGCACCATAATTTTGGATAAGCGTATTGCGTGTAAGATTGCTCACGGCTACAATACAATCACTGGCTTCTATCCCTTGCCGCTCGATGTTGTATACCCCCGGATTCACACTCCCGCCGCTACGGTCGAAGTCGGTGGCATGCACATGAATTACCAGGGGTTTTCCGGAGGCATTGCGGGCAGCGATGCCAGCAGGAAAGGTTAACCAGTCGTGGCAATGGATGACATCGAAATCGTACTTTTTAGCAAGGACCCCGGCCACTACAGCATAATTGGCGATTTCCTGGTACAGGTTGCCGCCATAACCTCCCTGAAAATCGAGGGTTCGGCCCAGTCGGGTATCAATCAGCTCTACCTGTTTATCGAGGGTCTTGTATTCTTCGGCAGTCTTATGGTACTCTTCGGGTGTAGCATAAGCCCGCAGGTTCGATTCGACCTCAATGAAGTGAATTTTCTCGAGGTACTTGCGGTAATCCTTTTTTCGCGATCCCAGGTCGACGGTATTGGCACCAATCAATTCCACTGTATCGGAAGTTTCGTTGCCATAGGCTTTAGGAATTACAAAAAGCACTTCAACATCACCCAGAGAGTGCAAGCCTCTGGTTAATCCGTGACAGGCGGTTCCGAGTCCGCCAGATATGTGGGGAGGAAATTCCCAACCAAACATTAATACTCTCATGGTTGTGTAGGTTTTGTGGTTTAGATAGTTTACTCGGTTTTTTCAATTTGCTCCATGATTCGCAATAAAGAAGCTACGCTCCAGGCAAAGGATATAGCACCGCCTGGTTTGTAGGGCGGATCACCATCGTAGAGTTCTGAAATAGTGCCCAGACCATGTTCGCGCAAAGCGGGTTCGAATTCAGATAGTATTTGTTTTACATGAGAAAGCCCACTTTTACCATACAGGTTCAGATAGGCTTCGCTATAATGCTCTAACAGACAGGGCCATGCACTACCTTGTTGAAAGGCCTTTTCACGCTCTTCGTAGTTGCCTGAATAGTGTCCGCGGTATTCTTCCGTTCCGGGTGCCAGGGTCCTTAATCCTCTTGGGGTAAGCAGATGTTTACGCACGGTTTCCAGTATACTGTGCTTCATATCTTTATTGAGCGGCGAATAGGTCATGGCAGCGGCAATAACCTGATTGGGGCGTATGCTCCAATCGGTGAATTGATCGTGAAAATAATCGCATAAATACTCCTTTTCTTCGTTCCAGAAATGCAGGATAAAGGCATTGGCAATTCTTTGCGGCCATTTATTCCATTTACGGGCAAAGTTTGCATCCTTTCCGGCATCGGCTAAAAATAGGCTAAAGCAAACTGCATTAAACCACAGCGCATTGATTTCGACACAGTACCCCGATCTGGGTGTAACTGGTGTTCCGTAGACTTTTGCATTCATCCAACTCAGAGCCATTCCCATTTCGCTGGTTAATAGCAGACCATTGTCGGCTGTGAAAATATTATACTGGGTGCCTTTTTGATAGGCTGCCAAAATGCTTTTTATAGCTTTGGAATATCTTAGCCATAAACCCTTTGCATCGCCGGTAGTTGTATAGGCTTGCTGAAGAGCCCAGATAAACCAGAGCGAAGCATCGGCACTGAGGTATTCCCTTTGCCCAGGAACAGCCTCGTCGGGGAACAAGCCATTCTTGAGCGTTGCAACCATGGTATCGGCGACTTGGAAAAAGTTGGTTGTATCGCCACAAGCAAGAGTAAGACCTGGCAAGGAAGCAAAAGTATCGCGGGCTCTGATATTGTACCAATGATACCCGGCCTTTATATAAGTACCTTTTCTGTGGGTTTGAATAAATTGGCGAGCGCTGTTTCGCAGACATGCCTGAAAAGAATCGCTCAATATGCGGCTTTCTTTAATCTCCTCGAATTTACTCTGGAAATTTGCAGGGTCCGGAGTACCCGTCGAAGCAGAGAAAATAAGCGATTCCCCTTTCTTGAGTGTTACCTCAAAACTGCCTGGTACATACAAATCCTCGCGGTATTCATACCCACGCCTGCGTTCTTCGGTATATTCGATGTTGTAATACCAATCGGGGTTTGAGTGAAAAGTATTCGCCTTTGAGAGTTGTATGCTGATTGCCGGAAAGCCGCTGTACATAGTTGTTTTGATGCCATTGCTTACGACAGCGAAATCAGTATTCACATGCCCGTTTGCCTTGCTAAGAGCATGAATGTTGCGGTATGCCAGAAAAGGCGACAAGCGCATGCTAAGCTGTTTATCGCTTTCAAGTAGGGTGTACCGGATAAAAATCTGGTTTTCATGATCAACCAGAATGGTTTCGCGGAGCAATTGTATGCTCCCGATCCGATAGAGTTCTTGAGGTATCTTCTGCCAATTAAAATCCTGAAGGTACTTATGGCCGCGAGGACTGAAAATATCGCCTTCGTATTGGTGCATTGCCAGGTTGAACGAATCGGTGCCGCGCGAGAGGGTAATGTCGACACCTGAGAGAAGTACAAAATGTTCGCCACCCAATTTCTCCACCGGACAGATTAATAAACCATGGTATTTGCGGGTATTGCATCCCGAAAGGCTATAGCTGGCATAGGCTCCGGCTCTGTTGCTGCGCAATATCTCCCGCCCAAGCGAATACTCGAGGTTAACCAGCGCTTCTTTATTATAATTCAAGTAACTCATAGCAAAAGTATCATCCCCTGAAGGTACAAAAACTTCAGCGGATACAATTCAATCTTGTGAAGGAAACAATTTTAAGTTTTTATTAATTGTTGGTACATTTTTATGCCTGTTACAACTTTATTTTAATCTTGCCCACCCTCACCCCTCTTTCCCCTAAAGGCGATGAGGAACTCGCTGGAAGGCTTAACTTAACGACATTGGGTGCGAGAATGCCTATTCATTTTTATTAATTTGGTTTTTTATGTCAGCTATTTTTTCGTTTGACGGTTTAAATTGTAAAAACTTAAAATGTTTACTAAATATTTATTCGCTTCTGATAACTTTCGGAAGTTTAAAAAACTGTTATAGTTTTGTATCACTTCAAAAACGATCATGAACAAATTCTTCAGGCTTGCTTTTCTCCTGCTCCTTTCGATTAAACTGATTTCTTGCAGGGAATCCAAAAACTTTCAGATAGAAGGCGATCTGGCTATGATGCAATCTGCCGAAATCAGGTTAATGCACCTGGGTGTGGACCGTGCCAATGTGGTTGACTCGGTTTTTCTGGAATCGCAAACCCATTTCGAACTGGGTGGCGAGCTTTCGGAACCATCGCTCTATTCGCTACGCATTAAAGACTTGGGTGATATTTTTCTGGTGGTGCATCCGGGCGATAAAATTGAGCTCCAAATAGCCGACAACCTAAAACCTTTTGCTTACACCGTAAGCGGCTCGACCGATTCGAGACTGGTGAGCGAATTAATGATTCGTCACATGCGTGTACGGGACGAAATTACCCGCATTAGCCAGCTTTACGAAGAGAGCAAACTTAATGCGCTTACATTCGAATCGCGTAAACAGGAACTGGACAGTCTTTACGATGATCTTTTGCTCCGGCACAAGCAATTCAGCCAAAGCTTTATTGAGCAAAATCCAGGCTCACTGGCCTGTTTATTTGCCTTGTATCAGAATTTTGGGCGCACAAAAGATCAGGCACTTTTCGATTCATATCACGACATTAAAATATTCAACCTGGTCGATAGTAACTTAACTTTGCGCTATCCTAAAACCCAGGCGGTGCAAGCTCTTAACCGCGATGTGACCGAAATTAAGGAACAGTTTAAACAAAAAAATTACAGCGAACAACTAATTAGTCCCGGCAGAAAAGCTCCTGAATTTGAAATCACTACGGTTGACAGTCAGCTTATCCGTTTGTCGGATTATCAGTACGAACCTGTGGTGTATATCTTTTTTGCAACATGGAACAAGAATTCTGTGCAAGAGGTACTTGCCTTGAACCAATTGATACAAAAATATCCCTTTCAGCGACTGAATGTGGTGGGTATCTCCTTCGATACACGGTCCGACAGCTTGCAGGCATTTATTCAACGACATGCTATCCGATTTCCTGTGGCTTGTGATTACCAGTATTGGGAATCGGCCTATGTGAACCAGTTTGGCTTATTAGCTATTCCGGATATTTTGCTGCTTAACCGAAGTCACATGGTCGATAAACGTAACCTTAGCACCGCGGAACTGGAACAAATAATTACCGAATGGAAAAAAAACAATTTATTCTAAAGTCGTTTCTGGCATTGACCCTGGTTTTTGTTTTCTCATCATGCAAACATGAAGAGAAAGCTCAGGTAAAATTTATCGTCAGGGAATTTGCCGACAAACAGCTGATAATAGAGGAACAGCGAGTTGCAGGGGCTAAAACCCTCGATTCGGCAAGATTTTCGTTTAAAGGAAAGTTAAGCTATACCCTCTATACAAAGCAAGCAGCTTTTTATACTTTCTCGGTAGAACAGGAAGAAAAGATATACCTGCTCCTGCACCCCGGCGAAAAGGTGCGCATTGGTAAAGAAAATGGTAAACTCATACTGACTGGTTCCGAAGATTCGAAAAAACTTGTTGCCCTTTACGACAGTCTTTTTGCAACCCGACGTATTTTAGCCGATATCAGGCAAGATTACAATCAGGCTGTTGACCCGCAATTACGCGACAGCCTTGAAAATGCTTTTACTGAAACCGTTAAGGCCCATTACCGCTATTCCATTCAATTTGTGCTCGAAAACCTCACTTCGCTCACGAGCATGGCAGCTCTCTACCAGGAATTATCGCCCGAAGAATTTGTATTTGGCCGTGCCCGCGATCTTCAATATTTTAAACTGGTTTCAGACTCTCTCTCAAAATATTATCCGAAACACAGGCACGTATTGGCCCTGAAGCGCAACTTCCAGTCGATGTACCAGAACTTTAAAATCGAACGATTACTCAGTACCTCCGAAGTGCAGGTTGCCAGTTTACCGGATATTACGCTACCCGGAACGGATGGAGGAAACAAATCGCTGCTGAATTCGGGAAAGAGATATGTGCTGCTGAATTTCTGGAACGAAAATGATCCGGTAAGCTTCCAGTGGTTCAAAGATTATCATAAGAGTTTTAAAAAATACAATAATTCTGGTTTTACCATTTACAATGTATATGCCGGTAGTAATACCTCGGCCTGGATCCGGGTAGTAAATTTTGAGGAAATTACCGACTGGTTGAACGTGGTAGACATCGAATTTCCCGATTCACCTGCACGCAGTGCCTATAACGTGCAAAATCTGCCTGCCAATTACCTCATTGATTTGAAAGAGAACACCATTTTAGCCAAAGATGTCGACCCTACTCAATTAAATATCCAGCTTCAGAAAATAATTGCCAATTAACAGACCTTAAGAAACTGCTTCGTTGAAAAAAATCTATTTCATTTCCGATCTGCATTTAGGACTCTACCCTGCTGCGAAAAGTCGCGAACGCGAAAAAAAAGTAGTACGCTTTTTAGACTCTATTCGACATGAAGTAGAAGAGCTCTACCTGGTAGGCGATATTTTCGATTTTTGGCACGAACATAAGAGAGTAGTGCCCAAAGGATTTGTCCGCTTTCTGGGCAAGCTGGCCGAGTTGTCCGATGCCGGTGTCAAAATCCACTATTTTTCGGGCAACCACGATGTATGGGTCTATGGCTATTTCACCGAAGAACTGAATATTGCAATTCACCATAAACCCATTGTGAAGGAATACAGCGGGAAAAAATTCTTTATCGGCCACGGCGATGGCCTCGGGCCCGGCGACCGGGCCTATAAATTGCTGAAATGGGGTTTTCGTAACCCTTTTCTGCAATGGTGCTTTGCGCGGCTCCATCCGAATTTTTCGATGTGGCTTGGCCTAAGCTGGTCAAAAAGGAGTCGGTATTCGAAAGGTATTCTTGCCGAAGCCTACAAGGGACCAAAAAAAGAATTTCTGTTGCGCTTTGTAGGGCAGGAATTGCAAAAAACTCGTTACGATTACTTTGTGTTTGGTCACCGGCATATCCCCTGGGATTTGCAAATTGGAAAAAGCAGAGTGATTAACCTGGGCGACTGGATTTACAGTTTTACCTATGCGGTTTTCGACGGAGATAGTCTGGAGCTCAAACAATTCGAAGGAGATGGGGCTAACATCCGCAGGCAAACGGAACCCTAAAGTTCTTTTAATTCTCTTACCGAACTGAAAGTTAAATGAAAGACCGTTCGGAGAAATACTAAAATGAGCAATCAACAGGATCAAAATAAAAAAATATGAATATCTTGTACCTGCTTATTGGTGTAAGCCTTCTGGCAGCATTAATATTTCTGGCATTATTTATTTGGGCTGTTCGCTCAGGCCAATACGACGATACCAAAACACCAGCCATCAGAACCCTTTTTGAGGATGATGAACCCGAGGCTGAAAAGGAAAAAGATGAACCAGTGATTTCGAAGGAATAAACTACATAACTGAGTAATGGAAGTACAAAAATTCAACTACGACAATGCCATTGTGCGCAATTTTGTATGGGCAACAATTATCTGGGGCGTGGTGGCCTTGCTTGTAGGATTGCTTGCAGCCCTGCAGCTGGCATTTCCGGTATTTAATTTCGACCTCGAGTACACTACTTTTGGCCGTGTCCGACCCTTGCATACCAATGCTGTAATCTTCGCTTTTATTGGCAATGCCATGTTTGCCGGTATCTATTATTCCCTGCAGCGTGTGCTGAAAGCCCGCCTTTTCAATGATTTTTTAAGCAAATTCCATTTCTGGGGATGGCAGTTGATTATCGTATCAGCTGCCCTGACCCTTCTCGCCGGGTTTACTACCGGAAAAGAATATGCCGAACTCGAATGGCCAATCGATATCATGATTGCACTGGTATGGGTGGCATTTGGTTGGAACATGATCGGAACCATTCTTACCCGAAGGGTTAAACATATTTATGTGGCGGTGTGGTGGTACCTGGCCACTTTTATTGGCGTAGCGGTGCTTCATATTGTGAATTCCATTGAGGTTCCAGCCGGCTTTTTAAAAAGTTATCCGATTTTTGCCGGTGCCCAGGATGCAGTGGTTCAATGGTGGTATGGTCATAACGCTGTCGCTTTTTTTCTTACTACCCCCTGGTTGGGTCTGATGTATTATTACCTGCCGAAATCGGCCAACCGACCGGTTTATTCCTACCAGCTTTCGATCATTCACTTCTGGACCCTTATATTTCTTTACATGTGGTCCGGGCCTCATCATCTTTTATACCAGGCACTGCCCGACTGGGTGCAGGCCTTAGGAGTTACCTTTTCAATTATGCTCATTGCCCCTTCGTGGGGTGGCATGATCAATGGCTTGCTTACCTTACGCGGCGCCTGGGATAAGGTGCGCGACCGGGCCGATTTAAAATTTATGGTGATCGCCGTAACGGCCTATGGCATGTCAACTTTCGAAGGCCCCATGATGTCGCTAAAATCCGTAAATGCCATCAGTCACTTTTCTGACTGGACCATTGCCCACACCCATATTGCCGGGATGGGTTGGAATGGAGGGCTCATTTTTGGCATGTTCTATTGGCTTGTTCCTAAACTATTCCGTATCGAGCTGCATTCGAAAAAACTTGCCAATGTGCATTTTTGGATCGCCACCCTAGGTATTTTACTATTCGCCATTCCGCTCTACTGGTCTGGCATTACTCAATGGCTTATGCTTCGCGAATATACAGCGGATGGCATATTGGCTTACCCGAATTTTCTCGAAACTACCACCCGTATCCTGCCAATGTATGTATATCGAATAGTAGGTGGAACTCTCTATTTCACAGGAATTCTACTCTTTTTCTTTAACATAATAAAAACCGTTCGAAGTGGAAATTTGGCAGCCAACGAAGCCACAGAAGCTCCGGCATTGGTGAATCGCCAGACTCGCAGTGCTGCCGGTGAAACCATTCACCGTTGGCTTGAACGTAAAGGTGTGCGCTTTTCGATTCTGGTATTCCTTGCCTTGGCCATTGGCGGAGCTGTTGAGATCATTCCAATGCTGAAGGTTGAATCGAATATTCCAAAAATTGAATCAGTAACCCCCTACTCAGCCCTGGAACAAACCGGCCGCGACATTTATATTGCCAATGGCTGCTATAACTGCCATTCGCAACAAGTAAGGGCTCTTCGCTACGAAACCGATCGCTATGGCGAATACTCTAAGATTGGAGAGTTTGTTTACGATCATCCCTTCCAGTGGGGTTCGCGCCGCACAGGCCCGGACCTGGCAAGAGCAGGGTACGTTGGCAGCTCGACCTATAAAAATGCGGTGTGGCATTACAAGCACTTTTTAAATCCACAGGAAATAGCCCCTGGCACCATCATGCCTGCCTATCCATGGTTAGCCGACAAACAGGTAAACCTCGATAAACTACCGGCAAAAATAAAGGCTCTTCGTAGTGTTGGTGTTCCCTACCCCGAAAGTTATGAAAGAATCGCAGCAGAGGAATACCTCCAAGATGCCAGTAAAATAGTGAACGAATTAAAAGAAGCCGGTATTGAGGTTGAACCCACAAGCGAAGTGGTGGCTATGATAGCCTATATGCATAAGCTGGGACGCGATATCTCCCCGGCCGCCAATAAAAATTCGAAATAAGAATAAAAAAATAAGTCATGGGATTTGTAGGCGAGGTAATGGATAATGTAAAAGGAATTCAGCTTTATTATATAGCTGGATTGCTAATGTTTATGGCTCTTTTTATACTGATACTCATTCGTACTGTGCGAATTCCAAAAAACCAGCTGATTGAATACAAAACCTCAGTTATAGACCCTGAAGAGGCTGAACCATCTGATAAAATAAAATTTTAAAATACGGACTATGGCCGAAAGAAATAAAAAACCACGCTCTGCCGAAAAGGAACAAATCCCTGATACCCCATCTTCGCACCGTTACGACGACATCGAAGAACTCACCAATCCTTCGCCGAAATGGATTATCATTGTTTTTTATGTCACCATTGGCTTCTCCCTGCTTTATGCCATCCACTATTTTGGTTATCCGGGCAACAAACGCGACCAGTATAGTGAATACGAGCGCAAAGTAGCTGCTTTTGAAGAAAAGAAAAGTGACATGCAGTCAAGTGCCTCCGGTGCAGCAGAGATGAGCGAAGCCGAAATCCTTGCCGCAGGTGGTACCCTTTACACAGAAAAAGGTTGCCTGGCATGCCATGGATTAAATGGTGAGGGAAATGCCATTGGCCCAAATCTTACCGACCAATTCTGGCTGAATGGTTGCAGCATGGAAGAGGTAATAAAGATTATTTCTGAAGGTAAACCCGAAAAAGGAATGACTCCTTATAAAAGCATGATGTCTGAACAACAAATCAAACATCTTGCCCAGTATATTTTAACCTCGATGAGAGGTTCTAATCCTGCCAATGCCAGAGCAGCCCAAGGGGGTGAATGCGAATAAAGGCTTTGCTGTTCAGATTTTATAAATCCAGGTTTTTATTACCTTCCTGTACCGTGAACCCGGGTTATGCATTTTTCATTTATGCCAAAAAAAACAACTGAAGAATCATCCTTTCGCGATCGCCCCATCAACATCGATGCAAGTGGTAAGCGTAAGTGGGTATATGCCCGACAACCCAAAGGCAAGTGGTACATGCGACGCACATTGGTAGCCTGGATGGTGCTGGTTTTTTTAGCCATAGCTCCTTTTATCAGAATAAAAGGGCTCCCATTTATGAAATTCGATATCCCCCAGGGTGAATTTTACCTCTTTGGAAACTTACTCTATACCCAGGATACTTATTTGCTTGCTATCATTATGGCCATTGCGGTGGTGTCGGTGGTACTATTTACCGTAGCCTTTGGCAGACTATTTTGCGGTTGGCTTTGCCCGCAAAACATTTTTCTCGAAATGGTGTATCGCCGGATCGAATACCTGTTTATGGGTAACTACCGGAAAGGAAAACCAAAAGAACCAGGCAAATTTAAAAGGCTGGGCATGCACCTGAGTTTTATGCTCATCAGTGTGGTGTTCACCAATGTTTTTTTAATGTGGTTCATTGGGCCAGAGGGACTTGCAAGACTTATTCAGGAACCTGTCCAGGAAAATCTAAAAGGTTTTTCAATCATGCTGGGCATTTCAGCTTTCTATTATTGGATTTATTCAAACTTTCGCGAACAGGTATGCACCATGATTTGCCCCTACGGACGTATGCAAGGTGTGCTACTCGATTCGCAAAGCATTTCTGTTATCTACGATTACAAACGAGGAGAACCCCGTGGTGCTAAAAATGTGGGCGATTGCATAGATTGTAGTTCCTGCCTTGCTGTGTGCCCAACAGGCATTGACATAAGAAACGGAACCCAACTCGAATGCATCCATTGTACCGCTTGCATTGACGAATGCAACAGCGTGATGAAAAGGATACAAAAACCCTACAACCTGATTCGTTACGATTCGGTAAAGGGCATAGAAACTGGAAAACGTTCGGTATTCACCACCCGAACCCTAGCCTATGCCGGAGTACTTTTTGTCCTCTTTATTTTCCTGGCCTTTACAGTATCCAGGCGCACAAGCCTCGATGTAAGCCTTCTGCGAATGCCAGGTTCGCTCTATCAGCAACCCGATGAGCAGACGGTTATGAACCTATATAACCTCAAGCTCATCAACAAATCGGAAAACGCACGGAACATTGAAGTGAAGCTTTTATCGCCGGAAGGAATAGTGGAAGTAGCAGGAAAACCATTGCTTATTGAAAGCCGGGGGCATGTTGAGGCTGTATTGATGGTAAAAATAAACAAGGCCACAATAACCGGAAAGAATACCGACCTTCGTATTGGCTTTTTTGACAATCAGGAATTACTCGAAACCACAACCATTAATTTTATCGGACCAACAAAATAAAAAAATTATGAGACTAAACTGGGGCCGGGCCATTGTGATTTTCTTTGTGCTTTTTATCAGCCTGGCAATATTTTTTATCGTCTTCGCCTTACGCCAGAACAACGACCTGGTTACCGACGATTATTACGAACAGGGAGCCAATTACACCACGCAGATAAAAACCAATGCGCGGTCGGTGATCTATTCAGATAGCATCCAAACGGCCAGACTGGAGGAGTTTTTTCTTGTCTTTTTATCCCCTACACTTGTAAATCAAACCGATACACTGAAACTGCATTTTTATTATCCAAACGGTAAACAGCACGATTTCTCTGTGGCAATACCTAATCCGGACGATACACTGAAAGTGGCAACCAGAAGGCTCACTCCCGGAAGGTGTATTTTAAAAATTAATTGGACCATGAACCAACTGGAGTATTATGTCGAAAAACCAGTATTTATTGAATAAACCATGGAAATTCTCTTAGCAGGCCTGGCACTTGGACTCATGGGCAGCTTCCATTGCATTGGCATGTGCGGGCCAATTGCCCTGAGTATTCCACTGAAGGGAAATTCTCTGTTCTCGAAATTGAGTGGGAGCTTGCTCTACCACTTTGGTCGCACCTTAACCTACGGTATGCTGGGGGCCTTATTTGGTCTGATTGGCCAGGGTTTTCAAATGGCAGGGTTTCAGCAATGGATTGCCATTGCAATGGGAATTGTTATGATTCTATCGGTACTTATCCCCTCTGTATTTAAGGCTCTTGGCGGCAACAAAGCCCTCCCTTTTTCCGAAGTTGTTAGAAAAGGTTTAGGATATCTCTTTTCGCACCCTTCCTCCTTTTCGTTGTTATTTATTGGTATGCTCAACGGTCTTTTACCTTGTGGATTGGTATACCTGGCCATAGCCGGCGCCATTGGAACAGGCAGTACCCTTTATGGTATTGTTTTTATGCTGTTGTTTGGCCTGGGTACCATTCCCATGCTGGCCATGGTGAGTATGATGGGCAACTTCATGGGCCATGCCCTGAGGAACCGATTGAATAAAATAGTGCCCTATGTAGTGGTTATGATCGGTCTTTTATTTATCCTTCGGGGATTATCGCTGGGTATTCCATTTCTAAGTCCGCCGGCAGAAAAGCTGAATCCCGATATACACCAGCAACAGAATCAAACCCCTGAAACAGATTCGCTGGGTAGAAGATCCTGCTGCGGTTCAAACTAAAATAACTCCGTATGGTTTTGCCCTTTCAGATATAAGCCTTTATTTTGCAGGCATGAGTAAAATTTTATGCCTCGATACGGCTACCGATATTTGCAGTGTGGCATTGCTTGAAAATGACCAGTGTATAGCCTTTCGCGACTCGGTTAACGACCGCTCGCATGCCTCACAGCTGGCAGTTTATATCGATGAGTTATTAAAGGAATCGGCCCTGAAGGTATCGGATTTAGATGCCATAGCAGTGAGCATGGGCCCCGGATCGTACACCGGATTACGCATTGGAGTATCCACAGCAAAAGGTTTGTGCTATGGTGCCGGGAAACCATTTATTGCTGTTTCTACGCTTCAGAGTATGTGTTTTGGAATCGATCATCAGTTAGCACCGGATGTTTTATCGGACGAATTTTACTATTGCCCCATGCTCGATGCACGACGCATGGAAGTGTATACCGCTGTCTACAACCACGACCACCAGGAAATAAAATCGGTAAATGCTGAAATTATCGACGACGACTCCTTTGCAGACTTATTGGAGAAAAAAAAGATGCTTTTCTTCGGAAGTGGCGCTGAAAAAACAAAAGTACACCTCAGGCATCCGAATGCACTTTTTTACGACCATTTCAACCATTCGGCGCGCCATATGGCACCCCTGGCATACGCACGCTTCATTGATAATCATTTTGAGGATACTGCCTATTTCGAACCCTTCTACCTGAAAGATTTTATTGCCACCACACCAAAAAATAAAGTGCTGGGCTGAAAAGATCCGGAAAATGTACCCATATTTCGAACTAAAAGACAATCCTTGTTCGATTGGTTTTCGCTTATTCGATTTAACTGTTAATTTTGTAGCTTCATTTAAAAAACAATATGGCAACTACAGCAGACATCAGAAATGGATTGTGTATGTTGTTCAACAACGATTTGTATACCGTAGTTGAATTTCAGCACGTAAAACCCGGCAAAGGTCCGGCCTTTGTGCGCACAAAACTTAAAAACATTAAAACCGGAAAGGTTATCGATAACACCTTCTCGTCGGGACATAAAATTGATGTTCAGCGCGTTGAAAGGCGTCCCTACCAGTTTTTATACAGCGACGATATGGGATACAATTTCATGCACAACGAAACTTTCGAACAAATTACCATCGAAAAAAGCATGATCAATGCCCCTCAGTTTTTAAAAGAAGGCGACCAGGTAGAAATTGTATACCACGCCGATAACGATACCCCTCTCTTTGCTGAGTTGCTGGCTCATGTGGCCCTCGAAGTAACCTACACCGAACCAGGATTGCGCGGCGATACTGCCTCCTCTACTGCCCTGAAACCAGCAACCCTGGAAACAGGAGCCATTGTAAATGTGCCCCTTTTCGTAAACATGGGCGATAAAATAAAAGTGGACACCCGCGACGGCTCCTATGTTGAACGGGTAAAATAATGGAACTGCCAGGGTGCATCAATGCACCCATTAATTTGAACAATACGCATGAGTAAGAACGCTTCGAATAAACGGCTTGAGCAAACTACCTTTAAATTAAGGGCCCTGCTTAATATTACTCTTGCCATTAACGAAAATCTTACCCGCAACGAGTTGCTGCAGCGTTATGAAGATATGCTGCACCGCGATTTAAACATCGGTAAACTATTACTGTTTAAGCTTGAAGACACGTGGAAATGCATCCTGAACAAAGGTTACGACGATGCTTTTGTGGCGCAGATAGATGCAGAGAAAGACCTTTTACAATACGAAGAGATCTCGTTCGACTGGAGGAGTTCGGACCAAAAAGTGCAAGACACCTATGACATTGTAGTGCCAGTACAACACAAAGGGGTTCCTATTGCTTTTGTAATTATTGGCGATGTAGATGAAGATACGGAAGGGGTAAGCCCCATTATCAAACACCTGAACTTTATTCAGACTCTTTCGAACATTATTATTGTTGCCATCGAAAACATCAGGCTTTTTAACGAAAGCCTGCGCCAGGAGGCCATGCGTAAAGAGCTCGAGCTGGCCTCGAAGATGCAAAGCATGCTCATACCCGATGAACAGGCATTGCCCAAAGACAAACGTATCCACATTACGGCATATTACCATCCGCATTTCGAAGTCGGAGGCGATTATTACGATTACATCGAACTTAACCGCGATGAAATTGGTTTTTGTATTTCCGATGTGTCAGGCAAAGGAATCTCTGCGGCTCTGCTCATGTCGAATTTTCAGGCTAATCTTAGAGCCCTGTTTACGCATGAAATATCGCTGGCTGCCCTTATCGAAAAACTGAACGAAAGGGTGCTAAAAGCTGCCAACGGCGAAAAGTTTATCACCCTGTTTGTGGCCAAATACAACTTTAAAACCCGTGAGCTCGAATACGTCAATGCCGGGCATAACCAGCCTATACTTTACCGTATAGATATCAACCAGCTCTCTTTCCTCGACAAGGGCTGCGTGGGCATGGGTATGCTCGACGAAATACCTGTCATTCGCAAGGGGTCTATTACCATCGAAGGGCCGGCAAAGATACTTTGTTATACCGATGGTTTGGTGGAGATGATGGATGGAAAAGGGGTTTCTTTTGGTACCGGCGAAATTGAAGAATGCCTGATGAACAAAGAAACCATTAAACAAAACATAGAAGCGGTCATTAAAAAACAAGGCATTCTCGATGGAAGTACACGGATATTCGACGATATCAGCATCATGGGAATAGAACTTTATTAGGCCTCAGTTTCTGCTATCTTTTTTCTCTCCTGCTGTTTGGGCAAATAATACAAATCGAGCGATACAAATACCGCTATGTAACCCCAGAACAAAGAAGAGGCCTTATCGGTGTCGAGAAAGTTGTTGAGCAGGCCATGAAACAGGTAGGTGATAAAACCCAGTGTCACAGCCAGCACAAGTCCCTTTATTCTTTTCTTTTCAATTTTCCGGTAAACACTGAAAGCCGTTACCAGAGCCGCAACAATGATGAGCACAAATGAGATGGTGCCTAAAACCCCTGATTCGGCAAGAGGCCCGATATACTCGCTGTGAGCATTGCCTCCATCGCCAAAGTTGGTGCTGATACTGGTGCGTTGCGAGGAGTGCTGAAAAGGCGCATACTGAAACATATAAGTGCCGGGGCCCCAACCTAACACTGGCCTTTCTTTAAACATTCTAAATGCCGATGCCCACCTGTTGATACGCTCGAGGTTCGATTCGTCGGTAGCAATATTGGTAACCGACTGGAGGTGTTCGGCAAGGTTTTCCGACGATTCCTTTTCATTTCGCTCCATCATTTTGATTATCACCGGCTGGTTGAGATAGGCCACAAAAAGAGCAAACATTCCTGCCAACACGAGAAATTTAAACTTTATCCGAAGTTTAACCACTGTCCATACAAAAAGAGATACAAAAATGCTGATCCAGGCAGCACGGGTATAGGAAAATATCAGGGCAATAAAAAGTATGAGTCCCACTGCCGTAATGGATGCTTTGCGCAACAAGCTGCGGTTGCCAACCATATTAATTCCAATATAAGGAAAGAGTAGCATTGCTAACACAGCGCCATAAGAAGTGTGGTCGCGGTAAAAAGGGTTCATCACCCAGTGGGCTGCCTCGCGGTCTCTTAATCCAAAAATCCAATGCCTCGACCAGGCATACCCGATAACAATGAGCAAGGGCAATACATATGCCCAAAGCATGCGGTAAATGTTGCGTGTATCTTTAAATAAATAGATGGCAAGCAGGTAGAAGGTTGTAAGAAACCAGATGCGCGCAAGCACATATTTTAACGAAACCAATGGCATGCTGCTTGTTACCGTAGTAAACACCAACCAAAATAGATTAAACAGGATGGCCAGGCTCACTGGGTGGTTCAGCACACGCCTATCGAGAAAAGGTTGCTGCACACTTCTGTAAATTACAATAAGCATGATGCCAAACAACAAAGGCTCGGTAGGCATGTAAAAGTCGATCGGGGTTCCCCGCACAAACTCGAGCAAAGGCACCGATAAGGGCGTAAAGCCAATAATGATAAAATAGATAATATCGAGCCGGACAAAGGCAAGGTAAATTAAAAGCAAAGCAACCGGCAAGAGATTGAGCAGCAAAAAGCCGTGGTAAGTGAAAACCATGTTCACCACCAGGTAGGCCAGGGAAAGAAGAACCAGCCCCAACTCCTTTTTATACTGCTTTATGAGTGGAAGCACCGATTAAAAACGTGTTTTGATGTTGTCGTAAATCAGCAGCAACAGCAGCGAAATGGCAAAAGTCGACAGGGTGGAGATAAACACAATAATCGAGCGTTTGGGTTCGCTCTTTCGTTCGGCTATCTGGGCACTATCGACAATGTAAATCTGTGGAAGGGCTTGCTCCACATCTACACGGGCGGCTGCATACTTATCGTTGAGCATTCCCAGCCTTTCGATGGCCGACTCAATTTTTTTCGACAACTCAATATAACTACCACCATGTTTGGCCAATTGGTTAAGTTTATTCTGAATGGCCTGAACCGAGGAGTTGCTACCCTGAGCTAGTGCAGTGGCATAGGCCTGATTAAGGGCAGCCGCTTGCGACTGGTAATCGACAATGCCAAGTGCACGTATTTTTTTAAGCGAATCGCTAAGAACCTGTATCTCACCCTGGGCAGATTCATATTCGCGCTCTACAATCCGATAGGCTTCCAGGGCGCGTTCTTTCTGCATCATATGCACAGTAGAATCGATAAAGAGAGCAATTTCATTGGCCATGTTGGCGGCATATACCGGATCTTCGTCAAAAACCGTTATTTCAATAGACAGAAACTCCGTTTGCCTGAACTTAATATTTTTCTTATAGCGTTGGTCAAGTTTGGTATAAGGAAATTTCTTCGGGTCCATCTCGATCTCGTAATGATTCAGCAAATCGAATTTCTGAATAATATGATTTTTAATATGGATTGAATTGAGGATTTGTAACATCCGTTCTCCGTCTTCCTCGCGTCCGAATGATAAAATCCCCTGGCTGTTCATCGAAATGGACGAGGTTTCGACAAGACTCTTGGCCACTGAAACACTCGCTGCCGGAAACATTACCACCGTAGATTTGAAACGATCGGGCATTTGAAGCGTGGTGATAATCGAAATAATACCTGCCAGAAAACTTATGCCCAGAAGTATCCATCTTTTTTCCCATGCAAATTTTATCAGATCGAAGGCATCATAAACTTTTTCTTTTTTAACGGATAATTTGCTCATGTTCTCTTAAATTAATGTAATGAGGTTATAGTTCTTTTTTCCTTTTTGAACGAGAAGGTATTTGCTGTTTAACAGCCAGGAGCCATCGATTATTGTTTCAGGATCAGATATTTTCTGTTTGTTAATGCTCAAACCGCCGCCCTGCATCAAGCGACGCATTTCGCCTTTCGAAGGGAAAACTCCTGTATGGTCGGTTAACAGGTCTACCACATTCATCTTTTCTTGCAACAATGCCGATTTTATTGAAAATGCTGGTACACCTTCGAATACCGATAAAAAGGTTTTCTCGTCGAGACGGGCAAGACTTTCCGTGGTTCCGTTTCCAAAAAGAATTTGAGAGGCTGCTACGGCATTTTCGAGGTCTTCTTTGCTATGCACCATTTCAGTGAGTTCATCAGCCAGCCTCTTTTGCAAAATGCGTAAATGGGGTGCCTGTTCGTGCTCTGTAATAAGGGTCTCAATCTCGGCACGGGAGAGCATGGTAAATACTTTTATATAATGCGAAGCATCTTCGTCGGAAGTATTAAGCCAGAACTGGTAAAATGCATAAGGGGTAGTTTTTTCGGGATCGAGCCATACGTTACCACTTTCGGTTTTGCCAAACTTACCTCCGTCGGCCTTTGTGATTAACGGAATGGTAAGGGCAAAAGAATCATTGCCGGTAATCCGGCGAATCAGTTCAGTGCCAGTAGTAATGTTACCCCATTGGTCGGAGCCACCCATCTGAAGTTTGCAGTTGAGGTGCTGGTTGAGGTAAAGAAAATCGTATCCTTGCACCAGCTGATATGTAAACTCAGTAAACGACATTCCTTGTCCGCTTTCGCCAGAAACACGTTTTTTTACACTGTCTTTGGCCATCATGTAGTTAACTGTAATGTGTTTGCCTACATCGCGAATAAAGTCGAGAAAGGAGAAATTCTTCATCCAGTCGTAGTTATTCACCATCTCTGCCTTGTTAGGGGCGTCGGAACGAAAGTCGAGGAATTTTTCGAGCTGTGCTTTTATTCCGTCGAGGTTTTTTTGAAGTGTTTCTTCATTCAGCAGGTTGCGTTCCTGCGATTTGCCGGAAGGATCGCCAATCATGCCTGTAGCGCCACCTACCAATGCCACGGGTTTATGGCCGGCAAGCTGAAAACGTTTTAACAACATGATCTGGGCAAAACTGCCTACATGCAGTGAGTCGGCCGTAGGGTCGAAACCCACATAAGCACTGGTCATTTCTTTTTGCAATTGCTCGTCGGTTCCCGGGGTGATGTTATGCACCATTCCCCGCCAGCTAAGGTCTTCGATAAAGGTCATGCGATAAATTTTTTGCAAAGATAACATTTGAGCGATAAAACGAATGGTTCGCGCTAAAAAGAGCTACTGGTTTTAAAACAGGCAATTCAGTAAAGCAGAATATGGTTTTACTGGTTCACCAATACCTTGTCGGTTGCTTCTTTCAACTTGTCTGAGGCTTTCTCAAAACGAAGGTAGGGAAACACTGCCGGCGCAAGCTTAGAAAGCGGCTTATAGAGATAGGATTGTTTCATTTTTTCCTCGGGCATAAATGCATATTTTGAATGCATTTTATTGACTAATACCAGCAATACACTGATCATAAATGCATAGCGGACAATGGCAAAAAAAGAGCCGGCAATGCGGTTCGGAATACCCATGGCGGTAGCCTGGGCCAGTTTCTCTACCAAAAAACCAATCAGGTGCACCAGCACAACAATTATAATGAATATCAATGTAAAGGAAATGATGGGCAGGTACTGTCCGCTGATGTCGAATTTTTGGGTAAGTTGAGCACTTGTGAAATCGGCGAGCTTAATAGCACCAAAAATACCTAAAAAGAGCGCAGCAAGGGTAGCCAGTTGCATGATCAGTCCCTTGGTATAACCTCTGTAAATGGCCCAGATAAATACAAGCAGAAAAAAGATATCGAAAATCATGATAGGCAGTTTTGCCGCAAATGTAGCAAAATTGAAAATGTATCGGATACTGAGTTATGAAATGCCAGCATATTGTTTGGCAGATAATCGAAAACAGCCTTTATGAAAGGCTTTCGACCACGAATGACTTCGATAAACACTCAAATTTTGATAAGTAAAATAAATCGATATATCTTTGCAGCCAAAATAAAGGCAGCTCCTTTACAAAAGGTGCATTCGAGCAAATTCGGTTGCAAACAGTGAAGATGTTTAGTGTGCCACCTGACTTTCTGCCTCAGGTGTAAAAATAAATGGCCCCATAGTTCAAGGGATAGAACGGAAGTTTCCTAAACTTCAGATTCAGGTTCGAGTCCTGGTGGGGCTACCAATGAGGAGAGTGACTTGTTCACTCTCCTTTTTTTATGCACTATTTCCGTTCAAAAAACGGATATTTCCAGTAATCTACCCATTGTGAATTGCTTGAAGATAAACCTTTATAAAATCTTTATACTCCGGAATATTTTCCATACAAAATCCTTATAGGTTTCGCAGCAAATTTGTATGGATTAAAACAGAAAATATGAAGGCGTTTTTTTTATTATCAAATCTTAACCCTGTTATGCTAAACCATTCCGTCGGCTATCTGATAGGAACTCTAATTGCCCTTTTAATACTCGGATACCTACTTTATTCGCTCGTGAACCCAGAAAAATTTTAAACCATGAAAGTGCAGGATGTAATTCAAATGATTTTGTATTTTATTCCTTTAATAGCCCTTACACCCATTTTGGGAAATTATATGAGTAAGGTATTTACGGGTGAAAAGCATTTCATGCAGCCTATCTTTGGCTGGCTCGAAAACATAATTTATAGATTTGCTGGAGTAAATTCAAATGAAGAAAATAATTGGAAAGTTTACACTTATAGCCTTCTTTTATTTAATATGATAGGATTGGTATTTGTGTTTCTTTTACAAATACTTCAGAAATTTTTACCCTTAAACCCGGCACAATTATCGAATGTATCCTGGCACTCTGCACTAAATACTTCTATAAGTTATGTTACCAACACCAATTGGCAAGGATACTCCGGTGAAACCACATTGAGCTATTTTGTGCAAATGATAGGTTTGACAATGCAAAATTTCGTAAGTGCAGCAACCGGATTAGCTGTTTTGCTGGTAGTAATCCGGGGCGTATCCAGAAGAACCACCGACAAATTAGGAAGTTTTTGGGCAGATCTTACTCGGGCCACCCTCTATGTGCTGCTCCCTCTCTCAGTTGTATTTTCTATTTTTCTTGTTAGTCAGGGTGTGGTTCAAAACTTTAAGGCATACGAAACAGTCAACACCATAGAAGGTGCCCAACAAATATTGCCAATGGGCCCAGCTGCTTCACAGGTTGCAATAAAACAAATCGGTACAAATGGAGGAGGATTTTTCAACACAAACAGTTCACATCCCTTCGAAAACCCTACACCCTTCAGCAATTTTCTTGAAATGCTTTTTCTCTTACTTATTCCAGCGGCGCTAACCTATATGTATGGAAAAATGTTAGGTTCGACAAGACAGGGTTGGACTATTTTTTCGGTGATGATGATTTTACTGCTTGCCGGACTAAGCGTATCACTTTATGCGGAATATTCATCCAACCCCATTTTCGGCAATTTACCTCTGATGGAAGGCAAAGAAACCCGTTTTGGGATTACCAACAGTGTTCTTTGGTCTACTTCTACTACGGCAGCCTCCAATGGTTCGGTGAATGCCATGCACGACAGCTTATCACCCTTGTCTGGTATGGTGGCTATGCTTAACATAATGTTAGGCGGAATAATTTTCGGTGGTGTGGGTTCAGGACTTTACGGGATGGTAATATTTATCATACTTACTGTTTTCATTGCCGGATTAATGGTAGGAAGAACACCTGAATATATGGGTAAAAAAATTGAGGCTTTCGAAGTTCAGATGGCCATCATCGCCATTCTGGCTCCTGCTTTTGTAATACTTCTCTTTACCGCATGGGCTTCGGTGAGCAGTGCTGGTCTTTCGAGTCTTAACAATACGGGAGCACATGGATTTTCAGAAATACTTTACGCTTTCAGTTCGGCGGCAGGAAATAACGGCAGTGCATTTGCAGGACTTAATGCCAATACACTCTTTTACAACTTAACATTGGGAATAAGTATGCTTATCGGACGCTTTGGTGTGATCATTCCTGTGCTTGCCATAGCCGGAAGTATGGCGAAAAAGAAAATAACTCCTCCTTCAGCAGGTACATTTCGCACCGACAATTGGTTGTTTATAGGCTTGTTAATTGGCGTCATTCTCATTGTTGGCGGGTTGACATTCTTCCCTGCCTTATCGCTTGGACCAATCGTAGAGCATCTTTTATTGCATATGTAAATTTGAACACCCGAAACTTCGAATTTCAAATTCATTTTTTTAAGCATCAACAAATATGAGCACAAAACAAAATACAAGTCTATTCAATAAAACAATATTGATGCAGGCTGCAATAGGGAGTCTGATCAAGTTAAACCCGGTTTCTCTGATCAAAAACCCTGTCATATTCATCGTTGCAATTGGTTCGTTTCTTTCAAGCATTGTGGTATTAGTAGATATTTTTCAAGGTGTTTTTTCACCTTTTAATTTCCAGATTGCTCTATGGCTCTGGTTTACTGTACTGTTCTCCAATTTCTCGGAGGCAATAGCCGAAGGACGTGGTAAGGCTCAAGCTGCCAGTCTGAGAAAAAACAGGACCCAAGCCTTAGCCCGGAAAATGGTTGGCAAACAGGAAGTAATGGTGCATGCTACAGAGCTCAAAAAGGACGATTTGGTGATCTGCGAAGCCGGAGATGTTGTTCCCTCCGATGGAGAAGTTATCGAAGGCATTGCAAGTGTTGACGAATCAGCCATTACTGGCGAATCTGCTCCGGTAATCCGCGAAAGCGGGGGAGACCGTTCGGCTGTTACCGGCGGAACTAAAGTAATTAGCGACCGAATCCTTATCCGCATCACCACCGAACCGGGTAACACATTTATCGACCGCATGATTGCCTTAGTTGAAGGAGCAAAACGTCAGAAAACCCCTAATGAAATTGCTTTATCGATATTGCTTTCAGGCTTATCTGTAATTTTCCTTCTAGCAGTGGTTACACTACCCGCATTTTTTGCCTATGGTTTATCTGCATCTAATTTGCCGTTGTCCGATAATTTATCCATTCCTGTTCTTATCGCATTGTTGGTGTGTTTAATACCTACTACCATTGGAGGTTTATTAAGCGCAATAGGTATAAGCGGCATGGACAGGCTCTTACAACGCAATGTAATTGCTACAAGTGGGCGTGCCATAGAAGCTGCGGGTGATGTGGATGTGCTTTTGCTCGACAAAACCGGAACCATCACACTGGGTAACCGCATGGCCACCAACTTTATTCCTGCTGAAGGAATTAGCATTGAAGAATTAGCAGATGCAGCACAGCTTTCCTCTCTTTCCGATGAAACACCCGAGGGTCGATCAATTGTAGTGTTAGCTAAAGAAAAATTCAATATCCGCGGCCGCGAAGTATCTCAGCTGAATGCCTCCTTTATTCCCTTCACTGCACAATCGCGCATGAGTGGAGTAGATATAAAATCCAGCGAAGGAGCCATCCATCATATCAGAAAGGGCTCTGCTGAGGCTATTCGTAACTTTGTACTAGGCAACAACGGCTTTTTCCCTCAAAATATTCACGACACCGTAAACGAACTAGCCCGACAAGGAGCTACACCACTTGTGGTAGCAGAGAACAATAAAATATTAGGAGTAATACACCTAAAAGATATTGTAAAAGGTGGCATAAAACAACGCTTTGCAGAACTTCGAAGCATGGGTATTAAAACCGTGATGATAACCGGCGATAACTCATTAACCGCTGCAGCCATCGCTGCTGAAGCAGGAGTTGACGACTTTATGGCAGAAGCCAAGCCCGAAGATAAATTGCGTCGTATTCGCGAAGAACAAGATAACGGTCATTTGGTGGGTATGATTGGTGATGGAACTAACGATGCCCCCGCTCTGGCACAAGCTGATGTTGGCATTGCTATGAACTCAGGTACCCAGGCTGCCCGTGAAGCCGGAAATATGGTTGACCTGGACAGCAATCCTACCAAATTAATTGAAGTTGTTGAGGTGGGCAAGCAATTGCTTATGACCCGTGGAGCACTTACAACCTTTAGTATTGCCAACGATGTGGCAAAATACTTTGCCATAATTCCAGCTATTGCAATTGCTTTGTATTCAGTTGAATCAGGTGTGGGTCCGCTTGCAACTATTAATGTAATGAAACTTGGCTCGCCACAAAGCGCCATATTAAGCGCTGTAATATTCAATGCAATTATTATCATTCTTCTGGTACCCCTGGCATTAAAGGGTGTTCGATATCGTCCGGTGAGTGCCAAAACTGCTTTAACCCGAAATCTATTGATTTTTGGATTGGGTGGGCTAATTGCACCTTTTGCAGGGATAAAGCTGATAGACCTTCTAATCAATTTATAACATTAGCCTCATGGAAAACATAATAAGAAGCCTTATAAAACAACTAATTGTAATGAAAGAGCAAGAGATTAGCCAAATTGAAATATATAAAAATGGCGAATTCAATGACTTAATTCTCATCTCATCAGGTAAAATAATTGAGCTGGATAATGTGATTCAGAAATTGATTGACTTACTAAACTATCATACTCTTAGTAAACTAAAATAGAAATGAAACATCCATGAAACCAGATTTGACATACAAAAAGTATTTTGCGTATGGATGTTCCATCTGGCTAATAAAATTTAAATTATAAACAGATGAAAAACTTACTCATAACAATAAAAATATTCCTGCTGTTCACCATACTATGCGGAATAATATATCCCGTTTTTATTACGGGTATTGCCCAAGTTGTGCTACCTGAAAAGGCCAATGGAAGTTTAATTATTAAAAACAATAAAACAGTTGGAAGCATACTAATCGGCCAGCAATTTGATAGTATCAGATACTTTCATTCTCGCCCTTCCGCAATTTTGTACAACCCTCTGCCTTCTGGAGGTTCAAATTATGGACTAACCAATCTGAAATTAAAAAGCCTCGTTGCCGAACGAAAACAACAGTTCATTTCAATTAATCAACTCGATAGTCTCACCACAATACCGTCCGAGATGCTCTTTGCATCGGCTAGCGGATTAGATCCGCATGTATCAAAAGAAGCTGCATTGTTACAAGCAAACCGAGTTGCAAAAGTCCGAAATTTTTCCCAGGCGCAAAAACAACAACTTTTTCAATGTATTAATGATCAAACAGAAGGCCCCCAATTTTCGCTTCTGGGACAAGAAAGAGTGAACGTTTTAATGCTTAACTTAATGCTCGATACAATTCAATGATTGATTTCGAAGATAACCGCCCAGATCCCGATGAACTTTTAGCTGCTATAAAAAGCGAAGAAGAAAAAAGTAAAAGGGGAAAACTGAAGATTTTTTTTGGTATGTGCGCAGGTGTGGGCAAAACTTACACTATGCTTCAAACTGCCCAAGCCGAAAAACTTAAAGGTAATGATGTAATTATAGGTTATGTTGAAACGCACAATCGGAAAGAAACAGCTTTACTTGTTGAGGGTTTTGAACTTATCTCCCGAAAAACCTACAATTATAAATCTACTCCTGTTCAGGAAATGGATCTGGATGCCATTATTGCACGGAAACCTCAAATTGTTCTGGTTGACGAGCTCGCACATAGCAATGCTCCTGGCAGCAGACATGCTAAAAGATTCCAGGATGTACTGGAAATTCTCGATCACGGTATCAATGTGTACACTACACTAAACGTGCAGCACCTCGAAAGCCGATCAGAAACAGTGGCTCAGATTACAGGAATTATTGTTCGGGAAACCTTACCCGACGAAATTTTCGAAAATGCTGAAGAAATTGAGGTAGTTGACCTTACCCCTGATGAATTATTGGAAAGACTTACTGAGGGAAAGGTTTACACGGCAGAAAGATCTAAAGAAGCAATAGAAAACTTTTTTAGAAAAGGCAATATAACGGCATTGCGCGAGATGGCCCTGCGCATTGTTGCCGACCGTGTAGATAAGCAGTTACACGATTACATGCAGCAAAAACGAATTAAAGGGCCGTGGAAATCGGGATTGCACTTGTTGGTGGCCATCGACTACCGCCCACAGTCGACCAAGCTCTTACGCTGGGCGAAGAATCTTTCCTATTCAATGGGAGCTAACATTCAGGCTGTGTATGTTGAAACACTTCATAAACTCTCGGTAAAAGAGCGTGAGCAACTCGATAAAAATATAAACCTTACCAATCAGTTAGGTATTAAATTCCGGATTATTACACACCATGATGTGGTAAAAGCCATTGTGGGTTTTGCCCTAAAGGAAAATGCCACACATATCATTGTAGGAAAGCCTCGCGTGCGTAACCTTATGTCAATGTTCATTCTTGGTAATTTTATAAACCGACTGATAAGATATAGCGGAAACATTGATGTGTATATACTTGGGTCGGACAGTCAGGCTAAAGATCGTTTTAAAGAAAAAGTTTCCATTCCTTCTTTTACTTCCAACATCCAACAATACCTTATTGTTACTCTTTTTGTAATCTTGTCCTCGTCAATATTTTATCTGGTTAAAGATTTTATTGGTTACCAGGTTGTATCGTTCGGCTTGTTATTCTTAGTTTCTCTTCTGGCTCTATTCTATGGAACCGGACCAATTTTACTCGCAGCAGCATTATGTGCAGTAATCTGGAATTACTTTTTCATTCCACCCCAATTTACACTGCATATTGATAGGCCCGAGGATGTACTGATGTTTGCCATGTTTTTTATTATTGCCCTGCTAAACGGAACCTTAACTTCAAGAGTACGCCGTCAGGAGAAAAAAATAAGAATCAGGGAAGAACGTACCGAAGCCCTTTACCAGCTTACCAAGGAATTATCTATTGCTTCGGGTACCGAGGAAGTTTCTAAAATTGCAGTGAAATACATCCATAAGTATTTCATTCTGGACAGTGCGATCATACTTAAGAATGAACTAAACCAGTTAGCGATTAAGATTCAATACGAAAGCAAAATACAACTTTCTGATAATGAATTCAGCATTGCCGAATGGGTTTACCGGCATTCGGCCAAAGCAGGCAAACATACCGATACTCTGCCCTCTACAGACTTTACTTTTTATCCCCTCATTGGAAACAACGAAAATATGGGGGTAATTGCAGTTAAACATACCAGTGTATTTACTCAAGGCGAACTACAATTCTGGGAAGCCTTCCTATCACAGATTTCAGGCAAATACGAGCGTGAGTTTTTACGAAATGCAGCTAAAAAAGCATACGTATTGAATGAATCGGATAAACTTTATAAAACGCTTTTTAATTCCATCTCTCATGAATTACGCATTCCAGTTGCAACCATCATGGGAGCATCAGAAACTCTTTTAAATCATACCTATCCGGAAGAAACAAAGCTTCAACTGTATTCTGAAATGAATACTGCCTCAATAAGGCTTAACCGGCTCATCGAAAACCTTTTAAATATGTCCCGCCTGGAATCTGGACGTATTACTCCCCGCATCGATTGGTGCGATGTGCAAGATTTGGTAAACAAAGTAGCCGATAATCTGAAACATGAATTGCTCCCGTTTAAATTTTCTACCATCATACCTTTAGATATGCCCATGGTGACATTAGATTTTGGGCTGATTGAACAAGTTTTGCATAACCTAATTCTCAATGCTACACAACACGCACCAGCAGGTAGCAGAATAAGAGTAAAGTTTTATTACGATAATGGTCTTTGCACCATTCAGGTTATGGATAGGGGTCCCGGGTTTCCTGAGTCGGAATTATCATCGGTATTTAATAAATTCTATCGGGGTAAAGATGCCAAAGCAGGTGGAACTGGCTTAGGTTTGTCCATTGCCAGAGGGTTTGTTGAAGCGCATAAGGGCAGTGTGGTAGCCGAGAACCGACAAAATGGCGGAGCTATATTTACTATTAGCATACCAGTTAAAATACCCAATATCAATACCTACACACTTAACGATGCATAGATGACAAATGAAGGAACCATACTTATTGTCGACGATGAAGTCCAAATCAGACGACTGCTCGAAATAACACTGTCAGCAAATGGTTATAAAATTTCCGAGGCAGCAACAGGAAAAGAAGGTTTGGCGTTAGCTGCTTCTTTGCAACCTGTGCTGGTAATTCTCGATTTAGGCCTGCCCGATGTTGAAGGCCTGGAAATATTAAAAAAACTTCGGGTGTGGTACCACAAACCTGTCATCATTCTTTCGGTTCGCAACTCAGAAGATGATATTGTAAAAGCACTGGACAACGGAGCAAACGATTATCTCACCAAACCCTTTCGAACAGGAGAATTGCTGGCACGAATCCGGGTAGCAATAAGGCAAAGTGAAAATATTTCGGATAAACCAATTATAGAGTTTAATACCCTGTCTGTTGATTTAGCCAGCCATAGTGTTCGCAAAAACAATTTAGTCATCAAACTCACATCCACGGAGTTTCTTTTGTTGGCTTTGTTGGCCAAAAACGAAGGCAGGGTTTTAACACATCAATATATTTTAAAAGAAGTTTGGGGCATGGGCTACATCGACCAAACCCAATACCTAAGAGTATTTATTGCCCAATTGCGGAAAAAGATAGAAGATGACCCTACAAAACCGAAAATTCTCAATACAGAATCGGGAATAGGTTATCGGTTTGGTAGTTAATCCATTCTGTTCTTAATAAACTCTTTCGACCGATAATTACCCTGATAACAATTGTATACAAACTTGTTTATTATTACGGCCAATATTAACTACCCTATTGGTAAAAATGAAATGCAGATTTGAATAAATGCAAACCCTCACTAACCACCTTATTTATATTCCTTCTCCTCAGGAAAATACTCGATAATGGCTTCTTCAAGGGTATTTAACCTGACACGCACCTTACGGGGTTCGATCTCGAAACAATTGGTAGCATCGTTCCAGGTAAATTTATGCAAATCGAGGGTAAGGTTATCTGGCAAAGTATGAAAGCAGTGACGGCAACCATGTTTTGCCTGTATAATCTTAAGCTTCTTCCTCTCCAGTTCATCCATCCCATAATAATCGTTTTCGTTTATCGAACTCTGAAATACAATGTGGTAATCCTGTTTAGGATAATCGAATCGTGCATTGTGCCTGCTCATAGCTTTCATATTTAGAAGGTGAAAAAAAGCCTGCCCTACTCAGAAGAATCAGTTTGTAAGGATTATGCTCTCTACCCGATGTGCCCCTTGCAAGAAACTAAAAATACAAAATATGCCTGCCAAAGTCAAGGGTATTTTTCTTGTTCAGGCAGCCATGAACAAATCATCATCCCGCTTCATTTGATACTCCCAAGCTTTTATCTTTTATTACAGGAGAAAAGATGCTTAAGCGGGTAATATGTGTTGGAGCTATTATTTCATGTGCCTTTCATTGTATCTTTGCACCCATTGATTTTAACGGCTATGAAAATACATGTCATCGAACCCGGCACTTTCAAATTAGACGGGGGTGCTACTTTTGGAGTGATTCCGAAAACGCTGTGGGAAAAAGCTTATCCTTCGGACGAAAATAACCTTTGCCTCTTTGCCCTCCGAAGCCTGTTGATCGAAACCGGGTCGAGGTTAATCTTGATCGACACAGGAATAGGTAACAAGCAGGATGAAAAATTTTACCGACACTACCACCGCAGCGGGCATCATTCGATGGTAAAGGCCCTGGAAGAAAAGGGCTTTGCAGCCAGCCAGATTACGGATGTATTGCTCACCCATTTGCATTTCGACCATGTGGGCGATGCAGTTAGTCAGAACGAAAAAGGTGAGTTGGAACCGACCTTTAAACATGCCACCTACCATGTAAGCCGTCGTCAATGGCAATGGGCCATGCAGCCAAACCAGCGCGAAAAAGCTTCCTATCTTGCTGAGAATATCCTCCCACTGGAAAAAGCCGGAATGATCCGGTTGATTGAACAAAATGAAAAATGGTTTGGCAACATTGAATTACGTATGTTTCATGGGCATACCGACGGCCTGGTGGTTCCCTTTATATCTTACAAAGGCAAAACACTTGTTTTTACCACCGACCTGTTAGCCATGGCAGCCCAGATACCCAGCTCGTGGGTGTGCGGCTATGATACACGGCCACTCTTATCGTTCGAAGAGCGCGAATCGTTTTTATCTGAGGCCTGCGATAATAATTATTTCCTTATTTTTCAGCACGATTATTACACCGAGTGTTGCCAGCTCGAACGCACCGAAAAGGGAATCAGACAGGGTAAAACCTATAAGCTCAGCGAAGTGTTATAACCTGGTATTCGACTGAATTATTGATCCGCGATTAACCAATGCTGTCCCAAACTCTTTCCAGTTCCAAGAATATCTGATTTTCCTGTGCCCTGCTTTAACGCATAGATGTTTCCAAAACTACCGTATTGAATGTAATTAAGTGCCTGGACTACAGCCGGGTCATTGATGTCACCCCAATCATAAGCATGGTTGTCTGTAAGGTTTAAGTCGGGAAGAATTCCGTTTTCGTAATCACCATAACCCAAGGCATTCACTGATTTAGCGGTTACAGGATATGCCAGCCAGTCTTGAAAAATAAATCCATACATGGCATAGGGTTTGCCAGTTGTTGTCTCACCTATTTGAATAACATCCATGTGAGGTTCGAGTCCATTAATCACCAATTCGCTGGCAGAGGCTGAATAACGATTTGTAATAAAGAATACACGATCGAGGTCGAGATTAGTTGAGTGATTTCTAAGAAACAGGGTAGTATCCTCATAAGCCCGAATAAGATTGTTGTGCTTAATAGAGATGAATTCTTGCCCAGTGCTATTTGCAGGAACAATTATTTCCGCCATTTCCTGTGCCAGCGAAATGTATCCTCCTCCATTGTACCGTAAGTCTACAATCAACTCATCGATACCCTGGGCTTTAAAAAAGCCAAAAGCCTGATCAAATTCTTCTACGGAATACCCCAAAAAACTTTGGTAAGCCAAATACCCTATTGTTTTATTGTCGATCTCATACACTTGTGGGTTAAACACTGCATCGAGCAAGTAGACTTCCTTTTGAAGCGTTAGGGTTTGAACCTGCCCATCGGGTTTTATGAATTTAAATTTCATGCTTCCCGGTTCGATACTAAAAAATGCATCGAAAGAGCTAATGTCTTGTACATGAACATCGTTGATCTCTTCCAAAATATATCCACGACGAATACCCTGCTCGTAGGCGGCAGTGTTTTCGTATGCCATTATTACCCTCAGGTTGTAATAACTGTCCCAGGCAAGGTAAAAGCCATAACCAAAATCTTCTCCCTCGTCGAAATAAGACGTAACCTCCTCGTATTCACCGATAAACGACCATTTATCCTGATCGACCTTTAATTCGTTCATTAATTGCTCGGGCGAATTGTATTGACTATAATCGATTACAGGCACCTGGTCGTACCAGTAATACCAGGTGTTCATTAACTCATTGACAAACCAATAAATACTGTCGGATTCGGGAATTGCGGGTTTCGTCTCTTCCTTTTCGCATGAAAGTAACATTGGAAGCAATGCTATTGTAGCAAGAAGGAAAAATTTTATTGCTTTTTGGTGGAATTTCATGATCTTAACTAATTTGGGGGAAATCGATTCTTGTTTCGGTTTATTTGGATGATCAACAATTAATTTGTGGATTCTTTTTTAATCATCCTGATTTCGAAAATAACTGTGCCTGCAAGCAATAGCAAAAGCAATACCGACGAGGCAAGCGATATTTTTTCTCCCGTATAGTATGCGCGGGGCTTAAATACAAACTCAATACTATGCTCGCCGGCAGGCACCACCATGGCCCTTAGCACATAATTCGCCCTAAAATGATCAGCTGGTTTTCCATCGATGCTAACTTCCCAACCGGCCGGATAGTATATTTCGGAGAATACGGCAAGTTGTTCGTGTTGCGATTGACTCTTATAAACCAACCGATTGGGCTTGTAAGATTCAAGCTGAATGCGTGCAAGGCTATCGGCTACAAAACTCTTATTTTCTACCTGGGATGAAAAGCGTTTATCGATTATCACATTGTTTTTATTTCCCTGGCTGGCCAGCTTTTCCAATTCCTCATCGGCATTTTCTGCCAACAAGTAGGAAGCAGAAAACCAGGCATTGCCATATGCATGCACATTCTGAAGCGGACTGGCTTCGGGATTGTATATAAAATAACGGGTATTGAGCATGTTCAACACATGGCTTGCGGCCAGGGTTTGCTCTATTTGATCAGGGTTACCTCCCCGAAGTGCATTGATTACCTTTTGCGACTCGGGCGAAATGTTGTGCTCAATTAATTCCTGGTATCGACGCATTTTAGCACCATGATAACCTCCTATCGATTTATGAAAATACGAAGTAGAGGCATCGTTAAACACATCGACAGCAAGGTTCAAAACCCTGAAATTTGGATCCTTGTCTGTTAAAACAGCTACGTCAGCTTTACTGGGTACAAAACTCTGGTTTTGTACCTTCTGAGTTACAAAATGACTGCTATTCAGGTAGCGTTTGTCCACAACCCAAAGGTCAATTAGCACCAACAAGCCTAAGGCCACTACGGCATGCAAACTTTTAATTTTTTGTTGAATCAGTAGATAGGTGACACCTGCCGCCAGGGCAATAAACACAAAGGAGCGAAAAGCATCGCGACGCAACAGCATGGCGCGGTCGGTCTGCAGGGCTTCCACAAAATCGTTATAGCCTTGTGCAAGGTATTGCTCATCGATAGCCGACTCGAAATTGAAAATCGATTTTCCGAAAAGTACCAGGAAGAAGCTAATTCCTCCGGTAATTCCAAATGCATATTTCAATGCTTTAAGCGCTTGCGCTTTGTTTACTTCCTGTTTCAGAATTTTATCGAACGCAAGCACTGCAAGCAAAGGCATAGTAAATCCGGCAATCACAAGGGTCATTGAAACAGCCCTGAATTTGTTGTAGCCCGGAAGATGGTCGAGCATAATATTGGTGAGCCAGGGCAGGTTGTGTCCCCACGAAAAAAGTACCGATACGAGGGTAGCGGTAAGGATCCAACCCCTGTTTTTGCGGTCAACTACAAATATGCCAAGCACAAATAAAAAGCAAACAATGGCACCCACATAAACCGGACCCGAGGTGCCTGGTTGGGTACCCCAATAGGTTGGCATCTGTTGTATGGTTTTTTTTGCTTCAATCTTTCCCTGCACATTGCTTAAAAACTCATAGGTAGCAGAGTTCAAGGGAAGTTCTCCACCGGAAGCACCGCCCATAAAATTAGGGATCATCAGGGTGAAGGTTTCGCTTTTGCCATAGCTCCATGCGGTGGCATAATCGCGATCCAGCCCGGAGGTTTTATTGTCTTGGTCGATTGTAAGTTCCGACTTGCCCCGGATGGAATATTTCCCATACTCGGCGGTGGTCCAAAGGCTGGGCACGCTAGTGCCAACAGCCAGCAAAACCATGGCAGTAAGCATGCCAATAGCCTTAATGCTCTCTTTCAATCTCTTTTCCTTAAATGCCCAAATAATTTCGAACAGCCCGTAAACGAGTATAGTGATAAGAGTATAATAAGTAATCTGAAGGTGGTTGTTGAGCAATTGCAAAGCCAGAAAAATACCAGCCATGAGACTGCCAAATAAATATTTCTGTCTGAAAGCAAGGTGAATGCCACCTATAATGGCCGGATAATAGCCCAAGGCAAAAGCCTTGGATGCATGCCCTGGCACCAATATGATAAGCAGGTAGGAAGAAAAACCATACATGATAGCTCCCACAATAGCCAGACGGTGATCGACTTTAAAAGCAAGCAACGATAGATAAAACCCAAGCAGGTAAAGAAAAATAAAACATACCGGGCGCCAGTTCACCAGAGTAAGCCAGCTATGCACATGGCGGAAAAGATTCGACTTGTACACGGTCGAAATCAGGTAGGCAGGCATTCCCCCAAACATGCTATTGGTCCAGAGTGCTTCTTTTCCTGTTTCGTTGCGGAAATCAACCAGTTCTTTCGACATGCCAAGGTGCATGTTTATATCGTGCTGGCTAATTACTTTCCCGCTTAGGGCAGGTGCCATGTAGGCCATTGCAAGAAACAGAAAAATAACCACAGCAATGGAAAATGCTTTTAGATTTTGCTTAAGAGTTGTCATGGATAATTAATTCTGAAGTTTGTTGGCGAATATAAAAATTAAACACTAAAACCCAGCACGTTTCCTTTAAGTCGTTAGCAATGTTTTCAGTATTTCCGACCTGCATTGGTTCTCTTTCGAAAAAATCTACTTCCTGTTTGCACCACTCTATTAAAAAACGACCCTTAATTGGTATTTAAATAATTACTAATATCGCAAAGGCTTTCTGAAGGAAAAACTTGGGAGAGGATAAAACGAATTTGATAAATGCGCCTTTATTTTCGCAATACAGCTTTTCATACCATTGTTTACAGCCTTGGCAACATTGGCACCAAGATGATTGGCTTGCTTCTTTTACCCCTTTATACTTCGGTTCTCGATACTTCAGATTACGGCCTATTGGCCTATTTTGAAGTTTCGGTGCAATTGCTGATTGCCATTCTTTCCCTGGGTTTTCCTACTGCAATAATCCGATTCTGTGCCAACGAAACGGATGTTCAGAAACGAAAACAAATCATTTTTACAATCCTGATTATCACACTTTCTACACTTGCCCTGGTGCTGGCTGTCATGTGGAATTTCAGACTGCAATTGTCAATGGGCATCTTTCAAACTCCCGCATACCAGTCGCTTATCAGTATTGTTTTGCTCACGGTGTTTTTTGAGGTCCAGAATATTTTAGCGCTCAGCATCATGCGACTTAACGAACAATCGAAGTTTTATGTAATGGTGGTTCTCAGTAAGTTTACGCTCATTTTGCTTCTGAATGTATATTTTCTGGTTTACCTTAAAATGGGAGTTAAAGGTATTTTGCTAAGCCAGCTTATTGGCAGCGTTTTACTTTTTATTGTTACCACCAATGTGATGATAAAAAGCTCTGTAGCAAGCTTTAACCGCACTGAGCTAAAAGCTATATTGAAATACAGTCTCCCCTTACTTGTATCGGCTTCAGCTGCCATGTTGCTGAATATTTCCGATCGCTACATTGTGGAATACCTGCTCGATTTTTCGCAATTGGGTATTTACAGTTTGGGCTACAAATTTGCCAGCGTAATCAATATTTTCGTAATCCAGTCTTTTCAGCTTGGTTTTATGCCTATCGCCTTTAAGATATTCTCCGACAAAGATTCCAATAAGTTTTTTGCCCGCTTGTTTACTTATCTCGCCTTGATATTGCTGGTTTTTGCTCTTGTTCTCTCTTTCTTTTCCATCGATGTCATTCGGCTCATGGCCGACAACCGCGACTACTGGAATGCCAATGCGGTAATTCCCATTTTATGTATTTCGTTTGTGTTTAAAGGAATGCAATACATACCCATGTTGTCCATTCATTTTGCCAAAAAGACGCACCTCGATATTTATGTGGTGCTTGTTGCCGGAATAGTGAATGTAGGGCTTAATTTCCTTTTAATTCCTCACATGGGAATAATGGGAACTGCCATGGCTGCAGCTATCACCAGCGCCTTGCTTTTATTTTTTTATATGCTATTGTGCCGCCGGCTTTTCCCCATTCCCTGGGAATTTTTACGACTTTTGAAACTCTTTTTCATTGCTGGTGCGGCACTGCTGCTTTCTTTGCTACCGGTTGCTTCGGGCGTTCTGGTTCAGATTCTTTATAAAATTCTGCTGTTGGCCCTTTTTGTAGCAGCCTTGTATGTTTCAAGGTTCTTCTTTCAATCTGAAATGGGCTTGCTCAAAGGACTTGTAAAAAAATGGCAGAAACCTGCAGATTGGTTCAGCAATTTTAAAGAGCTAAAGCTTTAAAAATTTAATTTACAGCACATTCGATCTATTCATCGAAACAAGAAATCGAAATTGATACTAACTAAGCTTTTATCTATAGGCTGAAGAAAAATAACGCCCAGTATATGCAAAGTAGGCGATTGCGGGCTTCAAACTTATCAAACTGCTACAATTTTGAAGCGAGCTACAACCCTTTAATTTACTACCATCACGCCTATTTTGTATATACATTGTTGTATGCAGTTGGATCATTACTTATCAGGACCAATATCAGCAGTATCTTCCTCAAAAGAAGTTAAATCAAAATGCTTCTGATACTTTCCAACAATAAGTTCTATCATTTGAAAGAATTCATACTCATAATTATCTAACGGAAGATAATAATTGAATTGACTTGATTTATTATTAGACCAGAATTCACCATTTATATGTGTACGACCATTGCTAATCACCATCAACCAATCAGAAACATCATGATAGAATTTGTTTGAATCATTATCCCAATAATAATAATATCTCAAAAGTTCCGGGTAAAGTGTGTCGCCATTAATTAGTACTCTTGATGTGCCATTCAGAGAAATTGTATCAAAATATTCAATTTTCCTTTCAACTAAAATACGCGATTCATCCTTTGACACTTTTGATATTTTTTGAAAATCATAATTTAGGCAAAAATCATATAAACTATCACATAGGACCTTGTCAAATTTTTTTTTGATAGACCTTTCTGGGTAATACTCTGCAATTTCTATTATACTCTTTGATTTTATTCTATTTACCTTAACTTCATATCTATCGCCAAATTCTCCAACATCCATCGTCCATCTAAAAGTGAAATCCTGGCTTAGTATGTTTTGGGCACTAAGAGAGAATAAGATTAGTAAAATAAATCCGTTGGCTTTTAATTCCATAGTTCAACTCTTTATCCTTTGGTGTATTAGACAATCAAAAACTATTAATCCCTTAAATAACTTTAAAATACTATATAATCTCATCGTTTTATGTCAAGGTGATCGTACTACCAATTGCATACAACTTGTGGATATCAGGCAAAAAGAGGGGTTGATGATTGTATTTGAACAAGTCGAACGCCCGCAGCTATCAGATATGTTCTAATATGAAATATGCCTGATCACCCTTTTTCTGCCTGTTGAGTTGTTTGCTTTCTATTTCAAGACCTATCTTCCTGAATTTATGTTTTAGCTTATTAAGTCCTGAGGGTTTGATCATCTCATTCGCACTATAACCTTTTGCATATTCTTCACTAATTAAGAATTGCCCAGATCTGGAATTATAAACACTTTTAGATAGTTTTAATCCAGCCTTATTGGCCAATAAAGTAATTGATTTTTCAGAATGCAAAAATATATGCCTAGGAGCATCAATCTGATACCAGTTTACACCATATCTTTCCCAGGCCTCGTTTGGAAAAGTAGGAATCGATAAAATACAATAACCGCCTTTATTTAATTTTTGTTGAACCAGATTTAGTTCTTCCTGCGGATCAATAATGTGTTCGAAGGAGTGATTGTAAAAAATAACATCCCACTTTTCCTTCTCCTCTTTAAGCCCTATTGGTTCCAGCAGAAGGCCATTTTGATAACTGACTTTTTTTTGTCGAAACGGATCGATGCCTTTTGTTTTTTGAAAGCCAATTTCAGCCAATGGATAGAGAAAGTTGCCATTTCCACAGCCCACATCAAGAATTGAGCTTTTTCTGGTAACAGAAATTTCTCTTAATATGTTGTATATATCCTTAGTAAAGAACAATCGCCCGAAATACGAAAGTATGCCCCGTGAACTTGAGTTTTTAACCGATTGAAGACGGCATCGTCCACTGAAACCTGTATATCTTTTTTCGTCAATCTCCTGATAGCTGTAATAATTATCCGATGGATAATACTTAGCAAAATCAATTGAAGAATCTTCAAGCTGCAGGCAATTGCATTCCGAACAGGTGAAATAAGTGAATACTTCGCGGGTTCCAAACATCATCTCTTTTACCTGATAGTATTGATTATTGCTAGCATTGCGACAAATTTTACAGCTCATCAGTTATTTTTTAACCAGATTAATAGGATGACAAAAGTACTATTTATTGCAAATGTATAAACCTTGTGAAAGTTGAAAATAAAAAGCATTTTCATTTCCATTACTAATTCTGATTTTAAACTGAAAGATTACCACAAATTGATTGTAAAACCCCTATCATTTTTTCTCTAAAAGCTTTTTTATTCGTACTATCCTAATTCGATGAAGCTCCCCGCAGCAAGCTGACGGGGTATCTGCAAAGGATTTTATTTTATTCGCCTCAAGAGGCGGGGCATTTACCCGCGCACCCGCTTTCAGCCCCGATGTATATGAGGATTCGACTATAAAATTTCATTTCGTGAACTCATGAAATTTAAGTCTCACGAATAAAATCTGAGTTGTGTATATTTTCTAATTAAAACAAATAGAAACTCTGCAAACCAAATCCGTACCCACCTATTTAAATTCCAGAACTTCAAAAATTCTTTCGCTTGGAAAAATCAAATAAATTGGGTTATCTTCTGAATTCTCTGCAAGCAGTTAAACCAATTTCTAATTTGCCGGTTATTTCAATACATTAATTGTCACTACCATGCAAACTTACCTGCCGCTTCTCTTAGCCTCACTTCTTCTTTTTACCGAGGCGAAAACCCAAACCAAAGCCATAGCCACCCTTGGGTCGGGCTGCTTCTGGTGTACCGAGGCGGTGTATGAGCGTGTCGAGGGTGTAATTAGCGTGCAATCGGGTTACAGCGGTGGGCACACCAAAAATCCTACCTACAAAGAAGTGTGTGCCGAAACCACTGGTCATGCCGAAGTAATACAACTCGTTTACGATCCTGCAATAATTTCATACGCAACCATATTGGAAATTTTCTTTAAAACCCACGATCCTACCCAGTTGAACCGGCAAGGGAATGATGTGGGTACCCAATACCGTTCGGTAATTTTTTACCACAGCCCCGAACAGTTGAAAGTTGCTACTGAAATAAAAAATCGCCTCGAAAAAGAAGGCATTTGGGAAAAGCCCATAGTCACTGCCATAGAAACCTATACAGATTTTTACCAGGCCGAACTTTCGCACCAGGATTATTATGAGAATAACCCTTCCCAAGGCTATTGCCGCTATGTAATAACGCCAAAAATTGAAAAATTCGAAAAGGTTTTTGAGGAATACCTGAGACGCTAAATATTCACATCTGAAAGAGATTATTCGATCTTATCTACTTGCATACAACTGATTATGAACTTGCTCCAAAACAAGGATTCCTTAAAATGATAGCAATTCGAGTTTCAAATTTTTCACAAATGAAAATTTAGAGGTTTATTAACATTCAACCTCTTTCGAGTATTTTTAACTATTAGATTTGAATTGGTAAAAAATGGTCATACATTAACGTATCAAAATAAAATCCCGATAGCTATGAAAAATATATTCCTTGTCCTCCTTATAACCATACTTCTATTCTCTTGCGGGAATGAAAGTGAGAAAGGTAAAGTCATTTATAAGATGCAATTTACAACAGATAAAATAATCTTAAAAAATCAGAGTTTGAACCCCGATAGTTTATATTCACAATTTGGCGATTACATAACAAGTTTAACTCCTACACAATTTATTGCTCAAATCTGGACCATTGGTTATATAGATACTGTAATGGCTCCCGGCACTAACAGTGCCCAAGTGTTACAATACATAATACAAAGCGTAAACCATTTACCCCTCAATGATCCGGCAAGAATGGTTGATTTTTCTAGCAATGTAACTCTTAGTTTTAATCCTGAAATTTATGGCCGGGTAAACAATGATGGCCAATTTGAAGACAAACAGATTGACTTTAAATATTTTTATTTTATGCCAAGATTTTTCTGCCAGATTGTACAACTTCCGGCAGAATATGAAAATATTAAATTGGATATGTTTCCTCCGGATTCATTAGAAAATAATATTCTTAAAATCAGCCAAGTTGAAATGCTTAAAAAAATATTTCCGAATGCTAATACAGAATGGGGTTTTAATTTCTTTTTTGGCAATACTGATTCCTCATTTGTTGTTAACCCAAATGGTGAAATGATCCCCACATCAGATGATAACCCAATTAGTTCGCCACTGAACAGTTTGATCATTAGAAGTAATAAATACACAAATATGATCTATAATGCACCATTAGCTGGAGAAACAGTAGTGATGAATGGAGTTTTAAGTTTTGACACTATTAATTTGATTCAAGTTTATACAGGAGCAGACAATATACCTTACACCAGCGATGACGTATTTGTTTATGCACCTAACTTTTGGGAAAGAATCTATTCCAAATTAGAAATAATTTAAACTGAATCATTTAAACAACAATTGCCAACACCCGCTATAAATAATTGCAGCTTTGTTGGTTAGTAGAGTATTCTCTTGAATTTTTATTCGAAAATATTCTTGTCCGGTAAACCGGAATTGTTTGGTTGCAATTTTAGGCAATGATCTCAAAATAGACCGTTCAGCCTACGAAATATTACAAGTTTTAGGAATCTCTCTACTGGACAAAACCCCTGTAATAGAGCTATTTGCAAACATAGGTTACAATGAAGTCAAATAGTTTGATTATAAATAACTGCTAATCAGATTATTATAAGTGGGTAATCATGTTCAGACAATTAAAAAAACATTTTTTATTACTACCTCACGGTGATAGTTGGCTTCAAATTCTAATAGCCTCAACGAATACTTAGTTGTTTTTAAGCTGAAAATATCAGCTTTCTGAAAAAAGTGCCTACTTTTAAGTGCTTCATAAAATAAAACTATGCGAACTTTTACTCTTTTTTTGCCCTGCTGTTAAGCCAACCATGCTCCAAAAAAAAATTTGAAAGTTGAACCTCCTCTCGAAAGCAAAGTAGTGAAAACACAATGCACATGCGAAAGTAATTTGACTACAATGAGCCTAAGCCACTTACTAAAAGGAATTTTTTTGCCGATATTCCAACACAACAGAAAATAAAATTATAAAAAACATTAAACTATCAACATGGAGGACGAAATAATGAAATCAATAAATGCAATAAAAAAAATAGCATTAACAACACTTTTAGCTTTCACCTTTTCTCTTTCAACACTTGTAGCCCAAAACGACACAATGTATGTAATGAAAGCAGGTGTGGTGGTAAAAAAATACAATGTACACACTCAAGTGGATAGCCTTATTTTTTACAATCCAAACAAAAAAGTAACCATTAACATTGCTTATGTAAACATCCCCGCCGGCACTTTTATCATGGGTAACCCTCCGAGCGAAGAACCTCTCGGATGGGGAGCTGATAATCAATTTCAAGTTACGCTGAGTGCCTTTCGGATAAGCAAGTACGAAATTACGAATGCACAGTACGCCGTTTTTCTGAATGCCGTTGGCGTAGGCAACGATGGCAAGTATGCTGCAGGTGCTTACCCAACTAAGATCTTGATTACTGCTAGTAGTGGCAACTTTGACTGGGGCTTACATTACAACACCAATAAATGGGAACCTGTAACTGGTTACGAAAACCACCCTGCAATAAACGTATCATGGTATGGAGCAATGGAGTTTGCTACCTATGTAGGTGGTAAATTGCCCACCGAAGCACAGTGGGAATATGCATGCCGTGCAGGCACTACCACTCGTTTTAATACAGGTGATCATCTAACCAACCTGCAAGCCAATTACGATTGGGCATATCCTTATACAGGTGGCACCAACACTTTAACTACAAAACCAGGTAAATCTCAAGTCGTAGGCACTTACCCAGCCAATGCATGGGGATTATACGACATGCACGGCAATGTGGACGAATGGGTTAGCGATTATTTCGGCGACTATCCAACTACTCCCCAAACCAACCCAACTGGCGCCTCTGCTCCTAATAGTTACTCTCCCGAAGGCCGCATAATGCGGGGTGGTGGTTTTAATTCTCAAGCAAGGTGGTGCCTCTCGGCTCATCGCCGACACATACATTCGGCAGGGGGTGTGATTATTGGTTTTCGAGTTGTTATGGCCCCTTAGTTTGCTGTTTTATATGGCTATGAGATTAAAAAAAGATAATGAAAAGAGTTTTATCAAAATGGGAGGTTGCGACCACCATTTGATGAAATGGACAATTAGTCTGCCTTATACATTTGGCAAATACTAATAAACTGTACTACAATAATATCTTATAATTAGAATAATTTGTAAACGATATAATCAATGGAGGTTTAAAATGAAACACAAACGTTTAAAGCTAGTAGCGATACATTTGTTTGGTTTAGCATTAACAGGAGTATTTGCACAAAATATGAATGTGAAAGTATCAAACGGTACGCAGACAGCTATTCCTGTTAATACTATTAAAAAGTTGACCTTTACATCCAGCAGTATTGCAGTTTACAAGACTAATGGCAGTGCTGCTGGTTATGCCTATAGTAATGTGCGCAATTTAAATTTCGACAACATCAAAAGTGTAAGTATTAGTTCGCTTAAAAATTCCAAAATCTTTAGTTTACCCCAGTATGTTAACACTCTGAGTAATGATTATCCACTAATGATTGCTATGACATGGACATGGAGCGGTGTTTTAGGAATTCAAAGAACCTTGCTCCAATTTGATTTGTCACAAATTCCAAGTAATGCAATTATCCAATCCGCAACTCTTAGTTTAAAAGGGTCTGGAAGTAATCCACATACACATAGCAATTCTTCATCATTAAATCGTATAACGCAAGCTTGGGATTATAGTAATGCTACATGGACCAATATGAATAATAAATATACTACTACCGGTAGTATTCCAATTACAGGCACAACTTCCGGAGCACCTAACGAAAACAAAACGGTTGATATAAAAAGTATGGTTCAATATTGGGTTAATAATCCACAATTAAACTATGGTATGATGTTAAAGCTTGATAATGAAACTACATACGCAACAATGCAATTTGGTACCGACGACAATACTAACTCGACATTACGCCCTGTATTGAATATAAGCTATGTCATTTCTTCTCTTAAGAGTGCTGGTTCAACAATTTTTGATGAAGAATTTGCGGCAAATCCACCAAGCATAGTTACTACAGAAGAGAATGTTTCCGACAGTACTTTGTTTGATAAAAACATAATTATTTCGCCTATTCCGGCATATAATTATTTAGATATTACAATTAATGCCAATGGTGTTGAAAACGTAAGCTATGAAATATATGATTTACTTGGGGCAAAAAAAGCTTTTGGACAAATATCAGCTCAAAATAAAGAAAAACTTGGAATTGAATCACTAGGTGAAGGAGTATATTTTATTAGGTTTAAATATAAAAATGAAGTGATATCTAAGAAATTTATAGTTAAGTAATGGTTTAATAAATAAGAGAAATATAACCTTAAATTCAAGTATTAAAAAAAATATGAAAAAGCTTATCTTACTAATCATAGCATTTGCTTCCATTTCTATTGGAATTCAAGCCCAAAACGACACAATGTATGTAATAAAAAACGGAATTGTTGTTGGCAAGCACAATATAAAAACAGAGGTTGACAGCGTTATCTTTTACAAACCAAGCACCAATACATCGTCCATAAACATTGCGTGCGTAAACATTCCTGCCGGCACCTTTATCATGGGCAGCCCCGCAAGTGAAGTTAAACAGAAGGATGATGAAACACAACACCAGGTAACGTTGAGTACCTTTCGCATGAGCAAGTATGAAATAACCAATGCACAGTTTGCGGCTTTTTTGAATGCTAAAAACATAGGTGTCGATGGAAAATATGCTGCAGGTACTTACCCCACACAAGCCTTAATTTATGCCAGCGTTACTGGACACGACTGGGGTTTGCATTATAACACCAATAAATGGGTGCCAGTTGCAGGTTACGAAAACCACCCGGTAATATACGTAACATGGTACGGAGCAACCGAGTTTGCTACTTATGTAGGAGGTAAATTGCCCACCGAAGCACAGTGGGAATATGCTTGCCGTGCCGGCACCACCACCCCTTTTAATACAGGTAATTATTTAACCAACCTTCAAGCTGTCTACTTTTGGGATTATCCGTATACTGGTGGCCCCTACACTGAAACCAACAACAACCCAATGGAACCTTACGCAGTTGGTGGATACCCTGCAAATGCATGGGGCTTATTCGACATGCACGGTAATATGTTCGAATGGTGTAGCGATTGGTATGCGTTTTATCCAACAACAGCCCAAACCAACCCCACTGGTCCTACATCGGAACAGGGTTCAGGCCGTGTGAATCGTGGTGGTGGTTGGCACAGCACAGCTGGAAATTGTCGTTCGGCTGCTCGCTACAGTAATCCCCCTGAAGCAAAAGAAAGCATCATCGGGTTTCGTGTTGTCTACGTCCCCTAGTTTGCTGAGAATGCCACAAAAACAAAATAAACACTTACTCCGTTGTAACATTAGTGCTAAGTGTTAAGAGATTATATTTTTAAAAACCTAAAACGGATTGCCTTTGAACAATAAATACCAGCATACTAACTCAAGATAACAAGCAAACGGGGCTCAATGGTTTGCGAATCTTGCCTCTCGTTAACCATGTGTTTACCTTGCTTGGTATTCTCCCCGCCAATTTGTTTGGTCCGGTAGCGAAATAATATTGGCAACTATCTCCTGATAAGCTTGCCAAACCTTAGTCCTCAAACAATTAACAAAAACAATCTTTATCGCTACACCATGGAAATAGTAGGCTTCAAATTATAGTGGTGTCAACGAATACTTATTTGTTTTTAAACAGAATTTATACGCTATTAGAAAAAAGTGCCTACTTTTATTTTCTCTATAAAATAAAACTATGCGAATTTTTACGCTAATCTTTGTCCTGGTGTTAAGCCTGCAATGCACCAACAAAAAACTTCCGAAAGGCGAACCAACTCTCGAAGGAAGCTGGCAACTGGTTGAACTTACTGGATTTGAATATAGCCTGGAAGGGGCTAATGGCAATCCGGTTCTCATTGTGAAGCTCGATGCTAAAACCTACAATGGCCATACCGGTTGCAACAGCATGAGTGGTACCCTGCTCGATACCAAGTCGGGGATTAGGTTTTCCGATGCCCTGATGACCCGCATGGCCTGCAACGACGAAGGTCTCGAACAAGCTTATTTAATAGCCCTGAGAAGTTTTACATCTTATCGCTTCGAGGGCTCCAGACTAGTTTTGATGGACAATGACAAAACATTGGCTGTTTTTGAGCCTCGCAAATGAGTTGCTTTTTAAAACATTTATTTCTGAAATATTAAGAATTTTTCCTCTACAAAAAAACCGGCCACCCAATGGTGCCGGTTTTTAAATAATATTCAAAGCTTTTCTGCTTTTAACTGTTTGCTTCAATTAATATTTCCAGAATTTTAATAGCAGCTTCCGATACCGAGGTACCCGGACCGAAAATGGCCATTACGCCTGCATCGTAAAGAAACTGGTAATCCTGTGCCGGAATCACCCCGCCTGCAATAACCATAATATCTTCGCGGCCCAGTTTTTTCAGTTCTGCAATTACCTGTGGAACCAAAGTTTTATGCCCGGCTGCCAGCGACGATACGCCCAGTATATGCACATCGTTCTCTACTGCCTGACGTGCCGCTTCGGCTGGGGTCTGGAACAAAGGGCCAATATCCACATCGAAACCTATATCGGCATAGCCGGTCGATACCACTTTGGCGCCACGGTCGTGACCGTCCTGTCCCATTTTAGCTACCATTATGCGGGGCTGACGGCCTTCCATTTTGGCAAATTTTTCGCAAAGCTCACGGGCCTTGGCAAAACTCTTGTCGTCAGCAGATTCTGACGAGTAAACTCCATTAATCGATCGTATCACGGCTTTGTATCTTCCTGAAATTTCTTCTATGGCATCGGATATCTCTCCAAGGGTAGCCCTGTTTTTGGCGGCTTCGATGGAAAGCTCAAGCAGGTTGCCTTTCCCGCTGCGGGCAGCCTCTGTAATTTTGGTAAGCGAAAGTTTTACGGCCTGGTTATCGCGCTCCTTTTTTAACAGCTTTAAACGGGCAATCTGCGATTCGCGCACTGCGGTGTTATCCACTTCGAGAATATCGAGTGGAGCTTCTTTGTCGAGCCTGTATTTATTGACCCCTACTATGGTGTCGAGCTTCGAGTCGATACGGGCTTGCTTGCGGGCAGCAGCCTCCTCGATACGCATTTTGGGTATGCCTGTTTCAATGGCCTTGGACATACCTCCCAGCTCTTCCACTTCCTCAATTAAGGCCCATGCTTTTTGCACAAGCTCGTGTGTGAGCGACTCAACATAGTACGAACCTGCCCAGGGATCGACCGAGCGGCATATTTGTGTTTCTTCCTGCAAATAAATCTGGGTGTTACGGGCAATGCGTGCCGAAAAATCGGTGGGTAGTGCAATAGCCTCGTCCAGTGCATTTGTATGGAGCGATTGGGTGTGGCCCAGTGCGGCAGCCATGGCTTCGATGCAGGTGCGGGCAATATTGTTGAACGGATCCTGCTCGGTAAGCGACCAGCCCGATGTTTGCGAGTGTGTGCGCAAAGCCAGAGATTTGGGATTTTTTGGGTTGAACTTATTCACAATTTTGGCCCAAAGCAAGCGACCTGCCCGCATTTTGGCTATTTCCATAAAGTGGTTCATACCCACAGCCCAGAAAAACGAGAGTCGTGGAGCAAAGGCATCGATGTCGAGCCCGGATTTTACTCCTGTGCGCAAATAGTCGAGCCCATCGGCCAGGGTGTATGCCAGCTCAATGTCGGCAGTGGCTCCGGCTTCCTGCATATGGTAACCCGATATGCTGATGGAATTAAACTTGGGCATTTTTTGCGAAGTAAATTCAAAAATATCGGCAATAATGCGCATCGACATCTCCGGAGGATAGATGTAGGTGTTACGCACCATAAATTCTTTTAGAATATCGTTCTGTATGGTACCACTAAGCTCTTCGAGTTTGGCACCATGTTCCAGTCCGGCTACAATGTAAAAGGCCAGAATGGGCAAAACAGCTCCGTTCATAGTCATGGATACCGACATCTTGTTCAGGGGAATCTGGTCGAACAAAATTTTCATGTCGAGTATCGAATCGATGGCTACTCCGGCTTTGCCTACATCACCCACCACCCTTTCGTGGTCCGAATCGTACCCGCGATGGGTAGCCAGGTCAAAGGCCACGGAAAGACCTTTTTGGCCGGCAGCCAGGTTGCGGCGGTAAAAGGCATTCGACTCCTCGGCTGTAGAAAATCCGGCATACTGCCTGATGGTCCACGGCTGCATCACATACATGCTCGAATAGGGGCCACGCAAATAGGGCGCAAGTCCGGCAGCATAATTCAGATGCTCCATCTCGAGCAAATCGTTTTCGGTATACACCGATTTTACCTTAATCTGCTCGGGGGTTACCCAGTTCTTTTCGATGCGATGTTGTTTTTCCCACTCAGCAGCCGACAGTCTGGAGGCAGCAACGCTCTTTAGTTCTATTTTTGAAAAATCTGGTTTCATTAAAATATTTTTTTTAATAAATCATTTTCATACAACCATTCCATGGTATGGTGTCGTGCGGGATTACGTGGTGATTATTTAGCTCGGTATACGAAAGTAGGAGCGAGCTACAACCGACGACAAAGGAGGAGCTCAGCGTAGCTAAACCTACGCGCCCTAATGAGCCACGTTTGCTCGGTATCGTGTGTTGTGGAGCAATATTTATTTATTTTCTAATTTATTACGAAGTTTTACCATATCCTCAGTCATTAGGACTTTTTCATAACCTAAAGATTTTAATCCATTGAAAAGTGGTTTGTCACCAGTCCAAAGAATTGATTCTTGATATTCATTTAGTGCTACGAAAGCAATATCATTCACGTCAATGTCTTTAACAAGTTCAAATGCAAGTAATCTAAAAGATCTTGGTATTTGCTCTACATTAATAAATGAAATGCTTCTATATACAAGCCTCTGTGATTCAAATAAATCACGTTCAGGTAATTTTGATGCTTTCTTCAACTTATCCCAATGATTATCGATTTCAGTTAATAAAAAGTGACAACTCCAAAACTGAAATGTATCGTTGGAATTTAAAATCAGATCTCCAATTATACTCTTTGTATTTAGTATAGCACTGAATGCAATATTGGTATCAACAATAATCTTCATTTGAGAAAGGTGTCCTTATTTTTTTCCCACCAATCCCGGTTCACATCAGCAGCAAGCTTATCAACAAATTCTTGAGTTGCTTTTGATTTTGATGTTACTTCTTGATACCGAATGTAATCAATAATCCGCTGTGCACCTTCGACATCAACTGAACTTGGTATTCTTATCAAGATTTCTTTATCTGTCCTTTCAATTATCATATCATTGACTTTTTTGCAAATTTACAAAATTCAAGGCAAAGTATATAGTTTAAGTTTTGCTACACAACGGCCGGCGGTATGAGGTCGTGGCGGATTACGGAGCGAATACTTATCAAGGTACACCAAATGTAAATGCGAGTGATAACCTTTGCACCCGGAAAACCCCGCCATGCCTTATGACCGCTTGTTAGCGGTTGTTTTTTATTTTATCATCATTAATCTCTAATAATTTTTTTTCAGTTGCTGTCAATAAATCTGGATATTGAATCTGATATTTCAATTTATCAACCTGCAAGAAATTCCCAGCTTTGAACTCAATCCTAATTTGGTCAATTATTCTTTGGTCGCCAGAATAAATCTTTTTATCAGAATTATTTTTAGAATCTCGTATTTTATTTAAATCTATGATTTTGTCAGAAGCTTTCTGTCTAAAAATGATGGCGTTATTCTCAGTAAAGTCATTTAATAAATCCTTTAAATCAATCAATAGACAACGAAATGCATCTAATGGGTCGTCCGAAAAATTGGGATATTTATTTTGACCATGCTTATCAACTAAATCAATATAATCCTCATGTGATAAAATCAAGTCATTAATCTTATATGACACAAGTCCCAATGACCAACGAAAATGAAGGTCAATCGTTTTATCTTCATTGATAAATTGTCCATGTGCGAAATCTCCACCAGAACCATGTCCAGTCTCAATTAGCTTAAATTTAAAATCCAACGAGCTTAAATAAGTCGAAAGAATCTCAGCTCCATTTATTAATAGTTGTTCTGGTTTTAAATTCATTTAATCTTTGTCAATAAATTATATGCTCTGGTCGTCTTAAAATAACCGCTAACTTGGCGATATCAGGATCATATCCAGATTAGCCAAGCAGCTAATTAATTCCTAATTTCTTGTGATAGCCCTGGAGTGTTTCCAATACATTCGATTTTACATGAATAAAATCATCTATGCCTTTAGCTTTTAGCTCGTCCATGCATGCGGGTGCACCTGCCACCACCACAATGGCTTTGCTGCCAACAAGTTGTTTTACTTCCGGCACCAGGGCTGCATATTCATCGTCGTGGCTGCAAACCACTACGATATCGGCTTTAGCCTGCTGAGCAGCTTTTACGCCAGCTTCAGCGGTTTCGAAACCAAGGTTGTCTATTACCTCATAACCGGCGCAGGAAAAGAAGTTGCAGGCAAAAGTAGCCCTTGCTTTACGGAAAGTGAGGTTACCATAAGTAAGCATAAAGGCTTTTGGCTTTTTGCCACTTTTTTCGGTAGCCAGCCTAAGTGCTTCAAAGCTTTCGGCAGCGCGAAATTTGCGAATGGTTTTCACTTCATTTCCTTCTGGCTGATTGCCCTTGAACAGAATCTGGCCATCGATTTGAGTGGAAACCTCTTCGTGTAGGGCGGCATATTGATTGGTACCCAGTAATACTTCTCTGCGGGTAGCTATATTCGAAACTCTTTTAGCTGCAGTGGCTTCAATATCTTTTTGAATGGTGCCCTCTTTAAGATTTTTCAGGTATCCGCCTTTGGCATCGAGTTCAAGCATGCTTTTCCATGCCTGTTCGATCAGTGAATCGGTAAGGTTTTCGATGTAATACGAACCCGCCGAAGGATCGGCAATTTTATCGAAATACGATTCTTCTTTCAGTATTATTTGAATGTTACGGGCTATGCGTTCCGAAAATTCTTCCGGCTTCTTGAAAACCTGGTCGAAAGGTTTTACTACCAGGGCGTTGGTCCCTCCCAACACGGCGGCCATGGCTTCGGTAGTGGCACGCAATACGTTCACATAGGGATCGTAAATGGTATTCTGAAAATTCGAGGTGTAGGAATGAATAAAAATTGGTCTTTGTACACCATAGGCTTCGAAAAGTTTACTGAACAGATGGCGGGCTGCGCGTACCTTGGCAATTTCCATAAAATAATTGGTGCTAATGCCCAAATTGAGCTGCATGTGACGTGCCGCCAGATCAGGATCGAGGCCGGCTTCGCTCATAAGGGTTAAGTACTCACCAGCCATGGAAAGACTGTAAGCCAGTTCCTGCACCACCGAAGCTCCGGCATCGGTAAAATGATGCCCATTGATGGAAAGTACCCTGAAATTCGGAAGATTGCCCGATGCAAAGCTCAGGGTTTCTTTCAACCGGATAAAGTCGGCCTTTTCATCGACACCCCAGGCCCCTTTCACGGTGAGGTAGCCCAATGGATCAAAACAGGCGGCACCCCTTATTTCAACTGGATTTAGTTTTCGGCTCACTACAATCTCACTCAGGTATTTTACCATTTCAGGAGTGTTGTGTCCGCTTTTAAAATAGAGACCAATACATTGTATTTCAATTCCCTTTAAAAGGGAATCAAGCTCATTCGCATTGTTAATTTTCGAAGCTCCTTTTTTGCAACCTGAGGCAAAGCCAAGAGCAGTAACTCCTCGATTTAAAACAAAAAGAGCCATTTCGTTGGCCTTCTTCAATTGGTCTACCTCAAGGTCCTGACGAATTTCCCAGTTGTTGTCGGCACTCAACCCACGGGTGTAAGGAAATTCACCTGGAAGTACCTGCAAGTATTCCTTGCCCGCAAGGTCTTCGCTCCTGTAATAGGGACGAACCTTAAACCCTTCGAGGGTATTCCAAACCAGTTTCTTTTCGTAATCGGCTCCCTTCAGGTCTTCCTGAATTTTTGCCTCCCATTGCGAAGTGGTAATGGGGGGAAATTCATTTAAAAGCTTCTTATTTCTATTATTCGCCATAATCAAAAATGTTTTTATCTCCTTCAAATCAACTTATATTCAACTGCAAAATCCGACTTTTTCTTACTCTTTCAACTAAAGTATGTAGACCAGTCCAATGGAAGCATTCACAATCTGGATACGTCTGGTAAATTCAGCATTTTCGATTTCAGAACCGTTTGTTTGCTCCCGCCCCTTTACCGAACCTTTCGAGCTGGTTTCGAGATAACTTGCCGATAATCGTAAGCCAGTAGTTTCGTTGATATGAATTTGCAGGCTTGCCCCAGTTTCGAAGCCAAAACGAAGCTTTTGCGATGATACGGTGGTATATTCAGGGTTTCCATCGATAATGGCTGTGAGTTCGAGTTTTGGGGGAGTTACAATGTGCATGCCTGGAAAAAAATAAAAATCGAACACAAAACGACCTGCCGGCAACGAAAACTGAGGCCCAACTCCAAGGGACACGATACTCCAAAACCCAAGGTTCGATTGGGTAATAGAATCGAGGGTTCCGTCGGTAAGCACCTCCAATAAAGCATCCTGGATTTTTTCTTTGTTGAGTGCACTCTGGTTGAATTTAATGGCTCCACCCACACCTAAATAATTAATCAGGTAATAGGCTCCGGAATATTCTGCCATAAAACCATTAAGGGCAAACCCATCGCTGGATAGTGAAACAGTGCTGGCATAATCGCCCAGTGGCACACCAGCGCCAAATGAAAGAGCCATGTAATTATCCTGGGCTTGAAGCACGCAGGAAATGAAAATCAGAAAGAATGCAGTTTTCAGCTTTTTCATCCGCATAAAACTAATTTTTAAAGGTCGGATGTAACTCGCATGACTTTGCTCATACGTGTTTGCGTTTAGGTCAAGACATGCTCGTTTCATAATGTCTGTTTTTTGGTTTATATGGACTTCGGATTGTAAATGCCCTTGCACAGGGCAATGCATTTCTTTCCCCGATTAGATTGTCTAAAGGTAATTTTAATGTTTTTAAAAAAAATACTTTCCTGTTGTGAATTATTGTTGACTTAATTGGGTTTTATCATTTTAAAAAAATCGTTGCCTTTGTCATCCACAAGGATAAATGCAGGAAAGTCCACCACTTCGATTTTCCAGATGGCCTCCATGCCCAGCTCGGGATATTCGAGTACTTCTACCTTTTTTATGTTATTCTGCGCCAGGATGGCGGCTGGCCCACCAATGCTGCCGAGGTAGAAACCACCGTGCCTTTTACAGGCATCGGTAACTTCCTGGCTGCGATTACCCTTGGCAATCATTATTTTACTTCCTCCCATGGATTGAAATAGCTCAACATAAGAATCCATCCTTCCGGCAGTTGTAGGACCAAAGGAACCAGATGCCATACCTTTGGGAGTTTTGGCCGGCCCAGCGTAATAAATCGGATGATCTTTTATGTACTGTGGCAGATCCTGACCGGCATCAATGCGCTCTTTCAATTTGGAATGGGCAATATCGCGCCCCACCACTATGGTTCCGCTAAGTGACAAACGGGTTGCAACCGGATGTTTGCTCAATTCGGAAAGAATAGTGGCCATAGGCTGGTTAAGGTCAATTTTCACCACCTTCCCTTCTCCCTGGTTGCGCAATTCCTTAGGAATGTATTGGCCTGGGTTGTCTTCGAGTTTTTCGAGCCAGATTCCTTCCTTATTGATTTTACCTTTGATGTTACGGTCGGCTGAGCAGGAAACCCCCAGGCCAACCGGACAGGAAGCTCCGTGGCGGGGTAGGCGGATTATGCGCACGTCGTGAGCAAAATATTTTCCGCCAAACTGGGCCCCTATGCCTAATTTACTGGCTTCGCTAAGAATTACTTTTTCCAGTTCCACATCGCGAAATGCCTGGCCACCTTCATTACCTTTAGTCGGGAGATAATCGAGGTATTTGGCAGATGCCAGTTTTACTGTTTTCAGGTTTGCCTCCGCCGAGGTGCCCCCAACCACAAATACAAGGTGATATGGCGGACAGGCTGCAGTGCCCAGACTTCTCATTTTCTCCACCATAAACTTAACAAGACTTGTGGGGTTTAGGAGCGCCTTGGTTTCCTGATACAGGTATGTTTTGTTAGCCGAACCACCTCCTTTGGCAATGAACAAAAAATTGTACTCCTTACCGTGTGAAGCATAAAGGTCGATCTGAGCCGGAAGGTTGGTGCCGGTATTTTTTTCGGTGTACATGTCGAGCGGCACAACCTGGCTATAACGGAGGTTTTCTTCGGTATAGGTAGTGTAAATACCTTTCGAAAGGGACTCCTCGTCTTTTCCATCGGTAAACACCAGGTGCCCCTTTTTGCCAATGACAATGGCTGTACCAGTATCCTGGCAAAAGGGTAACACTCCTTTTGCGGCAATTTCGGCATTGCGCAACATGGTAAGCGCTACGTATTTGTCGTTCTCGCTTGCCTCTGGATCAGCCAGCACTTCGGCGACCTGCTTATGATGTGCTGCCCTTAGAAGAAAGGAACAATCGTGCATGGCAGTGCGGGCCAATAAGCTAAGTGCTTCGGGCTCTACCTTCAGAATTTCCTGTCCTTCCAATTCAGTCACAGAAACATAATCGGTTCCAAGGCAGTAATATTCGGTTGTATCCGGGCCAAGCGGGAAAGGATTGTGGTAGGAAAAAGCTGGTGTTGCCATGGCATTGTTATTTTTGATGGTTTTTTAAGTCAGTAATTTTTTATTTCAACAATATATCGGCCTTTTCGGGTGGCTGAGCCAGCACAGCACGATGCCGCCCGAGTAAAATAGGCCTTTGCAGAAGTTTCGGATTCTCCACAAGAATATTAATCCATTCTTCGTCGGTAAATTTCTTCCCTTTTAATTCTTTCCTGAAAAGTTCTTCCTGTGTGCGCACCAGGGCGTCAGGTTTCAGGTTCGACTTTAAGAGGATTTCCATAAGCGCTTCGCGGGTAAGACCTTCTTTCAGGTAATCGACAACTTGTATTTCAATGTCTTTTGATCTCAGGTAGGCCAGTCCATCGCGACTCGTTTTGCAACGTGGGTTATGGTATATTTTAATCATTGCCTGAAGAGTTGAATTTTAGGTGTTTTGTTTCTTTCGGCCAAATTGCATCAGGAAACCTTTGATAAACATGTTTATTTCTCCATCGAGGACAGCCTGGGTGTTTCCGCTTTCAAGTCCGGTACGCAAGTCTTTTACCAATTTATAAGGATGAAGCACGTAATTCCTTATTTGCGAACCCCATTCGATCTTCAGCTTGTTGCCTTCTATTTCGGCCTGTTTTTCCATACGCTTGCGAAGTTCCATTTCGTACAAATGAGAGCGCAGGATGCGCAAGGCATTTTCGCGGTTTTGAAGTTGCGAACGCGATTCGGTGTTTTCGACCGCAATTCCGGTAGGAAGGTGTCGTACCCTAACGCCTGTTTCTACTTTATTTACGTTCTGACCTCCGGCACCTCCGGAGCGAAATGTATCCCATTCGATGTCGGCCGGGCTAATCTGAATTTCGATGGTATCGTCAATGACTGGCGATACAAATACAGAGGCAAATGAAGTGTGTCGCCGGGCGTTGGAATCAAAAGGTGAAATACGTACCAGACGGTGAACTCCGTTTTCGCTTTTCAGATAGCCATAGGCATAATCGCCAGTAAATTCGAGTGTTACGGACTTGACGCCTGCCTCATCGCCGGCGAGATAACTTACTTCCTTTACTTTCATGCCGTTGCGCTCGCCCCAGCGAATGTACATGCGCATAAGCATTTCCGACCAGTCCTGGCTTTCGGTACCACCTGCCCCGGCATTGATTTTCAACAAAGCACCCAGGGCATCCTCCTCCTCGGCCATCATGTTTTTAAACTCGAGGTCTTCGACCAGTTCGAGCGTTATCCGGTAGGTTTCATCAAGTTCTGCTTCGCTGGATTCACCGGCATCACAAAATTCTTTAAGCACCTGCAAATCGTCAAGCAAGGAATGGATTTTATTGTAACCACTCACCCAGGCCTTTAGCTGAGAGATTTTCTTCATCTGCTCTTCGGCGGCCCTGGCATCATTCCAGAATTTCGGATCCTGGGTTTTGAGCTCTTCTTCGGCTATCTGGTGATTTTTTTTGTCGATGTCAAAGGTGCCTCCTCAACGCATCCCGGCGTTTTTCAAGCTCCTTCAATTGTTCAGTCGATATCATTTCTTGATTTGTCTTTATAAAAGAATGGTAAAATTAATAAATAAGCGCTATTGGAAAAGCCCGGCCATAAATAAAAAAACACACCGCATTCTTTGCTTATTAAAAGTGTGGGTATTTCGAAGTTGTGCACATCTATGATTCGCGCTCTACAATTAAGAATTATTGTTTTCTTATCACAGTATGATTAACTTTGTATAAAAATCAGCATATGGAATATCTAATAGATAGAATTACAGTCGATAGCGCTATTTGTGCTGGCAAGCCGACTATACGAGGAAAACGTATTACAGTACAAACTATTTTAGAATTTCTAAGTGCAGGAGATTCTAAAGAAGAAATTTTAAAACAATACCCTACACTTGAGCCGGAAGATATAAATGCATGTATTCGATTTGCAGCAGAATTAATGAATCACCAATATTCCGTAAAAGCAATCGCGTAATGGTTCAGTTTTTAATAGACGCAAATCTCTCATATTATTTTAGACTTTGGAATAATGATAGATTTATTCATCTATAAGATATCAATGATTCATGGAGTGATGAAAATGTATGGCAATACGCAAAGGAGAATAATCTAATAATTGTAACTAAAGACGCTGATTTTTCAACTAAGGTTCCATATAAAGGTGCACCACCAAAAGTTATTCATTTCAAATTTGGCAATTTAAAGATTAAGGATTTTCATTCTCTCATAACTAAAATATGGCCTGATATTGAGAATTTAATTCTTGAAAATAACCTCATAAATATCTACTTAGACAGGATTGAAATAATCAAGTAATTAGCTGTGCACAAAAAATGGTCTGCGAGCATGCGGGCATTGGTGGGTGGGCAAAGTTAGTGGCCCGTAAATGTAACTCATTGTACATTGATAGGTTATCGCCCCGAACTCCGCGTAAGTCTCGCTATCGTCAACCGGTTTTTTCAGGCGTAACTCGAACTTATTCAACCTTCGTATACGGTGGATTCAGAGGAAGCAGGAAGATGACCCCATGTTTGCTCGATGGTATCGAACAGGGAAAAGAGTTGTTCAATGTTCGATTCTGTGACAAGCTTCAGGCGGGTTTCTTTAAAATTGTCGAGCCCTTTAAAGTAGGTCGAAAGATGCCGGCGCATTTCCAGCACGCCTACCCTTTCGCCTTTTACTTCGAGCGACTTGCGAAAATGAATCCTTGCCAGGTCCACTTTTTCTTTCACGCTAAGTGGAATATGCTCCTCGCCGGTTTTCAAAAAGTGTTTGATGTCTCTGAATATCCAAGGCCTGCCTACAGCTCCACGCCCGATCATGATACCATCGACGCCATAACGGTCGAAATACTCTCTGGCCTTTTGAGCACTGACAATGTCGCCGTTACCAATTATGGGAATATGCATTCGGGGATTATTTTTCACGGCACCGATTAGCGTCCAGTCGGCTTCGCCTTTGTAGAGTTGAGCTCTTGTGCGCCCATGAATGGTGAGTGCCTGAACACCCACATCCTGCAGCCGCTCGGCAATTTCTACAATGTGTTTGCTTTCTTCGTCCCAGCCCAGACGGGTTTTTACGGTTACTGGCACATTCACTGCCTCTACAATTTGTTTGGTCATTTCTATCATTAAAGGAATGTTTCGCAACATGCCCGCCCCGGCTCCCCTTTTAGAGATTTTGGTAACCGGACAACCAAAATTGATGTCGATTACATCTGGTTTTGCACGGTCCACTATCCGTGCCGACTCCACCATAGGCTCCAACAAATGACCATAGATCTGAATGCCAATGGGTCGTTCATAGTCGAAAATCTCAAGTTTCTTCAGGCATTTTGCTGCATCGCGAATTAATCCGTCGGACGATACAAATTCGGTAAACAACATATCGGCCCCGAAGTGTTTGCACACATACCGAAACGATGCATCGGTCACATCCTCCATCGGTGCAAGGAACAAGGGTTTTTCGCTTAAGTCAATGTGTTTGATTTTCAATGTTGCTTATTTTAGAAATTGGGATTCCGCAGCCTACCAGAAATATAAACATGCAAAGGGCCCTGTGTTATAATATATTCGACCAAAGAAGCAAATTAAGCCTCACTTATCCGGTACTTTTTATTTAAATTAGCCAGCAAAAATAATAAAAACCTGTTATGCCATATCTGAATTTCAATTCATCCAGTTCCTGGCTTAAGCTTGTCATCGCTTTTCTTTCGATACTTACGATTGGTATTATCGTTTGGTTTGCAGGTTTTATGTTGTCACGCATCTTTTTTCAGTTCGATGTGCATGCTTCAAACGAAATCCTTCATGGCCGCACTTCGCAACTCTCACTGACTCAAATAAAGTATTTTCAATTTATGCGAATACTTGGTTTTTACATTCTTCCGGGCTTGTTTCTGGGCTGGATTTTATCGACTCCTGAGAAATTTTACATTCCTCACCTTCAAAAACCAAAGCTTGTAAGCCTTTTACTGATGATACTGTGTGTGTTAGCAGCAATACCTCTTTTGTGGTGGCTTAGCGGAATAAGCCTTGATCTTGCACCCAATCATGCCAGCCTGCAAAACAACGATGGCATGAATGTGTTGAATCGTTTATCGCCAGCAATACTTTTAGGAAATGGCACCGGCACTTTTTTGATGAATCTTCTCTTATTTGCGGTTTTGCAGGTAATAGGCGAGGAATTAATTTTCAGAGGTGTGTTGCAAAAGGTGTTTCTTGAAATTACCCACCAGAATGTTCCCTCGGTAGTTTTAACTGCTTTACTCTTTGGTATTTTTGGTTGGCAACCGGCAGGCTTTATCCCAGGATTTTTCGCGGGGCTTATGTTTGGGTTTATCCTCGTCTGGAGTGGCAATATCTGGCTGCCAATTGCAGCTCATTTTATACTGAAGACCTTGTTAGTAGTAGTATCGTATTTTAATCCACAGGCTGAAAATATCCCCGATGGTAATTTATTGGAGATTTCGACCCCTGTGTTACTTGTTGCCTTTTCTTTGTTGATAGCAGTGATGTTCTTTTTCAGACGATACGAGAAAAAGGTGCTTAATTAGTAGCGCATATTTTCATCGACTTCCGCTTTTTCCAACTCACTTTTTCTGAATACATACACTAAGCCGTATTTTTCTGCACTGATCCGCCTATCGGCATCGGGCAGGTTACTGTAGTGTTCTTCCACCTCGTTCCAAACCTTTAAAATAATTTCGTCTGCAGAGGTTCGCATGGCTGCAAGGTTTTCGAGGCAACGCTGATGGTTTTTCTGTAGGGTTTTCTGAAATTTCATGGCATCAATAAATTGCTCGTAACGCACTTTCACCACAGCAATTGTTGGATTGGTAACCGGGCTTTTTCCTTGCTTTTTTCTCTCTTCTTCGCCATCAATAATCCAACGTCCCCATTCCATTAATTCTGCTTCTGTCTGAAGGGTGGGTGTTTTCTTTTCGTCCTCGTCAAGCTTGTAAAAATTTCGTTCACTCACAGGAAGTTCGCCACGCATTATTGCCATGTTTACTACCTGAATAAAGTGAGAAACGTAGAGCTTCGCCTTTTTCATTGTGCGTGTATAGTCCTTGCTTTTCTCTACTTGTTTTTCAAAAGACTGACGTGTTTCGAGCAATGCTTTTTCAAAAGAAGGCAAAAAGGACTGCACGCGCTGAAAAGTACTTTGTGAAAAAGCCAATTTAAAGGGTGGATTCTCACGCGCAAGCTGGAAAGCTATTTTCAGTGCTTTGAGGCGTGCTGAATCGGTATTGGGCAATCGACGATACGGCATTGCAACACGGTTTAATGAATATCTAATAAAAAGGCAGATACGAATATAGCAATCGATTAGAAAAAAACAATACATTCGTACACTTTTTTATCAATACTAAATTTTGATTTTCAGATTTTTAGCCTGCATCAAGGGTTTACGGTCATTCATTATTTGAAAAAATATTTACACCGTCGTGACGTTAGGCGCTAAATTTTATGTTTCCAGGCAATTCTTGGCTCCTTCATTTTTTATTTAATGCAAATAAAGTATCTTCAATACCTTGAAATTAAACCATAAGCCATGATGTTTTCTCCTGAAACTTACCGAAACCGTCGCCAGCTGCTTTTAAGCAGCCTGCACAACGGACTTATTCTGATAATGGGCAACATCCACAGCCCGCGCAACTATAAAGGCAACACCTATCCATTCAGGCAAGACAGTAACTTTCTGTACTTTGCCGGTATCGACTTGCCCGGACTGGCTCTCACCATCGATGCCCAATCAGGCAAGGCCACTCTTTATGGCGATGACCTTAGCTTAGAAGATACTATCTGGACAGGCCCTCAACCAGGCCTTGCCGAATGGGCCTCACGGTCTGGTATCGAACAGGTAAAATCAAGCAAGGAGCTTTTAACAGCGATAAAAAAAACGAGCCACATTCATTTTCTGCCTGCCTACCCATTCGAAAGAAAACTTTTCCTTTCTGAAGTGATGGCTTTGCCGGTTTCAGAATTGGCCAACAGACATTCAATTCCCCTTATTGAAGCCATTGTACAACAAAGAAGCATTAAATCGGAAGAAGAAGTTGCTCAGATAGAAGATGCCCTTAACCGCGCCACAGGAAAATTACATGTAGAAGCCATGCGAATGGCCAATGCCGGCATATATGAATATGAAATAGCCGGACAAATTGAGAGTACCATGTTGCGTAACAATTGCACTCCTGCCTATGGAATCATTTGCTCGGTAAGGGGCGAAGTACTGCACAACGAATATTACCACAATAAACTTGAGACCGGACAAATGTTGCTCATTGATGCAGGTGCCGAAAACGCCATGCATTATGCATCCGACCTTACGCGTACCGTGCCGGTAGGTCGCCGGTTTAGTTCGCGGCAAAAAGCAATCTACACCATAGTTTTAAATGCGCTAAACCAGTCGATTGCGGCAATCAGACCAGGAGTACCTTACCGCGAAATTCATTTGCAAGCTGCAAGAATCATCGCTACTGGCCTAAAAGAAGCCGGACTTATGAAAGGTGACATAAACGAAGCAGTGGCCCAAGGTGCACATGCACTCTTCTTCCCTCACGGTTTAGGGCATATGATGGGCTTAGATGTACATGACATGGAAGACCTTGGTGAAAATTATGTAGGTTACGACGCTACTGTGCAAAGAAGTAGTCAGTTTGGTACCGCCTACCTACGCTTGGCCAGAACCTTGCAAACAGGTTTTACTCTTACCGTGGAGCCTGGTATTTATTTTATTCCAACCTTGATAAAAATGTGGAAAAACGAGAAAAAGTTCGAGGCATTTATCAATTACATTGAAGTGGAAAAGTACCTCGATTTTGGTGGCATAAGGATAGAAGACAATGTGCTGGTTACAGAACAAGCTGGCAGAATTCTGGGTAAACCAGTGCCAAAATCGATCGAAGAAATTGAATCTCTTTAGTTGCATGTTCAAATCGGATAAAGCTCCCCACAGCAAGCTGATGGGGTATCTGCAAAGAATTTTATTTTATTCGACTCAAGAGGCAGGGTATTTACCCGCGTACCCGCTTTTAGTCCCGATGTAAATAGGGATTCGATTATAAAATTTCATTTCGTGAACTCATGAAATTTAAGTCTCACGAATAAATAATTTCTTAGGGCCTGTAACAAATTTTACAGAATTATTGTATATTGAATCTCCATTGCTAACAATAGCAATTTATGAACTCAAATTATAAAATACTTCTTGCCGACGATTCTGAATCGTATTTGCGTATCATTCAGCAGATTTTTGAAATTATTGGCGAAAAATACGAGCTGATTTTTGCACATGATGGCAAGGAAGCCTGTAACCTGGCATTGCTGCACAAGCCTGATTTACTTATTTTCGATATTATTATGCCTGAAATGAATGGCATTGAGGCTTCGAAATTCATTCGCGAAAACGAAGAAACCAAAGACATACCCATCATTCTTCTTTCAGCAACCGAAAGCCTTAAAGCAGCTTACGAAATAGGAGCAAACGACTTTATCTCGAAACCCTTTAACCAATACGAACTACTCATAAAAGTCCGATCGGCCCTTAACCTGGTGGGTAAAATAAAAACTATTGGTGAACAAAAAGCCGTAATCGAAAAAAAACATCAGGAATTAATCCGGCAGAACGAAATTATCACCGAGCAACAAAACGATATTTTAGGCGACATCCGCTATTCGAAACGGATACAAAACAGCGTATTGCCTACTCAGGAATTACTTCAAGAAATTATTCCGGATCATTTTATACTTAACCTCCCCCGCAACATTGTCAGTGGCGATTTTTACTGGGTTGGCCGGCATCACGACCACAGGGCTATTGCTGTAGCCGATTGCACAGGACACGGTATATCAGGAGCGCTTATGACAATGGCCGGTATGGCTTTCCTAAACGACATCATGGGTAAACCAACCCACCTGATGGCGCACGAAGTGCTCTTCGAACTGCGCAAAATGATTATGCACCTGCTGAAACAAAAAGGCAACGATGGGGAAGCCAGCGATGGCATGGATATAAGCCTTACACTGGTAAGGCCTGATAACAAAAAAATGTACTTTGCCGGGGCCAACAATCCTGTTTATATTGTGCGCAATGGACAATTGGAAGTAATTAAGGGCGACCGCATGCCTATAGGCATTCATCTCAACTTCGAACGCCCTTTTACTCTAGTAGAAATTGATATTGAACCAGGCGATATGGTATACCTTTTCTCCGATGGTTTTGCCGATCAGTTTGGAGGGCCACACAACAAGAAATTCCGTTACCAGGCCTTTCAGAATTTATTGTTCGAGATACACCAAAAACCGCTGGAAATACAAAAAAGCATACTCGAAAAAACCATAATCGAATGGAAAGGTCACCATCTCCAGGTCGATGACATGATGGTGCTTGGATATAAAATTTAGTCCTAAAAACCCAACTCACAAAATGGTCAGAATACTCCAAATCCCACTCATTCTTATTGTGTTTCTGTTCGGAACCAACCTTTTCACGCTGGCCCAAACCCTCGATGTAAAAGAAAACGATGCCCAGGCCAAACAGTACCTCGATCAAGGAAACAAATCAGAAGCAGCCCGTTTATACAACCAGTCGGCCTTTTATTACCGGAGCAACGGACAAATGGCAAAGGCTATTGAATATTATCTGATTGTACTCGATCTCAATACTGGCTTAAACAACCGTGTTGGGCAAATGCTAACCCACAGCAACCTTTCGATGCTTTACATTGAAACAGAACAATACGAACAGGCTCTGAAACATCTAAATGCCGAACTGAAATTCAGAGAGCAGTCGAAAAAACTTCCCGAGATATTGCCTGTATTGCTTACCATTGCCAATGTGCAATCTGAACTAAAGCTTAACGCCGATGCCCTTGCAACCACCGAAAGATCCATTGAAATTGCCAAAGAAATAAACGACCTAACCCTGATCAAGCGTGCCTACGGGGTAGCCTATGATGTATATACCAAAGCAGGAAAACAAGATCAGGCCCAAGCCTATTTCGAACTTTATTCTGCCATCGACAAAAAAATTAAGGAAGACCAGATGGCCAATGTGCAATCTAGTGCCCAGCAACAAGTGAGCGAAGCCTACACAGCTAAGGCGGCTACCGAAAAAGAGTTAAACGTTACCAGCCAGGAACTTCAAAAAACAGTTGGGGACCTTCAGGAAGCCGAGCGGATAAAGCTGCAACAGGAAATGGAGCTAAATCTTCAGCAGGCACTCATCAATGAGCAAGATGCCAATCTTCGCCTCGAAAGGGTGCGCAAGCGTTTCTGGGCATTTGGTTTTGGCGTAGCGCTTGTCTTTGTCTTTGTGCTGGCTTTCCTGGTTTTAAAAATTATTTCGGCCAATAAAAAAATCGAACTTCAACGCCAGCGCCTCGAAAAACAAAACAAAGAAATCAAATCGAGTATCTATTATGCCGAAACCATTCAAAAGGCTTTGCTGCCCGACCTCAAGGAAATCAGCAGCTTTGGCGATGGCTTTGTCATCTACCGTCCGAAAGACATCGTTTCTGGTGACTTCTATTGGTTTGTGAAGGTTTCGGAAACACGAATGTTCCTTTCGGTAGTAGACTGCACCGGACATGGCGTTCCAGGTGCCTTTATGTCGATGATAGGCATTCGGATTTTGAGCGAGATTGTAGTGAAAATGAAAATCGACTCACCCGCTTCCATTCTCGAACACTTGAACGAGATGGTACGCAATGCCCTTCGTCAGGAACAAACCGATAATAATGATGGAATGGACCTTGCCGTAATCCGTCTCGACAGGCAACCCGACAATTCAACCCTGGTTACTTACTCGGGAGCCAAAAGGCCTCTGTACATCGGCTACAATTCCAACAATGAACTTGACAGCCTAAGGCCCGACCGTAAATCGATAGGTGGACATCAACCAGCCAAACGATTTATCGATTTTGCCGACCAAACCGTAAAACTTGGAAAAGACGATGTATTGTACCTCTTTACTGATGGTATAGTAGACCAGAACGACCCTTTCCGTAAAAAGTTTGGTAGTGCCCGACTCGAAAACCTGCTCAAATCAATTATTGGAGAAGAGGCCAATAAACAAAAGAGCATTATGGAAGAAAAGATCGACCTTTTTATGCGCGATGAGGCTCAACGAGATGATATCGCCATATTAGGCTTTAAATTAAAATGAAAGGAATGTTTGTGAATGCACCCAATTATAGCAATGTAATTGCTTATCACGGCCCGATAAGCATCAACCTGACTGCTTTTGTAGGAAACTACATGAAGGATACGCTTGCGGCAGACCAACAGGTGGTTACACGGATTTTTAAAGTGTTTATAGAACTCGTACAAAATATTTCGAATTATTCGGTTCAGGTGAATCAAACTTTACTCACTAACCGCCAGAGCAGAAATGGCATCGGATGGTTTTCGATTGACGAAAATGAAAATGTATACCTGATCTCGACCGGCAACATGATTAACAAAGAGCATGGTCCAATTCTACAAAAAAACTGTGCACACATCAATCAGCTCAGCGAACAGGAACTTCGTGAACTGAAACGCGAAACACGCAAACAATCAAGCATACGCGATGTAGGTGCTCATATTGGACTTATTCATACAGGCCTTATCACCAATAACCCTCTCACCATCGATATAAGCCCTGTAGATGAGCAGCACTCGTTCTTTAAAATTACTGCCCAGGTGAATAAAATAATTAATAATTAAATACGATTACCGAATGAAAAGTCTTGTTCTGAATACCGAACCCGAATCGCCTTACTACCCCGAGGTTTTCTTTAATGCTGAGACTGGAGTATGCGAAATTTCAGGAGAATCGTACATGGAAGAAGCTTATAAATTCTACCTTCCACTCATAAATTGGATAAAAGAATTTATAATCAGCGAAAAAAAGCCCCTTGAGCTCCATGTGAAGTTAATTTACTTCAATACAAGCTCTTCGCGGTTAATTCTTGATATGCTCGATATTCTCAAAAAATTCCGCGATGAAGGCAACAAGGTCAAGGTTAAGTGGTTCTTCGATTCTGATGATCCGGATGTGAAGGACGAGGTAGAAGATTTTGAGATCGAATCGGGCATGGACATTGAACTCGTTGAAATGTAGCCACCTGCAAATCAGGTATCTTATAAAAACTTTTCAAATAACAATGTATAATTAGGGTGTTGGGTTGACCAACATCCTTTTTTTATGATTATGAGAGTTTGATCTCAATACAACTATAAGGTCATGGCTTCAATAACGCTCCCAGAAACGGTACCTTCGGGTACTGTCGCCTAATTTTAGTGCCACAGCAATTTCGTGACTGCCATAGGACAATTGCGACAATTCATTGAATCCATAATCAAAGGAGTATCCGATATAAAATCGGTTGTATTTAAAGCCCATTAATGCTATCACATCTTTTGTTGTGCGGTAACTCATTCCGAACCAGTACTCGCCAATATAGATAACCCTGAACGAAACTTCGGCAGTTCCCTGTAACTTTTCATTTCCACGGGCAATCATACCTGCTTCATAGCTCCATTCTGTAATGGACCTTATTTTACCTTTGTAAATACCTAAAAAATAATACTGCCTGATTTGTTGCAACTGCTTGTAGTTGGCAGTGACATCGCCAAATTTCACCGGCGATTGAAAGAGGTTGTATACCGAAAACCCAACGTGGTAGGTTGGGGTAGAAAAATCTGCTCCCACTGCAGCATCCGGAGTATAGGTTGATGCTCCCAGGTATCCTGCCAGTGGATCATCGGGGCTTGCAAAAGCAGCTAGTTCTTCGTCGATTCTAAACTGGTTGGCAAGAAAAGACAAACCAAAGGACAATTGCGAATTATACATGGAAATATGGTAAGCATAAGTAGCCGAAAAGGTGGTGCGATTGGCAGCCCCATTGCGGTCTTTCATTAAAAATGTACCTAAACCAACCCTGCCGGAGGTGCCTTTTTTAAAATTTTTAGCACCTGGTTTATTCTTATTAATTAATGGGGTGGTCGATTTCAGAATACGGGTTGAAAGGCTTACCGAATAGGTTTCAGGAGAATATTGATAGCCCAGCCATTGTTTGCGTCCGTTAAAGGAAAGACTCGTCATGCCATCGATGCCAGCCAGCGAAGGATTAATAATAAACTCGTTGAGTACGTACTGACTGAAAATAGGTGCCTGCTGTCCATAACCCAGGTTAGGAATGCTACAAATTATCAATAATATGGTTAAAATTTTTCGCATAAACCACCACAGCTTCTTCCTGCTACCTGGCAAATATTTATAAAAATTTGTGAGTAACAACAATAATAATGGGTTTAGTTATGAAAACGAATGTCTTATTTGATAAAACGGAAGGATTTACTTCACTATTGTTACAATACCGGAAAGTGTTCTTCCCGAATCGTTATTCAGTTGTATAATATAATGGTAAGAATCAACCGGTAAACTTCTTCCGGAATTGTCGGTACCCTTCCAGGCCGATGAACGCGGATAACCTCTTTCCGATTCCCATACTGCTTGTCCCCAGCGGTTGTAGATTTTTACTACCATTTGAGGATAAATAAAGGTTAAATCCATGTCACGGTCAAGCGGGTTGGCAATATCCCAGTCGTCGTTTATCTGGTCGCCGTTTGGCGAAATGGCTGTTGGAATCACAAGGCATGCGGGCAATTCAGCAAGTAAAAAGATAGAGTCGGTAGCAAAACAGCCATTCATATCCGTGACATTCACACGGTAAAGTCCCTCCGTAATTCCGTTTATGGTATTTCCTGTAAAATCGTTGTCGAGCCAGCGGAAAGTATATTCCTCTGTACCTCCAATCGCACTCACTACCATGGTTCCATTGGGTGCATCCGGGCATATTGGCGGAATTCTTTCTTCTCTTACTTCTACTATAAGAAGACTTTCAGGTTCATCCATCTCTACTGCAACTGTGGTTTCGCACAATTTCTTATCACGAATGATCATCTGAAAGGTACCAGCAGGAAGGTCTTCTGCAATATCTCCAGGCAGCGCTTCGCCATCTATCCAATAGCGGTAATTTCCATTGCCACCAATGGCATCGAGCAAAATGTAGCCATCGGAAAAGTCATTACAACTTGGTTCAAACAAAGTAAACTGCTCTACAATGGGTTCAGGTTGTCCTAGCACAAAGGTATCGATATCGACGCATAATTTCGAATCCATAATTTCGACAATGTACGTGCCGGCTGCCGCATTTGTAAGAATAGAATCGCCTTCCACACCATTCCAGCGCACATAGCTAAAGGGGAGGATTGCATCATTTGGTATTACGGTGAGTATGGCATCCGAATCGCCATAACAAGATACCGCTTTCAGGGTGTCCACGTCTATGGTAATAAACGATAAATAAATAATTGTGAAAGAAGTATCGACCTGGCATCCATTCCAGTCGGTCACCACTACCTGGTGGTTCCCAATGTCGAGTGTGGTGCTGGTCTGGTTGGTCGACCCATCGGTCCAAAGGTAATTATAGTGGGTTCCGTCTACGGGCACTCCTCCCTGGGCGGTTACAGTAGCAATACCCAAAGTAGAACATACTTTATCTTCTTTACTGAAAGAAATAATTTCGAGTAAAGTGGGTTGCTGCAAATCGAAACTGTCTGCTATGCTACATAAATTGGCATCGGTAAGCAAGAGCTTATAAATGCCAGCTTCCAGATTCAGCAGCACGCTATCGCCTGCCAATGGTTGATTGTTGAGGGCCCATTGATAAGTGCGCAGTCCTGTACCACCAGAAGTAGAGATGTGTATCTGGCCATCGTTTCCATCGAAACATCCAATCTGAAAACCATGGTAATTCGATAACTGAGCAGAAAGTGACAGCTGATCAGGTTGAATCAATTCAATGGTATCGCGCAATTCGCAACCAATGCTGTCGAATACCGACAATGTATAAGTTCCGGCCACCAGGCTGTCTGCCACAGGAATACTCAAAAGGTTGTTGTGTGCCCACTGATACTCGTAGGTCTGGCCTTCGCCTCCTTCAACCACCACTTCAATACGGCCTGTATTATCGCCAAAACAAAGGTTACGGTCTATCACACGGTCAGACATAAACAGGCTGTCAGGAGCTACAATCTCAATGTCGGTAGTGTCGTAGCAATAGGTATCGCTAATAATAATCCGGTGTGTGCCTTTTGAAAGGTCCGATACGTTTCTGTTGGTGCTGAATGGAATACCATCCTTGCTCCATGAGTAAGTATAAAGCGAGGGTCGTCCACCCACAATGGTATCCAGGGTAATGGATCCATTGGCTGAATCGCTGCACACCACATTCCAATTGCCGCTGTGGTATTCGCTTAGGCTATAATCGGTAAGTTCGAGCCTTTCCGGCTGTGTGATGGTGAAATTGCGGCCACCCGTACAACCCACACTTGAGGTGGCTAATAACATGTAGTTGCCGGCATTGAGTCCTTCCCAGTCAGTACGATTTTCGATAGTACTTCGTGCGCTAACCAGCACTGTATCTGTTTCAATTTTAAACAACTCAAATAGGGTTGTATCCCCAAAGGTAAAATAGGTAGATTGCATTTTACCGTCTGATGCCCCATTGCATGATACATGATAGCCATCATAAGTAGTAAGTGCAAGCACCGGTGCAGGGGCATTGGCACCATAAATAACTGTATCATGGGTGGCCAGGCATCCATTTGTATCCCATACTTGTACCTGGAATACACCTGGGAATACATTGTAAACCGTGTCAGTCACAATAACTGGTAGTCCATTCAATCCATAACGCAGCCACATAGTTGTTGCGAAGCCAATTGTATCTACCCCTTGCAAATAATAAGCTCCTCCCCATTTAGCAGCATAAACAACGCCTTCGGCCACTCCGGCACAACTAATTTCTTCACGTTCCTTAATTATAGTTTGAAAAGGAATTTCGGCCTGAGTAAGGGTATCGTTTTTCGCCACTGTGCATCCAGAAAAGTCGGTAGCACCCATTGTATATATACCTGCAGCCAGGCTGTCGACTTTGTAATAGCTTGTGGTAAGTTGGTCGAAAGGCCAGCTGTCGGAGCCATTAAGGGTATAATTTATAGCGCTATGGTCGAAATTAGAAGGGCCAAAGGCCAGAATACCTCCAGTGGGGAACATGTAGATGGCTCCATTGGCATCGCCATGGCATTTGATCTGGTAGCGTGGGTACTGACGGGCAGTATCGAGCATAACCAATCGGGGAGTGAGTTGCACGATTACCGAATCGGATACGCCGCCGCAGCGGGTATTGCCATTGCCATCGATCAAGTAGGGCGATATGCGCACCACTACCCTTTGGATCGTATCGGAGAGGTTTTCGAGTATTTCACTTACCCTTGAATCCCGAGAAATGTTCGTAACCGGCTGTGAATAGGTAAAGGATACCTGCAACGGGTTATCGGGCACAATCTCATAATTAAATCGTACATCCACTGTGGGGAAAGTAACACTCTGTATAAAAATAGAGTCGAAGTTCAGGTTATTACAAATGGTGTCGGCATAATGGCCGAAGTGCACCCTGGCAGTGGGTTCAAGCCATATATAGGCTGTATCACTTCTGCCAGCACATCGTTCTACATCACTATTGGAATAGCGTGTATAAGGTGTAACCACAAACAGCACAAGCTGGTCGAAGTTGCTGGTGTTGTGCAGGCTATCGGTAATATTGTCGTTGACGGTCAGGTTAGTGTTTGGTCCCGAAACCACCACTACTTCAGGAGGAGCCACAATCGAATAACGGAAACGTACCGGACGGGTCGGCTGGCTCACGGAACTCAGATCGATGAACACCCTGGTATCGTTGCAAATGGTGTCGAATTTCGGTGTCAGGCCTACGCGAGCCAATGGCTCAACCCAGAATTCGACTGTATCAGCCATTCCCGTACATCGCACTAAACCGGCTCCAGTTACTGTATATGGTGTAACAATAAACCGTATTCTCTGCGCTTCGTCGCTGTTGTTAACAATTCTGTTAGTGACCAGGTCGTTTTTATAAAAGCCAATGCTGTCAGTTAGGTAAGTTACAGTGACGCTATCAGGGTTATCGATGACAACCGAATAATCGAAACGTACCGGCCAAATCGGCTTGCTCACACTGGTAATGATAAATTCGGCCAGATCGCCGCTGCAAATGGTATCGCCTTGGGGAACCACTATTACTTTTGGCGTTGGCTCTACCCAAATAAGGGCTGTATCATTCAAACCACTACAATGCTCATTGCCCAGTGCATCGAGAATGTAAGGTGTAACAATAAAATGAACCAACTGAGCTGTATCGGAAAGATTGATGAGGGAATCGGAAATAACATAGCCTTCTGGTAAACCGGCAATTGCCCCATTGATCACCACATTCACACTATCCGGATTTTCTTCTATAACCTGGTACCGAAACAAAACCGGGTACATCGACTGGGTAGGCGTTGTAAGGCGAATAAAGGTTTCGCCCGGGTTACACAAGGTGTCGGCCTGAGGTTGAAGGAGCACTTTAGGCGAAGGTTCTACCCAAATATAGGCCGTATCGTTATCACCATTGACACATTGGATTGCTCCATTGTTACCGGTTGTGTAGGGTGTAACAATAAACCTTACCAATTGGGCTGTGTCAGACAAGTTTTCGATCTGGTCGGCAATAACAAATCCATTGGCCAGATCGGTGGTATCAGCTGTATATGTTACCACCACACTATCAGGGTAATCGGGACGGGCAGTATAATAAAAACGTATAGGTCTTGTTGGTATACTTATACTGGTAATGGCAATGTTGGTAAAGCCAAGGTTACATAGGGTATCGGCATCGGGCAGTAATTCAATTTTTGGTGTAGGTTCTACCCACAATGTGGTGGTATCGGCCTGGCCAAAGCAGCGCGGAATGGAATCGTCATCGATGGTATAAGGTCTTACCACATATTGGATAACCTGCGCAGTATCGTTAAGGTTGATAAGTTGATCGTTAATTACATCGTTTTTAAACAGGTTGGTATCGGAACCACCCGGTACAACGGTCAGATTAGCGGAATTGTATATCCTTTCAAAACTAAACCGCACAGCTAAGGTAGCCTTTGTTACACTGGTAAGCAGAATGTTGGTGTATTCTTCGTTACACAAGGTGTCGGTCTGGGGTTGAAGGAGTATTTTCGGTGTTGGTTCAACCCAAACTATGGATGTGTCAGGAATACCGGGGCATTTTTCCACACTACCAAATACGTAGGGCGATGCTATGAAGTAAACTTTTTGTGCCGTATCGCTTAGGTTGGTAATGACATCGCGAATATGATAACCCCTTGATACCCCAATTGTATCAGGAGCATTAAAATAGCTGATGCTTACACTGTCGGGGTTCTCCGGTTCTATTCGATATCGGAAAAGCAAGGGGGTTTGCGGTCTGCTGCGGCTGTCGACTAAAATATCCACTGCATCACCGTCGCAAATTGTATCCCCTGATGGTTGCAGTTCGACATAAAGCGAAGGTTCAATCACCACAAAAACCGTATCGTTTTCTCCATTGGCACAATGCTCGCTGCCATTTCCATCGATGGTATATGGCGTGACAACATAACGCACCCGTTGTGCAGTATCGGAAAGGTTCACCAACCTATCATGAATGACATCCCCATTCAGACGGTCTGAGTTGCCATTGACATCCGGAGATATAACAACTTCAAGAGGGAAATCAGGTTCTGCTATATACCTGAATCTTATGGGTCGGGTTGGACCACTTTGACTATAGAGTGTAAAGGCTGTTTCGTCACCGTTACAAATGGTATCAAATTCGGGTGTAACAATAACCTTTGGCGTAGGTTCTACCCATATGCGAGCCGTATCGTTAAGGTTGAAGCAACGGTAATTTCCAACAGCATCGACCAGATAAGGAGTTACAATGTATTCGATTAACTGGGCGGTATCGCTCAGATTAATCAGGCTATCGGCTATCTCAAAGCCTTTGGCGAGATTTGTATCCAACCCGCCGGAGACCACTGTCAGACTGTCGCTATCGTATAGGCGGGTATAGCTAAACCGTACTGGCAGGGTAGCCCCTGTGGGACTGGTAATAAAAATACTGGTGCGCACATTGTTGCACAAGGTATCGGCCTGGGGAGACAAAAGAGCTTTCGGGGTGGGTTCGACCCAGATGAAAGTAGTATCCGGGATGCCATAACAGCGAATAGTCACCGAAGGCATCACCGTATAGGACCAAAATACAAAACGAACCATTTGTGCGGTATCGGTGAGGTTATCGAGACGGTCGTTGAGCACCGCTCCATTGACAAGACCAATTGTGTCGGCTGCATAGCTTACAGCAACACTACCCGGATTAAGGGCTTGTGCTGTATAAACAAACCGCACTGGCAAGGTGGGCGATGTAATGCTGTTCAGTAAAATGGATACCTGATCGTTATCACAAATGGTATCGCCGCCAGGCTGTGCCACTACTCTTGGTGTTGGCTCGATCCACACATCGGCTGTATCAGTCATTCCGCCCACACAGCGTTGATTTGTATCGTCATCGACAGTATAAGGTCTTACTACATAACGGATAAGTTGCGCCGTATCACTCAGGTTAATTAGCTGATCGCTTATCAAATCTGTAGTCTGAAGGTTGGTGTCGGCACCCTCTAAAACTTGAATGTTGCCCGCATTGTAAATTCTTTCGAAACTAAAACGCACAGGGTGTGTGGATATAGTCGGACTGATAATCCGGATAGCAGTATAACTGCCATCGCAAAGTGTGTCAATGGCAGGAAGTAAGCTTACCTTTGGTTCTGGTTCTACCCATACATGGGCTGTATCGGGTAATGCAGGGCAGTTCATTATTCCGCTCTCCACAAAAGCTTCTGATACAAACCATACCAGCTGGGCACTATCGCTCAGGTTGGTGAGGGTATCGCGAATGAAGTAGTTTCTTGGTACACTGGCTGTATCGGTTATGTTGTAATAAGCTATGTCTACACTTCCAGGATGCTGCGGCACCACCTTGTAGCGGAAACGCAATTCGCCCGCGGTGCGGCTGGTGCTGGTTACCTGTATATTTACTGCTTCGCCATCGCAAATGGTGTCGCCCGGTGGAACCAATACTGTGTTCAGACTGGGCTCAACCATGACATATACCGTGTCGTTCTGTCCGTTGGTACACTGTTCGATGCCAAATTCATCAATAGTATAAGGTGTAATTACATACCTTACCCGTTGAGAGGTGTCAGAAAGGTTGTCAATCCGGTCGCGGATTATATCATCCCTGAGCCTTCCGGTGTTGCCGTTTACGTCGGTAAATACATCTACCGAATCTGCATTTTCAGGTTCGGCCACATACCGGAAACGAATCGGATAGAAAGGTTCGCTCTCACTGCCCAGTGTAAAGGCTGTTTCATTCCCGTTACAAATGGTGTCGTATTGGGGTGTTACTGTTCCCTTTGGAGTTGGCTCTATCCAGATACGAAGGGTGGTATCAAGTCCTGTACCTGCATCACAGGAGGCCAGTCCCAGACGGGGGTCTTCGATGTATGGGTGGAAGGTGTATTCTATCCATTGTACCGTATCGGTGTAATTGTCTAACTGAAGGGTCAGGTTGGTGTTTTGTCCACTCAGGGTGGTATCGCCCCTTACCGCTGACCCATTGCTGCTGGTAGTGCTTACCGCATACGCCCACCTTCCTGTGGTACCTGCCAGTAAACTATCGAGGGTAAAAGTCACCGTAGCACTGTCGCACACCAGGGTGTCGGGGGTCGATACACTGATGCGTGGTGTGGGGTTAATCCAGATCCGGATAGTAGTGTCGTTCACCACTCCTGCATCACAATCACTAATCACCTGGCTCGGGTTCAGTATCTGCGGGTGGAACCTATAGTCAACCCATTGTACATCATTGGTCGGGTTGAATAAAAGGTCGTTTATGGTTAATACTGTTGTGTCCGTGGCTTCGGTATATCCGCTTACCAAGGCATTGCTGGTGATCACACTCAGGTCGTAAGCCCAGGTGCCTGTGGTCACTCCGTTCGGGTTGGTGAGGATAAAGGCTACTGCAGCTTCGTTGCACAGGGTATCCACATCGGCCGAAACTCCAATGTCCGGTACCGGGTTTACCAAAATATGCACAGCAATCGAATCGCCCGAGCAATGCAAACTGCTGTCGCCCCATATGCTGTGCGGGGTAATCCAGTATACCACACTGGCCGTATCGGCCCCACTGTTGGTAAGTGTTTGCTGAAGGTTTGCAGCAATGGGTAAACCATTGCCTGCACTGTTGACCCAGCCTGTAATGGCCCCACCCGATAAATCGCTTACCCTCCAGGTATAGCGTATGCCATGGTAAGGTACATCGCTGCTTTGTACATCGATGTTGGTGGAACCACCACTGCACAAGGTGTCGTCTATGGCTGTGATGGCAATGGTGGGTTCTACCCAGATATCGGATACGGTTGTCACACCCGGACAGCCAAGTCCGTCATCGTTCTGCACATAGGCAGTGACATAAAACCTCACCTGCTGGGCTACATCACTCAGGTTGATGAGGGTATCTACGATTATCATACCTGTATCAAGGGCCACAGTGCCATTAGGAATAGTGTCGTACCCTACGTATATGGAGGCTGGGTTTACCGGAATAATTTCATAATAAAACCGCAGCGGCTGAGAGGTGATGCTCGTTGAGCTAATTTCTATGTTAACCGGCTCACCACTGCAAATGGTATCTGTGGTTGGGGTGAGTATGGCCACCAGCGCAGGTTCAACCATGATTGAATAATACAAAGTATCGCCTTGACATTGAACAGCATTCAGTCCATCTACCGTATAAGGTACTACTTTGTACACCACCCGCTGAGCGGTATTGCTAGTATTAATCAGTTCATCGCGTATGATCTGGCCAGTTAACAAACCACTGGTAACTCCTGTCGGTGTGATAATGACATCAGCCGGGCTATCGGCCTGGGTAAAATATTCAAACCGAACCGGGTAAAATGGTGCGCTCAACGAAGAAATCAGAATATCTGTGGTATCACCTGCACACAAAGTATCCTTAGTTGTACTCAAGGTAGCTGTGGGTGTTGGCTCTATCCAGATACGAAGGGTGGTATCAAGTCCTGTACCTGCATCGCAGGAGGCCAGTCCCAGACGGGGATCTTCGATGTAGGGGTGGAAGGTGTATTCTATCCATTGTACCGTATCGGTGTAATTGTCTAACTGAAGGGTCAGGTTGGTGTTTTGTCCACTCAGGGTGGTATCGCCCCTTACCGCTGACCCATTGCTGCTGGTAGTGCTTACCGCATACGCCCACCTTCCTGTGGTACCTGCCAGTAAACTATCGAGGGTAAAAGTCACCGTAGCACTGTCGCACACCAGGGTGTCGGGGGTCGATACACTGATGCGTGGTGTGGGGTTAATCCAGATCCGGATAGTAGTGTCGTTCACCACTCCTGCATCACAATCACTAATCACCTGGCTCGGGTTCAGTATCTGCGGGTGGAACCTATAGTCAACCCATTGTACATCATTGGTCGGGTTGAATAAAAGGTCGTTTATGGTTAATACTGTTGTGTCAGTGGCTTCGGTATATCCGCTTACCAAGGCATTGCTGGTGATCACACTCAGGTCGTAAGCCCAGGTGCCTGTGGTCACTCCGTTCGGGTTAGTGAGGATAAAGGATACTGTAGCTTCGTTGCACAGGGTATCCACATCGGCCGAAACTCCAATGTCCGGTACCGGGTTTACCAAAATACGCACAGCAATCGAATCGCCCGAGCAATGCAAACTGCTGTCGCCCCAAATACTGTGCGGGGTAATCCAGTATACCACACTGGCCGTATCGGCCCCACTGTTGGTAAGTGTTTGCTGAAGGTTTGCAGCAATGGGTAAACCATTGCCTGCACTGTTGACCCAGCCTGTAATGGCCCCACCCGATAAATCGCTTACCCTCCAGGTATAGCGTATGCCATGGTAAGGTACATCGCTGCTTTGTACATCGATGTTGGTGGAACCACCACTGCACAAGGTATCGTCTATGGCTGTAATGGCAATGGTGGGTTCTACCCAGATAACCATATTATCAGAGGTGCCCGGGCAACCCGATCCGCCTCCACCTACTCCTGTAACATAGGGACTGACCACTAAGACAGCCCGCTGAGCAACTGAACTACTGTTAATAAGCGTGTCTTTTACTACACTGTCTTTACGCATGCTGGCGGTATCGCCGGCATAACCCACATGCAGCAGCAGTGGATTGTCGGGTAGAATTTCGTAGCGGAAACGAAGGTTTTCAAATTCGTTCGGACTAGCGATGGTAATATTAGTTATTTCGTTGTTGCAAATAGTATCACCTTCAGGAACCAAAGCCGACAAGCCAGGTACTACCCAGAAATACAAGATAGTATCGGCAGCTGGATAGGTACAAAGCTCGAACAATTCGGGAGTGAATGCAATGGCTATCAGCCTTGCAGTGTCTCCTCCATTTAAAAACTGTTGGTTAAACAAAAAGTCGCCATTGGCAGGGTACACCACACCTCCGTCGGAATAACCTGTTATATCGGGGTGGGCAGTGATTGTCCAATTGTAGGAAGTAGAATCGGTATTGGAGTTCAAATTTACTTCTACCGATTCGCCTGAACACAAAATAGTATCGCTTATGCGGGTAGCAGTAATCACAGGTTCCACATCGTAACCAGTAACCGTTACATTGGTAACTCCTGTGCCACTGTTTCCGGAAGCATCGGTCACGGTAAGGGTAACTGGTATTACTGAACCAATGTCGTTGCAACGGAAGGTGTCGATGTCGATGCTGCGCGAAACAATAAGGCCGCAATTGTCAAAGCTACCATTGTCGATGTCGAGGGTATCAATTACTGCTATGCCGGTGGCCAGACTAATGGTAAGGTTGAAAGGGGGTTGAGTGAGGACGGTTGGGATCTCAGAATCATTTATGGTGACAGTGAAACTACAGGTGTTGCTGTTACCTACTGCATCCTGGATTGTATAACTAACTGTGGTAACGCCTACATTAAAGGTTTGTCCCGAGGCATCGTTGATACCCGTTGCTGCTGAATTGCCTGTTGTTGCCCCTGCCAATGCCCAGGTCTGCAAAACAACACCACAATTGTCGTTGGTTGGCGCCAATGGCTCAATTCCATTTACAACTGCTGAACACAAACCTGCATCATTATTTTGCAATACATCAATTGGACAGGTAATAGTAGGAGGTGTATTGTCAATAGCTGTTAAGGTTTGAACAACATCAATAAAGTTTCCACAATTATCAGTAATACGATACGTACGGGTCACTATATATGGATCTAATGTCGAACCTTCACCACCATTATCAGAATCACTCACAAAAGAAACTAAAGGAAATGGATCACAATTATCAGCCTCGTCAACAACAACCGTAATGTCGGGTAAAGGAATATTTGCTATACATTGAACATTAATTGAAGCTGGATTTGAAGCGGTTGGTGGGGTATTATCTGTTAAAGTAATTACCTGCGTATAAACTGCGCTAACATTACCACAATCGTCCGTCACTGTCCAGGTGTTGGTATAGGTGCCTGCATTGCCACAGGTTCCTGCCACAAATGCTCCGCTTGTTTTTACGATATTCGTTACGTCTGCATCGCAGTTATCGCTTGCCACAGGAAACAAAGCCTGGGCTGCTGCGATGCCTGGCGCATCACTGCATTCCAATGTCGCATTCAGAGCGCCGGCCGCTGTGGTCCAGGTGGGTACTGTATTGTCGGTTATTGTAATTACCTGCGTATAAACTGCGCTAACATTACCACAATCGTCCGTCACTGTCCAGGTGTTGGTATAGGTGCCTGCATTGCCACAGGTTCCTGCCACAAATGCTCCGCTTGTTTTTACGATATTCGTTACGTCTGCATCGCAGTTATCGCTTGCCACTGGAAACAAAGCCTGGGCCGTTGCAATGCCTGCTGCATCACTGCATTCCAATGTCGCATTCAGAGCGCCAGCCGCTGTTGTCCAGGTGGGTACTGTATTGTCGGTTATTGTAATTACCTGCGTATAAACTGCGCTAACATTGCCACAATCGTCCGTCACTGTCCAGGTGTTGGTATAGGTGCCTGCATTGCCACAGGATCCTGCTACAAATGCCCCGCTTGTTTTTACGATATTCGTTACGTCTGCATCGCAGTTATCGCTTGCCACTGGAAACAAAGCCTGGGCCGTTGCAATGCCTGCTGCATCACTGCATTCCAATGTCGCATTCAGAGCGCCAGCCGCGGTGGTCCAGGTGGGTACTGTATTGTCGGTAATGGTAATTACCTGCGTATAAACTGCGCTAACATTACCACAATCGTCCGTCACTGTCCAGGTGTTGGTATAGGTGCCTGCATTGCCACAGGTTCCTGCCACAAATGCTCCGCTTGTTTTTACGATATTCGTTACGTCTGCATCGCAGTTATCGCTTGCCACAGGAAACAAAGCCTGGGCTGCTGCGATGCCTGGCGCATCACTGCATTCCAATGTCGCATTCAGAGCGCCGGCCGCTGTGGTCCAGGTGGGTACTGTATTGTCGGTTATTGTAATTACCTGCGTATAAACTGCGCTAACATTACCACAATCGTCCGTCACTGTCCAGGTGTTGGTATAGGTGCCTGCATTGCCACAGGTTCCTGCCACAAATGCTCCGCTTGTTTTTACGATATTCGTTACGTCTGCATCGCAGTTATCGCTTGCCACTGGAAACAAAGCCTGGGCTGCTGCGATGCCTGCTGCATCACTGCATTCCAATGTCGCATTCAGAGCGCCGGCCACTGTGGTCCAGGTGGGTACTGTATTGTCGGTAATTGTTATTACTTGCGTATAAACTGCGCTTACATTGCCACAATCGTCCGTCACTGTCCAGGTGTTGGTATAGGTGCCCGCATTGCCACAGGTTCCAGCTACAAATGCCCCGCTTGTTTTTACGATATTCGTTACGTCTGCATCGCAGTTATCGCTTGCCACTGGAAACAATGCCTGTGCTGTTGCGATGCCTGCTGCATCACTGCATTCCAATGTCGCATTCAGAGCGCCGGCCACTGTGGTCCAGGTGGGTACTGTATTGTCGGTAATTGTTATTACTTGCGTATAAACTGCGCTAACATTGCCACAATCGTCCGTCACTGTCCAGGTGTTGGTATAGGTGCCCGCATTGCCACAGGTTCCAGCTACAAATGCCCCGCTTGTTTTTACGATATTCGTTACGTCTGCATCGCAGTTATCGCTTGCCACTGGAAACAAAGCCTGGGCCGTTGCAATGCCTGCTGCATCACTGCATTCCAATGTCGCATTCAGAGCGCCAGCCGCGGTGGTCCAGGTGGGTACTGTATTGTCGGTAATGGTAATTACCTGCGTATAAACTGCGCTAACATTACCACAATCGTCCGTCACTGTCCAGGTGTTGGTATAGGTGCCTGCATTGCCACAGGTTCCTGCCACAAATGCTCCGCTTGTTTTTACGATATTCGTTACGTCTGCATCGCAGTTATCGCTTGCCACAGGAAACAAAGCCTGGGCTGCTGCGATGCCTGGCGCATCACTGCATTCCAATGTCGCATTCAGAGCGCCGGCCGCTGTGGTCCAGGTGGGTACTGTATTGTCGGTTATTGTAATTACCTGCGTATAAACTGCGCTAACATTACCACAATCGTCCGTCACTGTCCAGGTGTTGGTATAGGTGCCTGCATTGCCACAGGTTCCTGCCACAAATGCTCCGCTTGTTTTTACGATATTCGTTACGTCTGCATCGCAGTTATCGCTTGCCACTGGAAACAAAGCCTGGGCCGTTGCAATGCCTGCTGCATCACTGCATTCCAATGTCGCATTCAGAGCGCCAGCCGCTGTTGTCCAGGTGGGTACTGTATTGTCGGTTATTGTAATTACCTGCGTATAAACTGCGCTAACATTGCCACAATCGTCCGTCACTGTCCAGGTGTTGGTATAGGTGCCTGCATTGCCACAGGATCCTGCTACAAATGCCCCGCTTGTTTTTACGATATTCGTTACGTCTGCATCGCAGTTATCGCTTGCCACTGGAAACAAAGCCTGGGCCGTTGCAATGCCTGCTGCATCACTGCATTCCAATGTCGCATTCAGAGCGCCAGCCGCTGTTGTCCAGGTGGGTACTGTATTGTCGGTTATTGTAATTACCTGCGTATAAACTGCGCTAACATTACCACAATCGTCCGTCACTGTCCAGGTGTTGGTATAGGTGCCCGCATTGCCACAGGTTCCAGCTACAAATGCCCCGCTTGTTTTTACGATATTCGTTACGTCTGCATCGCAGTTATCGCTTGCCACAGGAAACAAAGCCTGGGCCGTTGCAATGCCTGCTGCATCACTGCATTCCAATGTCGCATTCAGAGCGCCAGCGGCTGTTGTCCAGGTGGGTGCTGTATTGTCGTCTACATTGATGGTCTGGTTGCATGAGCTGGAATTTCCGGCAGCATCGAATATTGTCCAGGTGCGGGTTACCACGATTAGACAGGTTCCGACTGCCACATCAATATAGGTTACAGAAGTGATACCGCAGACATCACTGGCAACTCCCTGGTTGGTTGCATTTTCAAATTCTGCTTCAGAAGAATTGGCTGTAATGGCTGAAAATACAGGCCCTGAGATGGCTGCTGTTCCACATCCCTCGATATTTCTGGTAATAGCGCAGGTCGTAATCACCGGATCTACTCCATCCAACCCCAAACTTACCGTATTGAAAGTGGCATTACCTGCACAAATATTATCCACCACGCAATAGTAACTTCCTACATCCCCGGCATCGATGCTGCTAAGCGTAAGGGTATTGCTTGTGGCACCTGAAATGCCTGGGCCATTACTTAATGCTAAATCTGGGCTACCTGTTTTGTACCATTGATAACTCAGAGTTCCCCCACCAGTGGCAATAACAGAAAAATTTACAGTGCTTCCCGGACATTGATCGGACAAGCTTGCCGGCTGGTCGCCAATAACAGGTACCACACAAACCGGATGCCCGCAGCCAAATTCTACAGCAGTAGCTGTATTAATATTGCGCCCAGTGATGCCGGTGCGGTTTACCACCGGCGGCACAGCGGGTGCATGGTTGCCTTCCACAGGATTGTCCCAATCATTGCCTACGGAGCGGGTAATTAACCGGGTGTTGGCATCTATCACATAGTCATTAAAACCGGTGGCATTGAGGCTGAGGTCGTAATCGGTAGCAGAAAAACTGTTTTTACCCAGCAACGACCAGTAACCTTCTGTAAACTGGTGATAGATGGTAGAAGCCCCATCGGTAACAGGAAGCCCTCCGGAACCGGGGTCGGTGAGTATGAACCGGGCTACTACAGAGCCGGCACTGCCCAAGGAATTTACATTCAATACCAGCATCTGGCTGGCTGCATCCCCGACAGGAAATTGGTAATTTACAGCAGTGCTGTTGATGGCTCTTTCGAAACGACCGATGATGTAACCTGAGGTATAGGTCCACCCATTATTTACTCCTGATATTGCAGGGTTGGCAAGGTAAAGTGTATGGTCGTTGGTGTTCACCCGGCCTTGCACAAAGCCAATGGAATCGCTTACCTGCACCTCATCATTCAGGTAAAGAAACCCGTTGGATTTGTTGATGACGATATTTTGAAATATTTCTCCTCCGGTATTATTAATGGATTGATTGGCATCTCCATCGAATATTACATTGCCTGAATTGGCATCAGTACCCCCATTATTCCAGTTGCCTGCAAGGTAAACTTTGTTTCCATTTAAATTGAACCATACACCTCCCCCAATACTTACATGGCCATTTACTTCTATCGTGTTGTTTAGTGTTTTTGTTCCGCTTCCATTCAGGTTTAGGTGCCAATAAGCATCGGCAGGGGGTATAATATTCTGGGCGGCTCCTTCGTAGGTGAAGGTGTTGTTACTGTAATTGGCATATAAATTTAACATCCCAAAGACAGTGCCTCTCCAATTCCAGTTAGCACCACTCAGGTTGTAGATGCTTAAATTGTTGGTGGAGCCAAAATCTCCTGTTTGAGTGATTGTTCCGGTATTACGAAAATATGTATTGAAGGTACCATCTCCAAATAAGTCATCGCCAAGGTTTATGGTTCCATTGTTTATGAACTCACAGTTCAGATTGTTCAGTACGATATCATTAGTAACTGTAATTGTACCTGTGTTGTTATTTGTTACAATAATATTTGGATTATCTAGAGTTATACTATTGTTGATTGTAATATTGCCGGAGCCTGATAGTTCGACCTGGCAATTTGTGTTTTCAAGTGTGAGGTAATCTATCTCAAAATACCCGTTGTTAAGAATTGAGTATAAGCTACTGCCATCCGCAATTACTAATCCAGCGCTCATTTGATTGTTCTCATCTAAAGAACCACCGTTTTCAACTTCTAAAGTGCCATTATTGAAAAGAGTTAAAACATCAAATGAGGAGTTCCAACTAATTGTTCCTCCTGTCTCCACTAGCACACTCATTGCCTGGGCTGAGGCATTGTTTATAGAAATAGTATGCGAATTTTGAATAATTACTTCCGTTTCAGAATCTGGAATACATGAACAAGATAATCCCCCAGGGGTAGTAGACCATGCGTTGGTATTACTCCATAGAAAATTCCCTCTGGAATAAAGCACGGTTGGGGTGAATTCTTCAACCAGTACATTATCAAAAGTATAATATTCATCAGTGAAGGAGGTACGAGTATAAATTCTAAGGATCAAGGATGAACCAGAAAGGTTGACACTGCTGGCAACTACAGGGCCAAAATCATCGAAATCTTCAAAAAAAGTTGTTTCAATACCACCATCAATCTGATATGTTGCTCTTAAATAATCGTCAGGATCAAGGCCTGCTCCAGAGGAATTAATGCTAAAACTTATTTTAAAAGGATTTGCCGGTATGGTAATTGCCTCCGTAATCCAAATAAACTCACCAGCAGGATTTGATTGTGAAAAAAATTCAAAAGACTGAACCGAAAAAGTGCCTAGGTTTCCTCCTGATGTATTCACACTCCAGCTACCATCACCCGGATCATTAACTCCGTTGCCATAAGAATTAAAATCTTCAAACCAAATAGTTTGCGAAAAAGAAAGTAAAGATGCCAACAAAAACACTCCCACAAAAACTCCCCTTACCCAACGCAGGTTAAGCGTTGCAGTGGCCCAAGGGGCATGCGCGTGGCGCCGGTATGTGTTGGTTCGGTCCAGTAAGTTGGTTTTAACAGCCCAAGGCAGCCTTTTTAAAGGCCCTGCAAAGGTTTTTCAAATTTACAAAATGCCTTTGGTTTTTGCCGTGTATAAGTTTTGTTTTCTACGGTTTATCACAGGCCAAAGTTCTAATTTACAGCATTTAATTTGTTAAACGAGAAGCAAATGCCTGCATTTTATTCACCATAAGGCAGAATGCGCTCAAATATACTTAGAATGATTCTAAATAAGCTTTGTTTTCCTTAATTTTTTAGTGTGAAGGAGCCATGAAAATTCGCCGGGAGGGTTTTGGGTAATTTAGGATGAATTGAAAACTTTGAAAAGGGGGGTATAAAACTATGTTACTGTCATCGCGAGGAACGAAGCGATCTCCTAACTGTATGAGATTGCTTCGCTCGTTCCTCACTCGCAAAGACGAAATTCAGTGAACTAAACGACATTGGCCACCCTCACCCCTCGTTCCCCTGAAGGGGATGAGCCCCGCACCCAATGCCGGGATGTTACCGTCATCGCGAGGTACGAAGCGATCTCTAAAAGATTGCTTCTCCGCTTAAGGCTGCAAACAGCTTTAAAGTCTTCAAACCTTATTGGCATTTTTAAACCTTAGTAGAGAAAACACAACAGACATAACCAGAACTTATTACCTTATTCATTTGAAACGAAAGTTGAACTCCACTAATCATAATACATAGAAAAACAAGCCGTACAAAAATGAAGGAGTTTCAGGCACCAATATTCTGAACTACCAATACAACAAATGATACTTGTTCAACTGTTTGTCGAGGCGTCGGGCACCGGGCAGGGTTTTTTCGAGCAGGTTCCAAAAACCGGGGCCATGGTTTTTCTCTCGGGTATGGGCCAGCTCGTGTAGCACTACGTAATCGATTAACGCCTGCGGCAAACGCATCAGGTGTATGTTCAGGCTGATGTTGTTGGTGCCCGAGCAACTGCCCCAGCGGCTGGTGTTCAGGCGTACTTTTACTTCGTTCACACTAAAACCATGCTGCTTTGCCAGTGCACGCGTATGCGCCGGAAGGTATTGCTGCGCCTCGAAGCGCAGGGTTTTTAAAATGGCCGAACGGATAAACTCCTGCACCCTCGGGTGTGTGACCTCAACACCAGCCGGATAATACACTACCAGCCATGGACCCGATGCCTCCATCCGGAGAAACTGCCGTTCGTGTGTGCGCAAAACCAGTGTATGCGAATGGGTTGAAAAAACTGTTTCGGGTGTAAATAGTGTGAGCGACTGGCGGGTATGAGCCATGCGTTTCAGGCTGCTGCGTATCCATTGCTCTTTTTCTATCACAAAGTTAATGGCGCGTTCTTCGGTACACTTGCCCGGCACCGATACCTGCACGCCCTTTGCCGGATGCACCCGTATGCGCAGATTGCGTGAACGGGGACTTTGCCGGAACAGCACTTCGCCAAAATCGAACACTATTTTTCGATCGGTTTGCATGGGGTAAAAATGGCAAAAAAGAGTGAAGAATGAAAAAAAAGAAATGAGTTAATGTAGTAATGGGATAATGGGATAATGTGATAATTTGAAAATTTAAAAACGAGGGAATTTGATAATGAATAAGGTGAGAATGATTGAATGTAGCAATGTTAGAATTTGAAGATTTGAAAATGAAAAAGCATTTTCATTCCAGTATGATTTATTAAGCTTGAATTCATATTAATATCAAACAATTGGTCTTTTTTTGATAACAGGCTCTACATACTTCCATACCGGGAACAGCGCGTAGCTCATCCCCTTTAGGGGAAAGAGGGGTGAGCGTAGGCAAAATATAAAATAAGCTTATAATTGGTATAATGGAGGCTTTTCATTTTGAAAATTTGAAAATGAAGGAAGGAATGATTGAATGAAGGAATGTGTGAATGTGATAATTTGAAAATGAGGGAAGCAGTGAATGAGGGAAAGGGTTTCTTGATAGGATAGATAGGTGTTATTCCTTGTGCTTTTCTTCTCTCTTAATTATCTCTTCTAATTGTTACTTATTATCAGGGAGGTAGTTTGATGCAACATCCCAAAGGATTTCGTAATCAATTCCGAAATATTCATGGGAAACTTTGTTCCGTAATAAATACATTTCGTTCCAGGGAATTTCTGGATGATTCTCTTTAAATTCTTTCGGAAGATTTTTGGATGCTTCTCCAATTACTTCGAAATTACGGATTACAGCATCAACTGTTTTATAATCTTGTTTGAATTTGATAAAAGAATAGCCATGTATGTATTCTGCAATTCTTTCCATGGCTATGTTCATGTCTTCAAGGTACATGCTATATTTACGATTCGCATTTTTCACTAAACAAAATTTACCTGTTTGAGGATTTTGTCTTTAATCTGTTCTTTTAAAGCACTCTTGGTCACCAAATCAATTTTCTTATTGAAAACATTTTCTAAGAATTGTTCCAATGTGAAAAATTTCCAACCAATTGGCTTTTCTAGTTCGATCAAGATATCAATATCACTTGCCTCTGTGCTGGAATTGTCGGAATAAGAGCCAAATAAACCAATCTCTTTTACTGCATACTCCTTGTAAAGAATTGGTTTCAATTCAGTGAGTTTAGATAATATTTCAGTCTTTGTAATCATTATCCAAATATAATCAATTTACAGATACTGACTTTCAGTTTGTTTGATAGCTTTGACATAGCGCTCCTAGTATGGGTATATTTTCTTCTAATAAAAACACTCTTTGCTTCCCTAAAGTTATAAGTGTACAGGTCATCCGCCTTAGGGAAATGAGTGCTAATGATAAGCGATTCATCTTTAAGAAACAAGCTGATATTTTTTGAAATAGAGCAAGTCGAATGGATTAAGGAGATACAATTAGCATAGAAGAAAAATGGTGAGTAATTGAATCGGATTTCTCAACTTTAAGGCCTGAACCAATTCTTGTCCATGACCGAGGAAAAAACTTGCATCCATTGCGGGGCCGATTGCGGCAATCACCTAGTTAAATGGAACGAACAGCCGTTTTGCTGCCAGGGTTGCAAACAAGTATATCAATTGCTGCACGAACACAAAATGGGGCAGTATTACAGCTATTACCAGCAACCGGGCATACGCATCGATGAACCCGCACACCAAAGCAAATATGCCTTTCTCGACCGTGCCGATGTGCAGGAAAAATTGTTCGAATTCCGTGAAAACGATCTGGCCCGGGTAAGCTTTTACATCCCTTCTATCCACTGTGCCTCGTGCATCTGGCTGCTCGAACACCTCAACAAGCTGCATAAGGGCATTGTGTATTCCATGGTCAACTTTGTAAAAAAAGAAATCACCATCACATTCAACACCTCAGATATCAGCCTGCGCAGGTTGGTAGAGTTGCTGGTGTCGATTCATTACATACCCGATATTTCGCTTAAAACCATAGGCAAGAAAGACCTTACCGCCACCGACCGCAAACTGGTTTTCAAAATCGGGGTGGCCGGTTTTGTGTTTGGCAACGTGATGCTTTATAGCCTGCCTGAATATTTCAGTGGTAAAACCCTCGAGGGTAACCTCAACCTTTTTCTTAGCTACATGAGTTTTTTGCTGGCCATACCCGTGGTTTTTTTCAGCGGGAGCGATTACCTTGTTTCGGCCTGGAAAAACATCCGACGTGGCATTGTCAACATCGACCTTCCTATTGCCATGGGCATTCTTGCCTTGTTTTTGGTCACTGCCTGGCAGGTGTTCACCCAAAGCGGACAGGGTTATAGCGATAGCCTTTCGGGATTTTTGTTCTTTATGCTTGTAGGCCGCTGGTTTCAGAGCCGCACTTACCAGTCTATGGCCTTCGACCGCGATTATACCTCGTACTTTCCTGTGGCAGTAGCACGATTGAACACCGACAACGGAAACGAAGAAAGTATTCTGCTTGAAGAAATAAAGGTGGGCGATCGCCTCCTCATCCGTAACCGCGAGCTTATTCCGGCCGATTCGATCCTTCTCGATGGCCTTGCCATGATCGATTACAGTTTTGTGAGCGGCGAATCGGTGGCAGTGCAAAAAAAAGCTGGCGATTTTCTGTATGCCGGGGGCATCCAAACCACCGGGGCAATTACAATCAGGGTTGAAAAGGAAGTAAAACAAAGCCACCTGACCCGCCTTTGGAACCAGGGCGAAAACAAAGACAAGAAAAAAGAATCGTTTGTACCCATCATCGACCGCATCAGTGTGTGGTTTACTTTGGCCGTGATTTTCATAGCCCTCGGCGGACTGCTGTGGTGGTGGGCCCGGCACGATGTCGGGAAAGCCATTATGGTGTTTACATCAGTGCTCATTGTGGCCTGCCCCTGTGCCCTTGCACTTACCCTGCCCTTTAGCTTTGGCAATGCCATGCGGATACTGGGCAGCAAAGGATTGTACCTAAAAAACACCGGCGTACTGGAAAGGTTGTTGCACATCGACACCCTGGTGTTTGACAAAACAGGCACCCTTACCAAACCCGACCAGAGTGTAGTTAGTTACGAGGGCGAAGCCCTCAAGCCTTACATGCTGCAAGCCGTGGTATCTCTCAGCCGGCAATCGACACACCCCTTGAGTCTGTCGCTTAGCAAGCAATACGAAGCAATTAGGCCCCTGCCGGCGGAAGGTTTTACCGAGATGCCAGGCAGGGGTATTTTCGGACGCGTGGATGGGCACGAGGTGCGGATTGGCTCGCTGGCATTTGTGGGCGCAAACGAAAAATCTTCCGAAGATCAGACAGCTGCCATTTATGTGAGTATCGACAAGGAGATAAAAGGTTTTTTTAGGGTCAGTAACCGCTACCGCGAAGGGATGGCTGAATTGATTGCATCGTTGCAGAAAGAATTCGACCTGTATTTGCTTTCGGGCGACAATGCAGCAGAAAAGAAAAACCTTGAAAAATATTTCCATCCCTCACACTTGCATTTCAACCAACAACCAGCCGACAAAATGAACTTCATCGAAGCATTGCAAAACCGGGGAAAAAAGGTGCTTATGACAGGTGATGGGCTTAACGATGCCGGAGCCTTTCTAAAAAGTGACCTGGCGCTTTCGGTGGCCGACAATGTGTTTCATTTTTCACCTGCTTCCGATGCTATAATTGATTCGGAAAAGTTTGGAGCACTGGCACGCTATATGGCTTATGCCCGTAAGACCCTGGTAGTGGTAAAAATCAGTTTTGTCATATCCATTTTGTACAACTTTGCCGGTCTGAGCTTTGCCTTGAGCGGTAACCTATCGCCGGTAGTAGCCGCCATACTCATGCCGCTAAGTTCGCTCACAGTTGTAGCCTTTACCACTGCCGGCACACGCTGGCTGGCCAATAGAATGCTTGGTTGAACCTTTTAAAATCTGGCGGGAAATGCAGTAACCTGCAAGAACAATTTGTGCATGATGATCCTCAATCTAAATCCACCAGCCCTTCCTGAATGGAAATGGTAATCATGCTGGCCGTGTTACGGGCACCTATTTTGCCGAGCAAATGTTTGCGGTGCGCATCGACGGTATGGCTGCTGAGCTCAAGAGAATCGGCTATCTCCTGATTCGATTGCCCGAGGCAAATGAGTTTCAGCACCTCTCGTTCGCGGTCGCTAAGCTTGATGTTCAGTTTTTTGCTCTTGCCCGGACGCAATTTTTTAGCGGCAGACAAAAATTCAGACGAAAAGTACATGCGGCCATTCAACACCTCGTCAATGGCCTTTTCAAGGTCGGTTTGGCTAATATTTTTAAGAATAAATCCGGAGGCGCCAGCATCGATCATGTCGGTAAAATGCTCGATGTCTTTCGAGGCAGTTACGGCAATAACCAGGGTATCGGGCAGCTGGCGAAGCAATTGTCGGGTAAGGTCGATACCACTTTCTGTGGAAAGCTGTATGTCCATCAACACCAGATCGGGCTCCTGCACCTTCACTTTTTCGAAGAGCTCCTTGCCGTTCGACGCTTCGTCTACCTTTTCCACACACTCGATGCGCTTAAGCATAAACCTCAGTCCCACGCGCGAGAGCTCGTAATCGTCAACTACCATTACTGAAATTCTTTCCGGCATCTTTCTGTAGTTTTTTATGTACTGCTTGATTTGCTTTGTCTAAAGGCTGAAAAGTGAATCTGAAATTTTTTTTTAAATATTCCAACCACTTATTTCGGTTCTGTTTTTTAAACAAAAAGCTTAAGCCACCTCCAAAATAAAAATTAAACTAACCCGAAAAGGGTATAGTCTAATCAAACTATCACCCTTTAGTGTAATAAATGTACAAAGTAAATACTACTTGAAAAAATGACTTGGACGAAAAGCTTCTTCCAATTATCAAAAAAAACAAGCATTTGGTCATCGGTTTCTTCAATTAAATAACACAGGGCATCGAATACCTGTATAAATCAACAGAAACCAACAATAAACAAAAACAAAAGAAAATGAACGAGCTAATCATAAAAGGAACGACTGATACCCCCGAAGTGCATTTTTCTGTCACCGGAAAACTCACACTCGAAGGCAGGGCTTATAACGAAGACCCGAGAAAATTCTTTGAACCACTCATTCAATGGTGCAAGCAAGCCAGTATCGAAAAAGTAGAATTTGAAGTAAAAATCGATTACATGAATACTTCCTCTTCGAAAATGCTGGTGGAGCTATTTAAAACCATTGATGCCAATACCCACATTTCTGAAAAAGAAATTAAATGGTATTTCGACGAGGACGATGAAGATATACTGGAAACAGGGCAAATTATTGAAGAATCGACCCTGTCTACCCGGTTTTATTTTCTTGAAGCAGCCTGAGAAGGCTTTAGCCTAAACCCTTAAATAATCAATCACCATGGAAAAATTTTATCAGTGCGGCAGCCACGACACCCCTGAAGTACTCTTCGATGGACAAAAAGGTATGCTATTTATGGGTGGTTCGTCACTACCCGAAAATGTGCTGGAAGTTTTCAACCCAATTCTTCAATGGGTAAACGATTACAAGAATCAGGTTCAAAATACCACCCAGGTAGAGTTTAATTTCGAATACCTCAACACCTCTTCCACCAAAATGGTTTCGAAGTTGATAGAATCGTTGCAGGAATTAAAGCAAAAAGGAAATATACAGATTACCTGGTATTATGCCTCTGGCGACCGGGACATGAAAGAACTCGGCACTGACCTGCTCGAAGAAACCAGCTGCAGTTTCAGAATTATCGAACTGGCAGCCTAATTCTCAGGCTGAATGCCTGCTCTGAAATTTCTCCACCAGAGCAATGACTAATACAATTATTACTACCAAAGTAATCCGAACAAGAAATTCGTTGTCAAGCATAATCCAATTTACTTTTTTGGTTATTGATAGTCCCTTTGCTTTATCATTTCGTTGCCCTCCGCACTTATTCCATCTTTTCAGCAGGAGCCGAAAGTGGTAAAGTAAAGTAAAAATTTGAGCCAATACCAAACTCACTTGTTACGCCAATGCTTCCATGGTTTTTTTCGATAAACTCTTTACAAAGAATGAGGCCCAGGCCTGTGCCTGTTTCGTCGGCTGTTCCCTTGGTGCTGTAATTCTGGTCTATTCGGAACAGTTTTCCGGTATTTTCGGTTTTAATGCCAACGCCTGTGTCACTGATTTCCATTTTAATTCCTTCCTCCACAAATTCGCATCCGACACTGATTTTACCTTCCTGGCTGGTATACTTTACGGCATTCGATAGTAGGTTGCGCACCACGGTATTCACCATGTTCAAATCGCCCCAGGCCTTGGTTCCGGGATATACATTGTTATTTAAAACAATGCTTTTTTTGAGGGCCAGGCTTTCAAGTAAACGCAAATTATCCGATGCCAGACGGTGCATATCTATTTCCTGCGGAAGAACCTGAATACGTCCTGTTTGAGCACGCGACCAATCGAGCAGGTTTTCGAGCAACGAATAACTCGACTGGGAGGTTTCGAAAATAATGGATATATACTCTTCGATCTGGGCAGCGCTAAACATGCTCATGTTCTCGAGCAAAAGCTCGGAAAAACCCAGAAGGGTATTAAACGGATTCTTCAGATCGTGGGCGATGATGGAAAAAAACTTGTCCTTGGTACGGTTTAGCTCGGCGAGCTCCTGGGTGCGGAGCGCCACTTTTTCTTCAAGACCAGCATTCAACTCCTTCAGCTCTGCATTTTGCGAAATAATGGTTTTTGACTGGTTGTAACTTTTAATGGCCTCGCGAATGGTAAGGAACAAATCGGCCTTATCCCAGGGTTTGGAGATATAGCGGTAAAGGTTAGCCTTGTTCACGGCATTGCCCACCCCTTCGATGGTGGCCTGCCCGGTAAGCATCACTTTTTTTGTTTCGGGATCTTTGATATGAATGGCAGCCAATAAATCGTCGCCCTTCATGCGGGGCATGATAAAATCGGCCAGTACCAGCGGTATTTCATAGCCATCGGACAAGTATTCGTCGAAAATTTCAAGCGCCTCGTCTCCCGATTCAGCCACTTCAATCAGTAGTTCATCTTTAAACTCTTTCTGTAGTTGCTCTCTGAGTGCGTCCAATACAATCAGCTCATCATCGACACAAATAATTACCTGTTTATTCATTTAGGCATTCTTTTTTTGATGGTATTCACCAGTTCATCCTTCTCCCAGGGTTTTTGCAAAACAGCAAAGCGATCCGTTTCCTGTTTTAAGTTAAAAACCAACTCTTCGTTGGCTTGCCCGGTGAGCAGTATCTTTACCACTTTGGGGTATTTCAGGTCTATACGTAAAAGAAATTCATCGCCTTTCATACCGGGCATTAACCAATCGCACACGATTACCTGCATGTCAATGTCGTCGTCTTCGAGGTCTTCAATCAGTTCAAGGGCTTCTTCGGCGCTCTCTGCTGCCTCGTAAAGATACGCGTCGCCAAAGCTTTTTTCGAGCTGTTCCACCAGGCTATTCAGGATGATGGGTTCGTCGTCTATGCAGATAATTGCTTTTCTCTCCATAGTTTAGGCTATTGGCAGGCTTACAATAAAATGGGTTCCTTTCCCAGGTTCGCTTGTTACATCGATGCTGCCACGATGCTTGTCGATTATTTTCCGGACTATATCGAGGCCTAATCCACTGCCTTCGCCTTGTTTTTTGGTAGTGAAAAAAGGTTCGAAGATTTTATCGATAATGTCCGGGGAGATGCCTTCGCCGGTATCTTTTACACCCACAAAGATATTCTTTTCGTCGGAATTTGCACTAATGATAAGCCTACCCTGGGTTCCCATGGCCTGAATGGAATTCTGTATCAGGTTGGTCCAAACCTGATTAATCTCGTCCTGATAACACATGGCCATTGGCAGATCTTTATAATGTTTTTCGACAATGATTCCCTGCTTTAACTGGTTGTCGTAAAGTGTCAATACTGTTTCTATGCCATCGATAATATCGGTAGGCACTTTCTCGCCCAGCGAATCGCGGTGTGCATATTTTTTGAGGGCAAAAACCACTTTCGAGGCCTTATCGGCTGCAATGGAGATGGTTTTTGTATTCTTCAGCAGCGAAATAAAATCGCGGGCATTACGCAAAACTGTCAACGCATCGGGTTGCTTGAGTAAATGCATGTGTTCTTCATAGCCCTCGTAAATATCGAGGTATACAAGCACATCGGCAAGCAGGTCGGAAGAAGGTATCTGATTGTTGGCCAATTCATCGCGGATACGACGCTTATGCTCGCGTTTTTCGCGCGAAGTGAGTTCTGTTTTTTGGGTGCGGCTCAGCTTAAATACCATCAAAAATAGTTTAAGGTTATTTTCGCTTTGGTTCTGAAATAACTCCGGTAAATCGCGCAGGGCCGAATCGAGCGAATCGCTCAGGTTACCAACCGATGCCTTGATGGCTCCCAAAGGGGTGTTGATCTCGTGCGCCACACCGGCAATAAGCTGCCCCAGAGCGGCCATCTTTTCCGACTGCACAAGCTGCTCTTGAGTTTGTGTCAGGTTATCGAGCAAGGCCTCGAGGTTCTCTTTCTGGTTAACAAGCTCCTCGTTCATGTACTTTATCTCTTCTATTGCCCTCTTGCGTTCAGTAATATCGCGGGCAATGGCAATACAGGCCCTTTTGCCTTTTATTTTAAACATGTGCTCGCTGATTTCGACATTAAGGATATTGCCGTCTTTCGATTCCCAGATCCGCTCGTATTTGTCGATACGATCACGATCGTGTGCACCATCCCATATCTCGGCAGCAATGAGGTCGTCGGGAGTCATTTGCAGTAATTCCTGCTGGGTATAACCCATTACTCGCTGGGTATAATTGTTGACTTCGATAAACTTGCCCGGGCTATTGTCTTTCTGGAGATTGAACAGGAAAATAAAATCCGAGGCGCTGTTAAATACCTGACGGTACTTTTCTTCCTGTTCGCGAATAAGCTCTTCGGCATTATGTTTTTCGGTAATATCGTGGGCTATACCTTCTATTACGGTTAGCTCATTCTGAGCATCAAACACAGGTACTTCGGAAATTTCAAGCATGCGTGCCGAACAATCTTTATGAAATACTTCCAGCAAAAACCGGCTCTGCGGACGGCCTTTCTTTACTTCCAGCATCATCTCCATGGCTGCCCGGTTTATTGGGTTTTGGGTAAGAATTTCCTTGCGTTTGAGCTTAAACTCCTCGATGGAATATCCCAGGATTTTTTCTACACTTTGACTCACATACTCCACCTCATCGTTCAAGTTCATACCATAAAGAAAGTATTCTTCCTCCAGACTCGAAACCAGTTTATTGTAACGCTCACGACTTTGTGTAAGGGCTTTATAGGCTTCGCTCAGCTCTTTGTTTTGCTTCAAAGCTTCGGTTTGCTTTTTCTTTAATTCGTTATTACGGTTACGCAATTCGCTTGTTTTGCGGCTTATCGATTGATTGAGTGCTACAATCAGGTCTTCCAGATCAGTGATGGCGCGGTATTTTTTTTGTTGCGTAAAAGGTTTTTGGTCAAGTTCCAAACTGAGCGAACCAATGAGTGAAGTAAGCTGTCCATAGTATTTATCGACAAGTTTGCCTCTTTGCGCTAAGACCCAATAGGTGGTAACAAATAAAAGGAGAATTGCCCCTAAAATTATAGATGCAATCCAAAAAGTTCCTGGTTTAAATAAATAGAAAGCTGCAAAAATTAACAGCAACATGGCTGTCCAGAGTAATATTTGCTGAATGGTATTTAAACTGCGGGGTTTCAAGTTAATGCCTTATTGGATTTGTAAGGATTGGGGCTAAATATAATGAATTTAAGAATCTATGCTGTCAGCCCGGCACTCAATATTTCTAAAAAGACCAGCCAGAAATTCAGTTTTTAGGAGTATTTGCATCCATAAATATGCTCCAACTTGCTGTTTATAACTATTTCAGCTATACAAAATATTGAATATGTCAGTTATACTGATTCGTATCATGCAGATTTTTGAAACCAGATTGTAGTTTTTTACGTATATCGCTTCCGCTTCAGCCTGAAAAAAATCTTTTGTACGCAACCTTCGCAACAATAAATAGTCTTTAGGTCGGTTCTTATTGAAAGATTTTAATTATTTTAAAGTAAAATTTCGAAATAGTTAATAAACCAGGGTGGTAAAAAACAGCTTTTACCTGATTTTTACCCACATTTGCCGAAAATTATTTGATTTAGAAAATAAAGCATTATAAATTTGCACCAAAATACAAGACCGTGAAGTTCAAGCAAAAACAAAGTCTAAAGACCGAAAAACGAAACAGGATTATTATCGAAGAGGTAAATCCAAACGAGTTGGCTGAAATCTGGAAAAGATTGAGCGACTTAAATAAAGCATTTTAATACTCTGCTTTGGTTTTCGTTGACACCAATTTTTTTGTTGGTCTAGGTTAGTGAGTTATTGGAAAGAAGTTGATTTTTTAGGCGTTTCGAAAAATCTTTCATCTGTCAATTATTTTAATGCGTTGGTCTAAAAAACTTCGTTAGTGCTTGTCTATTTCCGTAAAGGTAATCAGAAATAACTGCTTACTATGGAAACGGGCAATCTCATCAGCAAACCTACCAATCCAACCCTCCATAGTTCACGAAGAATCCTGACCGGATTCTTGCATTACTTTTTGTTAATTGGTCTTTTTCTGCTGCTGGCCAGCCACGAGAACATCAACCCCAGGAAAAACAACAGCCATATCGATTTTTCAGTGGCAGAAAGTAAAAGGCTCCTTCAAATTCAGGCTCTCGCCTATCAGCTTAATCCGGTTGTTGCAAATAGTTTGCAATATCAGTTAAATGAGCTGATATCTGACTTTTACAAAACAATAGATTTTAACCCTGTTTGGACCATAAACCATGCAGGAACTGACAAATTAAACGAGCTGATTCGCCTTGTCGACAGTGCGGTATATTTTGGATTGCCTGAATCGGTAATCAATTCATCGAAACTAAAAAGTCTTTCCACAGAACTCGAAAGCTCTGTCTATTCAAAAGAAAAAATGATCCAGCGCATTGATCTCGAAATAGAAGCTACCAAATCGGCCTTTCTGCTTATGATTTATTTGAATCAGGGAATTGTGGACAGTGATACTAGTTCACGCTTTATGAATTTCATAGCCGGCTTGCCTCAACTTTTAATGCAATCGATGGAAAAAGACCAGCTCGAAGCCGATATTCTTGCCCTTCAACCCGATATTCAATTTTACAACGAACTTATTAGCCTGCTAAATGGCTACCAAAAAACCCTCGAAAAAGTCAGAAAAGCCAAGTTAGAAATTGCCCAATCCGACCTTGCCAGCGCATTTTTTTATTTAGGGTTCCTTTCCTCACCGGTTTTCGACAGTACCCACACGCTTCAAAAAGTTGTGTCGGACTATCAGCAAGAAAAAAGAATTGAAATTACGGGCAAGCTAAACAATGTGGTGATAAAACATCTTCTGCACGACCTCGATAAAACCTACGAATTGATAGCCCTGAACCTCGACCGCTTGCGAAAACTGAACCTCGATTCGAATTCTTATGTTTTTGTGAATATTCCAGCTTATCAGCTATCGCTTGTAAAAGAGAACTTCGTTGAAAAAAACTTTAAGGTAATTGTTGGTAAAATGGAAACACCAACTCCGATATTCTCAAGCACTCTGGCATGTTTTATTACCAATCCGCACTGGACTGTGCCAACCAGTATTGCCAACGACGAAATGCTTGAAAACATAAGAAAAGATAGCACCTACCTCGAAAGCCACGGTTACATAGTAGTGAACAATAATGGGCAAACGGTGAATCATCAGCTCATCGACTGGACGCTTGACAACCCCTTAAGCAACAAATATTATATCCGCCAGCAGAATAGCGGCAACAATGCCCTTGGGAAGATAAAATTTCTGTTTCCGAATGAGCACAGCGTATTTATGCATGACACCCCTTCTAAAGCTCTTTTCAATAAAACCAGACGCACTTTTTCGCATGGGTGCATCAGGGTTCAAAATCCGGATGAGTTGGCACAATCGCTGAGCGAATACGTCTTTGCCAAAGAGAATAAGCCGATAAATATTGAATCAATTATTAAAAGTGAGGAACAGAAAGTATTCCATTTCAACCGCAAGGTCGATGTGCATGTGCAATACCTCACTTGCATGGTCGATTCGGCAGGCAGACTCAATTTGCTGCCCGATGTATATGCGCGGGACCAGGAAGAACTGTCGCAGTTGTTTGACAAAGATGATGTTAGCTTATAAGCGAGGGGTGATAAATAAACAGAAAACTTCCATTTTTTATCAGGTCGATAATCGATGCATTTAAATCGGCCGGAAGAGCAGGACAACCAAAGCTGCGTCCGATGCGCCCATATTGTTCGATGTAGTTTGGGCTTACATAAGCCGCACCGTGAATCACAATGGCTCTCTCTTTAGCTTTATCGTTGATACCCTTTTGCAGTCCATCGAGGCGAAGCGAATAACCATGCCTTCCCTCGTATGTATTTAAGGTACGGAACATGCCCAGGCTACTCATGTGCGATTGGGGTTTGTTCGAAAAATTTTGGGCAAACAGCTCTCCCGAATTTTGACCATGCGCCACAAGTGATTTGTAAAGCAGGCGCTTGTTTTTTACATCGAAAATAAACAGCCTTGGCTCAGTAGAAGGTTTGGTGAAATCGATCACGCTCAAGAGGCTATCGTTTTGTACCAAGCTATCAGCATAGGCCAATAAAAAATTATCGTAAGCGGTTAAAAGAGCTTCTTTCGATAAAAGACTTGTATCGGCAAACTCACTGCACCATGCCAGAACTTGGTTATTAAAATAGTGATTTGTTACAGAAGCAGGCTCGTCAGAACGCACAACTCCCCTGATAAACAGCAGTGAAAGTATCAAAAGGATAGAAAACAAAAGAAACTTTTTCATTCGCACTTATTTGTGGCATCTGCAAATTGAAAAGACTTTGCAGAATAACCAAACATTTAAAAAACAGTTATTCACAATTTTTATTGTTTAAATGGTGCTTGTATGGAGGTAGGTGCCCATACTTCGAATTGCTGAGTTTGAAGAATACATCCATCTACGCCAATGCCTATATAACCCATTACCAGGTTTGGATCGCTGAATTGGGTACGAAACCCTTTGCATTCAATGGTTAGGCTTCGGGTAAGAATATCGCGGGTAAGTCGCATGTCCTGCCAATTTTGCCAGAGGGGTTTAAAGGTAGTATCGAGAGCTATGCTACTAACCTGTCCTTTGTACATCTTAAAAAAGCCTGCCCCATTCTGGTTGAGCCTTATAAAATAATAATTGCTGCTATCGCGCAAGCCAGCAACCAGATATATGTCGCTCATGCTGTCAGTTTCTACTGTCTTGGCCTGAAGCCTAAGTAGTGCAATAAAATCCCCAAAAATATGATTGTCGAGCCACGCTAAGGAAAAAGGGAAAACTCCTGTGGAAGAATCGGGTAGCTCCTGAATCTTTAACAAACTTCCGGTGTAGGTGATTGAAGTATTCGTTCCGGAAATCAGTTGGTCGTTTAGCTTGCTGCCAGAGGTCTTTACATCAAAATACCGGGTGTAACCAAGGGGCATTTGCTGAGCCTGTAGCATGGGTAAAAAAAAGATGGCCAGAACAATAAAGTACTTAGGCATAACAATAATTTTGGGCAAATGTAATATAAATTACCCTTTTGCTACTGTGAATGAAAAAAATGGGAAAGGCTGCAAACCATTCTGCAACCGTTATCCTGAGTATTATTTAATATAGCGCTTAAAGCTTTAAAAATAGGGTATTGTGAAAATAGCAAAGTGCTTAAACTATTGACTTGGGGTTAATTTAGACGTATATTAATCCATACCAAAATTGACCTGAAAGTAAACTGGTTTTTTAGCTAAAAATCATTCGCAATTTTAAAAACACAGCTATGCATAACACTTATTCGAGAAGAAAATTTATACAAAGCTCATTGGCAAGCTTAGCCTATGGTGCTCTGTTTATCCAGGGGCAAAGGCTCAATGCCTATGAAATGCCCACACGCATGCTTGGCAATACCGGAGAGTATGTTTCAATCATTGGCATCGGGGGTTGGCACATTGGATACAATCTCACCGCAGCCCAATCGGCAAACATTCAGCACGAAGCCATTAACAATGGCATCAATTTTTTTGATAACTGCTGGGATTATAACGATGGGGTGAGTGAAGAATTTATGGGGAAAGCTTTATCGGTAAATGGCTACCGGAACAAGGTTTTTTTAATGACAAAAGTATGCGCACGCGATTACCAGGGTGCAAAAAAGCATCTCGAAGACAGCCTTCGAAGACTCAAAACTGACCATATTGATCTTTGGCAATTTCATGCCATAAAATGGGACGACGACCCTGATTTGATCTTTGACGAAAAAAATGGTGCTCTTAAGGCAGCGCTCGAGGCAAAAAAAGAAGGGAAAATCAGGTTTATAGGTTTTACGGGCCACCAGCATCCTAAATTTCACCTGGCTATGTTAAAAAAAGACTTTGAGTGGAATACCATACAGTTCCCAACCAATATGCTCGACTTTCATTATACCAGTTTTCAGAAAGAAGTGCTGCCCCTTGCTTATGAAAGAAACATAGGTATTATTGGAATGAAGGGACTGGCTGCTCAGGATGGTATCATACCACGCGAATTGGGGATTAGTGCGGAATTATGCCGACGGTATGCTCTTTCGTTACCGGTATCGACCCTTGTTTGCGGCATTGGCAGCACCAAAGATCTATGGCAGGATATTCACATAGCGAAAAACTTTCAGCCGCTTACTCAGTCAGAAATTGATGAGCTTAACCTGAAAGCTGCTGAAAAAGGAAAAGATGGCTTAATGGAAGAATACAAGGTGGGCAACTACGGATGCGACTGGCATCATAAACACCTGAACGAAAAATCCTAAGTAGCCTCGCTGCAAAACTGCTCTATACGGAGAACATAGTGAATTGATTCATGGGCTCGAGAGAACCCTCCTGTAGAAGGTTTTTATTCTCACTTTGGTTGTGTTTTAACCAAGTCGGGTAATATTCTGCCTGCCATGTGGGTTCTTTTCCCTTTTTGTTCTTCGGCAATCTGGCAAAAAGACTATTTTTGCATCGAAATAAAAAATCGATGTAAATGTATTCAAATCAGATTGCGGATATTGAAGCCGCTTGGGAAAACCGCGAGCTTTTAAAAGAAGCCTCTACCCAAAAAACCATACGAGACATTATTGAACTGCTGGACAAGGGTAAGCTGCGTGTGGCAGAACCCAAAGAAGGTGACTGGCAGGTAAACCAATGGGTAAAAAAAGCAGTGCTCATGTATTTCCCCATACAAAAGATGGAAGTGATCGAAGCAAAGCCCTTCGAGTTTCATGATAAAATAGCTCTGAAGCATGGTTACAAAGCACTCGAAGTGCGTGTGGTGCCTCATGCCATTGCCCGTTATGGTTCATACCTGGCGCCCGGGGTAATCCTTATGCCTTCCTATGTGAACATTGGTGCCTATGTCGACAGTGGAACCATGGTTGATACATGGGCAACCGTGGGCTCCTGCGCCCAGGTAGGTAAAAACGTGCACCTGAGCGGTGGTGTGGGCATCGGCGGGGTACTCGAACCTGTGCAGGCTGCGCCGGTGATTATCGAAGACAATTGTTTTATCGGGTCGCGCTGCATCATAGTAGAAGGTGCCCGCATAGGCCGCGAGGCTGTTTTGGGGGCCAATGTGGTTATCACCAAATCGACCAAGGTAATTGATGTATCGGGAAGCGAACCCAAAGAATACCGTGGTTTTGTACCTGCTCGTTCTGTGGTAATTCCGGGCACAGTGCCCAAAAGATTCCCCGCCGGCGAATATGGAACTCCCTGTGCACTGATTATCGGACAGCGTAAGGAATCGACCGACCTGAAAACTTCGCTTAACAATGCCCTGCGCGAATACGATATCGCGTTCTAGTTTAACCCTACATTGTGTATGCCCCGATTCCTGCTCATACAAACAGCATTTATTGGCGATGTGGTACTGGCCACCCCGCTGATCGAAAGCCTTTCCGCAGCTTATCCCGAATCGGAAATTGATTTTGTATTGCGTAAGGGCAACGAAAATCTGCTCGAAGGTCATCCTAAACTCAGAAAATTGTTTGTGTGGAATAAAAAAGAAAGCAAATACAAGGCTCTGCTAAAGTTACTCAAGCAAATCAGAAATGAACGCTACGATTATGTGATTAACCTGCAGCGTTTTGCCAGTACAGGCTTTCTTACTGCCTTCTCGAGAGGCAAAATAGTAATTGGCTTTAAGAAGAATCCCTTTTCATTTTTGTTTCACCAAAAAGTAAGGCATCTGTTCGAACCCGGTATGCACGAGGTAGACCGCAACCTTAACCTGATAAAAACCCTTGTAGAAAAACCCATAAGGCAACCAAGACTTTATCCATCGGCTGATGATTTTGATAAAGTGAGCCCGGCTTTCGCGAAAACTTATGTGTGTCTGGCTCCCTCGTCGGTGTGGTTTACGAAACAACTACCCAGGGACCAATGGGTAGCGCTTTGCCAGAGAATTCCCGAAAACATTCATCTTTATTTTTTAGGCGCTCCTTCTGATGCTGCTCTGTGCGAGCAGATTATTTCCTCCTCCGGACACACAGAAGCCACCAACCTTTGCGGTAAACTTAGCTTTCTTCAATCGGCTGCCCTAATGAGTAAGGCCCGGATGAATTATGTAAACGACTCGGCACCCTTGCATTTTGCCTCGGCTATGAATGCCCCGGTAACCGCATTTTTTTGCAGCACCCTGCCCGAATTTGGGTTTGGCCCCCTTTCAAACCTTTCGGTAGTGGCCGAAGCCACAGAAAAAATTCCCTGCAGGCCATGTGGGGTGCATGGAAGAAAAACATGCCCGCAAAATCATTTCGACTGCGGTTACAAAATAGATACGATAAAATACCTGCCGCAATGATTGAAGAATTAAAGCGGGCGTGCGAAGTACTGCAAAATGGAGGTTTAATTCTTTACCCCACCGACACCAAATGGGCCATTGGCTGCGACGCAAGCAATTCTAAAGCTGTAAACAAAATTTATGCACTAAAGCCACGAAGTCAATCCAAAGACATGCTGATTCTGCTCGAAAGCGCCAATCGACTAAGCCAATATCTGCAAGAAGTTCCTGAGATTGCCTATGAGCTTATTGAAGTATCGGACAAACCACTTACGATTATCTACCCCAAGGCTAAAAACCTCGCAAGCAATCTCATCGCTGAAGATGGCAGTATAGGCATACAAATTACACACGACAATTTTTGCGAGAAGCTCATTGGCCGATTGCGCAAACCCCTTGTATCGGCCGCTGCCAATATAAGCGGAACCAAAGTACCTTTTTGTTTCAAAGAGGTTTCGCCGGATGTGATTTCAGGGGTCGACTATGTGGTCAATTGGCGGCAGGATGATCAGACCCAAAGGCCTGTTTCTTCTATTATCAAGCTCGATGCTGCTGGCAGGTTTTCACTTATTCGCTAAACTTTTAAGGCTTATTGCTTGTTTCAGCTTTCAACTAAATGTAAAGAATGGATTTTTCAACACTCACGCTCGACAAGGTTCCCATGGAATACCGTCGTTTTGGTAAAACCAACAAAAAAATCAGTGTCATCACTTTGGGTGGCATGCGGTTTAAACATGGCTGGGACGATCCAAGGGAAGTGATTCCACAAGACACGCTCGAACAATGCCAGGATACCGTTCAGCAAGCCTTTGCGGCCGGGATCAACCACATCGAAACGGCCTGGGGCTACAAAAAAAGCGAAACGGCCTACGGAATTGTGCTAAACGACAGGCTGAAGGTAAAACGCGACAGCTATTACCTGATGACAAAAGGAGCCCCGCAAACAGCTCTGGAAACACGCGAGTTGCTTGAAAAGCAGTTAAAGGCCTTGAAAACTGACTATTTTGATTTTTATGCCTGGCATGGAATGAATACCCTCGGGCACTATCAAACAGCCTGTGCCCCCGGTGGTCCGGTCGAGGAATTGCTTCGGATGAAGGAGGAAGGGATTATTAAGCACGTTGGTTTCAGCACCCATGCACCGCTTGAAGTGATTATCAAAGCCATCGAGACCGATTTGTTCGAATTTGTCAACCTGCATTACTATTATTTCTTTCAGCGGAACAAAGCCGCCATCGACCTGGCTCAAACAAAAGACATGGGTGTATTCATTATCTCGCCCAACGACAAAGGCGGCCAGCTCAGCACCCCGCCACAGAAGCTCAAAGACCTCACTGCCCCGCTAAATCCGGTGCAGTTCAATGCCCGGTTTTGCCTTGGCCACCTGGCCATTCACACCCTCACCTTTGGTTTGCCGGCCACTTCTCATTTTTCCGACCTGCCGGGAATATTCCCCACCAGCATACCCCTTTCGCCAGAAGATGCACAAATTAAACACCGCCTCGACAGCCAACTCCTGCTCGACCCCTATGCCGGTTTCGAAGCCTATGGCCTGGCCAACGACCCTTCGGGCATTAATATACCCGAGGTGCTGCGCTTTCGCACCCTGCTAAAATGTTACGACATGAAAGGTTTTGGACAATACCGCTATAACATGTTCAAAGACAACGACGATTGGTTCCCGGGTGTATTCCCGACGGAAGAAAATCTGGCTAAAGTAGACCTCAGCCGCTGCCCGAAAAATATTCCGCTCCTTGAGATGCTCCGCGAAACACACCTCGAGCTTTTCAAGGCAAAGGTGAAATACACCGAGAAATGAAGCACTTCGATAATATCTTTTAGTTTTTTGCTGTCTTGGAACCTTTTTTCGGAGGAACCGGATCGTATCCACTGGTGCCCCAGGGATGGCATCGTAAAATCCGATGTATTCCCAGGTACAAACCCTTTATCGGACCATGAATTTTTAATGCCTCAATGGTATATTGCGAGCAGCTTGGCACGTGCCTGCAACTGCGCGGCAACAAGGGACTGATGGAATACTGGTAAAACCTCACCGGAATTATTAGTACCCACGACAATGCTTTCGATAAAAACTGAAGGATTTTATTTCCCATGGTATTCTACAATGTTTCGCGGTGTTTCGGAAAGAATTACCGATAAATCCATGGCAGGGTCTATTACCTTGCGTAAGCGGTTCCAGATGACTACCACAATGTTCTCGGCCGTAGGGTTTAGCTGGCTGAACTCCTGTGTATCGAGGTTGAGGTTTTTATGGTCGAAGCGTTCCAGTACTTCGGTGCGGATGTATTCTTTCAACACTTTCATGTCGATCACATAACCCGTTTCGGGATCGATGGTTCCGGTAACTTTTACCTCCAGCTCGTAGTTATGGCCATGGAAATTGGGATTGTTGCACAAGCCAAATACCTCGTTGTTTTTTCCCTCGCTCCAATCGGGGCAATACAACCGGTGAGCGGCATTAAAATGTTCTTTCCGGCAAACAGTTACACGCATACTTTCAATTTTTGTAAAGATAAACAGTCAAAAGCACTATTTGTTAGACTTTTCGGTTGCAAGAAAAGCATTTATTCAAAAAGTCAGAATGAAAGACTTTCGGAACTATTATTCACCATAGCAGTAATGGCCAATAACCTGAAAGCGAAATAAACAATCTTCGAGTACCTGTCCGGCTCCAATGTTGTGCACCACCAGGTACCGCAAACCATCGGCAGATTTTTTACCGACCATAATGCCAATGTGGGTTACCCCACCGCCCAGGTTCCAGCATACTATGTCGCCCGGTAAATAGTCCTTTGCATCCTGAGAAGTATTTTTTACCGTTCCATGGCGTGCAAAAAAGGTCATCAGGTTGGGTACCCGTCTGTGGTCAATGTTCTTATCGGGCACTGTAAGACCCCAGTTATGGGGGTATTGGTCGAAATGGGCCTTCATGTCTTCGTGCACTTCTTTCTGCAAGTCTATGCCCATTTTTCGATACGCCCGGATGATTACATCGGTGCACACACCCTTATCGGCCGGCACATCGCCGTTGGGATAGTCGAGCCTAAAATAAGCTGGATCGTACTGAACTGCCTGCTTCGTCAAAGTAAAGGCCGAATCGGCCAGGCGGACATAAAAACCTTCCTGCCCATTCGAGGGTAAAAGGCTCAAACAAGCAACAATCAGAGTCCAGAAAGTCTTTCTCATAATTAGCCCAACTTGAATTGAAACATTGTACAAAGGTGAGATAATATTCAGTTTAATAGTGCATTGTCTGCCTTTTGAAATACACTATTTTTAAGCTTTTGTAAGGGGTTTTTAAAAAAAAAGGAATTCAGAATAACTTTATAAAAGTAACATAGCAATTATCGATTTTTACTAATAAGCAAAACAAAATAATTATACCTAACACTAAAAGTGAGAGTTTGATAGTTCATTACAGCAGCTATCGCTTCGCAACCAAACACATGATTTTCTCACCTCTCGTAATTTTCAGCTAATTGATTATAATTGGAATAAGTTATATTTTTTACTTTGAGTTTTTTGTTAGTAATTTAATTGAGCGTTCTTAACAATACACAAAAGTCTGCAAAAAAAATATTCAAATGAAAATAATTGAGATAATTGAGAAGTATTCAGATGCTGCTATCGATCAAATCGCAACCGATAAAGTGAATGAATCGGCTAACCTTAGATTACCTAGAAGCATTGTTATTCAGGAAATATCTGCTGCACTTAGCTCGTTATCTTATGTTGCAACTGCATTAGCACCAGCTAAACCTCCAACTTATGCTTTTATAAAATTGCTTATCGATGCCCCTAATCATATGCTTCCTGTTGAAGGGTTTCAGGAAAAAGTTTTGCTTACAACTGAGGATATGACTCAAAGAGCTAAGACAGGTCAGGGATTATCAAGTGATAAAAATTATCAGCTTTATGTAAACATTTTAAAATTTGCTTGGGAAAGTAATCTGGAAATCGATACAAGTGAAGCTCAATTATTGGAATCATTAAGAAAGGAACTTGGCATATGGACAAGAGAACACCTTTTACTTGAACATCATCCAGATATTCGTCAGCTTTGGGATAATTCAGGAGCATATATTACTTCTCGTAATCATTTATTATTATCAGGTCTTGTACTTACGTATGATAACAACTATGCAATTGCCGATGAAGTTGTCGTCCAAATTCGACGAGCATGGGGAATTGATTTAGAAAAAGAAGATTATTTGCGTTTATTAAATTTAATTAAAAGCGAGCAGTTACATACCCCTCTGACCAATATTGGTTTATTGGTAAGTGGAACAAAGGAAATAAGAATTGCTAGAATATTGGATGCCTTAATTCCACCATCAGAACTTTTAAACTTCATGAATATTGAAGAATTAAGAGATTTTTGCAGAACAAATGGAATTCAGGTTTCTGGTAAAAAGGCTGAATTGATTTCAAATATTGTTGATTTTTTTGATCAAAGGTTAGACTTAAAAAAACCAGAAATTAAGGAGACGAAACCTTTAATTCCACTTGAAAAGGAATGCAGAGTGCTTACCGATGAAGAATATTCAAAGCTTTTACAAAATTTAACTTATGATCAATTATATGATTTATTGACTCTGAATTTCTTAAAAACAAGTGGGCTAAAGGATGAAAAAATAAAACGATTGGTTGAAAGTAATTGGTCTGAACGTTCCGTTATGAATCGTCTACGAAGAGTTGATTTGATAGATTTATGTAAAAAAATAGGGATTCAGGTTTCGGGAATTAAGAATGATTTAATAGACAGATTAATTGAAGGATCAAGAATAAAATATAGTGAGGTTACAATTAAAGCAGTTGTAGAAGATCAACAATCTAATATTGATGCCTCAATTTCTGTAAAAGATGATGAGATTAAAGATATTGCAGACATTGCTTCTACTTCAAAACAAGTATTACCAACTGAATTTCAAAATATTAAATTAGACTATCCTAAATTAGATGAAGATGAACAAATAATCATTTCACTAATTAAAGAGTCAAAATCATTAACTGAACATGATATTGAAAGGGCAAGTAGATTACATGGATTAGGTTGGTTCTTAACCAAAGCCCATATGTCCCAAATGGTATCTAAATTGAAAAGTCAAAATAAATACCCAATTCATGTTCGAAGCGTAAGAAGTATAAATATTTATGAATGGCAAGGTGAAAAGGTACAATCGGATAAAATCATTGAAAAATATGAAGCTCGTGGTGTAATTGATGCTCTTAGGCAGGGAGTTGTGCCAGAAAAGAACTTAGAACATGTTATTGTTGGACATTCAAAAGAACGCACACATTTAAAAGATTTGTTAATTGAAGCTAAGAATAATAAAACCCCATTTAAATTTATTAGAGGACCTTATGGAGCGGGAAAAACCTTTTTAAGTTCTTGGTTGCGAGAGATGGCATTAAATGAAGAATTTGTTGTCTCAACAGTTAATATTGGTCCGGATCAGCCATTATCAGATCTTCCAGTTTTTTATTCAGGTTTAATTAATGGATTAAGAATTCCTGAAAAAACTGATTCATGTGCATTAGCAGATATTTTAGAATCTTGGTTACTCACAATTCACCAAAAGACAGCACAGATAGAAGGATTAACAGCTTTAGACCCAATAACTCAGGAAAAACTATCAGTTATTGTCGAAAAAAGAGTCGAATCTGAACTGGCATATTTATCTGATATGGATTCTGGCTTTTCGCCAGCATTACGCGCCTTTTATCGTGCAAAAAAGACTAATAACTCAATTTTAGCATCAACAACAATTGCATGGTTAAGTGGTAGCCGTTCATTATCGAGTAAAATGCTTAATGAAATTGGTGTACATGGAACAATTGAATCAAATCAAGTATTTCCTAGAATTCGAGCATTGTTGGAAGTGATTAAAGGTTCACGATATAATGGTCTTTTACTTTTAATAGACGAATTAGAATTAATTAGAAAATTTCCTCAGGCAAGACAAAGAGAACAGGCATTAGAAATATTAAGACTTTTGATAGATGAATCCGGAAAGAATAATTTTCCAAGTTGCCTTTTAATTTTTACCGGAACTGATACTTTCTTCGAGGATGATAGGGCAGGAATAAAAAGTTACGAGGCATTGGCTGATCGAGTATCTGCACCGCCTTCAATAGATGGTAAAACCAGCATTCGACAACCAATACTTGTTCTGCAAGGATTAGACCAGGCTAAACTTCTTTCGGTAATCACAAGGGTACGAGATATTCATGGTATAGCCTATAATTGGGATGTTCAAAAGAAGTTTCCAGATGATATATTACTAAAATTAGTTCAAGACTGGACTGCTTTTGGTGAAGAATCAATAAGTAGAAAACCGCGTCCTATTATTAGGGAATTCATACATATTTTAGATTTGTGTGAAGAGAATCCTAACATTTCACAAGAAGAGTTTATCCGAATTGATTCTACTGAAAATAGTATAGTTTCTGAGATTACGAATATTTTAGCATAATTCCTTATTTACTTTTTGATGCAAGATGATATTTTAAGTCTGATACATCCCGGTTTAAAAAAACTTATTTACGAAAAGGGTTGGAAAGGTGGATTGACTGAAATTCAAAAAGCAGCAATACCTTTTATTCTAAATGGAGAAAATTGCATTATTGAAGCTCCAACTGCCGGAGGCAAAACTGAAGCAGTATTTTTTCCTTGTCTTACAAAATCGGCACAGAATAAGGCAAATACAGTTCAGATTTTATATTTAGCTCCTTTAAGAGCTTTATTAAATGATATTGAATTAAGGGCAAATGAATACTCTCAGGCTTGTGGGTTACATTGTTTTAAATGGCATGGCGATGTAAGTCAAAAAGACAAAATATCTGCTATTAATAATCCACCAAATGTTCTTTTAACTACACCTGAATCTTTAGAGGCAATTTTGCTGCGTAAACCCAATTGGGAAGATTTTTTTAAAGATTTGCAAACCATAATAATTGATGAGGCTCACAATTTTGCATCCGTTGATAGAGGTTGTCATCTCATAACATTAATTGAACGTTTAAATGCAAAACTTGGAAAACCAATTCAAAGGATAGCAATAACGGCTACTATTGGTAATCCTGATGAAATGCTAATATGGCTTGCTGGTTCATCAAGTCAGATCGGAAAACGTATATTTATTGAATCAGCTCACAAAAAAGATAAAGATTTTCAGATTCAATATTTTTACGATCGAATAACACCAGATGGTCAGGAAATACCAGCCAATTATCAGCGTTTAGAAAGCATGTTTGATTTGCTTCCATTTAAAAAATCTATAATTTTTGGTGGATCAAGATCAAGTTGTGAATCGTTGGCTTCTGCAATTAATAAACTAAATACACTTAAAAAGAGATCAATACCAATCAAAGTAAGAACGCATCATTCATCGGTAAGTAAATATTATCGGGAAGAAGCTGAAAAACGTATTAAAATAAAAAATGATCTTGAAAGTGGAATTGATAGTATCATTAGTACTTCAACTTTAGAATTAGGCATTGATATAGGACATTTAGATCATGTATTTCAACTGGATTCAATTTCAAGCTCAAGCTCATTTCTTCAAAGGGTTGGTCGTACTGGTCGTAGGGATGGGAAACCACAATTTTTCAGAGGATTAATTTTAGATGAAGATGAATTACTCTTATTGACAGGTGTTGTAAGTTTAGGCTTAAAAGGTAAATCTGAAAATCTATTTTTACCTCGGCAAGCATATCATATACTTGCTCATCAACTAATATGTTTATGCTTACAGAATAACGGCATAAAACCAGAAAATGCTTGGGGAATTTTATCGAATTCATATTGCTTTTCACAAATAACGAAATCCCAATTTTATGAATTAATAACATTTATGTTGTTAAATGATTTCTTACGGGATGTTGATGGAGAAATAATAGTTGGAGAATCAACGGAGAAATACTTTTTAGGGGCTAATTGGCAAAAGTTGTTTGCGGTTTTTAGTAGTGGACCTTTATATGAAGTTTTTAATGAGAAAAACCACGTAGGTAACTTAGATTGTAATTTTGTTGAGTCTATGGAAGTACCATTCTTTTTTATTCTCGGCGGTATTGAATGGGAAGCATTTAGTGTTAAAGTTGAATCACATCAGGTTTTTGCTCGAAAGACAAAAGTTGGAAATGCCCCTCGTTGGAAAACATTTAATGGGTCAGATGTACCTTATGAAACAGCCAAAGAAGTTGGTGAATTGTTATTCTCTTCCGATATACCCAAATATTTAAACGATACAGCAAAGACTTGTTTTCAGGGAGCTCGATTAAAAGTTAAGGCACTTAATTGGTCAAAGAATAATTGGATATTAAGTGAAGATATTAATGAATGTGAATTAATTACATTCTCAGGTGATAAGATTAATCGGACATTAGCTAAACTTTTAAAAATATTTGGTGTGTGTCAAACATCATCAAGCTACAAATCAATTGTATTAAAGTCTATCCAATCAGATCAGAAATTGAATTTTAATAATGTTCTAACTTTCATTGATACTTTGAAGAATGGATCATTAGATAATTCTGAAAAATTTATCCGTGAACTGGAAGTCAATACAAAATCGATGTTTTTCTCAAAGTTTGTAAGATGTTTGCCGGAAAATCTTATTTCGGCTTCGATTTCTGAAAAAGCTTTTGATTTTGAAGGTCTGGTAAAGGAATTAAAAACTAATACTCTTCAAATAATAAAAATATAGTGTTGTTATTTTAAGATCAGTCACTCTTGGTACCTTGCTATAAAATAAAAAATATCATGAAATTTCTACTCGTAGTTTTCTTTTCTGTTTTTGCCATCTGCGCAAATGCCCAATGGCCTAAAGAGATAATAGCCAAATCGGGAGCCCGCATAAGCATTTATCAACCCCAGCCTGAATCGATGAAGGGTGATAAAATAAAAGGAAGGGCTGCATTTTCGGTATTAGAAACTCCGGAATCGGAGTATATTTTTGGTGTTTTCTGGTATACTTCTACTATGATTACAGACCGCGATTCGCGAACCCTTACGCTTGAAAGTATTATGGTGGAGGAAATAAAACTCCCCGGTATTACAGACACAACTAAAATAAAGAACCTCAGCAAGCTACTCGAAACAGAAATACCAAATTGGGAAATTACTTCCACCATCGACGAGGTTGCCTCTACTATTGAAATGGAAGAATCTTTTAAGAGCGAAGGACTGAAAAACGATCCCCCCAAAATAATCTATGCAAGTACCTTGTCCATGCTTGTGCTAATTGACGGCGAACCCCGTTTACAAGACGATGAGAATATCCAGATGAAACGCATTATCAACAGTCCGTTTCTGATTGTTCAGAACCCCGACGACAAACTGTTTTACCTGTATGGAGGGCAGTTCTGGTATCAATCGTCGTCGATGACAGAAGGCTACAAAACGCTATCGAACCTGCCAAAAAAAATTGCCAGTCTCGACCAGCAAATCAAAAAAGAACAAAGCGATAAACCAGTTTCACAGAATGAGACCGCCCCTGCAATCATTGTGAGTACGGTACCCACCGAGCTCATACAATCTGCAGGACAGGCCAACTTTGCAAACATTTCCGGAACCAACCTGCTTTATGTCGAAAACTCCGAAAATGATATTTTTAAACACATCGAAACGCAGAATTACTATGTGTTGATTTCAGGTCGCTGGTATACTTCGCCTAAACTCGAAGGTAACTGGGAATACCTCGCCAGCGACAAATTGCCTGCCGATTTTGCAAAAATACCCGAAGGTTCGGAAAAAGACAATGTGCTTTCGAGTGTAGCGGGCACATCGGCCAGTCAGGATGCTATTCGCGATGCACAGGTACCCCAAACCGCAGTGGTGGACAGAAGCACTGCCACCTGCACCGTTTCTTACGATGGGGAACCAGATTTCGAAAAAATTGAAGGTACCAGCCTTGAGTTGGCCATGAATACAAGCAGTACAGTCATCAAATCGGGTAAGAGCTACTATTGTGTCGAAAACGGGGTTTGGTTTGTGGCCTCGAATGCCAAAGGCCCATGGAAGGTTAGCGATGAGCGACCAAAAGAGGTCGACCAGATTCCCCCAAGTTCCGAGGCTTACAATACCAAATATGTGTATATCTACGAATCTACCCCCGAAGTAGTGTATGTAGGTTATACCCCCGGTTACATGGGCTGCTATGTGTATGGGCCCACAGTGGTTTACGGCACAGGGTATTACTATTCGCCCTGGTATGGCCCCTATTACTACCCGCGCCCGGCAACCTACGGTTTCAGTATGCACTACAACCCCTGGACTGGCTGGAGTATGGGATTTCATTACAGCAGCGGATGGTTTTCTTTTCATGCCTATGGAGGTGGTGGTTACTGGGGACCTCCTATGTATCGGCCACCCTACTACCCTCCTTACCGTGGTGGCATGTATGGCCCGCAAGGTCCCCGATATGTGCATAACGATGTAGATATCAACATCGACCGCTCGAACAACGTGTATAACAACCGCAACGACGTAAATACCAGAGATGTGCAACGCGGGCAAGGCAGCAGGCAGCAACCCGGTGTATCAACTAACGACAGACAAGCCCCGCAAAACAGACAGCCACAGGTAAGTCAGCAACCTGCCGGACCCTCTAAGCCCCAGAACCGTGATGTATATTCCGACCGCGATGGAAATGTATACCAGAAAAACGACCAAGGAGGATGGGACCAACGCCAGGGCAACGAATGGAAACAAAGTCAGCAACCTTCTACCATGGACCGCGATTATGAAAACCGCCAGCGAAGTCAACAACAAAACAACAATTACCAACAAATGAACCGGGGTGGTAACATGGGTGGTAACTATAGTGGTAGCAGGCCAACCACCGGATCGAGACCATCTGGTGGTGGTGGAGGAAGAAGACGATAACCTATTCAAAATGCAAATTCGAATTTAATTTACGTTTCCTGCCCATGAACGATTTGTTATTTGCCTATGGCACACTCAGGGAAGAAAAAATCCGCTTTGCAATAACCGGTAAAAAGTCTTTCACTCTAACTGATCGTATTGTTGGTTTTGAACTATCGGAAATACAAGAAGGTGTAACAAGCTACCCTGCCTTGATGCCTGGAAATAATACCATTGATGGACTGGTTTTCGTAGTTACCGATGAGGACCTGGTGCATCTCGATGCATACGAAGGACCCGAATACAAAAGGCAACAGCTTGTTAGCCAGGCAGGCCGTGAAGTATGGGTTTATTTGAAAAACGACACTCCAAACAAGGGCATAGAATAACCTTCCCGGGCAAGCATCCTATCAACTATTTCTTACTGTTCAAAATAATTCAGAACTGATTAATGCCGGCCATACAAATGGATTGTAGCCCTATAATTGGCATAGTTTTTTGTATCGTACCAAAAAATTACCTGCTTTATTATTCTATTGTTGCCGTTCAGGTCGATAATCCTTGAGCTGCTGCGATGGTTGAAATGATGGCGTAGTTCAATCTCATCGCGCATTCCATTGCCGTAAACTACTACCATGCGGTGCATGTTCAGATCGCCACCTGTAACTTTCAATTTTAAACTGGTAAGGCTTCCTTCGGTAGCAGTAACCATGATATGGTCTTTGTCAAGGGAATAATTAATCTTTCGGGTACCCAAATGCTCCCATGTATCCGAGGGGTGGTAGATAATGGGTTCGTGAGTAAAAGATGTAAATAAGCCAGTTAACAATAAACCGAAAAAAAATGTAATACAATTAGCTTTCATATCAAGAGTTGTTTATTATCCTCTTGGATGAAAAAACCATCTGTTAGCTTAATTTGTTTGGGTAATTTTTTTTGAAAAATATCTTACTGAAAAGAAAATCTTTCAAGTCTAATCGCTTTGCAGTATTGTTTTTCGCGAAAGCTTCTTATGCTCATTATTAACGCCTACCAGAGCAGCCGAACCATACCATTCTTTTAAATCCATTGCCAACAAACCAGCCTGTATCGAAGGGTCGGTGGCTGTTAAAGCTTCTGCCTCGGCTATACTTTGCACATCGAAAATATAAATCCCCCTCAAAGCATCGTTGCCAAAGAAAGGACCAGCCAGCACCAGTTTGCCTTCGTCGGCTAGGCGGAATATATTTTGCAGGTGTGCCTCCTGCAGCCTTGCCCGCTCAACCGAATCGATACTTTGATTTTTTCCACGCACTAAAAATGCCACAACGTACTTTTTCATGCCATAGTCGTCAGCACCATAGCTTGCAGCCAAGGCTGAATCGTAAACAATCTCTGTGTCGGGTGCGGGTTCTTGCACATTATTTTGCTTACAGGAAGTAAACAGAGATACTGAAAAGAGAAAAAACAAGATGTAAGAGATAGAATATTTCATCTTTTATTTATTTGACTCAGACAATTATTCCTAAAAGGAAGTTTGCGAATAGTTACCCGGGTGATTATCTATGATTATTCTTTAGTAATCCTAAAAAAGTGCGAAATAGAAAGTTAAAGAAAATTCCGGAAGAAAAATATCCATTTCAAGAAGCATTTTTTAAATCTCTCCTGCCCTTCGGCAATAAACTACCGCGCAGCAAAGCTGTCGAGGTATTGAATGAAAACATTTTTTCTTTCGAAGCACAGCATCAGGGAATATAACCCAGAGATCCCTTCCCGCTAATGCGGCACTGGGGATCAGTTCGACTAAATAATATTGTTGCTCAAAATTAAAGTCTCACTGATTTAAAAAGCTGTTATTTTTGCAACAAAATAAATCTCTATGAGAAAAAGTTTTCTGCTGATATTCAATATTGCTTTTTTAGTAACCTTCATCTGTAATTCTTCAACGGCATACACACAAACCACGGCAACAAAAGCCTATGGCTCTGGCGAAGTGCTTAAATACGTAGGTTCGTATTACATGAAATCGCTCTGGACGGATATTGCTGAAGTCACCCTCAAGGTAAATCAGGTAACAGTTAGCGAAAAACCTCTGCTTCATTTGCAGGGAACCGCCAACACCTACAAATCGTGGGATACTTATTTTAAAGTGCGCGACGTATACCAGTCGTGGGTATTGCCTTCGAGCGGACAACCTCTCATTTTTAAGCGCGACATGTACGAGGGCGGATACACCAACGATTCAAAGTATGTGTTTAAACACAAATCGAAAACTGCCGTATGCAAACAAAAGCATAAAGACGGACGGGAAACCGAACAAACTGTGCCCATATTGGCCAACACCTTCGATGTAGTATCGGTTCTCTACTATGCGCGAAGCCTTGATTATGAAAATTTTACAGTAAATAAAACGGTTGCGGCAACAATATTAATCGACAATAAACTCGAAACTATTCATATTAAGTACCTTGGCAAAGAAACCATAAAGGTAGCCGGCATGGGCAGCTTTAGTTGCTATAAGCTTGCTGTTTCGGTGAAGAACGAAAATTTAATAAAAAACAAACTCACCAATAACATTTGGCTCACTTCAGATGCAAACAGAGTACCTGTATTTATTAAAGCTGAGATTCCTGTGGGAAGCATTCAATTGCGCATTTCCGAAATGAGTGGTTTAAAAAACTAATTGCACCTATATGACAAAACAAGGAAATTCAAAACGAGTACTGGCCTCTTTAGTCAGTTTATTTTTTGGTCTGTTTGGTTTGCTGTTCTCCTTTCTGCCTTTAAAGTTTTTGCATCTTCCGGCAGCCCTATTCCCTTCAATAATTGCAGTAGCATTGGCAGTATATGCGGTAAATATTACTGCCCGTTATAAACTAAAGAAACGGCTTGCTTCGGCTTCGGTACTATTTTCGCTCCTTGTACTTTCACTGGCCATTGCCAACATATTCTTTGCCCGCACCAGGCTGGTCAGCGATGCAGACTTTAATGCCAAAACCGAACAAATTCAGCAAGAAGTTGAACAGGGAACCGACCTTCAGGAGGCCCTTGAGGAATTAGACGCTTCAGAACTTGAAGAGCTCACAGAGGAAGAACTGGAAATTGAATGATTCTCTGCTGGATTTAATTTTGCAAAAGTCTCGTCAGGCTTTTAACCCATCGAAAGGCTTTCGAGAAGAAATGGCCAGAAATGAATAAGGAATAAAACTGAGCATACCAATCCATCGCACCAAACAAGAATGGACATTCTTTCCGGGTTTCTTTCGAGGATAAACCAAAGAATTATTCTTAAAAAAAACTGCTCCAGAAAAAAAAGAAACACTCTTATGCCGTATGGATTATAAAAGTGTGCGATTTCGAACTCTAAGCGTACGATAGCGGAGAAACTGCGCGACAGCCCGGTGCTTAAACTTGGCTCACCGGTAAGTAAATCGTGTGCCGAAGTAAAAAGATAGTTTCCACGGGCATAATGAAAAAAGGCTGAATAAATAAAAACCAGTGCAATAAGGCCGAAAAACAGCAGGTTAATGCACTGGTAGATGCTTGCCTCAGGATGAGGAAGTCCGTTTCTATTTCTGAATATGCACTTCAAGCGAATCGTTCATTTCTTCGACAAACACCCTTACCGCGCGTCCCGTAGCCCGGCCCAGTTTGCGGGCAGCTGCTTCTTTCTCTGCCTCACTGAGGGTACTATCGTTTAAATCGATGGTAAGGTGCAAACTGTCAAGCTCACCTTCCATTTGCTGAAGCTCTTTTTCCATATCCTTCAGCATCGAATCCAGATCGCCCTGTAATTCCTTGTCAAACTCTTCTTCAAACACGCGGCCAAATTCGTCTGCATTGTTTTCTACCTTATCGAGCTGCTTATTGACCAGCTCCCAGGGTAGTTGCTTAATTTTTGTAAATGTGTTGGAAAGACGCAATACTGAGAAGCCCAGGGCAATAATACACAATACCAGGGCTGCTGTAATCAGCGAGGTAGGAGCTGAAACCCTGCGTGCCTGCGACAGCGCCAGTGCACTTAATGTAATGCCAACAATGGCAAGCATCATAGCTGCCATAAACGTACAACCCATCATGGCCAGCGGCAATGCAATAATGCCCAGCACCAATCCAGCAATGCCTAAGCCTGTGCCGCTATCTGGTTGTTTTGAAAAGTTTTCCATGGTATTAAAGTATTGGTTCTCAAAAATAAAAAATATACGGGTTAAGCCGTTTTTTAACCAGCATATTTTCAATAATCAGACCATTAGGCATATGTTATTGTATAACTGTATTTTATAGATTTTTCGGCTATATTCCCAAAGGATAAACGTGTACGATTTTGAATTATCATTTATAAAACCATGCGGGCATCAAATAATTTTATTGAAGCCTTATTACTTCCATAAAAATTGGTTTTAAGTGTATAATCTCCTAAATTTGATTACCTGCTTCTCATCCCTCTTAAAGCGAAAGACAGAAATGTCTTTTAGTATGCCAGGAAAGAAGGTGTAGCGTATTTTGCCGAAAAATAGAAAATACGAATGAGCCAAATCAAAAAAATAATACTCTTTGTTTTAGTGATTAATTGCCTCGGATTAAGCCTGATTGCACAAAATGCTGCTGAAATAATTATCAGGGCCGACAATAAAATGCGGGGCGAAGAATCGGGTTACAGTCTGATGCAAATGAAAATTATTCGCCCAAATTGGGAACGCACCATCAGTTTTAAAAGCTGGAGCAAGGGAAACAAATATTCCCTGGTTTATATTATTTCACCTGCCCGCGAGCAAGGACAAACATTTTTAAAGCTCGATCGTGAAATGTGGAACTGGAACCCTCAAATTGCCCGTATGACAAAACTGCCAGGCTCCATGCTTTCGCAAGGTTGGATGGGCTCGGACTTCACTAATGACGACCTGCTAAATCAGCGATCGATTGTGGAAGACTACACGCATAGTCTTTTGGGAGTGCAAACCGTATCGGGAGAAGCTTGCTATCACCTACAACTCAATCCTAAACCCGATGCCCCTGTGATTTGGGGGGAAATTGTGATGTGGATTGCAAAAGAGCACGACATAATATTAAAAACTGAATACTACGACGAAGAGGGGTATCTGGTGAAAACAGAGCTTGCCACAAATCTGAAATATTTCGAGGGCAGGTACCTGCCCTCGGTTTTTGAACTGATTCCGGCAGAAGAAGAAGGATACAAAACAGTGGTTGTACTTCAGGAGATGAAGTTCAACCTTCCTTTGGACGATACTTTCTTTTCGCAACAAAATATGAAAAAGATAAAATGAAAAGCACTCTCAATTCTTCGCCTAAAAGCTGTTAAATAGATTTAGCATTGCAATACCGACTCGGGCTAATTGTCGAGTAAGCTTTCATGAACGGTTCTTCACCAAATGGAATGCCGATGAACCTGATAAAAATTGCCTGGCGAAATCTATGGCGCAATAAGAGGCGCACGGCTATTACCGGCGCGTCCATACTTTTTGCGGTGTTTTTTGCCATTTTGATGCGCGCCTATCAGCTTGGATTTTACGACCACATGATAAAAAGTGCCATTGGGTCGTATGCCGGTTTTCTGCAAATTCAGCATCCTGCTTTTGAGCACGATCCCTCGCTCGAAAACAGTTTTGAATGCTCTTCGGAATTTTTGAAAACACTCGATTCCTTTCAAGGCATCAAAGCCGTGGTACCGCGTATTGAAACCTTTGCCCTTGCCTCTTCTGGCGAACATACCAAAGGAGCCTTGGTGCTGGGAATAGATCCGGAACGTGAAATGAGTCTCTCGGATCCGGCTGGTAAACTGGTGCGGTTTAGAATTCAAAGTGCAGGCATTGAAAAACTTAAACAAGAAAAACTTGTGGAGGATGACCTTATTAAAATCGCCTCCCATTCGCTTCAATATTCCTTTGCAAGCCAAGAGGCAATGGCTCACTATTTCGAATTAGACAGTAAAACTGACAAAGAGGTGGTTCAAAAACTTGAACAAGCATTTTCTTTTGGCGGAAAAGAAATGCAAGCCTCGGAAAATGGAGTGCTTATTTCCGATCGGCTTTCAAAGTTTTTACGAATCGGTCCTGGCGATACCCTTGTACTACTTGGTCAGGCTTACCGTGGAAGTTCAGCTGCTGGTTTATACCCTGTATACGGTATTGTAAAAATAGCTAACCCAGAGCTCGATAACAAGTTGGTGTATATGCCTTTACAAGCAGCGAGTACCTTCTCAGACCTGACTAACCGAGTTACTTCGATAGCTATCAATCTGCACGATAACAGCGATAAAAACATGTTTGCCCTTCAGCAACAACTAAGTAATCAGCTCTCCCAGGATATACTCAAAATAAAAAACTGGAAGGAGCTTAATCCGGTGCTGGTGCAACAAATAGAAAGCGATAACCAAAGCGGAAAGCTTTTTTTGGGATTGCTTTACCTCATCATTTTTTTTGGCATTTTCGGTACTGTGCTGATGATGATCCATGAAAGGCATCGTGAAATGGGTGTACTAATTGCTATTGGCATGCGCAGGACAAGGCTGGTACTGGTGCTGATGATAGAAATGTGCATTATGGGGGCCATGGGTGTATTGTCGGGTTTGCTGCTGAGTACCCCTTTTATTTGGATAGGCAATAAAAACCCCATGCGCTTTTATGGCGAAATGGCCCAGATAATGGAAGAAATGGGCTTCGAGGCTGTAATGCCCCTGGCCTGGTTCGACACGTATCTTCTATGGCAAGGGCTGGTTGTAGCCTTAATGGTAGTGCTGGCAAGCATATATCCGCTAAGTAAAATATTTTACATTAAAGAAGCTGAAGCACTTAAAGCTTGAATAAGGTATGAACATCATTGTACCACAAATAGGATGGAAAAATGTTTGGCGCAACCAAACCCGCAGCCTGGTGGTAATTGTTGCCGTTATGCTTGGTATTTTTGGCGGTACCATGGCTACAGGCATTATGCAGGGTTGGATTGCCCAGCGCATTCACGATGTCATCCACCTCGAAACATCACATGTTCAAATTCATCACCCTGAATTCCAGTTCAACGAAGAAATCATGTTGAAAATAAATAATTATCCATTGGTTGCATCTTTGCTCGATACTATGCCTCAGGTCGAAGGTTGGTCGCCCCGGGTAAAAATCTTTGTCATGGCTCAAAGCAATTGGGCTGCGACAGGTTTCATGCTAAAAGGAATTACACCCTCGCAAGAAAAAAAAGTAAGTGAGATTGATGAAAAAATGGTGGAAGGAAGCTTTCTCGAAGATGAATATAAGATTCCTTCCATTGTACTTGGAAGTAAAACTGCTCAAAATCTAAAGCTGCTCAATTATCAGGCTACTGCTGAAAAGATGCTTGCCCTCGACTCACTTGAAATACCAAAAGAGGTGACATCCAAAATAAAAGCCCTCAATACCAAAAGGTACAGGAATGAATATGACTTTCGACTGGAGTTACAGCGTATGCTTTCTAAAAAAGATTTTGAAGCTTATGGGAACATTCTTGTCGACCATTTCTCTTTTTACCGTATGGGTGTAAACATTGTGCTCACCATGCAAACCCTCGATGGAGAAATGATTACACCGGTTTTTAAAGTGCGTGGAATTTATAAAACCTCCAATTCCAACTTCGATGGTACGAATGCCTTTGTAGACCGTGAGCAACTTTCTGCCTTACTACAGGTCGACGCCAATCATGTGAACGAAATTGCCATAATCGCAAGCAATGCGGAATCAGGAATTGAAGTAAGCGAAAAACTCGAGTCCTACCAAACAAGCAACCAGGTCATGTCTTGGAAAACAATCTCACCGGAAATTGCTATGTACACTGAGTTTGCCAACCTGATAGGCTATATCTATGTCCTCATCATTTTGCTGGCGCTGGCTTTCGGAATTATAAATACCATGCTCATGTCGGTGCTCGAAAGGGTGAAGGAACTGGGTATGCTTATGGCCATTGGAATGAATAAAAAGCGTGTTTTTTACATGATTATGTTCGAATCGGTTTTTCTGACGCTCACTGGTGCTTTGGCTGGTTTGGTTTTCAGTGGCACTATTTTGCATATCACCTCCAAAACAGGTATCAGCTTTGGCATGTGGGCCGAGGGCTTTGAGGCCATTGGATTTTCGGCTGTGGTTTACCCTATAATGACTGCAACCAACTACTTGATCATATTGATACTGGTGGTTTTCACAGGAATTATATCTTCTGTCTGGCCAGCACGAAAGGCACTAAAATTAAACCCTTCTGAGGCTCTTCGCACAGAATAAAGCAAATTATAAATAGAAGCATGAAAGTAATAGAATTGAAAAAAGTCGATAAGACATACAACAACACGGCAGTGAGTGTGCATGCAGTAAGAGGAATCGACCTTGAATTCGAAGAAGGAGAATTCGCAGCCATCGTAGGTCCCTCCGGTTCGGGCAAAACAACCTTGCTCAACCTCATGGGTGGTTTGGATAAACCTACCTCTGGCGACATTTACATCGGCGGTACGCAAATCAATGCCTTACATGGTTCTGCTCTTATCGACTTTCGACTGTATAATATTGGTTTTGTGTTCCAGTCGTACAACCTCATACCAGTGCTCACTGCAAGAGAAAATGTGGAATTTATTATGCAACTTCAGGGATTTGAGGCCAACAAGCGACTCGCGCGAACCAAAGCTTTGCTCGAAGAAGTTGGTTTGGGAGATAGAATGAATAGCCGTCCGGCTCAGTTATCGGGTGGACAGCAGCAGAGAGTGGCGGTAGCCAGAGCCCTGGCATCGAAACCAAAATTTATTCTGGCCGATGAACCTACAGCCAACCTCGATTCGAAATCGACCGAAACGCTGCTCGATATCATGGAAAAACTGAATCACGATGAAAAAATTACTTTTATCTTCTCCACCCACGATCAGCGGGTTGTGAAGAAAGCACGACGCGTAGTTACCATCGAAGATGGCAAGGTGCTTTATGATGAACGAAAATAAACCTGTCATTTTATCTACTTCAAAAGCTATTATTTATCCCGATGCTCCATGTCACCATTTCAGCTGTCAGAAAGTAATATCAATAGAAAACCAAAATATCGCCAACCCGGGCCAATCCTATTTTTATTTTTTATCTGTTGGTTCCTTCTCCACCCGGTCAAAGCCCAGGAAGTTGGTCCGTGGAGTTTAAACGGATACAATAGCCTTATGCCTCAAATGATGTGGTCTTCGATGCATTTCGATACCTTATCGGACTTCGAAAGGGCACATCAATACCTGCTACACAACCGGCTCAATATATACTGGACACCAAAAGGAAAAGTAACTGGAAGCTTGCAGTTTCGCAACCAAGTAATGATTGGCGATTTTACCAGTGGAGTTGAGAATGGTTTTCAGACCGACAACTATTATCTTCCTTTAAGCTTTTATCAGAATTTTGGTTCCGAAGGCCTTATCAGCCTGACAGCCGACCGGGCATGGCTCCAATACAGTCATAAACAAACTGAAATTACTCTTGGAAGGCAGCGAATCAACTGGGGACAGACCTTTGTATGGAACCCAAACGATATTTTCAATACCTATAATTTTTTCGACTTCGATTATGCCGAGCGGCCCGGAGCTGATGCCTTGAGGGTGGTTTATTATACCGGGCAAACTTCGGTAGCCGAAATCGCTGCCAAACTCGACAGTGGGGCCCATGTCACCTCCGCTGCACTCTTCAGATTCAATTATCGCGGAAAAGATATTCAATTGATGAGTGGATATTACAGTCAGCCGGCATTGGTTAACCCTGGCAATGCTACCGACGCCGATTGGGTTACCGGTCTGGGCGCAACGGGAGATTATCGGGGCATGAGCATTCGAACGGAAATGTCGTATTTTCATCCATTGGAAAGTTCAAGCAATAAAGAAAAGCTTTTTCTGTTTAGTACCGGCTTGGATGCCACTTTTAAAAATGAAATTTTTGCCAGTGCTGAATTCTTTTATGCCAGCAGGATAGTTAATACCACAACTGCCAATTTAAATAACCTTTACAATGCCCCGCTGACGGTGAAAAACCTTGCCTGGGCAAAATATAACCTGCTGGTTCAGGGCAGCTATCCGGTTACACCTTTACTAATCACCTCGCTCTCCTGCATGCTCTTTACCGACGCAACAATTACCGGCTATTTTGTTGGCCCCTCCATTGACTTTTCAATACTCAATAACCTGGACCTCGCGCTCTATTTTCAATTTTTTCGTACCCGCCAGGCCATCAACCCTTCAGACTTGCAAACCATTACACGCTTCGTTTTTCTGAGAATTAAATGGAGTTTTTAGTTCAGTTGGCATGGATAAAAAGGGTTTCTTTAAAATAACCAATGTTTAATAACTTTATTCCAAACCAATGAACTTGGTTCTACATTTCTGCTATTTTCGCAAAAATATTTTAACAATAGTCTAACTTAAAACAATTACATTATGAAAATGACAACAAAAATCGCTGCCCTGTTATTCGTGGCTGTAGCTCTTTTCAGCAGCTGTGAAGAAGAAATTACTACTTCAAAGCTTGTAGTAGACGAAAGTCAAACTGCCACCATAAAACTTTATGTGAAGGCCGAAATGAATAACATAATTGGTTTGGATAATATTCCAAACAATACTGTTTTCAATATATCAGTTCCCCTAAACGAACTAAACGGATATTTTTATGGCGATGGCCGCTGGACCACTTCAGTACAATCGAATAATGGTGTTATCGAATTCGATGTGCCTGCGAATGCAGATGGAGTAACTGTATATGTGGATATGGTTGGTTTTGAATCGGATTATACAGATGGTGGGGTAGTTACTGAAAAGAGATTCTATGAATACAATGGCGTTTTCTATGGAATTATCACTGGAAGCAACAATGTAGATGTAATTTATCCTAACTATAACGTACTTAACATACTTAATTAATCAGCAGATAAGTTTTACTGGAACAATTGAAAAATTGCACCCAGTTGCTTACAGCCAGATAATTTAATAACCATAAGACAAAATCAAGGCAGGTTTTACTAGCTGTCTCAGGTTGTCGAAAAAAACATATACATGATGAAAAAAATAAGTTCCATATTCTTTCTGCTGGGCATTAGCCTGTTTGTGCTTGCCCAGGAAGAAACTCCTGCTGAAGAAGCACCACAACCAAAAAAAGAAGCAAGCAGCTTTTTACCTGCTGAAGGAGACTTTGCCATAGGAGTAGATGCAATGCCCTACCTCGAATTTCTGGGCAACATGTTCAGCGGACACGATCAACGCAATACTCTTAACGTAGGTCAATCCACCATTTATGGTAAATACTACCTGAATCCGGATGCTGCCTTACGTGCTGAACTCTTTATAAACAAAAACACCTATAACGATGTAAATTATGTGCAGAACGATGCACTTTTTAACTCCGACCCTACTGCACAGGTCGAAGACTTGCGCCTCACAAAATACAATAGCATTGGTTTTGGTGCCGGGTATCAAAAATACCGTGGCTATGGCAAATTAAGAGGTACTTATGGTGTATTGGCTTCTTATTACCTCAATAAGTACACTACCGAATACACCTGGGGCAACCAGATGTCTGCCTCGAATACAAACCCCACTTCTACCAATTGGTATGGTGCCGGTAGTAATCCTGCTGAACGCAACCTAACTGAAGCAACTTATGGAAACACAACTTTAGGCCTTGGCTTAATAAGTGGTATTGAATACTTTATACTTCCAAAAATTTGCCTGGGTGGTGAATTTGGTATTTATTACAACTACACCTGGAACGGACAAGAAAGTTATACCTACGAAGTGGTTCAGCAAGGTGTTGTGCAGGAATACGATCAAGCAGTAGATCCAAAAGAATCTTCTTCATCACTGAACACCAGAGTTTATAATGCGGCCAATACCGGTGGCAGAATCTATCTCCTTTTCCATTTTTAAGAAATTTCTATCAACCATAATAACCCGGTGCATGAATAATGCCCGGGTTTTTTTATGCCCAAAACATCAGCCTTTCCTAAGAAATTGCTTGCAGTTCAGTCCATAAACCCTCTTCGAATCAGAAAATATAAACCTTGGTGCTATTTAAAATGATGCTAAATAAGTAAAATCTTTCACTGTATAAAATTGATAATGTGTTTTTTACAAAATACTCATCGCTGAGGAGTTTCCAGAAATTAAAGTGCCTCAACAAAGGACTATCAACAAAGAGACGGTGTTGATAAGGCCATGTCGGCAATTTTTTTAAATTTGTTTTCGACAAAAAATCCACCTGAAAGGAATTGAAAAATCAATATTAACAAAAACCCCTTACTAATTATGGAAAATATCTCTGTGGTCATTCCATTGCTATCAGCCGCCGGGGCGATTCTGGCACTGATATTTGCAATGTTTTTCTTCAAAAATATGATGAAAAACTCCGAGGGTACTCCCCGGATGATTGAAATTGCGCAACACGTGCGCGAAGGTGCCATGGCATATCTTAGCCGGCAATACAAGGTAGTAGGCATGGTGTTTATTGTACTCGTTCTGTTACTTACTGTGCTTGCCTACATGGGCGTGCAAAACCCTTTTGTACCAGTAGCCTTTTTAACAGGTGGTTTTTTCTCCGGACTTTGCGGTTTTTTGGGTATGAAAACTGCCACCAATGCTTCGGCCCGTACGGCGCATGGTGCTTCGCAGTCGCTCAATAAAGGCCTACAGATTGCCTTCCGCTCAGGTGCCGTGATGGGGCTTGTGGTTGTTGGATTTGCCTTACTTGATATTGCCCTCTGGTTCCTGATGCTCGACAGAGTTATTTTTACACCGGAAAACATGGCCAATGGCCTTGAATTTCTGGGTCTTCATTTTGTACATGCCGGTACTACCGATACTCAAAAATACATTGAGATAACAGCTACCATGCTTACATTTGGTATGGGTGCCTCCACTCAAGCCCTATTTGCACGCGTAGGCGGCGGTATATACACTAAAGCTGCCGATGTGGGTGCCGACCTGGTTGGTAAAGTGGAAGCAGGAATTCCGGAAGATGATCCGCGCAACCCTGCCACCATTGCCGATAACGTGGGCGATAATGTGGGCGATGTAGCTGGTATGGGTGCCGACCTGTACGAGTCATATGCTGGTTCCATTCTTGCTACCTCCGCCCTTGGTGCTGCGCTGATTGGCTCCAAAGAAATCAGTCAGATACAGGCTGTCACTGCCCCTATGCTGGTATCAGCCATTGGAGTTATACTATCCATTGTGGGCATTTTTATGGTACGCACCAAAGAATCTGCTTCACAGAAAAACCTTCTTAGAGCTTTGTTCATTGGCACTTTTGGTAGTTCAGTACTCATATTACTTGCTGTAGCTGGTCTGGCCGCTGCAGGTTGGATTACCTGGGGTGTATTTGGTTCTGTGGTTTCCGGTTTGCTTGCCGGTGTAATTATTGGCCAGGGCACCGAGTATTTTACTTCCGATGAGTATAAACCCACGCAAGGTATTGCAAACCAGGCTAACCAAGGTCCTGCCACCACCATCATCGATGGTATCGCGGTGGGTATGTATTCAACCTGGATACCTGTAGTGACTATTGTGGCTGGTATTCTTGCAGCTTATGGATTCGCTGGCGGTTTTGAAAATTTCTCCGAAGGAGTGTATGGTATTGGCTTTGCTGCTGTGGGTATGCTCTCCACTTTGGGAATTACCCTTGCTACGGATGCCTTTGGACCCATTGCCGACAACGCAGGTGGAAATGCCGAAATGAGCGAATTACCCAAAGAAGTGCGTGAGCGTACTGATGCCCTCGATATGCTTGGTAACACCACTGCTGCAACCGGAAAAGGCTTTGCAATTGGTTCGGCTGCGCTTACTGCAATGGCCCTCTTGGCTGCTTATATGGAAGAAATTCGCCTGTGGCTGGGTAAAATGGCCTCCAGTACAGGTGGCTGGGTTATCAAAGGAGATGTAGTTTTCTTCCGCGAGATACAACCAGCTGCAGAAGCTGTACAACAAAAAATGAATCTTGCAGCAGAAAGAGTAGCTGATCTGGAATTCGTTCAGCTCTCCACTGCTACCATCAACGATTTTGTGCAGGCCTATGACCTGACTATTTTTAACCCCATGCTACTGGGCGGATTGTTTATTGGCTCCATGATGTCGTTTGTATTTTGCGCTATGACCATGAAAGCTGTGGGACGCGCAGCTGGTGCAATGGTGGAGGAAGTAAGACGCCAATTCCGCGAAATACCTGGTATTATGGAAGGTACAGGCAAGCCTGAATATGCTAAATGTGTGGCTATTTCTACCAAGGGAGCTCAACGCGAAATGCTTGTTCCCTCACTTTTGGCCATCGCTGTGCCTGTTACCGTTGGCCTTGTTCTGGGTGTTTCGGGTGTGGTAGGCCTTCTGGCAGGTGGTTTAACCACTGGGTTTACGCTAGCTAGTATGCTCAATAACTCGGGAGGAGCCTGGGATAACGCCAAAAAATACATCGAAAAAGGAAACTTTGGCGGCAAGGGCAGCGAAGCTCACAAAGCCGGTGTGGTAGGCGATACGGTAGGAGATCCTTTTAAAGATACTTCAGGCCCATCACTTAACATACTTATCAAGCTAATGACCATGGTGGCGGTGGTAATGTCCGGACTCACAGTGGCATTCAGCTTCTTTGGATAAACCTAAATCAATTTATATATCGTGAAAAAGCCCGGTTCAGAAATGACCGGGCTTTTTTTAATATGAAAAGAAGGAAAAGTGGGTTTGGAATGTATTTTTATTTGCTATAGAAAGCTAATGAAGAAACGTTGCATATTCTGAACTGGCATAATTGTCATTAATACAAGAACTTATGCCATCAACTCTTATTAACGCTAAACTCTGGTTATACAATATCAGCATAGATCAGGTTTTTCTCGGTATAATAAACCGATAGTTCTTGAGTTAAACCGCTGGAATACAATCTTTCAGAGAATTCGTAATCGTTAACCAGTTCATCTTCGCGCAATAGTATGCTAAAATCTGCCATAACGTATGTGATTAGGTACATGGCAAATCTAAGCAACTGGTATTAAGTAGGTATTAAAAGTAGATTAAGATTAAAAGAAGGAATAAATTCCTATTCACACAATTCTGTAATGATAAATCGGTATCAACTTAATTATGTGCTGTTTATAACAGAAATGACGGGTAAGTAGGGGAATTGGAACTGTAAATGCTTTGAACGAAATATCAGGCGTATTTCGTAAAATCCATGATAAAATTTTCGCGCTGAAAGATGTGAACTGGCTTAAAAACTCCACTTTTCACAACTTTTTGTCCATTGGTCAAACGAATTTCGAAATTACCGCAAAAACTTTTGGCATCGAGAAAGCCATTTACCACAATGCCTTTCTTGATATCCTTGTAACTGATAAACTTTTTCGATTCCACAATCATGCTGGTCTTAAACACTTATAAATGAATATTTAAACTTCGTTTAGCTCTTACACAACACATTACCGATTAATATCGAAAATGCATCAACACATAGCATCGTGCAAATAACTTCACCTTTTGCTTCGTTGAATCAGTAAAAAAATGGGTTTGTAGGTGTGGGGTAAGGCGCCCCAAATATACAACAGCTTTCTGAAATTTCTGTTCAAAGTGTTTAAAAACAAATACAAATACTTATTTCGACCAACTTTCGAGAATCGAATAGGCTATCAGATCGCCTTTTTGATAAGTCTCAGACCTTACAACGCCTATTCCTTCGGCATACCACGAAACTGTATTGACAGTAAATCGGATGATGCTTTCAGTCTGCACATCTTCCTTAATTTTGATGCATTCGAAACTACCAGCAGGCGTGGTAATGGTTTCGGTAGCTTCTACCAAACGGTTAAATACTTTTATTTTGAAGGAGAGTGCCATGGGTGTAGGATCGGCTGTAGTAAAATTGATGAATCCCTCTTTTAGCTGATCGCCGGGTTTCAGGTTGGATGGAATTTCAAGGTCTTCCATGCTTACTTTCATCGATGCTTCGTTATAGGTAGAAGACTGCTCGGGAGGCATCATGGAATTCATATCGATATAAAAATTGTCGTTTTCGCAGCGAAATGTTAATTCGCTTATCGCCTGATCTTTCCCTTTATCATCGGTCACAATTTGTTTCAGCTGATAAGTGGTTCCATTATCGGTTTTCTGAACCTTTGTTACCTCCTGGCTCACTTTTCCGGTAAGCTTGTCTTTTTTATTGTAATTGGCTCTTACAATTTTTGCGCCTTCGGTGTATGGTATAAATACTTTGCAATCCTGCGCTGACAAAGTAAAAACTGAAGATAGAAGCACTGCCAGGGTAAAAAAATATTTTTTCATTTGGTTTGAATTAGTATTTTGAATGTATGAAATTAGGGAATGTTTTCGTAATTGTCAAAACAAGTTGCCTTCGTCTAAAATCCAATAATGGTTGCAGGGAAAAGCCAGCTGGTTTTATAACTTTAGCCTGAAAAGCTGATTAACCCTTGCAATAAATACAGTATCCAATTTATGACACCCCTCGACATTTCTCTTCCGGATTTTTCGGCTATACAAATGGCTGCCCGTTTAATAGCACCTTACATTCACCGTACACCGGTTTTGCATTCGCAAATAATTAACCAATTAACTCATAGCCAATTGTATTTTAAATGCGAGAATTTTCAGAAAGCCGGGGCCTTTAAATTTCGGGGGGCTGTCCATGCCTTGCTTCATAATCTCGAAAGCTCTGGTAAAAAGCCTGTTACCACGCATTCTTCGGGTAACCACGCCGGTGCACTGGCTAAAGCAGCAGGCATTCTGGGCATTGAGTGCATTGTGGTGATGCCAGAAAATGCCCCTCGCGTAAAAATTGCCGCGGTGCAACATTATGGCGCTACTATTCGTTTTTGCGCCCCAACCCTCGAAGCCCGCGAAAGCACCACCCGCCTGGTCATACAAGAGACGGGGGCAAGTCTCATCCACCCTTACAATAATTATTTCATTATTGCAGGTCAGGGAACAGCCGCACTTGAACTACTGACCAACCAACCCAGCCTCGACATTGTGATTGCCCCGGTGGGTGGTGGCGGACTTATGAGCGGAACTGCACTGGCAGCCAAAAGCTTAAACAAGAATATACAAGTCTATGGCGCTGAGCCCAAAGGTGCCGACGATGCATGGCAGTCCTTACAAGCTGGTAAAATTATGCCTCAGCAAAACCCAAACACCATTGCCGATGGCCTGCTTACCTCGCTGGGTGACCTCACCTTTGCTATTTTGTCGAAAAACTTAAACGGTATTTTTACTGTATCGGAAAAAGGTATTGTGGAGGCCATGAAGATGATCTGGCAATACATGAAAATTATTGTCGAGCCTTCGTCAGCTGTAACACTGGCAGCGGTGCTTGAATACCCCGATGTGTTCAGAAATAAAAAAACCGGAATCATTGTTTCGGGTGGCAATGTAGATTTTGAAAAGCTGCCTTTTTAAAAAACAAAATCCGGCATATCAAGCCTTGGAATGTTGCTCAGGGCAAAACAGGCTTCAACACACACACCAGAGGCAGGTGATCGGAAAAAGATACCCCGGGAGTAGCATAATGCGTGGCAATAAAAGTAGGATCGTGAAACACATAGTCGATTCGAAAAGAAGGCAACTTTCCCCGATAAGTGAGGCCTATGCCACTACCACTCTCGCGAAAGGCATCTTCCTTTTCGCCCAATAACTGGTGATAGGAATAGGATACCGGCGTGTCGTTAAAATCGCCACAAAGAATTACAGGATAGGGTGAAGCTTCGATGTGCCTTCGCACTACATCTACCTGATGTGCCCTGCGGATAAAGGCATCGCGAACTCTACCAGAAATATCTTTTACTTCATCGAAACGTTTTGCATTAGGGTAAGCCAGGCTATCCAACAAGGTGTAATTTTTATTCAGGTGAATACTCTGTAGGTGAAGGTTGTAAATACGAACCGTATCGTCCTGAAAGAGTACATCGCTGTAGATACAACTATTGTACGAATGATCGAACTGTATACTCCCCCTTCTGACAATAGGGTAACGGCTATAAGTGGCTACTCCGAATTTTCGTTTGTTCCGGTCCGAAGCGGTGGTATAGCGGATATGACTATAAGGGGTATGTTCCAACAAGCGGTTGGTATACTTTTCGGTTTCACCAACTACTTTAGTGTAAGTCGTAAACTCCTGAAAGCATACAATATCAGGTTTCTCAGAGTTAATCCAGGTGATAATGCTGTCGCGGTTAATAGCCTCGCCACTCCACTTATAGGTATTAAAAATACGTACATTGTAGCTAATCAATTTCAGATTTACTGAATCGACAGCCACCGGTGATTCAGACAAGTTAACCTGAATATACCGGCCCATGTTTCCAAAACCTGCCAGAATCACTATCACGCTAAGCCAGGCCTGCTTCTTGCGACGCCAGGTCCAGAAAGCCAGAAAAAACAGATTGATGAGCAACAGGTAAGGATAGGCCAGGCCGAAAAAAGCTATTGGCCAAAAACGAGCAGGTGAAATGTGGTTTGCAGCGTATGCCCCAATAAGAGCAAGGGCAAACAAGATGTTCACCTGGAAAAAAAACCTTTTTATAAATTCTTTCAAAAGTTCTGTGCAATTAATACTAACTCTGGCCGCCCATTTTAAACAAAATGTCCTTTTCTTTTTTACTAAGGCTCTCGTAACCAGATTGAGCAATTTTATCCAGTATGCGGTCTATTTCTTTCTGATTATCTACTTTACGCTTGTTGTATTCAAAGTCGTTCATGTGGCGGGCCTGATTCTTATAACTCACCCGCAATTTTGATTTTCGCTTAAAGAGCGAAGCAATCCAGTCGAAGAACTTCGAAAAGCTTTTTCCAATATCTTTTCCGCGTTTCATCTGCAGTGCAAATAAATAGCCATACATAGCCCCGCCCAAATGGGCCAGATGCCCCCCTGCATTTTCAGAAGCAATTTGCAACACATCGAGCACTACGTATACAAGGGCAATATAAATAAGTTTCACCGGCCCGATAAAGGGTATATACAACGTGTAAGAAGGGTTGTAAAACGAAATGGCCATCACCACCGCCATGATGGCAGCAGAGGCTCCCAGTGCCTGCCCCTCGCTAAGCCCGGGAAAAAGATTGTAAGCGAGCATAAACACGGCAGCACCGGAAATACCACCCAGCAAATAAGTAGTGAGCAATTGCTTGGGCGTGAGATACTGCAAGTAGATACGTCCAAACCAATAAAGTACCAGTATATTAAAAAGTATGTGCAAAAACCCAAAGTGCAGAAACATGTAAGAAAAAAGGGTCCAGGGTCGAAGCATAAGCATCCAGGGCTCGGAAGATACCATAAGGTAAGCCAGGTACTTCGACTGGAATATTAAGGCTTTCATGCCATGTTCTGAGGCTGGGGTAGCCAGAAAATAGAAAACATAGGCAAGCTTTACTAAAATAAAAACTCCCAGGTTAATATAAATAAGTTTTGTGAGTACGCTACCCTTCTTAAAAGATTCGCGCAGCTCGTTCATGATATTCGTTTCCATCGATTCGAATTAATTCGCTTTGCACAAAATTAAACAAAAAGCCTCAGGCATCTATGTTTTTGGTTTCCTAAGATATCGACATACAAATGCCCGAATAACCCGGAATTAATATACCGGTCGAATATGGTTCTTTTTCCAGTACCACACGAGCAAAAATCCGGCTATGGCTCCACCCAGGTGAGCAAAATGAGCAATGTTATCGAAGCGGAAGTTGGCTACTCCGAAAAATAATTCGGCCAGTGCATAAAAGGGAACCAGGTATTTCGCTTTTATAGGAACCGGAAAAAAGATAATCATGAGTTCCACATTCGGAAACAATACAGCAAAGGCTGCCAAAATACCTAAAACCGCACCAGAAGCGCCAACCATCTGGGCATTTTCCATAGTAAATACCATACGCTGGCACATAACCATAGCTTGCTGAAAATAACCTGCAGCGTCAGGATCGTTCATCCAATTCTGAGCCAGGCTTTTTACTTCGGGAGCCGTATCGAAATGGTATTTTTGAGCCAATTGCCAGAAAGCTTCCGCAGTGGGAAGTACATTCAACTCGGCAATGGCCGACACGAGCTTATGTATCTGCAGAGAATTGGCCCCAAGTTGAAGAAATGCAGCAGCCAGGCCTGAAACAAAATAAAGAATAAAGAATTTCTTGCTGCCCAATACACTTTCCAGTACACGTCCGAAAAGGTAAAGTCCAAACATATTAAAAAAGAGATGCCCCAGACCTCCGTGCATAAACATGTGGCTAATAAGCTGATAGGGCTGAAAAAAATCGGATTCCAGGTTGCGCAGCGACAAGTTTGACCCTAAGTCCCAATGCAAAAACCTGCCAATTAATGGACTAACAAAAAACAACACTACATTAATAATTAGTAAAATACGGGTTACCGGTGGTATTGTCGATAAAAAATTTCCCTGGCTACGATACATCTTTTAAGTATTATATGAATTAAAATTACCTGTCTTCGCAGGTGTTTTTATTGTAAATATTTTTCAAGCTCACCCAGGCTCACGATGCTCATGGTCTTTTTCCCACCCGGGGAATAGTTGGGGTTTTCGCAAGCAAAAAGTTCATCGACCAACGTCTGCATTTCGAGTAGCTTTAACGGACGATCGGTTGAAATGGCCGAGGCCTGGGCCAGCGAAACGGCTATGCGTTCTTTCTGGTTGCCCGATAATTTATTCTGACTTTGCTTATACTCTTCGAGCAATTGTTCGAGCAATTCAGTAGCAGAATGTGATCCGGCTGTTTCCGGAATACCACTCACCGCAAGGGTATTGCTTCCCAAATCGCCTAATTCAAAACCTATAGCATGCAATTCTTCCAAAATATCGAGCATGAGAAGATAGTCTTCGTGGTTCAGGTTTATTTTTTCTGGATAAAGCAGACGTTGGCATACCGCTTTATTATGCGCCATGTTTCTCAAAAATTTTTCGAAAAGTATACGCTCATGGGCTCGTTTCTGGTCGATAAGCATAAGGCCAGACTTCACAGGTGTTAGAATAAACCTGTTTTTCACTTGAAGGTATTGGTGTGTCTCTTTCAATTCGGGTAAAGAAGACTCGTGCTTGCTAAAAAGATTAGCCATTGGGGCAGTCTGAAAATTTTCCGCAGAAGGCTGGTAAAGATCCTGCCAACGCTCAGGAACAGGATTTGTGCCCTTTACAGGTTGGCCTTGTGCTTGGTTTGCAAAAGTTTTTCGTTGATCGTTAAAAGGATTAAAGGAATAATCCACAGGAATTTCCGGCATTCGGATTTCAGTTTCCGGACGCACCAAAGGGATATCGACTACGCCATACGTATCGAAATCGATGGAAGGCACAAAACTGCTTTTACCAAGAGCTTCTTTTACCGCGGCATTTAAAATCTGATAGAGTGCCTGCTCATTTTCAAATTTTATTTCGGTTTTGGTTGGGTGAATATTCACATCGATGGTTTGCGGATCGGCTTCGAAAAAGATAAAGTAACAAGGGTAATAATCTGACGGAAGTATGTTCTCAAAAGCCCGGCTCACCGCTTTATGAAAGTATGGATGGCGCATGTAGCGCTGGTTGATGAAAAAATACTGTTCGCCAGCCGTTTTGCGCGCCTGTTCGGGTTTACCTATATAACCACTGATATGGGCAAGACCTGTTTTGTTCTCGATATGGGTAAGGCTGGTGTTCATGTGCTTACCAAACAAATGAATGATACGTTGTCGCAGATTGGTGACTGGCAGATGAATGATCAGCTCGTCGTTATGGCTCAGGCTGAACTCGATATCGGGATGGCTTAGTGCGATGCGCTGAAACTCGGTAAGAATGTGCTTGAACTCGGTTGGATTGGCCTTTAAAAACTTACGTCGTGCAGGTACATTGTAAAAAAGGTTCTTCACAATAAAATTGCTGCCCTGTCCACAACTGATGGTTTCTTGTTTTTCGACTACCGAAGCAGCAAGACCTATTTCGGTGCCCAGTTCGCTGTCCGAAAGTCGCGTTTTAAGTGTGACATGCGCCACCGAAGCTATCGAGGCCAGGGCTTCGCCCCTGAATCCTTTGGTACGGATAGCAAACAGGTCGTCGGCCGAACGTATTTTCGATGTGGCATGCCTTTCGAAAGCCATGCGGGCATCGGTGGCAGACATTCCCATTCCGTTGTCGATTACCTGAATTAGGCTTCTACCCGCTTCTTTAACCAACACGTTAATTTCGCTGGCCCCGGCATCGACTGCATTCTCAACCAGTTCTTTTACCACCGAAGCCGGACGCTGTATCACCTCACCGGCAGCAATCTGGTTCGCGACAGCATCGGAAAGCAAGCGGATGATATCAGCCATGGAATATTGGTGCTATTTAGTAACTGGAAAGGAAAAACCACCCAGGAAATATAAGGCAAGTAGAATAAGAATTGTCACAATGACCAGTAACCGGATCCTGGAGCTCCGATTGCCTTTACGACGAGCCATTAGTTTTTGAGACATATAGCCTGGTGAAATTCTTGGCAGATATCCCGTTTCGCCAGATTCAAGACCCATTTCACTTTCGATACGCCTTTGCCGCTCCAAGGCTTCTTCTTTGGCCTGATTATAAAAACGCGGGGTATAACTGAATTGTTTCGGCTTAAAGGTTTTAAAGAATGAAACGCGCATGACACTATTTTTTACAAAGTTAATCTTTTAGCCAAAGTACAGGATATTCTATGGCACATTGCTGAGAAAAAAACATTACAAATAGTTTTTATCGTGCAATTCAAAGATCTTTCAGCTGTCTTTGCATAAGTATCTTCAAAATATTCGAAATAATTAGCCTCATCCTGAAAAATTGAATATAATTTTAAGGTTGAATTACGTTTATACTCTAACCCTCTCGCAACAAAATGGATTCTATCATTCAAAATTTCAAACAGGCAGCCCTGGTACTTGAAGAATTTATCTCGAATCAAAAAAATTTCGAAAAGATTCAGTCTGCTGGTGATGCCATGGTAATGGCATTGAAACAAGGCTACAAAATAATCAGTTGCGGCAACGGAGGGTCTATGAGCGATGCCATGCACTTTGCCGAAGAACTTACCGGTCGCTTTCGCGAAAACAGACCCTCGATGCCGGCCATTGCCATATCCGATCCGACTCACCTCACCTGTGTGGCCAATGATTTTGGATTCGATTATGTGTTCTCGCGCTATGTCGAAGGGCTTGGAGTTGCCGGTGATGTGCTTCTGGCAATAAGCACCAGTGGCAATAGTCCCAACTGCATTCTAGCTGCCGAAGCAGCCCGAAAAAAAGGCATGAAAGTAATTGGCCTAACTGGCAAATCGGGGGGTAAAATGGCTAGCCTTTGCGACATCGAACTCAGGGTTCCGCACGAGGGATATTCCGACAGGATACAGGAAATACATATTAAAATTATCCATTCCCTCATCCATTACATCGAACAAAAAATGAATGAAAACTGATTCGAAATATACATTTGTGCTGCTTCTTTTGCTGCTTTTCTTTGTTTCGGCATGCATCAAGGATGATATTGCACAGATCGAAGAGAATCTGATAATTACTCCGACTTATTCGATACCAGTCGGAACCAAGGGCTTTACTTTTGAGGAGTTAATGGAAAAAGAAAATCTCGATACTTTACTTTCCGACACCCTCGCCCCACCCGATTCTGTATTTATCTATCACAACTCGCCCTACCAGATTCCACCCACTGGATATTTCGATACCCTTCTGCTTTATTACTTCGATTTCAGCACCGTACAACAATGGGTCGATGATGCTACCTACCTGATGTTTCGTCTCAATATTGAGAATGAAATTCCTTCAGAAATGTTAGTTCAAACATCTTTTTTAGATATCGACGGGAATATTCTTTTCAATATTCTTACTCCCCCGGGGCTCACTCTGCTTCCGTCCACTCCCGATGGCCCTTATATACTTTCCCCTTACGATACCGAAGCTCTTACCCTCGAAGAAATTCAAAGCCTGCCTTCGGCCCGTTTTGTGCAAACTTATGTGCGGGTATTGCTGCAAAATCAAACTACTGGTGTGGTTTACCTTCCCGAAGAGTACATGAATGTGCAAATGGGGATAAGGATTGGACTGGAAAAAAATCTGGGTGAATAAGTCCATTGCCATATTAGTTGCCTTGTTGCTGACCTGTTATGCCTGGAATGCAAAAGCACAGCAGAGCCATTCGCTGTTTCTGATGCACTACCTGCCGCAAAGCAATCTCTTAAACCCCGCTGTGCCCATCAGCTGTAAATGGTACATTGGCCTGCCTGTTATTTCATCGCTGCATGTAAACTATGCCAACAGCGGCTTCTCCTACAACAACGTGTTCAAGCCTACCGGCGAAGGAACTTACCAGGCCGATGTAGATGGGGCTGTAAAAAGGTTAGGATACCGCAACCTGCTGGGTGCCGAAACGCATATTCAGCTGGCTGGAATCGGCTACCGCGAAGGCGATTATAGCTTTATGTTCACGCTTACCGAAAAAACGAACCTGCCCTTTATCTATCCAAAGGAAGTAATTCAGCTGGCCTGGGATGGCAACAGCGGATTTGAGGGAGAAGAGGCAAATTTACGTGGTACCGGCCTGTTTTTTACGCACTATCGCGAATATGCCCTCTCAGTTTCGAAACATGCCGGCAAGGGACTGTATTATGGCTTGCGCGCCAAATTACTTTTTGGCAAACTCAATGTCGCTACCCGCTCCACAGATGTAGGTGTATTTACCGACCGCAATACTTTTAACCTCAATTTTGAAGGCGATCTTAAGGTTCATTCTTCCCTGCCTCTCGTGGTTGAAACCAACGATGGCAATGTCACAGGCATCGCTGCGGACGAAAATGCCGATATCCAGGCACTGATATTCAACCGAAAAAACCCTGGCTTTGCCCTGGATGCTGGTATTATTTACCCATACTCCGATAAAATAGTGCTTTCTGCCTCGGTGCTGGATGTGGGTTTCATCCGGTGGCGTTCGAACCTGAATACTTTTCGCGGAAATGGAAATTTTGAATATACAGGCCCTCCTCTTGATAGCATTCTGGCAGGGGATACCTACTTCGACAATTTATTCGAATCGTTCAGCGACTCGATGAACCTGACCCATTCGTCCGAAAAGTATACCTCCGTGCTACCTCCGCGTATCATTGCCGGAGCCAGTTACGCCGCAACGCCTAAACTCAGTGCCGGAGCCCAGGCCGAGTTGCTGGTTTACCGCACTAAAACAATTCCTTCGCTCACCCTTAGTGCCAATTACAACTTTTTTGGCTACAGTTACCTGATGGCTTCGTACACCATACAATACCATACGCTTCGAAATTTTGGTCTTGGATTTGCTTTTGGCCGAAGTCCGGTTCAATTTTACATTGTTTCCGACAATGCAGCCGGTTTCATCTGGCCCCTGTCTGCGCGAAACATCAATTTAAGGTTCGGCCTCAACATTAACCTTGGTTGCAGTGAACGTATAGAACAAAATACAACCGGTAAGGGGGCACTTCAGGGCAATTGTTACTGGCTCGAAAAAAGCATACAGAAAAATTACGATAAACAGAAAGAGAAAAAGTCAAAAAGATAACTCTAAAAGCATGTGCGTAAGGTACAAGCAGAAATTTTAATCAACTTTTTTGCCTTTCACCCTAAAACTTTTATATTTACTTGTCTCCCTAATTTTTGTCAACCCCTTAAGTCTGTTCTGTATGCTTGTAAAAACCTTTGGAAGTGCCGTGTATGGCATCGATGCCCAACTCATTACCATCGAAGTAAATGCCCTACAGGGTTCGAAATTCTTTTTGGTGGGTCTGCCCGACAATGCCGTCAAAGAGAGCCAGCACCGTATCGAATCAGCACTCAAAACAACCGGTTTCCGCTGGCCCGGATTGAAATTAATTGTGAACATGGCCCCAGCCGATGTGCGCAAAGAAGGCTCGGCCTACGATTTGCCCCTGGCCATTGGCATACTGGCAGCGAGCAAGCAAATCAACCACAATCTTCTGGGCGACTACCTAATTATGGGAGAACTCTCTCTCGATGGTACCATTCAACCCATCAACGGGGCACTGCCCATTGCCATCGAAGCCCGCAAACAAGGCTACAAAGGATTTATACTACCCCATGCCAATGCACGCGAGGCGGCAGTGGTGGATAGACTTGAAATCTTCGGAGCTGGATCCCTTGCCGAAGTATGTGCCTTTCTGAACGGCGAACCCACGCTGGAACAAACCATTGTGGATACGCGCAACGACTTTTTTACGAACCTGAATGGATACTCAGTTGATTTTGCCGATGTAAAAGGCCAGGAAGGTGTCAAGCGGGCCCTTGAAATTGCCGCTGCCGGTGGACATAACCTGCTGATGATCGGCCCGCCGGGAGCCGGTAAAACCATGCTGGCCAAACGCCTCTCCACCATCCTTCCTCCACTGTCGCTGCATGAGGCCCTGGAAACAACCAAAATACACTCGGTGGCTGGTACGCTCGATAAAAATACAGCCCTGGTTACTCAGAGGCCCTACCGCAGCCCGCATCATACCATTTCCGACATCGCCCTGGTAGGCGGTGGTACTTTTCCACAGCCTGGCGAAATATCCCTGGCCCATAATGGAGTGCTTTTTCTCGATGAGCTTCCTGAGTTTAAACGCACGGTGCTGGAAGTCCTGAGACAGCCATTGGAAGACAGGCAAATTACCATCTCACGCTCGAAATACACAGTCGATTTTCCGGCTGGATTCATGCTCGTGGCCTCGATGAATCCCTGCCCATGCGGGTATTACAACCACCCCGAAAAAGAATGTGTATGCAACCCGGGCCTGGTGCAAAAATACCTCAACCGTATTTCGGGCCCCTTGCTTGATCGTATCGACATGCACGTAGAAGTGGTACCTGTTCCCTTTAAAAAGCTTTCGGAAGAACTTACTTCTGAGCCCAGCGAATGTATAAGGTCCCGTGTGAACCAGGCACGTCAAATACAGGAACAACGCTTTGGTTCCAGTGCCAGAATACATTGCAATGCACAAATGGACAGTGGGCTACTCAGAATTCACTGCAAACTCGATGCCGGTTCGACGCAGCTTTTAAAAACTGCTATGGAGAAGCTCCATTTATCAGCAAGAGCTTATGACCGTATTCTCAGGGTTTCGCGAACCATTGCTGACCTGGCCGGCCACCAAGACATTGGGGCAGAACACCTGGCTGAAGCCATTCAATACCGCAGCCTCGACCGCGAAAACTGGGGCAGCAATTAAGCAAAAAATGACGTCGTAAAATAATGTACTAAGGTACAAGCTTCACTACTTTGTTTTCGATCATATCGTGAAGCTGGTCGAGTAGAATCTGTTCTTGAGCATCAATTACCGAATCGGCCGTTGCAAGATTCACGATCTTATCCATTTCTGATCGCGTAATTACATGATCTTCAATCGCCTTTTCAATCATAAGGCGCAGTTTCTCGGCATTCTCGTTCGCTTTCATAATGTTGAATCCTTTACTTGCCTTAAAGATAGAAAAATATCTTCAGCAATACTTTGTCACATTCTGGCGGTTTATACTCAACCAGATTGCGTGCATTCTGGTATCAGTTTGGGCAATTCTACAGTGTCTTTCGGTAGTTTGTTCGGCGTACCTTTGTATCAGAACTTAAAACCATTGATACTAAATCTGAAATTTATGGAACTTGCAATAGTAAAAAAAGCCGATACCCTGTTTGTTCAACTCGAAGGTACTAACAAACTATATGTACTGAACCAAACTGAGGTTAATAAAGAATTACAATGGTGCCAAAGCATTATGCATAAAGAAATGCATTTAAACCTGTCGGGAATAAAGGTGATCGACAGTGCAGGAATACGCTTGCTCATTGAATTGAAAAAATTGTATCAGAATTCGGGAAGAAAACTGGTATTGAAAAACCTTACCAAAGAGGCGATGGAGTTGCTCGAGCTGGTGAATGTGAGAAGTTTGTTTCTACATAGTGAGGGTGATACACTGGTTCACGTAGCAGCATAGAGGGGAATAAAGAGGCTGGACTGAAAAGAAAAGCCTCTTTTATATTTCCTTTTATTTCTTTTTATTCCACCGGGCATGATGCGGAACGGTCGATTTTTTCTGCACTTGTTTTTCCGGAAACAGCTTGGCCAGGATATCGAAGCGATCGAGTTTTTTTAGTCTTTCTTCAATTTTTCTTCTGAATTCGCCCTTGTACCAGAAAAAAAACATCTGCTGGTTCTGCTTTTCTTCCTTGCTGCGAGCAGTATACACTTTTTCAAGGGTGTAGGGGTGATAGCCCGAATAATAAATTACGGTGGCCACAGTCATGGGGGTAGGTGTAAAATCCTGCACCTGCTCTAATTTAAAATCGAGTTGACGTGTTTCTACCGCAAGCGAAGCCATATCTTCTTCGCTACTACCCGGATGGCTCGAAATAAAATAAGGAATTAGCTGCTGTTTCAATCCCGCTTTTTTATTGATTTCGTCGAACTGCTTTTTAAACCGGTGGAAATATTCAAAGCTTGGCTTGCGCATCAGGTTCAGCACACGCTGAGTGGTATGCTCGGGAGCTACTTTCAGGCGACCCGATACATGGTTTTTTATTAACTCCGAAGTGTACTGATGATGACTGGCAACCTCAGCCTCAGGGGCATGATCGTTGAACAGCATGTCGTAGCGGATTCCGCTGCCCACAAATGATTTCTTGATGCCCGGCATTCGGTCGACACTTTTATAGATATCGAGCAGCGCAGTATGGTCTGTATTCAGATTCTCGCAGACGGTAGGGAAAATGCAGGAGGGTCGGCGGCATCGTTTGCAAATATTCAGGTTTCTGCCTTCCATTTTGTACATGTTGGCACTGGGCCCACCCAGGTCGGAAATATAGCCTTTGAAATCGGGCATTTTTACCACTTGCTCTATTTCTTTCAGTATCGATTCCTTCGAACGCGAAGCAATAAATTTTCCTTGATGCGCGGAGATCGTGCAAAAACTGCAACCACCAAAACAACCCCGGTGAAGGTTCACCGAGAATTTGATCATTTCAAAGGCTGGAATCGGAGGCTTTTTGTGGTAGCGGGGATGCGGCAATCGGGTATAGGGCAGATCGAAAGAGGCATCGAGCTCGCCTGTGCTCATAGGCGGATAGGCAGGATTTATTACCACGCGCTTCTGTTGCCAGTGTTGAACTATTCGCCGGGCATCCCATTTATTCGACTCTTCTTCGATGACTTTAAAGTTCGAAGCATAGCTTTTCTTGTCCTTTAAACATTGCTCATGCGAAGCAATTTCGATATCAGACCAGCTCTGAACCAAGGGTATTTCCTCATCAAGGTTTTGTAAAAAGGCTGTTTGGGGTATAGTTTTAAGGGTAGAAAAAGGCTGACCTTCATTCAGCTTGGCCAATAATTCTTTGAGGGCCTGTTCGCCCATGCCATAAACAAGCAGATCGGCACCTGTATCGGCCAGGATACTGGGTTTTAACTTATCCGACCAGTAATCGTAATGTGTCACGCGCCTAAGCGAGGCTTCGATGCCACCAATAACAAGGGGAACTTCGGGATAAAGCTTTTTAAGAATCTGTGAATAGACTGTTAGAGCATAATCAGGACGTCGTCCTGCCTCGCCGCCTGCCGTATAGGCATCGTTCGAACGAAGACGCTTGTTGGCCGTGTAGTGGTTTACCATGGAATCCATGCATCCGCTGGTAACGCCAAAAAACAAGCGGGGGGTACCCAGCTTTCTAAAATCGCGTAAGTCATCCTGCCAGTTGGGTTGGGGAACAATAGCCACCCGTAAGCCATGCGCTTCGATAATACGGCCAATGACTGCGGCACCAAAAGCCGGATGATCCACATAGGCATCGCCCGTGAAGAGAATAACATCCAGGGAATCCCAGCCGCGAAGCTGCACTTCTTTGGCTGATGTGGGCAACCATTCATTAAGTTGAAATTTGCTGTCGGACATACAGCGGCAAAGATAGATCAAATAACAGATTGCCAGAAGGTTTTAACAAGACAATAACACACATTAGCCGATGATACCAGGGAAAATTCTTAATGCATTTAAGGCTAATTATTAATTTGGAGTATTGGAGAAAAATGTTCCTCGCAAAATGCGCAATATAGTTCAAGGCAAAGATTGCCAAGGTGAAAGACCGCTAACCCGCCAATGAATCATGTTATTTCATTATCCGTGCAGGCCTTACATTTTGTTTAGCGAACGCTATTTTGCGGCCTTCGCGTGGTAAAAAAAAATTGTGCACTTTACAGATCAAAATTACAATGAGGCACTTTCTGCATTAGCAGGTAGCAATTGTTCTTAAAAACAAATGCAAGAAAGATTAGTTAAAACATTATTTTTCTAAATTGCATTCATGAAAAATAAATTCCTCTTACTTATTCCTTTTATGTTGGGGTTCTTCATGGTTTTAAAAGCTCAAAACCCTTATTTTGGTGTAAAAGCTGGCTTTAACCTTTCGCACATGAGCATAAAAAATGACGATGGCGACCAGCTCGAAGGCCTTAACCTTGCTCCAGGGTTTAATTTAGGCGGAACCATGGATTACCGTCTCATGCCCGAACTCACAATCAATGCAAGCCTGGTGCTTACAACAAAAGGATACCGCAAACGCTATTCGGAAGAGTTTCAGGGAGTCACTATCGATTCGCGCGAACGTTTGACACTTTATTACATCGAATTGCCAGTATATGCCTTGTACGAATTTGATTTTGTTGGCCTGGATATGATTGCCGGACTAGGCCCATTTGTTTCTTATGGTTACTGGGGTAAATACTCCTGGAAGCGCGAGGGAGGCGGCGAAGAAGAAACAGGAAAAGAGGATGTGTACTGGGGAACCAACCCCGACACCGACGACCTGGTGCCATTCGATTACGGTGCAGGCATTAAAGTAGGCGGTAAATACGAGAATTTTGTGCTCGATGTAAGTTACCTTTACAGTATCCCCAATATAGCTGCCGATATCCAATACGGAAGAGTCGTGCGAAACAGTGTTTTTTCAGCTTCGGTCAGCTATTTTTTCAGCATGTTTTATCCCTACGACGAAGCTAATTTCTAATTTTTCTCAAACTCAAAACTCAAAATAGAATAGCATGAAAACAAAAATTCGTTTCGTTTTTCCCTTGCTGGTATTGCTTCTTCCCTCTGTGGTATCTGCCCAGTACCTTTGGCTTAAAGGCGGAGTGAACAGCAGCAACATGACTGTAAAAGACAATCAAAGCACTTACAGCACCGATTACCTCAACCGCATAGGTTTTAATGCCGGGCTTACGGGTGGAATGCGCTTTGGCTTTATTGGTTTCGAAGGTGGACTATTGCTATCGTCGAAAGGCTACAATTTCGACAATACTGATATCAATGGCAACAAAGTAGCCGGTAATACTTCGCTGCTTTACCTCGATGTACCTGTGCTACTTAAGCTAAGCGCAGGTTTGGGCAGTATGCGGGTGTATGCTGCCACAGGACCTGTTCTGGCTTTTGGATTATCCGGAACCAATACAACAGAAACTACTCTTTCAGGACAGGATCCGGTGCAGGTAGAAGAAAAAATAAAATGGGGCTCCTCGGCTGACGACGACATAAAGTCCAGTGGTGTGGATTATACGGTGGGTGCCGGTATTGAATTGAGCAAACTGTCGTTGGGCGTAAGTTACAACTGGAGCCTGAGCAACCTGGCACCAACCACAGACAATGGACAGGAAATAAAACACAGCCTTTGGCAATTTACGCTGGGCTTTAAAATATTTGGTGATTGAATCCGATAAAATACCGTCAAAACTTAACAGGAGTTTTCCCGAAAATCCTGTAAAAGAGTAGGGGGTGATATCCGAAAAACCATACGAGTAGGAAAAACCTAATACTAACTATTATGAAGAAAATTCTTTTCCCAGTTCTTTTTGCCCTTCTTCTTAGCCTACCCTTGCAAGCACAGGTAGAGCCCACCGGCAAGTACACCATCGACCTCACCTTCGACCCGGCCGCTATTTTCGATGCCGCAGCAGGTGATATGTTCGATATGCCCATGCTGAAAATGCGTTATTTCTTGCAAAGCGATGTGGCTTTACGTGCTGGTTTAGACTACAATTTCTATGGTGAAAAAGAATACGCTGGCTCCAGCACGGATACTTATGACAAGTATCGTGAGTCGAATATGATGATCAGCGGTGGTATCGAAAAACACTTCAGCACCAGCCGTTTTCAGCCTTACCTGGGTGCTGACCTGGCTATACTGAGCGCCTCTTCCAAACTCACCGAAACCACAGCCGGAACCTCTGTTGAAACAATTAACCCCACTGTAGGCTATTTTGGTTTTGGCCTTTATGCTGCTATTGGTGCCGATTTTTACCTGCTCAACAACTTATACATTGGTGTTGAATTTAACCCAGGTATTCAAACGCTTAATCACAAAGACACAAAATTGGATGGTACTGTAACCCAAACAGGTGGTAAAGAAACCAGTTTTGGTTTGTCTTCTGCTTCGGGTTTGCGTATTGGGTTCAGGTTCTAAAAACATTAAAAATTAAAAAGGCTGCCTCTTTCGAAGCAGCCTTTTTTATGCCTTAAAGTGTATCAATTATTCTTTCTCCAGTTCTTCCACAGCTACCTGTAAGGTTTTGTCAATTTTCTCGATTACAGGGTAAAAACCTTCGTTATCGAAAACATTACGGGCAATGTAGGCATAAAGTTGAGTTTCGATGATCTCCTTCGAAATACCTAATTCTTTTTTGTTTTCGGGTACTCCATTTTTCGATGCAAAGCTGATAAAGCTACCTAATGCATTGTTCTTTTTCAGGTAAGCAAGCAAACCCGTAAGGTTTTGGCTCTTCAGCAATTCTGAACGGTTGGCATCGGTGAATTCGAGGGCATAACGGTAAATGAGGCCGCGGTCGCGAATATCGATAAGGTAATCGGTTACGCCTATGGTATCGAGCGGTACAAAAATATCAGGCATTATTCCCCCCCCACCAAACACTACTTTTCCACCGGGGGTTACAAACTTGAGCGAATCGTGGAACATGCTGCTGTCTTTTTCCATAAACTCGCCATGCGCATAGCGAACTGCCAACTCGTTGTAATAATCTTCGGAACCGTTTTCGTAAGATTTCTGAATCGACCTTCCGGTAGGGGTATAATACCTGGCTATGGTAAGCCGGATAGCCGAACCATCGTTAAGCATGTTCTGCTCCTGCACCAAACCTTTGCCAAAGGAACGCCTGCCAATTACCACTGCGCGGTCGTTGTCCTGCAAGGCACCGGCAAGAATTTCGCTGGCCGAAGCCGACGATTCGTCGATGAGCACGGCTGTTTCTATGCCATGGCAAAGTCCGCCGCTGGTAGCTTTGAAATCTTCCCTCTTGCGGGCGTTACCTTCGGTATACACAATCAGTTGACCTTCGTTCAGAAACTGGTCGGCCACCATGGCTGCGGTAGTAAGCAGGCCACCTCCATTGCCCCTTAAATCCAATACCAGTTTTTTCATCCCAGCCGACTTTAACCGGGTTATAGCCGAGGCAAACTCTTCATAAGTTGTACGCGAAAAATTGTTAATGCGTATATAAGCTGTTTCTTCGGTCATCATGTAAGAAACGTCTATGCTATAGAGAGGAATGTTATCGCGGGTAATGTTAAAAAACACCAGATCCTTCACCGCATGGCGGTCAACTCCCACTCTTACCACTGTTCCTTTGGGCCCTTTCAGCATTTTAACAATCGAATCACTGGGCATTTTAACCCCTGCCACAGTGTTGCTATCGACCATTACAATCCGGTCGCCCGCTATAATGCCCACCTTTTCCGAAGGGCCATTGGCAATGGCCTTTAATACTACAAGTGTATCGTTGAGCATGTTAAACTGTACGCCAATGCCGCTGAAGTTTCCTTCGAGTGGTTCGTTTACTGCCTGAAATTCACTGGCAGGAATGTATTGCGAATGCGGGTCAAGTTCGTCGAGTATAAGAGGAATGATTTTTTCGACAAATTCATCCTTTTGTATAGGGTCCACATACTCTTTCGAAATATAATTGACTACACCCGAGAGTTTATCGGCACGCGGATACACAATGTAGGCCTGATCCTGACGGCCCTGATAATAATATCGGCCAATAAACATTCCCGCCACAAGGCTCAAGGCTATAATGGCAGGTAAAAATATTCGAAGAAGGTTTTTTCTTTCCATGTTATAAAATCTCTAAATAAACTACTTCTATTCCGGCCCGGTGCAAAAGTTTAACTCCTTCGTCGGAATGATAGGTGTCGCAAAATACCACCCGACGGATACCTGACTGAATAATTAATTTCGAACACTCCACGCAAGGTGAGGTGGTGATATACAAGGTAGCCCCATCGCTGCTGTTATTGCTCTTGGCAACTTTGGTTATGGCATTAGCTTCGGCATGCAACACGTATGGTTTGGTTATGTTGTTCTCGTCTTCGCAAACATTTTCGAACCCTTCAGGCGTACCATTGTATCCATCGGAAATAATCATGCGGTCTTTTACAATCAGGGCACCTACCTGCCGCCGCTTGCAATAGGAATTTTTCGACCAGATATGCGCCATTTCGAGGTATCTCTTGTCAAACTCGTTCTGGCGGTTACCATATGGTTTCAGGGGATCGTACTTTTTCATTGTATTCTTCAAATCAGTCCGGGGTATCCGGGCCTGCAAAGATAATATTATTTGTTGCACACTTTTGGTTTACTTAAAATCCATGGGTTCAGAATTTATGAAAAGCAGAAAATAATAGACGATACGAAACGAACCTTGTAAAACCATAACCTATCCTTGTTCGTTCCTATTGTCTTTTCAAAAAGTAAGGATGAAAACCTCTTGTTATCACCACCGAACTATTTTATATAATTGTTTTTCAAATATTTACACTTTAAAGCGAAATTAAAAAGTCGGAGTTTTTAAGGAATTTTTCTATTGAAACCTTTAAAATCATCCTGTTCGGAAAATTACGTTTACTTTTTTTTGATCGAACAATGCAGCCATTATTTCTAGATTTTTAACTAAAACTTAACGGGAATAGAACCCAGAAGGAAACAAGAAGGCATGGCAGATAAATTCGAAATGACTATTTTTGCAGTTCAAATAAACAAGGGTTCATTATGGAAAATTCTACGAACAAACTAAGGAAAACAATCAAAAAAGACCGTAAAGACCTCATTCAATATATCAATCTGCAACTTGCAGCGCTTGGCCAGCCCCTGTACCGTGATGAATACAATTCGAAAACCAAATTTTCGAACGAAAAGTTTATCAGCCTCACCGAGGGGCTTATCAGTAGTTTCCGCGAAAAATCGCGCTTACTTTCCGGACATCTTTGCCCGGCCGATTCGCGTATCCAGAAATTCATCGACAAATACCTGCTGGATATTCACTTTAGCAAGGACCTTCGATTGCCAAATGACACATTTGTGCTGAACCAAAAGGGGATGGGCCGCGAAGTGAGCCTTCCGCCCAATGGCCATACCTTTAAAAATGAGCTTGTAAGCTCGTACCGCCTAAAACAGGGTATTTTAAATAATCCCGCCAAGGACAAGCGCACTACAAAAGGAACCTTTCATATCGTAGAAGGCGGCCTCCCTGTACCTCTTGATAAAAAGGAAGTCCCAAAACTTACTTTTGCCCACATGCTTTACGAAGCACTTCACCCTTCGGAACAACTTAAAATATTGCCTTTTACATCCAAACAAGATCTGAAAGCCCATGTTATGGTCTCTTTGCTGCTTAGACCCGTTGTTTGCCCCGAAGTGAAAGGAGTGATTAAGCAAAAGAGCATGGAAATCAGGTTTTTTGCGCCTGGCAGCCTGGTAAGCAACCTCGATTTTGTGGAATCGATATTTGGAAATGCCGGCGATCCTAACCTAGCCATTAACGATGCTGCACTCGATATCGACCATTGGTCGGGCCATACAGGCTGCATCATACTCGCGCCCCATCTTACCAGCCTGAAGAAAAAAGACATTGGCCTGCCGCATTACGACAAGGCCACCGAGCGTCAGCGAAAAGACGGCATGTGCTATAAAAACCCCGATGAGTTGTACAACGATGGTGGTGCTTTTAAACTTACCTGTCGCGACGACCAGGGAGTAGTGATTACTCTTATCGCCGACAATTATTACGGTTATTCGAAAAAAGAGATAAAAACACAGATAGGTTATGCCGCCAACCTTTACGGTCTGGTGGAAGAGGAACATGCAGGTGGTGCCATCGCCTTTCCGCGTGCCAATATGAGCGACAAAGTATATGGCGAAGTTTTCGCAAGCAAAATCAAGGGTACCTATACATTTAAGGAAGTTACCGAACTGCTCGGCGACCGTATCGAAGTTTTTCCTCACCAATATGCCATCGATAAAAAATATCCGGAATTGACCTTTATCCCTGAAAATGCCAATTTCGATGTCAATACCAACAGTGTAAGCTGGATGCTCAATGGAAGCCTGTTTAGCCTGAAACTTTCACCCGAAAAGGTATACATTCATCCCACAGGCCATAAATTTCAGCTAACCAAAAACCACTCACAGAATTTATGGCGCATTATACACACCGATGCAGAAGGAACGTTTTGCCATAAACCCAGCACTGTGTCGGGTGGCGGAAAATCAGAGATTTCGAAGTCGATGCAAAATGCCATTAAAGACGGAACTTTTTACATACAAGACTTCGAAAAGGATTTTAAGCAAGTAGATAGGCTGATCCATTACGATTATACATACCGCTGGAAGACCATGCGCCCCGATGCCCAGCCTTCAAGGCCCTTTCTTAGTCCGATGCGTGCCCTTGGGTCGGCAGTGAAACTGCTCACCCCTTCGGAACAATATAACGACGAGTACAACAAATTTCTCTCGGAAATTCCTGAACAGGTGAGAGCATTGGCACTATTTGTAAAACGCCTTTACCGTGCCGATGAATCCACTACCAACTGGAAAGACCAATTTAGTGTTGAAATTGTGAACGGTCGCCAGGGTAATGCCCTCTTGCACAAAAACCAGCCTGTTATAGCCAGTTTCGTGCGTATTGGTTTTAACAATGAAGGCAACTGGTTTTTGCATAAGTTGCGTTCTGACTTTATTCCCAGCCAGAAAATTCAGATGGAAGACGATATCACTGCTTCCATTACAGTATCGAGCAAGCTTTTAAAAGGCCTGAACCCGGAATACACCAATAAGAGCGTAAAAATCGTGACCAACTGCGAAAGTTACCTCTTTCAGCGTCCTGACGATGCCGTTATCAGGGGTTATGACAAAGGTGCTGAATCCGACATTGTCTCGGACGGAACCTTTCTTACCAACTATGAACCCCTTACACGCAAGGATGCAATAGAGCTACTGGAAGATACCATCAACTTCGATAAATATACCCAGCCGGTAAAAACATTTATTAGCAGTGTAGCTGAAAGCGAAGAAGATTGTTACTTCGTAACCCCTTCTCATACACGTATTGTTGATGGTGAACCCACAAACAATCCACGCTACCTCGAACGGAACCGTTTTGCCGAGGAGAACCTGGAATCTTACACTGCAGAAATTGGTATGCGGCTTCACCGAAAAATTAAATCGAACGAACCGGTATACTTCCCGGTAAATGCCGTGCTGCCCGGGCGCAGAAATAATCCTGCCGATCTTAAAGCCAACATTCGGCCTCTTGCAGTTTACAACCCTATACACTATCAGGAATTGCCCGAATTGTTTATGGATTTTATCTGCAGCTTAACCGGTAAATCGCCCTCTACCACAGGTGCAGGCTCGGAAGGAGCCCTCACAAAAGGACCGTTTAATATGCTCATTCCGACTACCGACCTGAACAATGCCCTTTTATCTTTTATACTTACCGAATACCAGGGCTTTAGTTCAGCGGCAGGCTATATTGGTTCCGAATACCGCTTCGATCACGATATCAGCATCCTGGTTCCAGAAATATGGGCCCGTCTCGTACCGGAAGACCGCGATCCTAAACTGCTGATCCGAAATGGAAGTCTCGAGAAATTGAATGATTTCGAATACAAGGGAAAGAAAGTGCTGGCCAGTCGGCTTGGATACAGGATTACTGAAAATTTCGCCTTCCGCTGTATGAACCGGCTGTTCGATGAGCCTTTGGCAGTGTTTAACGAAAAAATGCTGAAGCCTGAATTGCAAAACATGGATGAATATGTCGACGGAATTGACAACATTGTTGAAGCACAGCGCAAAGTAGCCCTCAGCTATTTCGAAGATGGCAGTGTGGAAGCCGCCATTCCGCCGTTGAAAATATTATTGCATGTGATGGCTTATGGACAGTACGAAGGTAAAGATATAAGCCATCCGGAACTTCGTAAGATGTTCGAACGCGAGTATGTGGTAAAAAGCAGCTGGTATAAAGACAGGCTTAAACGCAAACAAGAAATTTCGCAACGCACTATCAAGGATCAACTTGATTACACGGAGAACTTCATTGCTAACCCCAACAATGCTGAAATTGTTCGCAAAATGAACCTCGTGGAGCGATTTGATGCTGCTAAATTGAGGTTGCTCTACATTCAGTCAGACAAGTTTATCGAAGACATTGAAGGAAGCATTGGTGCTGACCCGCTCATGCGATAAAGCTATCGAAGAACATACCACAGACCGCTCTTGAAAATCCATGGGCGGTCATTTTTTTTGACTGCGCTTATAGCCTCAGTTTTGAATTCCGTTTTCAACTGCCAACAAATTTCGCCGAAAGTGCTTACCTTGGTCCTGTATGCCAGGGATTTTTACCTTTCATAAAAAAGAACATCTTTGCCTCGAAAAACAGATCGAAAATCTGTTTAGCAATGGACGTTGGTTGCGCAGCGAGCACCTTCGTTTGGTGTACCTTATCCATCCGGTTAAACACGAGGTGCCGGTACAGGTGATGTTTTCAGTATCCAAAAAAAACTTCCGCAGGGCCGTAAAGCGTAACCTCCTAAAAAGGCGACTAAGAGAAGCTTACAGGCTCCGAAAACAATCTTTTATACAGGGTTTACCCGAAGGCGATTTATTGCTTCATCTAGGCTTTGTGTATTCAAGTGATGAACTCGCCGATTTTGCAACTGTACAGAGTGAACTCAGCTACCTTTTAATGCAACTCGCAAACCGTCTCAAAAAGAACTAAAAACCAATTTTTGCTTATGCTTGCTTTGGTTTATTAATTTGTCAACCACTTAACAAATATAGCCAGACTTTAATGTTTAAAGATATTACCCAGGTGAGACAAAAGCCACACCTGGGTATAATTCAAGCTCATCTAGCTTGCATTTTACAAGCCTCATTTCAAAAATGTTAAATGCCTTAATCACTGTTGTAACTCCCTCCATGGATAAGACGCAGATAATCATACTGCCATTATCTATTAAGGAAGAAATATCGATGTGGGAATTCGTAGTATGGCTTGTAACTATTTTTTTTCCATCGATAGTATAAATAGAAAATGTTGCCCTTTTGTTATGCGGATTATTAAAAACCAAGCTATTGCCATGCTGCTGCAGATTTAGTTGATTTTCAGATTCATCATGAATATTTTGTGCTGAAGTAGGATTGACGAAAACAAAATATCCTGTATTTGACCCGCTATTACAGCCGGCCGAATCAATTATATATTGACTATATTCTGTCGATTCCAATGGTTTGCACCATGCATTTATTCTTGCAGAATCATCCAGCCATTTGGATGGCGTCCAATAGTATTCTATCGGTGGAATACCTCCACCAACAAAAATATTATCAAAAAATTGAATGCTATCCCCTTTAGAAAGATAAAACACATATTCTGCTGTAAGATAAATAAAACTCGAACATTTTATAATAATGGTATCGACAGCTATATTTCCCTCACTATCCTGAACCGATAAATAAAAGCCCCAAGGACTATTTTCTTTACCATATCCAATTAAAAATGAATTTGCGATACTTGTATCGTTTAAATAATCACTTGCAGTAAATGTTAAAGTAGATGATACAGTTTTTGGATCACAACTCCAAACATAGGTATAGGGTGCAACACCGTTGAATAATTCAACCTGCGAACCAATAAATATAGTATCTGCATACGAACCAACACAGAAGGAAGTATCACTGCCGCAACTTACTCAGAACTCTGTGCTTTGCGATGATACTATGCTACTCGCAAAAAGGAGTATACTGATTATTGGAAATTTCATTCTTTTACTTTGTTAATATCATTGTCTTTGCACCCACAATTACTCCATCGGCTACCAGTGCGTATTTGTACATAACTAAGCGAATACACTGCTATTAAGGCTTTACTCAATCTTTTATTATGTTTTGTTGAAACTAGTTGCAAGCAGGAGTAATATTCACAACTAAAATGCTGCCCTTCTCAACCTCAAACTCTCCATTGATTTCAAATAATTCTGTATTTATATACAACGCGTTACCGGTTGTTACTTTAATTCTATAGGCTGCTGGAATAGTAACGTTACGCGCAATAATGGATTCGTTTTGATAAATATTACTCTGGATACTATATAACGCTGATGCATAAAAACAAGGATAGAAAGTTGTCTTAAAGTTTTCGATATGCGAATGTATTGTGCTAATCTGACATGGTGTAATCGCTGACATGTCTGCATTATAATCCATTAAATTATTTGAACAAAATTGCCCACCCCAACAACATGGATCTACTATTCCACGATTATGCAATTCCTCCCAAGTGGGGGTATCTTCGCAATTGTCATCGCAATAACTAGCAGTAACCCCATCACAACAAGCACCCTGATTTTTACGAGTTGGATGATATAATGATAAGTTATGTCCTATCTCATGGTTAACAATTTTGTCAAAACCATTAGTAATATTCCACCAAACACCATCACTCAGATATCTCAAATAATTATTATAATAACCATGAGATTCAGCAATTGAACCATTTAAATATGCTACCCCACCACCATTACCCCAGGTGGTTAAAAATAAATTAATAGCTGCCCCATTATTTTTAGTAAAATATCCGAGTGAACCTATACCCCCATTTTCATACAGGTCGGTATCTTCGTGAAAAAATACTCCGTTAAGTACATACCTGTAATTTATAGGTAAAGCTGGAACTGTCGGTGTGGGTTGAAGCCTCATTAACTGATTATTGGCTAAAGCATTATTACAATAATATATTAACTCTTCTGCATGCTTGTAACCATTATAGCTATTGGAAGGATTTACTCCATCCCAGTCTTTTGCAAAATTTCCGGATCCATCATCCTTTAATATATAATGAACATTAACACGAAGATATTTTATTACATCGGTTGATTTAAAATTGGGTATTGAAGGGGAAGCTGGGCTATATTGGGTTGGATCGTCAATTATATCATTCTCTTCCCACTCTTGCGAGAAAACGCAAGTTGTAATTACTATTAATAGAATAAGTAGTATACTTTGCCTTTTTATCCGAACAAAATTATTTTTTAAAGGTCGGATTAAGCTCGTTCCGAATGATCCGTATTCAGAGGTATTTAGATATAAACAAGCTCGTTTCATAATTTTATAAATTTTCTTGTTGTTGTTAGCTTACCATCTTGAATTATTCTGATTGTATATATACCCTCACTAATACCAGAAATATCAATAGTTGTCAAGGTGGAAGAAATTTTATTTATCGATAGAAGTTGGCCATAAATATTGTATACTTCTATTTGAGCATCAGATGAAGTCAATGAATTTATCTCGATTGTAATCTTTTCATTTGTTTTTGTTGGGTATATGGAGTATGAATTTGAAGTATTGACTGTTTCGAAATTTGTATTATAAGCTATAAGCGTATCGCAAGGTTTCGTGCCTATTTTGTATAACCCAAGCTCATTATCAGAATAACACCTTAAACTACCAATAGCTGGAAGGTCATCCATAATTTCGCAAGTATTCACATATTCCGGATAAAAACCAGAGTAGCTCCCCAGTTTTTCAACGATACGGTAATATTGCCATACAGAATAATCGGTAGGCGAACAAATCAACCCCTTTAATTCAACATTATTTATTGTTTGTGTATAAATTGAATCAATTAACACACTTCCTGACTTTTCATCAGAACATGGATTAATTCCATCACTGTAAAAATTCATTTTATCTCCTTTTTCATCAGAAAAATTATAGAGAACCTTAAAAAGGTTATCGGCCCAATAAAATATAGTATCGCCCGATTGGTGTATAAATTCATTTCCCCAATCTACTGAATCACCATTGGATGTGTAGTAAATCATATGTATTATTCTGGCAGATAAACTGTTTATTGTTGTATCTCTAATAGAAGTGAATTTTACATAGCCTTCATCTGGTGGGTTCAAATCTTCAACTTTGTCGAAATACCAGACCGCACCAATTGGAGCAAATTCTTGTTGGGCACATATTTCTATAATGCCACAAATAGTTAGTATAAAAAAAAGAATCTGTTTCATAATTCCTTTATTAATTCGTTAATATCATTGTCTTTGCACCCACAATTACTCCATCGGCTATCAATGCGTATTTGTACATGCCGGGTTGCAGTTCGTTGGCATAAATAGTTACACTGCCATATTCGCGTTGAGCAATGCTTATGTTTTTTAGTTGTTTGCCCTGCAAATCGTAAATATAGATAGTTGCATTACTTATTGTAGAAGTAAGATAGAAATCAATGGTAGTTTCCTGGTTAAACGGATTGGGTTTGTTTTGCGAAAGAGTAGCGGTATTTTCAAAGCTTTCCTGAAAATCGTTGCTGGCAGCTTTTAACTTCGGTTCCTGTTTATTTGCTGCTTTTAGTTTTTCAATTTCAATATTCTGCTCTTTTATGGCCTCTATAAGCAGGCCTACAAGGCTTGTATAATCAATCGCCAGGGTGCCATCGGCTGAAGTGCGCACCACTTCGGGTACAATGGGTTCAACGTCCTGAGCAATTAAACCAAGATGTTTACGGGCTTTTTCCTTTTCTATTCTTGCATTTAAAGCGGTGTCAGGTGTACTTTTATTCGTATTGGAGCCTTCTGAAGAAAAATCTTCTCCCGCCAGGTTTGAATCAGCTTCAAAAAATCCTTCCATATTTGAGGAGTCGGCTTCAACAGCATCTTTATACAAATAACTTACTCCTTCTAGTTGTAATACTTTTTCGAGTGCATTATCTATCTTAGTAATATCTTTTTTAAGGTTTTTGTCGGAACTTTGTAAATATCCTTTTGCCCAAACCTCGCCATTACCGGTAACATAAAAACGTTCGTCACCATTTAAGGAAACAATCATACTTTTTACATAACTTCCTGTTACATTGCTTCTAAATGCGTTTGCCCAAGCGTCGCCTACACTATAGTATAGATTTGTGGTTCCGCTTAACTTTATTCCTCCGCCATTTTCCTTATAGATACAAAAATCGTTCGTTGAGTTTAAACCCATCCATGCCTTTCGGGTAGCATTTTGCTGAAATTGCAAGTACTGCCAGGAATTAGTGGTATTATTAAATGACAAAGGCGAACTACTATTTGTGGTAATGGTCATATTACCGGCACTTCCTACTTTAACCTGTGCGTTAATGCTAACTACAAATAAGAATGAAAGAATGAAAGAATGAAAGAATGAAAGAATGAAAGAATGAAAGAATTAGAAATTTTTTTGACTTTTTCATGATAATTTGGATTTAGGTTATAAAATAAATGTTAACGTTATTTCAATTGTTGTAAACTTATTACCAGCAGTTTCCTATAATTTAAACCGTATTTCCAATAAATTTCAATAACCGGTAAATTCCTGTATACTTTTTAAACAAAAAGTGTAAAACATAACTTCGTTTCAAACACTAATCACTGTGCAAATAAGTACCATTAAGGTATAAAATGTCACCAAAATAGCATGATAAATGTCACTAATCGATCCTATTTAGTTTCGTTCTAAATAAAATAAGTGCAAAAAGCAGTATACTATGTAAAAACACCAAATTACGAAGTGTCTTGTCTCTAAAACGGCATAGTTTATTTTTATCGCCAAACTAGCCCATAAGATTTTCATATATCTCTAAATCTTCCGCACTAAAGTGGTCAAGTCAGGAGAACTTCCGCAGGGCCGTAAAGCGTAACCTCCTCAAACGACGCATTCGTGAGGCCTACAGGCTTAAAAAACAAACATTCATACAGGGTTTACCCGAAGGCGACTTATTACTTCATCTTGGCTTTGTGTATTCAAGTGATATACTCGCCGATTTTGCAACTGTACAGAGTGAACTCAGCTACTTTTTAATGCAACTCGCAAACCGTCTCAAAAAAAACTAAAAGTCCATACATACCCGGGCTTGTTTCGGTTTTTTGTTACATTTGCCCAGCTTTTAGTGGAGCAACCTTTCTTATTATTAATACCTTTCTAGTACTATCTGATAATGAAACAAACACATCAAAATTGCCTTGTTTGCAAGAGTAATTCCATCACCCCATTTATAAATTGCAAAGATTACTTTGTTAGCGGCGAAACCTTCGAACTCTATCATTGCAAGGATTGTGGATTTATTTTTACTCAACACATTCCAACTGCAAGCGAAATAGGTCCTTATTATCAAAGCGAGACCTACATTTCGCATTCCAATTCCCGGCAAGGCATCACCAATAAACTTTACCATACGGTGCGCAACATTATGCTGCACCGAAAATACAGGCTTATTAAGAAATATACCGATGGAAAAGAATTATTGGATATAGGGTGCGGTACCGGCCATTTTGCAAATTATATGCACAAAATGGGTTATCACAGCAAGGGATTGGAACCAGATGCCAATGCCCGCAAATTTGCCCGCGAACAATTTCACTTGCCGGTGGAAGAACCTGAAAAGGTGCTTGCCGAAGACCATACGGATCAGTACAACGTAATCACGCTATGGCATGTGCTGGAGCACCTTCACGATCCGGCACGTTACCTGGCCTGGATACACTGTGCACTTAAAAACGAAGGTGTTCTGGTAATTGCTCTGCCAAATTGCAGTTCGCTCGACGCGCAATTTTTTAAAGCCTATTGGGCAGCTTACGATGTGCCAAGGCATATCTGGCACTTTACTCCTAAAACATTTACTGCCTTTGCACTTAAAAGCGGTTTTTCGGTGCAACAAATCAAACGTTTGCCTTTCGATGCCTATTACAACTCGCTCCTGAGCCTGCGGTATAAAAAAAGCCGACTGGCTTTACCACTCGGCTTTCTGATTGGTTTTGTTTCCAACCTAAAGAGCTTAATTTGTCCTAAAACGGCAAGTTCTGTAATTTATGTATTAAGAAAGCAGGCTTACTAGTTTACTCTTTTACCTTTTTATAGCACCGTACCCAATCCACTTCCATCGCCGGCATGTTATTATCCAGCAAATCTTCGTACAATCCGGCACTCAGCGCAATGTACATGGGCTGCTGGGGTATGTTGGTGTTGGTAGAAGCCACTTCCAGACCATTGATAAACCATGCAATGCGGTTGGCCGACCATTCCATGCCATAAATAAAATAGTCCGCAGCAAATTTCGAACGCCCCAGGGTTTTTTTGAATGATACCTGATTGGTATGAATACCCATGCTGCATTTTCCGTTGGCTTTTACCACGTCGATGTGCGGGGTTTGCTCATCGCCAACCATCCAAAAGGCATTAAGAATCTTGCTATTGGCACTAAGTTTTATTTTCGCTTCGAAATAACCATATTGCTGACGGAAACTGTTGCCAGTGTTCACCAGACCCGAAGTATATTCGAAACTCGAAGGCACAAAACCCAATTCAGGATTCCATTTCAAGCCATCGGCTTTTTCTTTGCGGGTTATAATTTTTAAATGTGCCGCGCTTAAATCGAGGTTATTGCCATCGGTAATGAAATGTTTTTCGTGGGCAAGCGAATAACTTTTCTGTAGCATCTTATCACCCCAAAAATAGCGGGTCAACCATTTGCTTTTATCGAGTTTACCAGAATCAAATTCATCGGAAAAACTAATCGACCAGGTGCGCAACCATTCAAAACGCTTGGCATTGTATTGCGAATAAAACCACTTTATTTTCTCTGAGCCTTTTAGCTGGTTGTATTCATCGAGCTGTTTGTATTCTTCCGATTGTTTCCAACGCACTTGGGGCGAAAGATTAAGGTAGGCTTTTTCGGTTAAAAATTCCTCGCTCTTCACATATTCCGAAAGCTCTTTGTAACGTAACAATTTTTCACTCTGGTGGATCCGGTTGTAGTTCTCAAATTCTTTCGATTTACTAAAAGAAAAGTAGGACTTCATGTTCGGAGATTTTTGCAACAACTCCAATTCATGAAGCTTTTTATAGGCTTCTGTATCGCTGAAGGATTCGCTGAGAATGGCCTTTCTTTTCAGCGCAAAATCATGAGAAAGCACAAATTTTTCATGTTCTTCATAAGCGCTGAGTTCAGCACTGTTGTGCAGGGTATCGTAATATTTTTTTAATGCCGATGCTTCGAGTTGAATATAATTCCTGATGTCTTTCGATTTCGATAAGCTGAGGTATTCAACCCATTGTTTTCCCATTTCAGAAGCTTGGAATTCGGCCTTCGACATAGATTTTTTTGCGCTTACGAATTCGTGCGATTCTACAATAGTTTTAAGCTCTTCGTACCTGGCAAGTTTCTCCGATCCGCTAAGCTGGCTGTAATCGGGATAGCGCTTATCTGAAATAAACTTAAAATAGCTTTTTATCTCCGTCGACCGACTTTGATCGTTGTATTTGTAGAGTTCCTGGCCTAGCTCAGAAAGCTCGAACCTTTTTTTTGCCGATTGTTGGTAATGTGCTTTCTCTTTCAGAAAAGCATCTGAATTAACAAACTCCTGCAAGCGATGCAGTTGCTTGAGTTGTTCCGATTCATGTATCTCGAAATAAAGTTTTAGGGTGTCAGAAAGCAAGGTTTTATAGTACAGCTTGATTTCTGAATCCTTATGAAGTCTTTGGTAAGTCTGTTCCTTGTCGAAGGCTTCGGTTCCTTTGTATTTTATTCTCAAGAGTTCTTCACGGCGAAGCTTAAATTTTTCGGAAGTGACCGTTTCTTCTAATTCCTGAAAATGCCTCAGCTCTTCTGAAGTGGCAAACAATTGCAAGGCACTGAATTCTTTCCGGAGTTCAATGCATTGCTCTTCGTAGGTGGTTGTTTTCGGATATAATCCCAATAAAGCTCTAAGTCCGGCCATTTGGTATAAATATTAATTACCGCAATTATATAACTGAATATTCTGCTTAAGATTGTATGGTATACAAATATACATTTATTGTGAACCCCTGAAACGCACCTCCTCTGTAAAATACCAAACTTTTAATTGGCAATCGGAAGGTACTTCTATGTTTACTGTCAGCTCTTTACAATGAGTTTCGGCTAAAGATACAAAAAATTGGCATTTGCTTTTTCAATGCAAACAAGAAGTTTTACGCAATTATGCTGAAAGGGTTTCTGCATTCCGTCGCTCTAACTGTTAGCAAGTGTCGCCATTTTTTCGATATCCTGCAAATTCATGCACTTAAAATGATTTCGGGGACATTTCGAATAACCGATTTTTGAGCAAGGCCTGCACTTTAATCCCTCTACCTCGAACAAGGCCGATGCTTCGTGAGAGCGATAAGGGCCCATGCCAAAAGCAGGTACCGTATTGCCCCAATACGAGATTATTTTTCGTCTGAATGCGGCGGCGATATGCATCATGCCTGTATCGGGGGTAATTACCCAATCGGCCTGGCTTATTATCATTGCCGACTGGTTCAGGGTCAGCCGACCAGTATAATTCAAAGGTTCTACCTTTAGCATCTTTGCTAAACTGTATGCCCTTTCTTTATCGTCAGGGCCTCCAATAAGAATCTGAGGCTTGTGAATTGAGTTGCATAACGACTGAAGTTTTTCGAGTGGCATTTGTTTGGTAAAATGATTGGCCCCAATTACGATTACCACGTAAGGGGTTTTGGGTAACTCCGGAAAGTTTTGTGCGGAGGGAATAAAATAATCCAGTCCCTTTTTATCCGGTGCATCAATAAATAAAGAAATGGTATCGAGATAGCGGTCCACGATATGTTTTTCAGGCAAGCGGTTAATTTTGAAGTTCACCAATAACCATTTCTGAAAATTTAACTTGTTGAAAGAAAAGCTAATCCTTTTTAAGGCTAGTTTCACACGCTGACTGCGCAGGTTTCTGTGCAGGTCGATGATGTAGTCGAAGTTTTCTTCTTTTAGTTCACGCAGAGTTAACCCGATGTTGTTTTCAAGAAGATGTACCTTTTTCAAGTAAGGATTTCCTTCGAGCACATTTGCAAATTTCTTCTTGGTTAAAAAATGTATTTCTGCGCCTACTGTTTGTTCTTTCAGGTTGCGGATTACAGGAGTGGTGAGTACAATATCGCCGATGGAACTAAAACGAATGAGAAGAAATTTAACGGGTTTAGTTGCTTCGGTCATGAAAAGGACGGCTTAACATTATACTTCCTGCAATTTCCGGAAGAAATGGGTGAGGTTTAACCAATATTCGCTGCTGCCTTCGTTGCTTTCCCATAGGGCTTTGGCACCATGTACTCCGCGGGTAAGGCTTGGTTTAAAAATTACCCGCTTGCCAGTTGCTACCTGCGAAGAAAGCTCATTCACATAGCTGTATTCTATTTCAGAAACAGCTATAAACACAGGCACATCGAGCCCGGCAATTTCTTCGCGTACTACAAGCTCGGGTCTGAAATACTCACCAGGGCTGAATGCTATTACCGATCTTACCCGGTTACTATGTTTGGCCTTCATGAGTGCGAGAGAAGCTGAATAGGAACTGCCAAAAAGAATGACAGGTTGATGATTATATCTTAACACATAATTCACAGCAGCATCTATGTCTTTCGAAGCATCGATAAAGCGATTGGGAATTTTTTGAGCCCGTGCAGCAAGAGCGGTTTCGTTTTTAATGAAATTACTTTTTTCTCCAGACCGTAAATCAACCGCCAAACAATTGTATCCGAGTTTCATGAGTTTGGGTGCAATTTCACTGAACTCCCCTCTACTCGATCCAGCCTGATGAAACATGAGTACAAATGGTTTTTCGAAGCCTATTAAATATAAATCGGCCGTTATTTTCAGGCTGTCGTCAGCATAAAAGGTAACTTTTTGCTGTGCTCCAAGCTGACTTGAGATCAGGCATATACTTAACCAAATCAATCCCCTCATAAATCATTCACCTTCCATTATTAAACATCGGCAAGTACCACAATACTGTTCTTTTTTACTTCAATCACTCCACCACCAATGGCAATGGTTTCCTCCTTGTAATCCTGGGTAGTAAACACGATATCTCCTTTAGCAAGATTAGAAATGATAGGGGCATGGTTCAGCAAAACCATGAAAGCGCCTTTTTCCCCGGGTACACGAATGGATCGCACTTTGCCGGAAAAAAGGCTTTTATCGGGTGTTAAAATTTCTAGCTTCACTTGGTGTAAGTAATTTATTAAACATCAGCCAGCATTTTCTCTCCTTTTTCGATGGCCTCTTCGATGGTTCCAACAAAACTAAAGGCTGCTTCGGGGTATTTATCTACTTCCCCATTGAGTATCATGTTAAATCCTTTTATGGTGTCTTCGATCGAAACCAACTTGCCTGCCATGCCGGTAAATTGCTCGGCTACGTGGAATGGTTGAGAAAGAAAGCGCTGTACACGTCGCGCACGGTGAACAACCAGTTTATCCTGTTCAGAAAGTTCGTCCATTCCTAAAATGGCAATAATATCCTGCAATTCGTTGTTGCGCTGAAGAATCTCTTTCACACGCTGGGCGGTGTTATAATGTTCTTTTCCAACTATATCGGCTGTTAAAATGCGCGAAGTTGAATCGAGGGGATCCACCGCAGGATAAATACCCAATGCAGCAATTTTGCGGTTAAGTACCGTAGTAGCATCGAGGTGCGAAAAGGTTGTAGCAGGAGCCGGATCGGTAAGGTCATCGGCCGGAACATAAATGGCCTGCACCGAAGTAATGGAACCACCGGTGGTGGAGGTAATTCGTTCCTGCATAATGCCCATTTCGGTGGCCAGTGTAGGTTGATAGCCTACAGCAGAGGGCATGCGCCCAAGAAGGGCCGATACTTCAGATCCAGCCTGGGTAAAACGGAAAATGTTGTCGACAAAGAAAAGAATATCACGTCCACCTCCTGATTTCTCATCGCCATCGCGAAAAGATTCGGCCACAGATAAGCCAGCAAGTGCAACGTTGGCACGTGCACCAGGAGGTTCGTTCATCTGTCCGAATACAAGGGTAGCCTGCGATTTTTGAAGTTCTTCGGGATCGACTTTCGACAAGTCCCAGCTTCCAGCCTGCATGCTTTTTATGAATTCTTCGCCATAGCGGATAACGCCCGACTCAATCATTTCGCGAAGGAGATCGTTACCCTCGCGGGTACGCTCGCCTACACCGGCAAAAACCGACAAACCAGAATATCGTTTGGCAATGTTGTTAATAAGCTCCATGATGATGACCGTTTTACCTACACCGGCACCACCAAAAAGTCCGATTTTACCTCCTTTTGGATAAGGTTCGAGTAAATCGATAACCTTAATTCCGGTAAACAGTACTTCGGTTTCAGTAGAAAGCTTTTCGAAACTGGGTGGCTCGGAGTGGATGCTGTAACCTCCCTCTTTGTTTAAAGTTCCCAGCCCGTCAATAGCATCGCCGGTAACATTTAACAGGCGCCCTTTGATCTGGTCGCCAATCGGAACCCGAATCGGGCTGCCAGTTGGAAATGCTTTCATACCACGTTGCAAACCATCGGTCGATTCCATAGAAATGGTACGAATGGTATTCTCGCCTATGTGCTGCTGGCATTCTACCACCAGGGTATTGCCTTCTCCTTTATCAATGAACAGTGCATCGTGAATTTTCGGAAGCACCCCACCGCTTTGTTCAAAACTAATGTCGATTACAGGACCAATTACCTGTGTTATAATTCCATTAACCTCGGCCATTACAAATTGGATTATGTTTGTACAAATGTATTATTTTATCGTGTTATGGGTTTCGGAATGTCCTAAAAAAAAGCCAAAAACAAATAACTGCTGCTTTTTTGGCACTCACATAAAGTTATTGAATAATGTTGAATAAAAAAATAATGTGCCTACATCTCCACATATTGTTCTAAACCAGGAAAAATATTACCCCTTACTCAAACCAAAAATTAGAAAATCGTCGAAATATTTTTAATATTCGCAACTATTTATAAATTTTGTGCCCGCTTTAATTCTGGTTTAAAATTGATAATTACAGATTTTAACAGCCAGGTGATAATTCAAACCAGAAATAATTGCCCATTCAAACCCAGGCACCACCAATGGACAAACTGATCTTCTTTGTCGACGACGATAAAATGATGCTGAACCTCATGGAGTATACCTTCAAGTGTCGCGAAGGTTTTGTCGTGAAATCTTTTTTCTCGGGCGAGGAGTGCTTGAACAACTTATACCTCAATCCCCAGCTTATTGTGCTTGATTATTACATGGGCTCCGGTGATGATGGAAAACTTTCGGGACTCGATACCCTGAAAAAAATCCGCGAGCAAGGCACAAAAGCAACCATCGTTGCGCTGAGCCGTGAGAAAAATGAGGCTACCATCGCAGAATTTATCCAAAATGGAGCCCAAAAATATGTTGTAAAAGACGACTATTTCATCGATACTCTGATCGAAACAATTGAAAATCACTTTTCTGAGAAATAACTTCAGAATGTTATTCTTGGCGCTGATTTTGAAAAACTCCCGAAAGACTTTTTTTTCTTTTTTATTCTCAGAATTATTTCTACTTTTGCCCGACTTAAACCGAAAGGAAGTTGAAACTTGGAAATCAGTATATTATCCCGTTCAAAGGGCTGAAGGAAGGGGATCACGAGTTTGATTTCGAAATCGGTGAAGCGTTCTTTGAAGAATATTCATTGACTGGCATTCGAACCGGCATGGTGCATGCGATAGCAATGCTTAAACGAAGAAGCAGTTTTCTCGAACTGGAAGTAAGCCTCGATGGCACGCTTAGCATTCAATGCGACCGTTGTCTGGAATACTTCGATTTTCCTTTGCATTTTTCCGGCCCTCTCTTTGTAAAGTTCAAAGAAGAACCTGAAGAAGCCGACGATCAGGTTATATTTCTGCATCCGGACCAAGACTTTCTCGACATGACACAGTATTTTATCGACAGCATCGGACTTAGCCTGCCCATACAAAATTTTCATCCCGAAGATGAAAATGGAAATACGGGATGCGATCCGGAAATGATAGCCAGACTAAATGAACATTCCATCCACGAACTACACCTGGGCGAAGAAATTATCGATCCCCGGTGGGAGAAATTAAAAAACTTATTAAGCGACGACAATAAAAATTAAAGAAAATGGCACATCCTAAGAGAAGACACTCATCTACCAGAAGAGATAAGAGAAGAACTCATTACAAAGCAACTGCTCCTACAGTAGCATCATGCCAAAACTGTGGCGCCACTGTGCAATATCACCGTGTATGTCCGGAATGCGGACACTATAAAGGTAAACTTGCCATTGAAAAAGAGGCTGCAGCTTAACCCACAAACCTAAACTATGAGAATAGGTGTCGATATCCTTGGAGGCGATTATGCACCTGTTGAAACCGTACTCGGTTCCATACTGGCTTATCACGAACTGAAAGACAAAGCAACCCTGGTGTTGTTTGGCGATCGCGATGCCATTGAATCCATTTGTAAAAAAGAGGGGTTCGATGCCTCTTTGTTCGAAATAGTGCATACAAACGAAAATATTGGCATGGAAGAATATCCTGCCAAAGCCTTCAAAGTTAAACCCAATGCCAGCATAGTATTGGGTTTTCACTATTTAAAAGAAAATAAAATCGACGGCTTTGCCAGTGCAGGTAATACCGGTGCCATGCTGGTAGGCAGCATGCACATTGTTAAATCCATTCCGGGTGTGATAAGGCCTGCTATTATGGCTCCCATGCCTAAAGATGCCGACAAGCCTACGCTTCTTCTCGATGTGGGAATCAACCCCGACAGCAAACCAGATGTGCTCTATCAGTATGCCATTCTGGGTTCGCTGTATGCCGAACTGGTCTATAACATCGAAAAACCACGGGTAGCACTTTTCAATATTGGTGCAGAGGAAGAAAAAGGCAACCTCCTTACAAAAGCCACCTATCAGGCCATGAAGGGCACAAAGGACTTCAACTTTATAGGCAATGTGGAAGGTACCGACCTTTTCAGCAAAGAGGTGGATGTGATTGTATGCGATGGTTTTGTTGGCAATACCATTTTAAAAAGCGCTGAGGCATTTTTTCACCTCATCAGCTCACGAAAGATTGCCGACCCTTTCTTCAATAAATTCGATTCGCGACTCTATGGCGGAACCCCCGTACTGGGTATCAATGCGCCCGCCATCATTGCACATGGCAACTCCGATGCCAAGGCCATAAAAAGTATGATTATGCATACTGCCAATGTGGTGGAATCGAAACTTACCGAAAGAATAAAACAAGCATTTGAATAGATGACTCGTATTCGTGCCGCAATTACCGGGGTAGGTGGATACGTACCCAAGTATATTCTTGATAACGAAGAGCTCAGCCGGATGGTAGACACTTCCGACGAATGGATCATGCAGCGAATTGGTATCAAGGAAAGACGTATTCTTAAAGAACCCGGCAAAGCCACTTCCGACCTCGCGGTAAGAGCCATTCAGGAACTTCTTGATAAAACCCAAACCGATCCGGAAGAAATTGATCTGTTAGTTTGCCCTACTATTACGTCCGACATGCAGTTTCCGTCTACTGCCAATATCATAGGGTATAAACTCGGCTTAAAAAACGCCTTCAACTTCGACCTCAGTGCAGCCTGTTCGGGTTTTATATATGGACTCGAAATTGCAAGCCGACTGATCGAATCGGGAGCTTACAAAAAGGCCATTCTTGTGGGGGCCGATATGATGTCGGCCATTACCAACTATACCGACCGGACAACCTGTCCGCTTTTTGGTGACGGGGCGGCGGCTGTGCTTGTTGAACCAACCACAGAAGATGTGGGTGTTATTGACCGTATTATTGGTTTTGATGGAAGTGGAATTAACAACCTGCACATGAAAGCAGGAGGCTCTTTGCGTCCACCTTCACACGAGACTATCGACAATATGGAGCATTTTGTTTACCAGGAAGGTCAGGTAGTATACAAGGCAGCCGTTTCGAAAATGTCTGACATATCGGTTGAACTCATGAACCGAAACCACATTTTGCCAGAGCAACTTGCTTACCTCATTCCGCACCAGGCCAATTTACGCATCATCGAAGCCGTAGGTCGGCGTATGGGTATAAGCAACGAACAGGTTTTGGTAAATATTCAGCGCTACGGAAATACCACAGCAGCCACTATACCACTTTGTTTTTGGGACTTTGAAAAAAAACTCAGCAAAGGCGACAACATTATTCTCACTGCCTTTGGCGCTGGTTTTACCTTTGGCAGTATATACCTTAAATGGGCCTATAATCCTCAATGAAGCTCCCCGCAGCAAGCTGAAGGGGTTTCTGCAAAGGATTTTATTTTATTCGCCTCAAGAGGCGGGGTATTTACCCGCGCACACGATTTCACGAATAAAAAATATTCCAGGAAATAATCCGGATTATTTTTCGTTATGCTCAGCAAAGCTGATTTTTCTTATATTTGTTTTTTAACCACAAAAAATATTGAAATGGCCAAAACTTTTGAACCTGGCGAAGTTGCAGTAAACAGAATAGTTGCAGGAACCACCATTAAAGGAGATATTGACACCAACAGCGATTTTCGTTTTGAAGGTACCCTCGTTGGCAATCTTAAAACAAAAGGCAAACTAATTGTGGGTACCTCAGGAGAAGTAAAGGGCGAAATACATTGTAAAAACTGCGATGTGGAAGGAAAAGTAGAAGGAAAAATTACCGTTTCCGAGCTTTTAACTCTTAAAAGTACTTCGAGCATACTGGGCGATATCTCTTCCAAACGTCTTGCCATTGAGCCTGGAGCAAGGTTTACAGGTAATTGTCAAATGACCAATGATGTTGTTCAACCCGAAGTTAAAAAAGCCTGATAAAAAACCGCTTAATAAACTCGCACAGGCAGGACGCTATTCGGGTCTTGCCTTTGAAATGGCTGCAATAATTCTTGCAGGAGTTTTTGGTGGCATCTGGCTTGATAAAAGGTTTGAAACTTCTGTGCTTTTTACCCTTTTGCTCTCGGTATTTGCAGTTTTTGCTGCCATCTATTTTGTAATAAAAGACCTGCTTCGCCCGAATGATACCCCTAAAAAATAAAGCTACATTCCAGTCAGCCTTGGTGCTCTTTTTTGGACTTTTACTAGCTTTCTACCTTCAAGTGGGCCTTTCACCTGCCTCCTCGCGTTGGTTTTTTCTACTGCTGCCTGTTTTTGGCTTTTTTATCAATTATACAGGCATTGCTTTCCATGCCCGAAAAACCTCCACTGCCTCCATCCAAAGTTTACTTACTGTGCTTTTTGGAATTAAATTCTTTTCTTACCTGCTCATAAGTGTGGTGTACTTCATAATTGAAAAGGAAAAAAGCCAAAGAATACTTTTTACCGGCTTCCTTTTCCTTTTGTATATTGCCTTTACCCTGGTAATTTTATCCAATTTATTGAAGCAGCAGAAAAGTTCGTAGCCCAATTCATGGAATTTATAAATAGTTTATTAACTTTAAATGTGGTTGCCAACAGATGTATTTCATGTTTAAAGTGTTCTTATTAAAGCATTTGTTATTCTGATCGTTTTAAATGAGGTTCTGGTGATAATGTAATTATTAACTCGACAAAGCCGGGTATGAAGACGTTTTTTACTGGTTTTATTATTGCTTTATTCCTGTCCAGCCAATTTCTTGTTGCCTCAGAACCTGTTTCCGGTAATGAAAATTCAACGCTCAAAGAGCACGAAAAATTCGACCCTAGCAGTTTTATGTTTGGCCATATCAGCGATGCCTACGACTGGCACCTGCTCGATATCGGGAAAAAATCCATCAGCATTCCCTTGCCAGTTATCCTTTTCAGCAAGGAAAGCGGTTTTCATGCATTTCTTTCCAGCAAATTCGAACATGGCCACGCCACCTTCAAAGGATTTCAAATTGCAAACGAGGGAGATCATAAGGGCAAGATAATAGAAACCCTTGCCGATGGCAGCGAAGAGGTTCCGTTTGATGTATCAATCACTAAAAATATTGCCGCCCTGCTATTTAGCATTGCTTTGTTGCTATGGATGTTCCTTTCGGTAGCAAAAGCTTACCAACGCAAACCGAATCATGCCCCAAAAGGCCTGCAATCGTGGCTCGAACCAGTGATACTTTTTGTGCGCGATGACATTGCCAAGCCTTCTATTGGTGCCAAGCATTATGAACGTTTTATGCCTTACCTGCTTACAGTTTTTTTCTTTATACTGATCAACAACCTACTTGGATTAATACCTATTCCACCAGGTGGTGCTAACGTAACCGGCAATATAGCCGTTACCATGGTGCTGGCCCTCTTTACTTTTGTGATTACTACCCTGCGGGGAAGTAAAAGCTATTGGCAACATATTTTTAATACCCCCGGGGTGCCATTGTGGCTTAAACTACCACCAATGCCCATTATGCCCCTTGTCGAAACTATAGGTGTATTTACCAAACCATTTATTCTGATGGTGCGGCTATTCGCCAACATTACTGCCGGACATATTATTGCCATGGGTTTTCTGTCACTGATCTTTATTTTTAAAGAAATGAGCGAACCTTTGGCTTATGGAGTATCGGTTGTCTCCATTGGCTTTATTGTTTTTATGAGCTTTTTGGAATTACTGGTTGCTTTTATTCAGGCTTATGTTTTTACTTTTCTATCTGCCATTTACTTCGGTATGGCGGTAGAAGAGCATCATTAATAATTAAAACTTAAACTATGTTACAAACATTCATTCAGGAGGCAACAGCAGCGGTTGCAGATTATTCGGCCATAGGTGGCGGTATTGCTGCCCTTGGAGCGGGACTTGCGGCCATCGGAGCAGGTTTGGGTATTGGTAAAATTGGCGGTAGTGCCATGGAAGCCATTGCCCGCCAGCCAGAAGCAGCAGGCGATATCCGCTCGAACATGATTGTGGCTGCCGCTCTTGTTGAGGGAGTTGCTTTGTTTGCCGTGATTATCTCCTTGCTTGCAGCCCTGTAAAAAGCTTTTTTGAGCAAGGCAACGGTTGGTTGCCTTGCTCTTTGTTTACAATTCACGAAAAAATGATGCCATGGATTTGTTAATACCCCATACCGGAACGTTAATCTGGATGTTGATTGCCTTCAGCATAGTTTTTTTTATTTTGAAAAAATTCGCCTGGAAGCCCATACTGAATGCTATTAAAGCCCGCGAAGAGTCAATTGAAGATGCCCTTCAGGCAGCCGGAAAGGCAAAATCGGAAATGTTGCAGCTAAAGGCCGACAACGAAAAAATTATGGCTCAGGCCAGGCTCGAGCGCGACAACCTTTTAAAAGAGGCCCGCAGCATGAAAGAGAGTATCATCGAAGATGCCCGGAACAAAGCAAGCCTCGAAGCTGACAAAGAAATTGACAAAGCACGCGAAGCCATTAAACAGGAAAAGGCTGCCGCCATTAAGGAAGTGAAAGAAGAAATTGCCAACCTGTCGGTTGTGGTGGCTGAAATGATATTGCGTGAAAAACTTGCCCATGTTGAGGAGCAAAAAGAATTAATCAACAAATATCTGAACGATATCAAACTCAATTAAGATTTTCTTTCGAACATGAACCAAAGCAGCATTACCGTGCGTTATGCCAAAGCCCTTTACCAGGCCGGCGAAGAATCAGGAAAGCTTGAGGTACTTCTGAAAGACATCGAGCTTTTAAAACTGATTTCGGACCAATCGCCTGAATTTACACTCATGCTTAATAGTCCGGTTATCAAGCCCAGTGAAAAATTGCGGGCGTTTAAGCTCATTTTCTCTGATCAACTGGATCCTTTCACGCTCAATTTTTTTGCTTTACTCACCAAAAATAAACGCGAAGCAGAGCTTCCAGTCATCTGCTTGAATTTTAAACAAATGTATAAGCAGAAGAGTCTTGTACAGGAAGCCATACTCACCACTTCGCATCCTCTCGCCCCAGAACACCTCCAAGAGATTCAGCAATTACTTGCTAAAAAATTTAACCTTCAGCTCGATCTCAAAGAACAGGTAAACCCCGAAATAATTGGTGGCTTTAAATTACGCATCGAAGACCAGCTTTTGGATGCCAGTATTGCCTCCAAGCTCAAAAAAATCAAAAAAGAATTAATTAAACGATAAAAATAGCCCGTGGTATGTCGACAATAAAACCCTCTGAAGTTTCGAAAATATTAAAGCAGCAACTGAAAGGTATCCATACTGAAGCCGAACTTGAAGAAGTAGGCACTGTGTTGCAGGTTGGCGATGGTATCGCACGTATCTATGGAATGGCCAATGTGCGTTCGAACGAAATGATTGAGTTTGAATCGGGAGTGCAAGGTATTGTACTCAACCTCGAAGAAGATAACGTGGGTGCTGTTTTACTGGGCTCCAGTGTAAAAGTAAAAGAAGGCGACTCGGTAAAACGACTTGAAAAAATCGCTTCTATTCAGGTGGGCGAAGGTCTGCTGGGAAGAATTGTCAATACCCTTGGCGAACCCATTGACGGGAAAGGTCCTGTGGCAGGCAAGACCTATGAATTACCCTTCGAGAGGAAGGCTCCTGGAGTAATCTTCCGCCAGCCTGTAAACGAACCATTGCAAACCGGAATAAAAGCCATCGATTCTATGATTCCGATTGGACGGGGCCAGCGTGAATTAATAATTGGCGACAGGCAAACCGGAAAAACAGCCATCGCCATCGATACTATTATCAACCAGAAAGAATTTTACGACAAAGGCGAAACAGTCTATTGCATCTATGTGGCCATCGGACAAAAAGGATCGACCGTAGCCAACATAGCCCGCACACTCGAAAGTAAAGGAGCCATGAGTTATACGGTAATTGTATCGGCCACTGCTTCCGACCCGGCTGCCTTGCAATTTTATGCTCCCTTCGCAGGTGCCACTATCGGCGAATTTTTCCGCGATACAGGCCGACCCGCCTTAATTGTGTATGACGACTTGTCGAAACAGGCAGTCTCTTATCGCGAAGTGTCCTTGCTGCTGCGCAGGCCCCCCGGAAGGGAAGCTTACCCGGGTGACGTATTTTACCTGCACTCACGCTTGTTAGAACGTGCTGCTAAAATTATTAACAACGACGAGATTGCGGCCAACATGAACGATTTACCCGATGTGCTCAGGCCTATTGTAAAAGGAGGTGGCTCACTTACTGCCCTGCCCATTATTGAAACACAAGCTGGAGACGTATCGGCCTACATTCCTACTAACGTAATTTCCATTACCGATGGGCAAATCTTTCTCGAGTCTGATTTGTTCAATGCCGGTATCAGACCTGCCATCAATGTGGGTATTTCTGTATCGAGGGTAGGAGGAAATGCTCAGATTAAATCCATGAAACGTATTGCCGGTACCCTTAAGCTCGACCAGGCCCAGTTTCGTGAGCTCGAAGCCTTTTCAAAATTTGGTTCCGACCTCGATGCGGCCACCATGTCGATTCTTGATAAAGGTTCGAAAAACGTTGAAATATTAAAACAAGGTCAATATTCACCTTTTAGTGTAGAACAACAAGTGGCTATCATTTTCTGCGGTACACGCGGTTTACTGAACGAAATTGCTGTGGACAAAGTAAGGGAGTTTGAAAAACAGTTTCTCGAATACCTGGAATTGCGCCATAAAAAAGTGCTCGATTCTATTCGCCATGGAGCCATAGACAAAGAAATAGAAAGTATACTGATTGCTGTGGCCAGCGAAGTATGTGAACAGCTAAAATAATAGATTCCTAATCGGATAAAACAGTAATTCAAGTGCTTGTAAATGGCAAATTTAAAAGAAATACGTACCCGCATTAACTCGGTAAAAACCACCCGGCAGATTACCAGTGCCATGAAAATGGTGTCGGCCGCCAAGCTGCGTAAAAGTCAGGATGCCATTATCCAAATGCGGCCTTATGCTCACAAATTGCAACAAATTCTGTCTGACTTAGCCGAGAATGTCGAAAGCGAAACAGTAAGTGCTTATCAAATTCAACAGCCTCTTAAAAAAATACTCTTTATAGTAATTACATCGAACAAAGGCCTTTGTGGTAGTTTTAATGCCAATATTGCCAAACAAGCCATCAACGAAATCAACACACTATACAGTGAGTTGTGGAACGAAGGAGCCGTCGATATACTGGCCATTGGAAAAAAAGGTGCCGAAATGCTTACTGCGAAAGGCTATAAACCCAAAGAAAACAAGCACCATATTTTTGACAACCTTACTTTTGAACAGACAAGGATAGTTTCTGAAGAGATTGTTTCAAAATACCTGAAAGGCGAATACAACCTGGTAAAACTCTTTTACAACCAGTTTCGCAATGCCGCTACTCAGGATGTTACGGCAGAGCAATATCTCCCTTTACCGCAAATCGACCAGCCCCATTGGGAAAAAGAACATCACGATTACATTCTTGAGCCTGGCAAGGAGGAAATCATTGCAAGCCTGATTCCAAAATCACTTAAAGTAACATTCTATAAAGCCTTGATTGAGTCCTTTGCCTCGGAACAAGGTGCCAGGATGACTGCCATGCACAAAGCCACCGACAACGCCTCTGACCTGATACGCGATTTGCAACTCGAATACAACAAAGCACGCCAGGCAAGTATTACCAACGAAATACTCGAAATTGTGGGTGGCGCCGAAGCGCTGAAGGGGTAAAACCTGTTTCAGGGTTATGAGCTTTAGGCAGAAGTGCTATTACAGCCTCCTTATTTCAAGCATAGTGCAGGGTTTTCGATCAAGATAATACTTTATCTCTGTTGCAGATATGTATTCGCAGGTATTCTGCTGATCCATTCTCAATACCTTGCCCAAAGATATTATACACCCTAAAAGTTGCAATTACGGATTTTCTTTTTATCTTATATGTACGAATAAATGACTAATGGCTCTATACGATCATGCACACACAGCTCTAGTTCAGGGAAATTCGCTTCGTTATTACCGCGAAGGCAAAGGTGAAACCGTTTTGTTTGTGCATGGCATTACCACTTATTCTTTTATTTGGAAAAACATCGTTCCGTTTTTTACAGAAACTTACGATGTGGTTTTGGTCGATTTACTCGGATGCGGCGATTCGGATAAACCCCTGGATCAGGATTTTTCGCTTAAAAAGCAGGCGCATTTGCTCAAGGAATTTTGCGATACCATCGGAATAAAAAAGATGCACCTGGTCTGCCATGATGTAGGGGGTGGAATCGGACAAATAATGGCTGTTAATTATCCAGAATTACTTTACGATTTGGTATTAATAAACTCCGTAGCCTATAATTTCTGGCCCGTACAACCCATTGTAACCATACGCACACCCATTATCAGGCAGATAGCAATGGCTGTGCTCGATTTTGGCATGTTCGAACTTGTTATAAAACGGGGACTTTACTACAAAGCCCACCTTTCGAAAGAATTCATGGATATGTTTATTAAACCCATGCAAGACCCCCTGGGGCGCAAAGCATTTCTGCATTTTGCCAAATGCCTCGACAATAAAAATTTAACCGAAATAGAAGATAGATTAAGACAACTCCGTTTGCCCGTCCTCATCATTCGTGGCGAGGCTGATGTTTATCTGGGAGCAAGCATCGCTGAGAAACTTCATAACGAAATTCCCAACAGCAAACTTGTAAAAATCAAAACCGGTGGTCATTTTATTCAAATAGATGAACCGCAGAAAGTAAGTGAGGCCATTTCTGCATTCATTCAAGAAAAGCACTGATGGATACCCTGCATAATATGCTAATCGAACTGGAATCAAAAATACTGATTCTTGAAAGAGAAAACGAAGTGCTTTCTGAAAAGGCTGAAGAAAACCTCTTGTTAAACAGGGCTTTTACCGAAATTAACAGTAATAATAATCCTGAATCGATGTTGACAGATGCGCTTGAAAGCATCTCTATTTTGCTCGACATTCAGTTTAGCGGTATTTTCGATTATGTTGACAATCGCTTTATTTGCAAAGGATATTATACCCTCTTCTTAAACGAAGACAATGTTGTAGTTGACCTGCAGGTTTGCACAGATAACATCGAAAAGTTTCTGTCGAACAAAGAAAAATATTTCCTTTCCAATGAACTAAGCCTTCAATTTAATCCATCCGGCAAAGGACTTTCGGCTTGTTGTTATGCCATAATCAAAGGTGATTCCGTAATCGATAGTAATCGGTTTTACGTGTTTGCAAACGATACAACCAGCCTTGATTTAAAGCCGCGTTTACCCTTGCTCGAGCGGGTAATACAAATTCTAACCGCTCGCCGCGAAAGGCTTTATTACCAATCTGAACTCGAAAGAGTTAACAGCAAACTTCAGGCTAAAAATCTGCAATTGGAGGCCTCTAATGAAATGTTATTAGAAAAACAAAATACAATTGTGAAGCAAAACGAAGAGCTAAAAGCTACCATGGAAAACCTGAAGCTGGCACAGGCTCATCTGGTGCAGGCAGAAAAAATGGCTTCCCTGGGAGTGCTTACAGCAGGAGTGGCGCATGAGATAAACAATCCGTTGAATTATATTTTAGGAGGATACCATGGAATTACGGATCATTTTGAAACCATCGGACTGGATAAAAACGAACGTCTGATAAAAATGCTCGATATTATAAAAATTGGAGTCGACAGAGTAAGCAACATTGTAAAAAGTTTAAACCAATTTAGTCGCAATAATCAAACAAACGATGAAGTTTGCGATTTACATGCCATCGTTGAAAACTGCCTTACGATGCTCAATAATCAACTAAAAAACAGAATAGGTATACAAAAGAACTATTGGCCCGGGCAACTAGATATTTTAGGAAACAATGGTAAACTTCATCAGGTTTTTCTGAATATCCTATCCAATGCCGTTCAGTCTATTGAAAACACTGGCGAGATAAATATAAAAACCCTTAAAAAGGGAGGAGAAGCTATTATAAGTATTCAGGATACAGGCTGTGGCATTAGCCAGGAAAATTTAACCCGCATAACCGATCCTTTTTTTACTACCAAAGACCCCAATAAAGGCATCGGCCTTGGACTCTCCATTTGCTATGGAATTATTAAGGAGCATAAGGGCAAGATGGAATTCAATTCAGAACTACATAAGGGAACTACTGTAAACATTACTTTACCTTTAAACGATAAATAGAAATACTTTGTAATGCTTCGACTTTTCTTCCTTAAAAATTGATTCTATTTTACCTCAACTAATTGACTCCTATCTTTGAAACCCGGCAAACCTGCAGAAATTGCCGCACAGTTAAAATATTCTCTAAGTGCAAATCAATCCGATAGCTGCACAGATTAATTTCCCCTACCCGTGAACACTTTTGCACCGGTGCTTTGTTTTTAAACCCATTTTCGTTTACTTTTGCTCGCGCGAACCCAAATTTTATACAGATATCCCACATGGCGAACGATGATGTTTTCAAGAAAATAATAGCACACTGCAAAGAATATGGTTTCATTTTTCAGTCGAGCGAAATTTACGATGGCCTGAGTGCTGTTTACGACTATGGCCAAAATGGTTCTGAACTGAAAAACAACATTAAAAAATACTGGTGGGATGCCATGACCCGCCTGAACGAAAACATCGTGGGCATTGATTCGGCCATCTTCATGCACCCACGTACCTGGGAGGCTTCGGGCCATGTGGGTGCCTTTAACGACCCCCTCATCGACAACAAAGACTCTAAAAAACGTTACCGGGCCGATGTGCTCATCGAAGAACACGTCGAAAAAATCGAAGCTAAAATTCAAAAAGAAGTTGAAAAAGCAGCCTCTCGTTTTGGCGATGCCTTCAACGAAAAGCAGTTTCGCGAAACCAATGGCCGCGTAGTGGAATACCAGCAGAAAATTGACGAGATAAAGAGCATGTTTTACGCTGCACTCGAGGCCAACAACCTCGATGCTGTGAAACAGGTTATTCTCGATGCAGAAATTGTATGCCCTATTTCCGGTACAAAAAACTGGACCGATGTACGCCAGTTCAACCTGATGTTCAGCACTCAGCTCGGCTCAGTGAGCGAAGAGGCCAATACCATTTACCTAAGGCCCGAAACTGCCCAGGGTATTTTTGTTAACTTCCTGAACGTACAAAAAACGGGGCGTATGAAAATTCCTTTCGGAATAGCACAAATAGGCAAGGCTTTCCGGAACGAAATTGTGGCCCGCCAGTTTATTTTCCGTATGCGCGAATTCGAGCAAATGGAAATGCAATTTTTTGTGCGGCCTGGAAGCGAAGACCAGTGGTATCAGCACTGGAAAGAAGTACGCATGAAATGGCACAAAGCCCTCGGAATGGGCGATGCCAAATACCGTTACCACGATCACGAAAAGCTTGCCCATTATGCCAAAGCTGCAGCCGACATTGAGTTCAACCTACCTATGGGTTTCCGCGAAATAGAAGGTATTCACTCCCGCTCTGATTTCGACCTGGGCAACCACGAAAAATTCTCAGGTAAAAAAATTCAATACTACGATCCGGAAACACAAGAGAGCTATGTGCCCTATGTAGTGGAAACATCCATTGGTGTCGACCGGATGTTTCTCTCCGTCATTTCCAATGCCTACACTGAAGAGATTGTGGAAGGCACCGGCGAAGAGCGTGTAGTGCTTAAAATACCACCCGCGCTAGCCCCTGTAAAACTGGCTGTGTTACCCCTTACCAAAAAGGATGGCCTTCCTGAAAAAGCTCGCGCCATTATGGACGAGCTGAAATTCGATTTCAACTGCCAATACGAAGAAAAGGATTCCATCGGCAAGCGTTACCGCCGCCAGGATGCTATCGGAACACCTTTCTGTGTGACCATCGACCACCAGACACTCCAAGACAATACCGTAACTATTCGCCACCGCGACAGCATGCAACAGGAACGAGTTCCAATCGAACAACTGGCTGACATAATCGACAAACTGGTGAGCATGAAAAATTTGTTCAGACTTTTGTAGTGCTGGTATGAAGAAAATACTGACCATTCTGGGTGCCCGTCCGCAGTTTATAAAAGCCGCTGCCGTGAGCCGTGCATTTGCCCATTCGGGCTTCAGGGAAGTAATTTTGCACACAGGCCAGCATTTCGATAAAAATATGTCCGATATTTTCTTCGACCAGATGGAAATTCCGCGCCCCGATTTTATGCTCAACATCAACAGCCTGGGGCATGGTGCCATGACCGGGCGCATGCTGGAAGAAATTGAAAAAGTGCTCGTGAAGGAAAAACCCGATGCCCTGATGGTATATGGCGATACTAATTCCACTATTGCCGGAGCCCTTGCAGCCAAGAAATTACAGGTAAGGGTTGTACACATCGAAGCAGGCTTGCGCTCCTTTAACATGGCCATGCCCGAAGAGGTGAACCGCATCCTCACCGACCGCATTTCAGATTTCTTATTCTGCCCTACCGATACGGCCATCGAAAACCTGCATCGCGAGGGTTACCAGAATATTCCCTGCCACATCGAAAACGTAGGCGATGTGATGTACGATGCAGCACTGTATTACAGCCAAAAGGCCGAAAACCTTGCTGAAGTTTATCCTACGCTCGGATTAAAAACGGGGGAGTATGTGTTATGCACCGTGCACCGGCAGGAAAATACCGATAACCCCGAACGGCTGAAATCGATTTTCGGGGCTTTAAACGAAATCCACAAGCAAAAAAGGGTAATCCTTCCTCTGCATCCGCGTACACGCAAAATACTCGCTCAAAATGGGCTTAAACTCGATTTCGAACCCATCGATCCTGTTGGCTATTTCGATATTGTCCAATTGCTTAAAAATGCATCGCTCGTGCTAACCGACAGCGGCGGTATGCAAAAGGAGTCATACTTTTTTGGCAAATATTGCATCACCCTTCGCGACGAAACCGAATGGGTAGAACTGGTAACACATGGGTTCAACTCACTGGCCGGGTCGGAGAAACAGCAAATTCTTGATGCTTTCAATCACGCGCTAACCGCTCCCTTCCCGAAAAGTATTCCATTGTATGGCGAAGGCAATGCCTCTGAAAAGATTATTCGTACCCTTCAGTCGAAGCTATAAAGACAGTAAAAACAATAAGGTACAGCTCTATGAAATTACCTTCCATAAAAGCCCTTGGCCCGGGATTAATCTGGGCGGGAGCCTCAATAGGTGTTTCGCACCTTGTGCAAAGTACAAGGGCAGGAGCTGATTTTGGTTTTCAACTGGTTTGGGTAGTGGTGCTTGCTAATCTACTGAAATATCCTTTTTTTGAATTTGGTCCCCGGTATGCTTCTTCTACTGGTGAAACCTTAGTACAAGCATATTACCGTCAGGGAAAAGCTACCCTTTGGTTGTATTTTGGGCTTACCCTGGCAACCATGTTCAGCATTCAGGCAGGGGTTACTTCTGTAACCGCAGGTCTTATGGGAAATTTATTCCCCGGCCTTTTCAGCCAGGTAGTCTGGACCCTTCTTTTGCTTTCCATTTGCCTTATCGTTATACTCATCGGGAAGTACAAGACCCTCGACAATTTAATGAAAATCATTGTGTTGGTGCTCACACTTACCACACTTGTAGCATTTGCTGCAGCACTTGGCAAGGGATATCATCCAAACCCGGAACATCTTGTCTCTTTCGACTGGAATTTTACGCAGGTAGCTTTTTTGCTCGCTCTGGCAGGCTGGATGCCCAGCGCGGTTGATGTCTCGGTCTGGCATTCGGTGTGGACCGTGGCCAAAATTAAGCAAACAGGCTACCACCCAAGCCTGAAGGAGGCTTTATTCGATTTTAACCTTGGGTACATTGGAACGGCTGTAATGGCTATTTTCTTTCTATCGCTTGGTGCATTGGTCATGTATGGCAGCGGCGAAGTTCTATCGGCCAATGGAGTTGAATTCTCAGGCCAGTTAATCCAGCTCTATACTTTGAATATTGGCAACTGGGCCTATTACATCATTGCCATCGCAGCCCTGGCTACCATGTTTAGTACCACCCTTACGGTGCTCGATGCTTACCCCCGGGTAATGTGTCCTGCCACTAGCCTGCTAATACCAAAATTAAGCGGACCCAGACAAATGAATTATGTAAAACTAATCTGGTTCTTTTTACTGATTGCACTTAGCTTGTTACTGATTTTTGTGTTTAGTAATAAGATGCGCGCGTTGATCGATTTGGCTACCACCCTTTCGTTTATTACAGCGCCTGTGCTCGGATACCTGAACCTAAAAGCTGTAACAGGTAAAAACATGCCCGAAAAAAACAAACCGGGTATTTTCTTACATCTCCTCAGTTGGATAGGTATGATTGCCCTGTCAGGTTTTGCAGTCTATTTTTTAATTTTCAAATTCTTTTTGTAACCCTCTCTTACGAAAGCAAAAATCAAGAAATGGGTTTTAATTCTTTTTTGGCTCCTCTCCGCTAGTTTGGCTTTAAAACCCAAACCAATTCTTACAATAATTCAATCTCCATAACCGACTCTAGGTCTGCATAATTTCTAGCACTACTGTACAAATAATCTCCCCAATAGCGCGCGTTTAGCTTGCGTAACGCGTGTTTAGACAAATTTTATATTTTTCAGACATGTACCGCTTTTTCTCAAATTTATTGCTTTTTATATAAAAATATACCAACAATATTAACAGCACGCGTTACGCAAGCTAAACGCGCGCCAGTGGGGGTTGACAGTTGAGAAATTATTTTATTCTGTTGAAATACTTGAGAAATATCCTAGATCTGGAAAAATGGTTCCAGAGTTCGAAGATGAAAATATTCGAGAATTGATTCGAGGAAGCTATCGGATTGTATACCAATTGGTCGATGATTTTCGAATTGATATTTTGACAATTCACAATTGTGCTCGTTTGATAGGTAATACATATGATTTCTCAGAAATTGACGACTTATAAAAACAACTAACCCGCTAGTTTGGGTTGCAAAACCAAACTAACGGAAGGGTCTCCTTTGTTTAATAGCAAGGTAACTCCGCTTCTTTACCTATTTGTTCGAAAAGGTATTCTCGAAAATCTGTTGGCAATTTGTACTCTGGACCTGATATGGGTACGAACCAAAGCTTATGAATTTGGTTCCAATACATTGCATCACAATTTCCAGAAATCATTATAATAAGCATTTCCTCATTATCCAGACTTACTTCTGACTCAATATACCAGCTATATCGTGATCGACTCTGATCACTTAAAAGTAAAGACTGGTCAATATAACTTTTAAAGACTTCTATGTTGTTTTTGCCATTAATTTCAAGGTTATCAAATTCATTTGTGTAATAGGAATATGATACTCTTATTTTTCAATTGCCTTAAAATCCACTTCTTTAAAGTTAATAGCCTTCTTTATCTGTATCTCATAGGCAATTGAAATAACGGTTAGAAATATACCAAAAACAACAATGGGCATTGATATGGAATTATCAAAAAATCCTTTCTTATAGAAATTTTTAAAGATGACCCCAATTCCTACAAAACTAAGTCCAACTATAAATAATGTGTTCATGTTTGTTATCTGGCTTTTATGATTAGTGGAGATACAACAGTTTTTGTATGTGTAATGGCTCTCCGCTAGTTTGGGTCTGCAACCCAAACCATTCCTTACAATAATTCAATCTCCAAAACTGACTCTAGATGTGCATAATTTCTAGCACTACTGTACAAATAATATTTAGGATTTTGCGCAATTCCCCCCAATAGCGCGCGTTTAGCTTGCGTAACGCGTGTTTAGACAAATTTTATATTTTTCAGACATGTACCGCTTTTTCTCAAATTTATTGCTTTTTATATAAAAATATACCAACAATATTAACAGCACGCGTTACGCAAGCTAAACGCGCGCCAGTGGGGATATAAAATATAAAGGTAATACATCACTGAAGGGTAAAAAAAAAAGGGCCGGAACTTTTGTCCGACCCTTTCTCTGGCTCCTCAGGTAGGACTTGAACCTACGACCTACGGATTAACAGTCCGCCGCTCTAACCAACTGAGCTACTGAGGAATTTTTCTTGTAAAGGCCTTGGCCCTTACAAATGGAACTCCTATATGTTAAATGTTCCTGACTACAGGAACAGTGGGGCATTTTGTCAGGTGAATAATCCCTGAGTAAAAATGCGACCGCAAAACTATGTGTTCTGATTGAATTATGCAAGTGCTGTGCTTACTTTTTTATTCTTTTTTCGTTACTTCGCAGCTTCAATTAATTAAGAAACCTATGAAACGTGTGATAGGTCTCGGCCATGCCCTGGTCGACTTGCTCTACAAAATGCCAGACGATAGCATGCTGGCCGAACTGAACCTTCCGAAAGGCAGCATGCAGCTCATCGACGAACAACAGGCCGATGCCATCGAAAAGCTCCTTCAAAACAAACGTGTAGAAAAGGTCTCAGGCGGATCGGCTGCCAACACCATTCATGGCCTTGCACGACTTGGCGTAGAATGTGGTTACATTGGCACAGTGCATGCCGATAGTTTGGGCGATTTTTATAAAAATGACCTTCGTGAAGCAGGTATATCTGCCATTCTTTTTAATGGTAAATCAAAAACCGGCCGTGCGTATACATTTGTGAGTCCGGATAGTGAGCGCACTTTTGCCACTTACCTGGGAGCCTCTTCGGAAATTGAATTGTGCGACATTACACCCGATACTTTTAAAGCTTATGATATCTTCCATATCGAAGGTTACCAGGTATACAACACTCCGCTTATCAGCCATTGTATCAGAGTGGCCAAAGAAGCCGGACTTACCGTTTCGATTGACATGGCCAGCTACAATGTAGTGGAAGATAATTTAAGCTTTCTGAAAAAAGCTTTACCATCCTATGTTGACATGGTGTTTGCCAACGAAGAAGAAGCCCGTGCATACACTGGCCTGGAACCTGCCGAAGCCTTGAAGGTGTTTGCGAAAGATTGCGAAACTGCCATTGTGAAAGTAGGAAAAGATGGATCGCTGATACATGCTGAGAATAAAACCTGGAAAGCAGGTATTATTGCCTGCCAACCGGTCGATACTACCGGCGCCGGCGACGCATATGCTGCTGGTTATATTTATGGAATAATTCAGGGCCTTTCGCCTGAAAAATGCGGGCAAATAGGGGCTTTGCTGGCCGGAAAGGTAATTGAAAAATACGGTGCCCGCATTCCCGAAAGCGACTGGAAATCTATCATTGGTGAAATTGACCGTATAAAACAATAGTGCACACCACATCTGCCAAAGAAGGCATATTAGATGCGCTGGTATATAAACTATTTGAACAAGCCGTTCAGTTCTGCATTGATCTTATCAATGACGGTACTCAAATCTTCAGGCTTATCGATAAAGTTGAGGTTATCGACATCGATGTAAAGGATTTTACCCATGTTATAGCTTTCGGCCCAAGAGTCGTAACGTTCGTTCAGCTTTTTAAGGTAATCGATCCGTATGTTGTTTTCGTATTTGCGCCCGCGTTTGTCGATCTGGCGCACCAGGGTAGGTACCGAGGCCCGAAGGTAAATAATCAGGTCAGGGGGCTGAATTAGAGAAGAAATCAGGTTGAAGATGGTAAAATAGTTCTCAAAATCGCGGGTCGACATGAGGCCCATCGAATGCAGGTTGGGAGCAAAGATGAAGGCATCTTCATAAATGGTTCGATCCTGTATCACTGTATCTTTGCTGCGTTTAATTTCGAGAATATGGTTAAACCGGGTATTTAAAAAATACACCTGCAGGTTAAAAGACCAGCGTTGCATGTCGTTGTAAAAATCGTCGAGATAAGGATTTTCATCTACATCTTCGTAATGGGGTTTCCACCCGAAATGATGAGACATGAGCCCGGTCAGGGTTGTTTTTCCCGATCCGATATTACCGGCAACAGCTATATGCATAATGTGTTTCTTTTAGGCTTTAAGTTCGGCAATTTTCAGCAATTCTTCCACATAAGTTCTATTATTTGATAAACGTGGTACTTTGTTTTGTCCTCCGAGTTTACCTTTTGTTTCGAGCCAACGATAAAAGGTACCTTTGGGCAATATGCTTAAGGCAGGTTTATCGAGGGTGATATTTTTATAACGCTTGGCTTCGTAATCGGAATTGGCATTTTGCAAGGCAATGTCGAGGTGATAGACAAATTCGTCGAGGTTGGCAGGGGCTTTCTCAAACTCTACTAGCCATTGGTGACAGCCTTTCTGGTTGTCGGCCATGTAGACTGGTGCAGCCGTGTAATCTGAAATAATTGCATGGGTGCGCCGGCAGGCCATTTCCAGCGCCTTTTCTGCGTTGTCGATAATGAGTTCTTCGCCAAAGGCATTGATAAAATGCCGGGTGCGTCCGGTTATGATAATCCGGTGCGGGAACAGGGAGGTGAATTTCACGGTATCACCAATCACATAGCGCCATAGACCTGAATTGGTAGAAATAACAATGGCATAGTTCACGTCCTTTTTCACCTGGTCGATGGTGAGAACCTGTGGATTCGGTTTTTCAAATTCATCCATAGGAATGAATTCATAAAAAATCTCATAGTCGAGCATGAGCAACATGCCCTCGTTCTCGGGATCGTCCTGTATGGCAAAAAAGCCTTCGGAAGCATTGTAGGTTTCGAGGTAATGCATTTCGTCCGATGGAATTGCCTTTCGAAACTGCTCGCGGTAAGGTGTAAAGCTTACACCACCATGTATAAAAAGCTCGAGGTTAGGCCAGACTTCGAGCAGGTTCTTTTTACCTGTGAACTCCAGTATATGTTTGATCATCACAAGGTTCCACGAGGGTACCCCGGCTATGCTGGTGACATTCTCCTGTATGGTCTGATGGGTCAGTTTTTCCAGTTTTTCTTCCCACTTATCGAGCAAAGCCACATCCTGACTGGGAGTGCGAATAAATTCGGTCCAAAAGGGTAGGTTTTCTATGAGAATGGCCGATAAATCGCCATAATACGACTGGTTACTGAAGTTATCGATTTTATGACTTCCACCAAGAGTAAGTCCTTTGCCCTTAAAGATTTTCGAATCAGGGTATTGATGTGTATATATTGCCAGCACATCTTTTCCTCCTCTGAAATGGCACTTCTCAAGCGACTCTTTGCTAACAGGAATAAATTTACTCTTGTCGTTGGTGGTGCCCGACGATTTGGCAAACCATTTAATCTCGCCTGGCCATAGCAAATCTTGCTCGCCGCTACGCAGGCGGTCTATAAAAGGCTTAACTTCTTCGTAAGTTTGAAGGGGTACCGACTGTTGAAAATCGGAAATAGTTTCGAAGGAGGCATACTTGTAATTTCTTCCCCATTCCGTATCGCTGGCCTTCGAAATTAATTGCTTGAATACATCTTGCTGTACATTAATCGGATAGGCACGCATCAGATCGATCTGCGCCATGCGCTTAATGTTAAACCATTTGACAAGCGAAGTGATTATTGGCATAGATTCAGGATTGTTTCAGCTCCCAGCAAAGATATTGATTCAGAACTTATAGTCAACTTTTCAGAGAACAGACATTAAATCAGTCACTGCTACCCAACAAAAAAGCTGTATTGATATAATCCATTATGCCACGTTCGTAAAAACAGCTTGCACATCGTCGTCGTCTTCTATTTTATCCAGAAGCTTTTCGATGTCGGTAAGCTCTTCTTCTGAGAATTCAATGGCACTGGTGGGTATACGCTGAAGGTTTGCCTTTTTCACTTCTACACCCACTGTTTCGAGTGCTTTTGAAAGTGAGCCAAAATTGGTATAGTCGCCATAGATGTATACAGTGCTGTCGTCCGATTCGATCGATTCCAGGCCTGCATCAATCAATTCCAGTTCCAGCTCCTCAATGTTGATGCTTCCGGTTTTTTCTAATTCGAACACCGCTTTACGCGAAAACATAAATTCAAGTGAACCGGTTGGCACAAGCGCTCCACCCGCCTTGTTGAAATAAGATTTGATATTGGCTACAGTGCGTGTGCTGTTGTCGGTGGCACATTCTACCACAATCAGCACACCATGAGGCCCTTTTCCTTCGTAAACCAGTTCGATAAAACTCTCGGCATCTTTTCCCAGAGCACGCTTGATGGCCGCATCGATATTGTCTTTTGGCATGTTTTGTACCTTGGCATTCTGAATGGCTGTTCGCAATTTGGCATTCATATCAGGGTCAGCTCCCCCTTCTTTTGCTGCAACGGTAATTGATTTGGCCAACTTCGGAAAAATCTTCGACATCTTGTCCCATCGCTTTTCCTTGGCGGCACGCCGGTATTCAAATGCTCTACCCATAGTATTCTTTGCTTAATAATTTTTGTGTTAAGGGTTCAAATATACGAACACGCTTGCATTCGGTAAAAAAAAAGTAAACCAATCTCCTAATATTTTCCAATCGAGGCTTACTCTTTAGTCTTTATGCCAATATTTTTATCTTCTTGGTTTGAAAAAGCACTACTATTATTCGTATTTCAGTAATTCATTTTATTGATTTTAGATTCCTTAACAACAAGTTTATTCCCTTTGTATCAAGAATGATTATATTAGCGCCGAAAAATATAAATAAGCCTTATAATGAACACCTTCAAATTGTATAACCGGATACTCGGATGGCTGGTATTTCTTATTGCCGCCATAACCTATATCCTTACGGCTGAACCTACCGTGAGCCTTTGGGATTGCGGCGAATTTATTGCCAGTGCTTTTAAACTGCAGGTTGGTCACCCTCCGGGAGCACCCTTTTTTATGATCCTGGCGCGGGTGTTTACTCTTTTTGCCGGCGATAACCTCGAGAATGTGGCCTTTATGGTCAATGTGATGTCGGCCCTGGCAAGTGCCTTTACTATCATGTTCCTGTTTTGGACTATCAATCACCTGGCCCTTAAAATTACTGGTCGCGAAAATCTGAGCCCATACAAGCTTGTAGCTGTGCTCGGAAGTGGTTTAGTGGGTGCATTGGCCTATACTTTTTCCGATACTTTCTGGTTTTCGGCTGTAGAAGGAGAGGTTTATGCCCTCTCGTCGCTCTTTACCGCCATTGTGTTCTGGGCTATTCTGAAATGGGAAAACGATGCCGACGAACCCTATTCAAACCGTTGGCTCATATTTATTGCCTACCTCATGGGCTTATCCATTGGTGTTCACCTTCTGAACCTGCTTGCCATACCGGCCATTGTCATGGTGTATTACTTCCGTAAATACACGCCTACCCGCAATGGGGTTATCGGTGCACTTTTTATCGGAGCCGCTATTTTAGGGGGTGTTATGTATGTATTGATACCTGGTTTGGTTTGGATGGCTTCAAAATTCGAGCTCATTTTTGTGAATGGTTTTGGCATGCCCTATAAATCGGGAGTAATCGTTTATGCCTTTTTGCTGGTAGGTGCACTCGGTTATGGTATTTACATAACCCACAAGCGAAAACAGGTAATTCTCAATACCGCCATGCTCATGTTTATGGTTATTGTTATCGGTTATTCGTCTTACTCCATGATTGTGATTCGCTCCATGGCAAATCCCCCTATGGACGAAAACAATCCCGATACCATTTTTAAACTCCAGTCGTATCTCAACCGCGAACAATATGGCGATCGTCCACTCGTTTCGGGGCAGTATTTCAATGCCCAGGTTGTCGATTTTAAAATTGGCAAAAAGTATTACTCCAAACGCAACGGCCGATACGAGGTAACCAACGAAAAAACCATCTACAAATATGACAAGGGCTTTTCTACCATTTTCCCACGTATGTACAGTGCCGACGATTCGCATATCAGCGAATACCTCAGCTGGGCCAATATCAAAGAAAAAGATGTGTTCAATGCCCGCCGCGACAGCGAAGGGAATATTGTGACTGACCGAAATGGTAACCCTGTGTACGATCGTAACAGCCCCAAAAGTAAACCCAGCTTTGCGCAAAATATCCGTTTTATGATACGCTACCAGATAGGGCATATGTACATGCGCTATTTCATGTGGAATTTTGCCGGACGTCAGAACGATATTCAGGGGAATGGAGAAATTCTTAACGGCAACTGGATTTCGGGCATTCCTGCCATAGACAAGCACATCATTGGCGATGGCGAAAATATGCCCGACGAAATAAAAGACCATAAGGCCTACAACCGTTATTATATGTTGCCCTTCCTGCTGGGCCTTTTCGGATTATTCTATCATTACCTGGCCCATAAAAAAGATTTCTGGGTAGTAATGATGCTTTTTCTGTTAACAGGCTTTGCTATCATTATTTACCTGAACCAATATCCTCTGCAGCCCCGCGAACGCGATTATGCCTATGCCGCTTCGTTTTATGCCTTTGCTATCTGGATTGGCCTTGGCGTAATGGGTATCATCGAACTGGGCGGAAAAGCGCTTAAAAATGCTCCCTCGAGCCTGGCAATAACCCTGGTGTGCCTCTTGTTGGTGCCAGGTATCATGGCCAGCGAAAACTGGGACGACCATAATCGTTCCGGCAGATACACTGCCCGAGACATTGCTTATAATTACCTTATGTCGTGTGCACCCAATGCCATTATTTTTACCAATGGCGACAACGATACCTTTCCTCTCTGGTATGCCCAGGATGTAGAAGGCATCCGGACCGACGTGCGCGTAGTAAACCTCATGCTGCTCAATATGGACTGGTATGCCGACCAAATGACCCGTAAGGCTTACGAATCGGATCCCCTGCCCATTACCTTCGAACCTGAATCGTATGCCGATGGTACCCGTGACATTGTTTTCGTTCAGGAAAAATACAAGCAGCCATTTCCGGCCACCGAAATTGTTAAGTTTATTGCCAGTGACAACCCGGCTACCAAAGTGGCTACCCAGACTGGAAAAATGTACGATTTTGTGCCTACTAAAACCTTTACACTTGCTGTAGATTCGGCCAAAGTGATTAAGAATGGTGTAGTGAAGCCTAAAGATGCACACCTGATAGAAAAGGAACTTCTTGGCACATTGCCTTCGCGGCTTACCAAAAGCGACATGATTGCCCTCGATATGATTGCCCACAACAATTGGGAACGTCCGATTTATTTTGTCGCTACAGGCCACAGCGGCACCCTTGGTCTCGACGATTACCTGCAGCTCGAAGGTTTTGCCTACCGCCTGGTACCAATTAAAACTACTCAGCGCTACGACGAAGGCCGTATCGATACTGATATACTGTATGATAATTTCATGAATAAGTTCAAATGGGGACGCATGAACGAACCAGATGTGTACATGGATCATTTCCACCTTCGTACACTTAACGTAATACGCATGCGTATTCGCTTTACCCGCCTGGCCAACAGTCTCATTGAAGAAGGCGATTTTGACCGCGCCGGAAAAGTGCTCGACCGCATTGTGGAACTGACCCCTCATGAGAATATTCCTTACGACTATTTTGTGCTGGGCATTGCCGAGGCTTACTATCGGATTAACCAGGCCGAAAAAGGAAATGCCATTCTTTCGAAAATGCTCGATATTGGCGAGTCACATCTCGACTATTACCTGTCGATGAACCGAAAGAACAAGAATCTGATTCAACAGGAAATATCGATGCATTTTCAGATTATCAACCAGATCGGACAATTGGCCAGGGCCTTTAAACAACCAGAATTGGCCGATCGCGCTAACAGCTTCATCGAAAACAACCAGGTGCGATTTTAAGAATCCTGCTACATTATTATTAAAATCCCCCCGGAGACTTATTTTCCGGGGGATTTTTATTTTGCATGAGCAAGGCTTAGCATTCCCTGATCAGAACTTTCCTGAAGGTTTTCCGAAAGCGGGTACTTCCAAAAATCGCCTCCATGGAACCATTTCAGCTTTTCAATGATCTCGGCGGTAGTTATTTCTCGTTCCATGCTTTTATTTTTTGTGCACTACATTTCTTACACACACCAATAAAAAGATACCCTGATCATAGGGCTGAAATTTTTTATTTATTTCGAAAAAGGCAGCCAGCAGCCAATTCATTTACTGAAATAATTAGCCTCATTACCGAAAATACGAATCTTTTCATTTTATCTATTCCATTGATATCGTGTCTTTTAGATAATATCTTGGAATTATGCGAAAAATATTTTTAATACTATGTATTGCATAGTAGTAATGGATTTATATATCTTTGTAAAATCAAAACACAACAACAAACCATGACACTAAAATTGGTTGTCACTGCCACACTTATTGGAATGCTACTTTGCCTTGCTATCTGGGATAAAAAACCAGTTCGTGTAATAGAAAATCAAGAAAAAATAACCATTTGCAGACCAAAAAATGCAGACAAGCCCGTTAGACAGACTGGTCAAACAACAAATCATTTTGTGCAAGCCACCATTTGCAATAACAATTATAAAATTCAATCCATTAATTAAACTTAAAGCAGAATAAGAATGAAAAAGACACTCACCATCAATCTGGCAGGTATGGTATTTCATATTGATGAAGATGCCTTTGAACAACTTCAGTCTTTTCTCGAAGCTCTTAACTTCAGGTTAAAAGGCGAAGCTAACAGCTCAGAAATCATTCGCGACATAGAAGCACGAATGGCTGAGTTGCTCAGTGGTCGCATGAACCAGGCCAAACAGGTAATTTCGGGTAGCGATGTGGAATACCTGATTCAGACCATCGGACATCCCGATTCGATTTTCGGGGAAGACCAGACAAATCAAAACAATAAAAAAAGTTATAGCGAACGCAAATACCGCCGAATGTACCGCGATCCTGAGAACAGGATGCTTGGAGGAGTTTGTGCCGGACTTGCTGCTTACTGGCACCTCGATCCAACACTGGTTAGAGTTGCTTTTGTATTATTAACCGCCCTGGGTGGAACCGGCCTCATCTTGTACATTGTACTTCTCGTCGTACTCCCCGAAGCCCTTACTACCGCCCAAAAACTCGAAATGCGGGGCGAGCCGGTTACCATTGAAAACATCAAAAATTTCTTCGCCGACGAATTTGAAAACGTAAAAAGGAGTTTTAAACAAAAATAGAGCATGATCAGAGTGGATAGGGAATTACCCAACACCATCCAAATAACAAGCACAAAAGCTCTTGGTTAACCTTGCAATAAACACACCGGATGAAAACAGAAAATATAAAAGCACAGATGCGAAAGGGAGTATTGGAATATTGCATTCTGTCCATACTTTCGAAAGGCGATGCCTATGCTTCAGACATTATTAATGAATTGAAAAAATCGAGGCTCATTGTAGTAGAAGGTACTCTGTATCCCTTGTTAACCCGCCAGAAGAACGCTGGTTTTCTGAATTACCGTTGGGAAGAATCGACCCAGGGGCCACCAAGGAAATACTACATGATTACTGAAAGCGGGAAAGAGGTACTGAATGACCTTAGCTTATCATGGAGTGAACTCGTACAAGCTGTGGAAATGATAAAACCTAATTTTTAAGCCATGAAGGAAACAATAAAAATAAATCTGAACGGACAGCTTTTTGATCTTGACAACGATGCCTACAACAGGTTGAAAGCTTACCTTTCTGCCATCGAAACAAGGTTTTCGGCTTCGGCCGATGAAGCCAAAGAAATATTGGAAGATATCGAAGCCCGCATATCCGAAATACTCCGCGAAAAGATTACTCCCAGCAAACAAGTAATCAGCCTTCAGGATATAGAAGAAATCATTCAGGTAATGGGCACAGCCGAAGACATTGACCAAAGTGAAGAAAATTCCGGCGAAACCAATACAGAAAATAACAGGACTACGGTAAAAAATAAACGTTTCTACCGCGATCCTCAAAACAGGGTTTTTGGTGGCGTATGTGCCGGGCTAGCTGCCTATTTCAATGTCGATGTAATCTGGATCCGTTTACTCTTTGTTTTTCTGTTTTTTGCCAACCTTGCAGGCATGATTATCTACATCATTCTATGGGTTGTAATGCCCCCAGCACTGAACATGGCCCAGCGTCTGGAAATGCAAGGAAAACGAGTTACCCTAAGCGATATCGAGGAATCGGTGAAACAGGAATATGATAAGGTAAAAAGCAGTGTAAAAAATATTCCTCACTCCTCTTCCTATCGCTCGGTAAAATCTACATTCAGCGAGATTTTTCAAGTACTCGGTACCATTGTTTTGACTGCACTCAAAATAATTGTGGCCACCATTGTCATATTGGTATTGCTCAGCCTTGTATTGGGAATTTTGGCACTTGCATTAGGTGGAATTAGCGTATTTCCCCTTTACCTGATTCCTGAACTTCCATGGTTACAATTTCCCGAAGCATCTGATCCCGTACTGATTGCCATTCTTTTGCTGCTTGTCATTCTTCTGCCCATCATAGCACTTGCAAGTGGAGTGTTCCGTTGGCTACTAGGGCTTCAACCCGTTAATCGCATTTTAGCTGGCATTACAGCAGCCATTTGGACATTGGCATTTATCGGTTTGGTCTTTCTTCTGGTAGCAGAAAGTGAAAGAGGAAGTTTCAGACAAAAAAGCCAATCGGCTTATACCTTTGAACCAGGCATAGAAAAGATCCTTTACCTGAAACATTTAGGCAATGCCTCAGACAGCACAAAATTAGATCATTATCAAGTGTTTAGTTACCGCTTTAGCATCGACGACACGCATGACAGGATATGGATGAAACCCCGGCTGGAAATAAAATCGTCGGCCGACTCACTCATACACCTTCAGGTTACCCGATCGTATGCCGATTTCCGGATAGGTAAAATACCCGACAGCAGTTTCGAAATGATCGATTATGGCTGGAAAAAGGAGAAGAATGAGCTCTCTCTGGAAAAGTATTTCGGTTGCACCGAAGAAGATGCATGGCGCTTTCCGTCCCTCAGCCTGGAATTATTGGTGCCCGAAGGGCATACCGTGGTTTTTGAGCCTGCTGTGGCTGCCATGCTATCAGATACAATTCGAAGTAACCAACCATACCAAATTCAAGCTGGAGGGTCTATTACCACTGCAAATGACAAGTAAGCTACAATATTTTTTAGGGTGCCTTTTTGCATAATTAAAAATTTTTATACATTTGCACTCCCAAATGTAGCATTGACCCATGGTGTAATGGTAGCACTTCAGATTTTGGTTCTGTCAGTCTAGGTTCGAATCCTGGTGGGTCAGCAAAAAAACCCTTCGGAAAATTCCGGAGGGTTTTTCTTTTTTGCTCTATTATATAGTACTAAATCTGCCGATTCTTAAAAGCTTTTAGTGAATTAAAACGTTTGCCCATACACCTAAAAAAAGGCCCACCCTTTCAGGTAAGCCTTATTGAACCAAGAATACTAACTATTCTAAACTTATTACTTCTTAATTAGTTCGTGATGAATGCTGAGGGCAGTTTTACGGCCCGATGCGATAGCACGCACTACAAGGCTGGCACCGGAAGCTGCATCGCCACAGGCAAAAACTTTAGCCTTGCTGGTAGCTTGCTTTTCGTCAATCACAATGTTTCCACGCAAATCGAATTTAAGGTCCAGCTCTTTGGCAAGTCCTTCGTGTATGCAATGCACAAAACCCATGGATAGGAGTGCAAGTTCTGTCTCAATAATGCGTGTTGATCCTGGCACTTCTACCATCTGGAATTTTCCGTTTTCCTTCTTCCATTCCACATCCACTACCTCAGCACCGGTAAGCTGTCCTTTCTCGTTTCCGATGAAGCGCTTGGTGTTTACCAGCCATTGTCGCTCGCATCCCTCCATGTGAGAGGATGATGTGCGAAGCGTATTGCCCCAATATGGCCATGGGTTTTCTTCCACTCGTTTTTCAGGGGGTTTGGGTAAAATTTCGATTTGTTGCACCGATTTGGCGCCCTGACGCACTGAAGTGCCCACACAGTCTGATCCGGTATCACCCCCACCTATTACAAGTACTCTTTTACCTTTTGCCAGTATTCGTTCGGCATCATTTATTTTCGTTCCGGCTACCACTCTGTTTTGCTGGGTAAGAAAATCCATGGCAAAATGAACACCTTTCAAATCTCTTCCTTCTACTTCCAGATCTCGGGGTTTCATGGCACCAATGGCTAAAACTACCACATCGAATTCCTTGAGCAGATCGGCACCTTTTACGTCGACGCCTACCAGGCAATTGGTTTTAATATTAAGTCCCTCGGCTTTAAATACATCAATGCGCCGCTCCACAATTTCCTTATCGAGCTTAAAATCCGGAATTCCAAACCGCATAAGGCCGCCGGGGGCCTCATCTTTTTCAAATACGGTTACTTCGTGCCCCCATTTATTCAACAAATCGGCACAAGATAAACCTGCAGGTCCAGAACCAATCACAGCTACTTTTTTCCCGGTACGCACTTTAGGCGGTTGAGGGATAATGTAGCCCATTGCAAAAGCCTTTTCTACCGTAGCGCACTCGTTTTCGCGAATGGTAACAGGTTCTTCATGAATATTAAGTGTACAGGCATGTTCGCAGGGTGCCGGACATACCCGACCTGTAATTTCAGGAAAGGCGTTGGTTTGCGATAATACTTCAATGGCTTCTTTCCAGTCACCTCTATAAATTGCATCCTGAAATTCAGGCATATTGTTGCCAATCGGACAGCCCCATGAACAGAATGGAATGCCGCAATCCATACAGCGCGAAGCCTGATCGCGCCGATCTTTCTCGTCCAATACCTGTTCGACTTCACTGTAATCTTTTACTCGTTCTGAAATTGGCCGGTAGCCGGCTGGTTTTCTATCTATTTCCAAGAATCCTTTTGGGTTTCCCATGATATCACAAATTTATCGTTGAAAAAATGGAGCTTTTTAATCCTTTGCTCCTATGCCTATAATTGTTACTATTAATATTGAAAATGCGGTTCGTCTTCGGTTTGCTTAATCTTACTCTGGATTTGCTCCAATTTTTGCTCTTCGAGAATTTTTTTATACTCCAGGGGTATAACTTTCACAAAGCGTGGCAGAAACTCCTCCCATTTAACCAGGATTTGTTCAGCGAGTGCACTGCCCGTATAAGTGTAATGATTCGATATCAACGCCTGCAGTTCCATTTCGTCTTCGCGGTCGAGGACAGGTCCCAATTCAACCAGACCTTTGTTGCAATAGTAATCGAACTCACCGTTCATATCGAGCACATAAGCAATACCTCCGCTCATTCCTGCAGCAAAGTTACGTCCGGTTTTACCCAATACTACGGTTCGGCCTCCGGTCATGTACTCACAGCAATGGTCTCCAACTCCCTCAATTACTGCACGAGCTCCTGAATTGCGGACGCAGAATCGCTCACCGGCTACACCTTGAATGTACGCCTCACCACTGGTGGCACCATACAAAAGTGTGTTCCCCACGATAATGTTCTTTTCGGGTACAAAGGTTGCTGTTTTGGGAGGCACTACTATTATTCGTCCGCCGGATAAACCTTTACCCAGGTAGTCGTTACTGTCTCCTTCGAGTACAAAGCTTACCCCTTTAACCAAAAAGGCTCCAAAACTCTGACCGGCAGAACCAATAAAGCGTGCATTGATGGTAGAATCGGGCAATCCCTCTTCGCCATGGAAACGGGTTATCTCACCCGAAAGCATAGCTCCAACGGTACGGTCGGTATTCTGTATTTCGCGCGAAATCCAGACTTTCTGTTTATTCTTAATAGCCCTGTTGCTGCGTTTAATCAGCTCATGGTCCATTACTTCCTCAATTTTATGCTTTTGTGCAACACAGCAATGGGTTGCATGTATTTCTACTTCTTTCGGCCGGAAGAGTATTTTAGACATATCGACTGTTTTAGCTTTCCAGTGATCAATGTCTTTACGCATCTCCAACATATCGGTGCGACCAACAAGGTCTTCGAATTTACTGATTCCCAGCTCTGCCATAAGCTCGCGGATTTCTTCGGCCACAAAGCGGAAATAGTTTACCACATATTCCGATTTACCAATGAAACGCTTACGCAATTCTGGGTTCTGAGTAGCCACACCTACCGGACAGGTATTTAAGTGGCATTTGCGCATCATCACGCATCCGAGTACCACAAGTCCGATGGTGGCAAAACCAAACTCTTCAGCGCCCAGCATACCGGCATAGATCACATCGCGACCAGTTTTAATCTGGCCATCGGTTTGCAGCCTCACGCGATCGCGTAGGTTGTTCATCACAAGTGTTTGCTGTACTTCGGAAATACCCATTTCCATTGGTAAACCAGCATGCTTGATAGAACTGGCAGGCGAGGCTCCTGTACCTCCTTCGGCACCGGAAATGGTGATGCTATCGGCATAAGCCTTAGCCACTCCTGCTGCTACTGTACCTACTCCTTTTTCTGCTACCAGCTTCACGTTGATTCTTGCCCGTGGATTGGTGCATTTTAAATCGAATATAAGCTGTGCCAAATCTTCAATGGAATAAATATCGTGGTGTGGCGGAGGCGAAATAAGGGTGATGCCGGGTGTGGAATTACGAATACGGCCAATGATTTTGTCCACCTTATGGCCAGGCAGCTGTCCTCCTTCACCGGGCTTGGCACCCTGGGCCATTTTTATCTGAATTTCATCGGCATTAATAAGGTAATTGGTAGTCACACCAAAACGTCCGGAAGCAACTTGCTTGATGGCACTTCTTGCTGAGGTGCCGTCTTCGCGGGGCTTAAACCGAACAGGATCTTCTCCACCCTCCCCGGTATTGCTTCTTCCACCAATGGTATTCATGGCAACTGCCAAAGCTTCGTGGGCCTCTTTGCTTATCGAGCCAAAAGACATCGCTCCTGTCACAAAGCGTTTCATAATTTCTTCTGCCGGTTCTACTTTATCAATGGAAATGGATTTCCCTTTTTTGAAATTCACACAACCACGCAAAAAGTGAGGTGCCCGGTTGTCTTTGTCGACCTGTGCACTAAATTCTTTGTATTTGTTATAATCGCCGGTTCGGGTTGCCCATTGCAATAGGCCAATGGTTTCGGGATTCCAACCGTGTTTTTCACCATCCTTCCGATAGTGATAGGTTCCGGCCGATTTGAGCGAATTGTTTGTGAGAGGATTTTCTTCGAAAGCATTACGGTGGGTAATAAGGGCTTCTTCTGCCACCTGGTCAATGTTAATGCCTCCAATGCGCGAGTCGGTGCCTGTGAAATACCGTTTCACAAAGCCAGAATCAAGTCCTAGGGCTTCGAATATCTGCGCCCCATGGTAACTCCGAAGGGTTGAAATACCCATTTTCGACATAATCTTCAATAGCCCTTTGTTAATGGACTTATAATAATTCTCGCGGGCTTCGACATAATCGATTTTAATTTGGCCTGTGCTACACATTCTTTCAATTACAGCAAAAGCCCCGTAAGGATTTACTACGCTTGCACCATACCCGATAAGCAAGGCAATGTGGTTCACTTCGCGGGCTTCGGCAGTTTCGATTATCAGTCCAACCTGCATACGCTTTTTGGTGCGAATAAGGTGATGATGCACAGCCGAGGTAGCCAGCAGAGAAGGTATGGGAGCCTTGTCAGCTGAAATGGAGCGGTCTGAGATAATAATGAAGTTAATGCCTTCGTCCACCGCCTTTTCGGCTTGCTGACAAAGTACCTCCAGTGCTTCTTCCATGGCTTTTCCTGGGTTCTTTGCCTTGGCATCAAACAGCATGGGAAGGTCGATGTGGCTGAAGTTCTCTTCGCGCAGACTCCGCAATTTGTTCAGGTTCGTGTTCGATACAATAGGAGAACTGAATTTTATTAAGCGGCATTGTTCGGCTGACTCAAAAAGCAGGTTTTTCGAAACCGATCCAATGTAGTTGGTTGTCGACATCACCAGCCCTTCGCGAATTGGGTCAATAGGTGGGTTGGTAACCTGGGCAAAAAGCTGTTTGAAATAATTGAACAAGCGCTGTGGCTGGTCGGAAAAAACAGCCAAAGGGGCGTCGTTACCCATGGAATGAGTCAACTCCTGTCCCTCTACCGCCATGGGTTTGAGAATCATCTGTACATCTTCTTTGGAATAGCCAAAGGTTGTAATGTAGGTATCATACAATTCGTCGAGTTGCGAACGTACACGTGATTTTATTTTGATGTCATCCAAGTCGATTCGGTTATCTTTTAACCATTGTTGATAAGGATTCTGGCTCGAGAGTTGATGTTTTACCTCTTCGTCGGGAACAATAATGCCCATTTTGGTATCTACCAGCAAGATTTTTCCTGGACGCAAGCGTCCTTTCTCCCGTATCATTTCCGGAGGAAAAACCTGCACGCCTACTTCAGATCCCATTACAATTACATCGTCTTTGGTAATCACAAAACGCGAAGGGCGAAGGCCATTACGGTCGAGGGTACCTCCAATGTACCGACCATCGCTGAAGACTACCGAAGCAGGGCCATCCCAGGGTTCCATAAGGGTCGACTGGTATTCGTAATAAGCCTTTAAACTAGGCGGAATGGGATTTTTATCGTTGAAAGATTCTGGTATTAGCATGCTTAATGCCTGTGGCAGCGACTTGCCTGTCATCACCAAAAACTCAAGAGCATTGTCGAGCGAAGCCGAATCGGATTTATCAGGCTCAATAATTGGGAATATTTTTGCAAGGTCTGCGCCAAAAAGATCCGATTTGATGATAGACTCACGCGCTGTCATCCACATGCGGTTACCCTTTACAGTATTTATCTCGCCATTGTGCGCGAGAAAACGAAATGGTTGAGCCAAATCCCAGGTGGGGAAGGTATTGGTAGAAAAACGAGAATGCACCAAGGCAATGGCACTTTCCATATTCGGATCGCGAAGGTCGACAAAATAACGCCCTACCTGATCGGGTGTGAGCATCCCTTTGTAAATCATTATTTTAGATGATAGGCTGGGGAGGTAAAAAGCCTCTTTATCGGGTATGCTGGATTCACGCATCAGTTTTTCGGCCTGTTTCCGGGCAATAAACAATTTGCGCTCCAACACATCCTGCTCTACAAACTTGCCCTGAACAAAGATTTGTCGTACAAAAGGTTCGGTAGAACGTGCAATATCGCCCAACACACGGCTGTCGACTTTTACATCTACCATATCAATTACCGATAGGCCTTCTGCCTTTAAAGCATCGGTTAGAATGCCCTCGCAGGCTTTTCTTGACTTTTCGTCCTGAGGGAGAAACACAATACCAGCGCCGTATTTACCTTCTTCCGGAAGTGCTATTCCTTTCTTTAAAAAGAATTGGTGAGGCAATTGAATGAGTATACCAGCGCCATCGCCTGATACGTTATCGGCACTTTCGGCACCACGGTGTGTCATATTCACCAGTACTTCCAGTCCTTTTCTTACAATGTCGTGCGACTTTACCCCTTTAATCTGCGTTACAAACCCGATTCCACAGTTGTCGTGTTCATTGGCCGGGTCATACATCCCTTGAGGTTGAGGAAATCCTTTTACCATATCTCCAAGTTTTACTTATTTCTTTGCGTTGTTATTCATAAAAAAAGCCATTCTTTGAAGGAGAATGGCTTGTATATTATCTGGCCGGAACCATTCTCGTTCAGCTTGTTTTGACTTTATTAACCGACTTATTATTTAGTGTATTCCTATGCATTGTATAAGATTTGGTGTACAAAGATAGCAATTTTATTAAGGGTTAAAAGTATTTATGCCTATTTTAACATAAATCTATTATTTTTTTGACATTCAAAGTATCATTTTTTAAGTAAAATTGACTATTCTCTTACGTCTAAACTGTCGTAATTGACTTTCCCATATACATTTTTATATGCAGGCCTGATTATCCGTTTCGAATTGAAAGTAATCTCTTCCAGACGATGTGCACACCAGCCTGCCATACGTGATACGGCAAAGATGGGGGTATATATTTCTTTGGGTATGTCGATGCATTTGTATACAAAACCCGAATAAAAATCGACATTCGGACTTATGACTTTTACATCTCCCCCTCCCCGGAATTTGGCAAAAACCTCGGGTGCCAGCTCTTCGATGTTCTCATAAAGCCTAAATTCGTCCATCTTACCTTTCTCCTCTGCCAATTCGCGCGCCTTTTCTTTTAACAGAATTGCTCTCGGATCGGACAAGGTATAAATGGCGTGACCTATGCCGTAAATTTTTCCTGAACCATCGCCAGCTTCACCTTTTAACATTTTAAGCAGGTAATCAGCTATTTCCGATTTGTTGTTCCAATCTTTCACATTGTTCATGATGTCTTTCATCATTTCCATCACTTCGAGGTTGGCTCCCCCATGAAGCGGGCCCTTCAGCGAACCAATGGCTGCCGCCATGGCTGAGTAGGTATCGGTGCCTGAAGAGCTTACCACACGGGCAGCAAAAGTGGAATTGTTTCCTCCACCGTGCTCAGCATGCAATACAAGATTGAGGTCGAGAATATCGGCTTCGAGACGACTGTATTTTTCTCCTTTAAGCATATATAGGAAATTTTCTGCTGTACTCAGTTGGGGCTCGGGGTGTCTGATAACAAGTGATTTCCTTTGATAAGAATGGCGCATTCCAAAATAGGAGTATACTGTGATTACCGGAAATTTGGCAATCAGCTCGAGCGATTGTCTCACTACATTGGGGTGGTCGTTGTTTTCGGCATTGTCGTCGAGGGTATAAAGCACCAGGGCCGAACGTGCCAGCATGTTCATGATGTTCCGACCACGCAGAGAAAGTATCATGTTTTTGGTGAAATAAGAAGGCAAATCGCGCTGCGAGGCAAGATAGGCCGTCGTGGCAGCCAGTTCTTCCTTGTTAGGCAACTTGCCTGCCAACAAAAGAAAAACCGTTTCGTCGAAACCATGGCGTTTATCGCTCTGAAAACCTTTTACCAGATCAACCACATTGATACCGCGGTAAAATAGCTGGCCATGGACTGGTGTTACAACGTTATCCTTTTTTTCATAGCCCACCACATCTCCAATATTGGTTAAGCCAACGAGAACTCCCGATCCATCAGAATTCCTTAGTCCACGTTTCACATCGAATCGGGTAAATAATTCCTTATCGATTTGCGAAGACTCGGTTGAGTACTGATCAATTGTTTTTAAGAAGTCCATAATTAAAAGGTTTTTGCGATGAAGAATAGAAGCTTGTAGCAAATATGACAATTGTCATAATCGAGCCCCAAAAATAATCCAAAATACTGTTTTTCAAACATCTTAATGCTTTTTAGAATTGATATAAATAGCCTCCCGATAATAGTCTGTTTTCATTTCTATCAAGCTTTTTTCAATTTAATTCTCTTATTGTCGAATCTGTCCGTTTCCAAAAACAATGTATTTAGGCGATGTCAATTCGGTAAGGCCCATAGGTCCGCGTACATGAAGCTTCTGGTTGCTGATGCCCATTTCTGCACCCAGACCAAACTCATTGCCATCGGTAAACCGCGTTGAGGCATTGATGTAACAGGCGGCTGAATCGACTTCGTGAAGAAATTGCATTCCATGGCTGTAGTTTTCGGTTACAATGGCATCGGAATGGTGCGAACCGTAAGTATTGATGTGGTTGATTGCTTCATCGAGGTTCTTCACTATGCGTATGGAAAGAATCAGGTCGAGGTATTCGGTTGTCCAGTCCTGCTCGGTAGCTTTTTCAATATCAGGCAAAAGTGTACGGGTTTTGTCGCAGCCCTTCAATTTAACACCAGCCTTGTCGTATTGTGTTTTCAGGAGTGGCAGCACAATTGGTGCAATTTTTTCGTGCACAAGCAGAGTCTCCATGGCATTGCATACGCCCGGACGTTGCACCTTGGCATTGTAAGCAATGGAAACAGCCATTTCGCTTTGTGCAAACTCATCGATATAAGTATGGCAAATACCTTCGTCGTGCCGAATAACCGGAATGACGGAATTTTCTTCTACAAACCGAATCAGGTTAAGTCCACCACGGGGAATTATTACATCGATGTATTGCTTCAGTTTGAGCAACTCCTTTACACTTTCTCGGTCGGTACTTTCTATTATTTCCACTGCGCCTTCTGGCAGACCGGCCTTTTTCAACCCCTGTTTAATTAGCCCTGTGATACAATGGTTGCTGTGGATAGCATCGGAGCCTCCTTTTAGAATAACCCCATTGGCTGATTTTATGGTAAGTGCGGCCACTTCGATGCACACATTTGGGCGCGACTCGAATATGATACCTGCCACTCCAAGCGGCATCCGCATCTGACCAATTTTAAGCCCGTTGGGCATGGTATTCATACCGATTACCTGGCCAACAGGGTCTTTGAGGCTGATGACATCATGAAGAACCTGGATCATACCATCGATTCGCTTGTCGTTCAGTGTTAAGCGGTCGATGAGGGCATCGGTCATTCCTTTTTTATGTGCATTTTCGAGGTCGAGCCGGTTCTGTTCTTTTATCAGCACGCGAGAAGAATCGAGAATTTCAGCAATGCAAAGCAGGGTATGGTTTTTTTGTTCCGAAGTAAATTTTACCAATTGCTTCGAAGCATTTTTTGCATTCTGTGCTTTTATCAGGAGTGAAGCGTCCATGTTGTTCTGAATTAGATGATAAACAGTTAAATCCTTACTTGCGATGCGCCCACTGATTTATTGGCCATAAAATGAGTTCCAACTTCTTTGCCTTCGAGTATATCGAACATCAAAGAAGGTTCATCGCCCTGGGCCAGCACCATATCGATACCGGCCTTCGAGGTTATTTTCGCAGCTGCAATTTTTGTAACCATGCCTCCGGTACCAAACGAGCTGCCGGACCCTTCGGCTAAAATTTCAATGGAAGAAGTTATTTCGGGTACTGAGCGAATAATGCGCGCAGTACTATCTTTTTTCGGGTCTGCCGAATAAAGACCATCGATGTCGCTCAACAAAATTAGCAGGTCGGCTTGAATTAAAGTGGCCACCATAGCCGAAAGCGTATCGTTGTCGCCAAACTCTATTTCGTCGGTGGCAATGGTATCGTTTTCATTAATAATGGGTATGATTCCCATATCGAGAAGCTTTAACAAGGTATTCTGGGCATTGTGATGCCGGTTGACAATTGTCATTACATCTTTAGTTAGCAATACCTGGGCTACAAGCTGATTGTAATGATCGAAGAACTTCTGATAAATTTTTATCAGTTGAGCCTGACCTATGGCGGCCAAAGCTTGTTTCTTTGCCAGCTCTTTGGGTTTTTCGGTTAAAAACAAACGGCCTGCGCCTACACCAATAGCTCCGGAAGTAACCAGGGTAACTTTGATACCACGGCTGCTGATTGCACTTAAAACCTGGGCCAATTTCTCCATGCGCAAAAAATTAAGCCTTCCGTTTTTATAAGAAAGTGTTGAAGTGCCAACCTTCACTACCAGGCTTTTTATGTTGGAAAATTCGTTGCGGTTCATTGATAGACAATTTCTTCTATTGAGGCCGGGAAAATAGAATTTTTATTTTCCATCGAAGCCAGTTTTACACATACCGTATCGAGGTGATGCAGGAGTTCTTCTTCGTTGTTTGCAAGCATTGCCTGCAGACCGCAACAGGGTTGAATAATGTATGTACCATTGGTAGCTGACTTAATAAGAATAATATCGGCGTTTGAAATGGTGGCTACGTGCAAAGCGAGTGGATAATTGTCGCCTATTTCGATGTCGGATGTCGATACAGCATCGTTTTCGTTAATAATCGGAATGATGTTCATTTCCAGCAGGGTTTCGAAGGTATTCTGAGCGTTTTTCTTCCTTTTCTCGCTGGAAATAATATCGCTGGTAAGAAGAACCTGTGCCACTTTCTGGTTGTACTGATCGAAATAATTCTGGTAAAGCTTAATAAGTTCAGCCTGACCCACTGCAGCCGTAGCCATCATGCCTGTAACATCGGACAGATCAAGCTTGCTTTGGAGCTTAGCTGAACCCAGCACAATGGCCCCGGAGCTTACAAGTAACAATTGTTTTCCGCTGTTTTGCAGGTTCGAGATGGTCATTACCAACCTATCCATCTTCGAATGGTTCAGTTTTTCATTGCCATCCGTCAAGGTCGATATCTCTACCCGCACCACTATCCTTCCCTTCTTCATACTCTTAAAGCTGTAGTAATTTTTGTTCTGCCCGAATGGCGATATCAAAATCGAACTGTGCAAAAATGTGTTCAAATTTAGCTCTTATTTCTGTGTTGCAGAGATTTCCAATGCTCCCCTCGTGGGTATGTTGCACCTGTGCATCGGACTTAAATGTTCCATTGTTAATTGACTCTCCGATTTTTTTATAGGCATCGCGAAAAGGTGTGCCTCTGAGTACTTCTCGGTTGACTTCTTCTACCGAAAACAAATAGCGATAAATTTCTTTATCGAGAATGTTTTCATTCACCTTCAGTTTTGGCAGAATAAAGCTGGCTACCTGCACACATTCGATTAAATATTCGAATGCCTCGAGGTACGATTCCTTGATAATTTGCATATCGCGAAAATAACCGCTGGGCAGGTTGTTCGATACCAGGCTCAATTCGTAAGCCAGAGCCTGCACTTTGTTGCATTTGGCTCTTAACAGCTCAAACACATCGGGGTTCTTTTTGTGGGGCATGATGCTGGAGCCGGTGGTAAATTCATCGGGCAAGGTAACGAAACCGAAATTCTGACTCATAAAAAGGCACAGGTCATAAGCCATTCGGGAAATGGTAGAAGCCAGGTTTCCGAGAGCCCAGGCTACATTTCTTTCAACCTTACCCCGCCCCATTTGGGCATATACTACGTTGTAATTCAGTTGTTCGAAACCTAATAGCCGGGTAGTCATTTGCCGGTTAATCGGAAACGAGGACCCATAACCTGCTGCCGAACCTAGTGGGTTTTGGTTGACTAATTTATAACTTGCTAAAAGCATTTGCATGTCGTCTGTAAGACTTTCGGCATAAGCTCCAAACCATAAACCAAAAGACGAAGGCATGGCCACCTGAAGGTGGGTATATCCTGGCAAAAGAATATTCTTATGCTGTTGGCTAAGAACCTGCAATTGTTGAAACAAGTGACTTACCTCGCCGGATAGCTGGTGGATTTTGGCCCTTGAAAACAGTTTCAGGTCGAGCAAAACCTGATCGTTGCGCGAGCGGGCGCTGTGAATTTTTTTTCCTGTATCGCCCAGTTTGCGGGTAAGCAAAAGTTCTACCTGCGAATGTACATCTTCCACACCTGATTCGATTTCGAAACCACCGTTTTCAATGCTGTGGTATATATCTACCAGTGCTTGATGCAGCTGTGTGGTTTCGTTGGGCGTAAGCAAATTTACCGACTCGAGCATGAGGGCATGGGCAATAGAACCAAGCACATCATAGGGGGCCAACAACAGATCGAGCTGCCGGTCGCGACCCACCGTAAAATCTTCGATGAGTTTATCTGTATTGATTCCTTTTTCCCAGAGTTTCATTTGAGGTATTTAAAAATTGAAGGTTGACCTCAGCGATAAAGACAAAAGCCAACCATCGGCAATTTTACTTCGGTGTATTTATTTTTTCTCCTTTTGTTTGACAATGGTATGGTGGGCCATTAGCCGGATGGCATTAATTTTTATAAAGCCCTGGCTGTCTTTCTGGTCGAAACCACCTGCTATGTCCATGCTCGAAAGCTCCATGTTGTACAATGAACTGGGTGACTCACGTCCATCGATAATTACGTTTCCTTTATAAAGGGTCAGGTATACCACACCATCGATGAGTTCCTGGCTTTTGTCGATTGCAGCGGACAAAAATTCGCGCTCGGGACTGAACCAAAATCCATTGTAAATAATCTCGGCAAACAATGGGGAGAGCATGTTGCGCAGACGCATGACTTCGCGGTCCATGGCAATGCCTTCGATGTCCATGTGTGCTTTCATAAGAATCTCGCCACCAGGTGTTTCGTAAACACCGCGTGATTTGATGCCTACAAAACGGTTTTCGACCATGTCGAGTAGGCCTATACCATTTTCGCCTCCTATTTTATTAAGGTAGTTAAAGAGTTCAAGAGGTTTTTCTTTCACGGTGCCATCGTCGGTATTTGCCACTTTCACCGGAATACCATCGCGCCAGTGAATGGCAAGATGCGTTTCCTTGTCGGGAGCATCCTGGGGCATAACCATTTTGGTAAGAATTTCTTTTTCGAACTTGTATTTTGGGTCTTCGAGAATGCCGGCCTCATGGCTGATGTGCATAAGGTTATCGTCTTCGCTGTAAGGTTTTTTCAACGAAGCTTTTACCGGAATCTTTTTCTCTTCGGCATAATTGAGCATGTCGGTGCGGCCTTTAAACTGATCGAGAAACTCCTGCATTTTCCAGGGAGCCAGCACCTTAATGGAGGGATCGAGGGCGTAATAACCCAGCTCGAAACGTACCTGGTCGTTTCCTTTTCCGGTAGCTCCATGTGACACATAGGCTGCCTTCTCGAGGTGGGCAATTTCGATATGCCTTTTGGCTATTATCGGTCTTGCAATAGAAGTTCCGAGCAGGTAGCGCCCTTCGTACATGGCATTGGCCTTTATCGCCTGGAAAATATAATCTGTTACCAGCTCTTCTTTCAGGTCTTCGATATATACTTTGCTTGCGCCAATAGCAAGTGCCTTGCGCTTAACTTCGATAAAATCTTCATCCTGGCCTACGTCTGCCACAAAAGCAATCACATCGAAGCCTTTATCAATTAGCCATTTTAATATTACAGAGGTATCTAATCCTCCACTATACGCTAATACTACTTTTTTATTTTCCATGCTCATATTATTACAAAATATTAGTTGTCATTCGAAAGAGGTAAAGGATGTCTTTCGATGATTGAATTCCTTGTTAATCAATTATTAGTTAATCTTCGATTTAAGTTCGGGAACAATCAGGATCAGGGCATTGATCACATCCTGGGCCGAAACATTGTCTCGCGGAATGACAAGAATGGTATCGTCGCCGGCAATGGTACCAACGATTTCGAAGGGTGCATACCTGTCAATTAATGAGGCTATGCTGGCCGCATATCCCGGATGCGTTTTTATTACACCCAGGTGATTGGCAAATTGTATGCTGATAAACCCTTGTGCAGCATAGCTTTCGGCCAGGTCATTGCCATGCATTACATGTTGCTCAGGTAATTCGTAGATGTATCCTTTTTCTGCATCGGATATTTTATTTACCTTTAAAAACTTTAAATCGCGCGACAAAGTAGCCTGTGTATAACTAAGACCTTTTTTCTCAAGAATGCTCAAGAGTTCTTCCTGACTCGATACTTTGAGTTTAGTGATAATTTCTTTAATGGCTAAAAGGCGTTCTGTTCTGTTTCCCATTTGAATATTTATCCAATTATGGTGCAAATATATTCATTATTTCCTGCGAAACAATCTTTTCATATTAAAATATTTGTACTTTTGCCGCGATTATAAATTTAACCGCGCTATTTACATTGAATATGGACAAATCGATCAAAAAAGTTATTGTTCTCGGTTCGGGTGCCTTAAAGATTGGCGAAGCAGGCGAGTTTGACTATTCCGGGTCTCAAGCCCTGAAGGCACTAAAAGAAGAAGGTATTTACACGGTGTTGATCAATCCGAATATTGCCACAGTACAAACCTCCGAGGGCATTGCCGATAAAATATATTTTCTGCCAGTTACACCTTATTTTGTTGAAAAGGTGATGGAAAAAGAAAAGCCCGATGGCATTCTGCTGGCCTTTGGCGGACAGACCGCACTGAACTGCGGCACTGCACTTTTTAAATCTGGTGCCCTGAAAAAGAACAATGTACGGGTACTGGGCACTCCGGTAGAAGCCATTATGAATACCGAGGACCGCGAGCTTTTTGTCAAGAAACTCGACGAAATAGATGTAAAAACCATTAAAAGCGAAGCAGTAACTACCATAGAAGAGGCCAAAAGAGCTGCAAATGAACTGGGATATCCGATCATAATACGTGCAGCCTACACTCTTGGCGGACAAGGCTCGGGGTTTTGCGACAACGACGACGAACTGGATAAACTTGCCAGCAAAGCACTTTCCTATGCACCACAGATATTGGTTGAAAAATCGTTAAAAGGTTGGAAGGAAGTAGAATACGAAGTCGTGCGCGACCGTTTCGATAACTGCATTACCGTGTGCAACATGGAAAACTTCGATCCGCTGGGTATCCATACGGGCGAAAGTATTGTAGTTGCACCTTCGCAAACCCTTTCGAACAGCGAATACCATAAGCTACGTGAATTGGCCATTAAAATAATCCGGCACATAGGTGTGGTGGGCGAATGCAACGTGCAATATGCCCTCGACCCCGAATCGGAAGATTACAGGGTGATAGAAGTAAATGCCCGCCTTTCGCGTTCATCAGCTCTGGCCTCCAAAGCAACCGGATACCCATTGGCCTTTGTTGCCGCCAAGCTTGCCCTGGGTTATGGCCTGCACCACCTTAAAAACTCTATCACCAAAACCACCCCAGCTTTTTTCGAGCCGGCGCTCGATTATGTAGTTTGCAAAATACCGCGATGGGATTTAAATAAATTCATTGGCGTTTCGAAAGAGATTGGATCGAGCATGAAAAGCGTGGGCGAGGTAATGGCTATCGGCCGTACTTTCGAAGAAGCCATACAAAAAGGGCTGCGCATGATTGGCCAGGGAATGCATGGTTTTGTGGGTAATCGTGACCTCGAATTCAGCAACATCGACAAGGAGCTGAACCAACCTACCGACATGCGTATTTTTGTCATAGCCCAAGCCTTTGAAAAAGGGTATACTATAGATCAGATACACCAGCTTACAAAAATCGACAAGTGGTTTATCAGTAAGCTCGAAAAAGTATGGAAGTTGAAAAACGAGTTGGAACAATATCATTCTCTTGAAAAACTTCCGCTCGATTTGTTACGAAAAGCCAAAGTGTATGGTTTTTCCGATTTTCAGCTTGCCCGTTTTGTATTGAAACAAGAAAATGATTATGTCGATCATGGCATTCACCAGGTACGCAATTTTCGCATTTCGAATGGTATTATTCCCTTTGTAAAACAGATCGACACACTGGCAGCTGAATTTCCGGCTAAAACCAACTACTTATACCTTACCTATTCGGGTAATTCACACGACATCTCCTTTACCGACCAGGATAAATCAGTTATTGTACTGGGTTCAGGGGCCTACCGCATCGGTAGTTCGGTAGAGTTCGACTGGTGTAGTGTCAATGCCCTGAATACCATCAACAAAGAAGGACTTCGTTCGGTAATGATTAACTACAACCCCGAAACTGTAAGTACCGATTATGATATCTGCGACAGACTTTACTTCGATGAACTTACCCTCGAACGGGTACTCGATATTGTGGAACTGGAAAATCCGCGCGGAGTCATTGTTTCGGTAGGAGGGCAAATACCCAATAACCTTGCCACCCGACTCGACAAAAAGGGCGTTAAGCTTTTAGGTACTTCGGCCTACAACATCGACAGAGCCGAAAACAGGCATAAATTCTCGAGCATGCTCGACGAGCTTAAAATTGACCAACCCCGCTGGAAAGAGCTTACAAGCATTGAAGATATCCATACTTTTGTCGACGAGGTGAATTTTCCGGTGCTTGTGCGCCCTTCGTATGTGCTTTCCGGTGCAGCCATGAACGTGGTGTCGAACCGCGATGAATTGGAGCACTTCCTGAACCTGGCCGCCAAAGTTTCGAAACAATACCCGGTGGTGGTGTCGGAATTTTTACAGCTGGCCAAAGAAATTGAGATAGATGCTGTGGCCAAAGATGGCGAACTGGTCGCTTATGCCATAAGCGAGCATGTAGAATTTGCCGGAGTTCACTCGGGCGATGCCACTATCGTATTTCCGGCCCAGAAAATATATTTCGAAACCCAGCGCCGAATTAAGCGCATTGCACGCCAGATAGCTAAAGCCCTCGAAATAAGCGGTCCCTTCAACATGCAATTTCTGGCCAAAGACAACGACATAAAAGTAATTGAATGTAACCTGAGGGCATCGAGAAGCTTTCCTTTTGTTTCGAAAGTGCTTAAAACCAATTTTATCGAATTGGCTACCTTGGTGATGTTAGGAAAGGAAGTAGAAAAACCCTCGTCGCATATTTTCGATATCGACTACATTGGTATTAAGGCACCACAGTTTAGTTTCTCGCGCCTATCGAAAGCCGATCCGGTACTGGGTGTCGATATGGCCTCGACCGGAGAAGTAGGATGCATTGGCGACGATTTTTACGAGGCTATTCTTAAGGCTATGCTTTCGGTTGGATATAACATTCCGAAAAAAAATATTCTATTGTCGACAGGACCTATGCGAGAAAAAGTTGAATTGTTAAATAGCTGCCGCCTGTTATTACAAAAAGGCTACAACCTTTTCGCCACACCCGGCACAGCCACTTTCCTCGAAATGAATGGCCTTGAAGTAACTTCGCTTGCCTGGCCCGACGAACCCAAAAAACCCAATACGCTCGACTACCTTAAAAATAAAATGATTGACCTGGTAATCAACATTCCAAAAGATTTAAGCACAGCCGAGCTCGACAACGATTATACTATTCGCCGCAGCGCGGTAGATTTTAATATCCCGCTCATTACCAATGCAAGGTTGGCAAGCGCCTTTCTCATCGGAATTTGCAAGTTGAATATCGACGACATTTCGATACGAAGCTGGGATGAGTACAGCCCTGATTCCAAACAATTCTAGCAATTATGGAAGCAGACTGGCTAAGCATCGCAAAGCGCATACAGGCCATTGCCCAGGGTGGACTGGAGTTTGGTTATGATAAGTACGACCTCGACCGCTACCAGCAGCTGCGCGAAATTAGTGTTGAAATTATGCATGGGCTTTCGGATGAGCCTGTGGAAAAAATTACAAACCTGTTTGCCTGTGAAAAGGGTTATCAAACCCCTAAGGTAGACGTGCGCGGAGTAGTGTTTCGCGAAAATAAGTTGCTTATGGTAAAAGAAGGGGTGGACGGTAACTGGGCCCTTCCTGGCGGATGGGCCGACATTGCTCACACTCCTTTCGAAGTGGCAAAAAAAGAAGTGTGGGAAGAAGCAGGGCTTAAAGTAGATCCTGTTCGCCTGTTAGCAGTGCTCGACAAAACACGCTGGCCCATGCCCCCGGATAAATACCATATTTACAAAATGTTTATTCTGTGTAAAGACCTGGGAGGCGAACTAACACATGGCATGGAAACCCTGGACGCAAAATGGATGGACCGCAGCGAACGCTTGCCTCTTTCGCTTCCCCGGACTTGTCAGGAACAGATTGAATTGATGTTTGAATTTTTTGATAGCCCTCAAAAAGAGGTCGTGTGTGACTGAACCGATTAAAAATATGATTAGCAGGTTAGCCTGGTCGAAAAGCACTTTTATTGGCTTTGGCCTTATTGTACTTATTAGTCTTGCCTATTTATTTGCTGATAGTGCAAACAACAATTTAAGGGTCATAGATTTTAAAGTGTATTACCAGGCAGCCGAAAATATCTTATGGGGAAATTCGTTGTACAATTGCTACATCGACAACGATCCTCATTATCTTTTCAAATATTCCCCAGCTTCGGCTATGTTTTTCATCCCGTTTCATGTTTTTCCTTTCGAGGTAGCCAAAATTGTTTATTGGGTGCTGCTTACTGCAATCATTATCCTTGGCTATTACCTTTGCATACAGATTATCGACCCCACCCTGTTATCGCAGCCATCCAGGGCCAATAAAATAATCGTGCTGGCTCTTTTGCCGCTGGTGTTGCATTTTACCCGCGAGTTGCACCTGGGTCAGGTAAACCATCTGCTATTGGTAATGTACATTGGAGCTCTGGCCATTCTTTTAAAAGAGAAATATCTGCTTGCAGGATTGCTCATTGCCGCCAGTATTTACATCAAACCCTTCGGATTCATCTTTCTGCCCTACTTTATATACAAAAAATACTACAAGCTTGCAGGTTATTCAGCTTTGTTTCTTTTGATACTTGGTCTGCTTCCACTTGCATTCTGGCAATCGTGGTCAATGTTTGTGGCAGAATACCAGAATTGGAAAGTGGAATTGCTGGTAGAACTTAAAGCCAAACAGACCCTATTAATGCCAGAAAACCATACGATATTTTCGGTTGTGGCACGTTATACTCCACTGCGCTGGATTCTTTCCAGCTCGCTGGCAAGTATGGTTTATCAGTTATTGATGCTGGGAGGAATTGGTTTGTCTGTTCTTTATTTCATAAAAACAGCTTTGCCAAAAAATCAGATCAATCCGGTAGTTGCAGAATTTGGCCTTCTCACGGCCCTCATACCTTTATTGGCTTTTACAACCAGCAACGCCTTTGGTTTTGGACAAATTTTGGTGTTTCTGGTATTAATCCATTATGCTTATTTTACAAGCCTGCAAAAACGCCTGGTGGTGGTTTCGCTGATCTTTATCGGTGGAGCATGCAGCGATATCATTGGTAAAAAGATCTCTCATGCCATGGACGATCTCTCGCTGGTTGCCATTGGCACCATTCTGTTAATTTCATTAGTATTTATTCTTCGTCAGAAAAAGCTGGTTTAAGGCCTAAAGGTCTATCCACCTATTCCACTTTAATGGTGAATTTTAAATTGTACCTGCAAATAAACCACCTTACATTTTTTGCCCTTCATTTCAAGTAAGTGGTAATTTTCATTAACTTGTTGGTCTAATTTTTCCTTTGAAAAAGTCCATGCCTGTATTCAAGTTCCATAAGTCAGCATTATTGGTTGCTTCGCTTATTTCCGGATTAAGCCTTGTATTAATTCTTTTAAACCGCTTGTTTTTGTTGAATCCCAGCCGAATATATTTCGAAGGTGCATTTATACTAATCGTATTTGTGTTGACGTGGTATATTCAACAAAAAAATCAAATGAATGACAGTTCCACCAAAAATGCTTCCAGTCTTTTACCTGATTGGAAAACCGAATTGATAGACAACCTTGCATATATACAAGTTTATTTACTGGATAAAAATTTAAAACCTATTTATATTTCAAAAAATCATTCTCCCTTAACGTTGGCGTCACTGCTATCGGTCTTACTTAAAGACCCCGATTCGTTCTCAATTTCCGGAGAAAACTCTGTTTTCATGAGCGATTTTTTGCTTTCGATGGAAATGAATTTAAAGCTTGAAGTGACATTTTTTATCCCCGAAGGTTCTTTTGAAGTCTCAATCTTTTGCACCTGCAATAACCCCGAAAACGAAAAACAATATTTACTCTATGTTTCTGACCGAAGCATTAAATACAATCTGGTTAAAACGGTAATAACCGAAAAAAGTAGCATTGCCTCTCTTTCGGAAAAACACAAGCTGCTCAACCGCGAACTGGAAGAAACAAACCAACTATTACAAACCTACAACGAAGAACTTCTGGAAAACAAAGAACGATATGCTGCCTTTATCCAACAAACCTCGGAAGCAGTTTACCGTTTTGATTTAAAAAAACCCCTCGATATAAGCCTGCCCATAGATATGCAGGTACAAGCCATTTTTAACACTGCCTATCTTGCAGAATCGAATCCGGCCTTTTCGGAAATCTATCACTTGAAAAATGATGGAAACTTCTATGGCAAAAAGACTTCTGAAGTATATCCCGATATAAATCAGGCAGAAATTCAGGACCTCATGCGCGAATTGGTTCAACACAATTACATGCTGAAGGACCATGAAACCATCGAATACGATGCCCAAGGAAGAATGCGCTACTTTTTGAATAACATTGTAGGCATAGTAGAAAAAAACCGGCTTATCCGCTATTGGGGTACCAAACTCGACACAACCAAACTCAAGGAGCACGAACGTGAATTGATAAAAGCCAAAAAACTGGCAGAGGAAAGCGACAAACTTAAAACTGCCTTTCTGGCCAATATGTCGCACGAAATCCGCACACCACTCAATGGTATTTTAGGTTTTAGCGAATTGCTCTGTAACAAAGGGCTAAATGACGATAAAAGAGAAAAGTATTTTCATATCATCCAAGCCAGCAACCAGCAACTTTTGCGCATCATTAATGATATTCTCGATATTTCGCGTATACAAACCGGACAGCTCTCCATTACCAAAGAAAAAATTCAATTAAATGGCCTTATTGGTGACATCGAAACCTGGATACTCCATGAAATAAAATTGAAAAACAAAAAAATCGAATTCTTTGTCCACAAAGGCTTTGCCGATGGAGAAGATAAGGTGAATACCGACCGCGAGCGGCTTTACCAGGTAATCACCAACCTGATTAACAACGCCATAAAGTTTACAGAAAAAGGATCGGTTACCTTAAGTTATGCTGCAAAAAGCAAAAGCATACTTGAATTTTGTGTGAGTGATACCGGAATTGGCATTCCCGACCAATACCTTGCATCGATTTTCGACCAGTTCCGGCAGGTCGAAGAGTTTTCTTCGCGAAAATACGGAGGCACCGGTTTGGGATTATCCATTTCGAAAGGACTGGTAGAAGTATTAGGAGGATATATTTCCGTAGAGTCTGAAGTGGGGGTTGGTTCTACATTCCGGTTTACCATAAAATATGCTGAGTGAAACTCTCTTTTAAATCCTGAGCTATTTCATCATGCATTAATGCTTTGACTTCATAAGGCAAAATCATTCTTAAAAATAATTCATATTCTTTCCTCAAATCCTTAGTTTTACGCTTCAAACCACCCATCGAACATGGAAAAAAATATCCTTTCCGAAAGAGAACTTCGTCGATATCAGGCGCAAATTGACATGAATGGAATAGGCCTTGAGGGCCAGGAAAAAATAAAAAACGCTCGTGTATTGGTTATAGGTGCAGGAGGCCTTGGGACGCCAGCAATAAAAAGTTTAATTGCCGCTGGTGTTGGATACCTTGGAATTTGCGATGATGCATTACTTGAGGAAGAAGACCTTGGCCGACAAAGCCTTTATAACGATATTGACTTAGGCAAACAAAAAGCCATTGCTACCAAGCAGCACTTGCAGAACCTAAACCAGTTTACCCAAATTAAAATCCATAACATCCGCCTGAACAACGAAAACGCCCTCAACCTGCTTTTGCCATACAACATGGTTGTCGATGCCTCAAATGACCCGAGTACACATGGCATTTTGTTCACAGTTACCGAAACTGCAAATAAACCTTTAGTTTGGGCAAATATTGCAAATCAGGTTGCCATCGCAGGGGTAAAAATGCCTGGCAACGACACCCCGGTAAAGGAAAAAAGCCTTCATTCTTTTCTTAAACAATCTAGGGCAGATACACAAACACCCATTGTACTGGTCTATTCAGTGTGCGGTAATATTCTGGCTGGCGAAGCCCTTAAGGTTGTCCTCCAAAAAGCATCGCCCCTGCTCACTAAAAATCTGTTCATAAACCTTTCAGAATATTCATTCAGCCTGAAATAATCTCCTATCGGACAGGTTTTGCAAATTCAAAAAACGGTTCATTCCCTTGTGAATAACTTTTACACCAATCAATCTTTGGACTAAAAGTTAATGCTTATTTTACACTCGGTTCAAAACACGCTCATTCTGAATGCTTAAGTCGTTAAGATACAGATTATTGCTTTGGTTTGTATTGTCAACAATACTGCTATCTGTAACTTCGTTTCTACTTTTCCGCTTTCATAAATCGGCCAAAAGCAACCAACAGCTTACGCTTGAAACCCTCCAATACCTAAGGCACCAATTTCAAAAAGACCAAACCCTGGTGGCTAACTTTCAGGCTGCCGACCCCACCAACGACCAGTTTTATATGACCGGCGAGAGCGATTACCTGCTGGGACATTACAAAACCGCCGCCAACATCGACAGCAGCCTTGTACATTATGCCTCGCACCTGCCAAAGGACGATGCTGATTTAGCTAAATTCTCCGACATCCGTCTGGCTTATTCGAATTACTGCATGCTACTCGATAGCCTGGTATACAAAATTTACCAGAGGGGCTATGAATTTTATGGACTCGAAGGTGAACTGGCCAGTTACATATACAATCTGGAAAACAAATTTGAAATCCGCTCCGGAGAATTGCTCCAACTTAAGGTGGCCGAGAAAGAATACATCATTCACCAGGATCCTCAATACATCGAACGTGTTGAAAGACTATGCAACAACCTGATTACCCATGCACTTTTAGCAGAAAACTATACGCCCCAGGAGAAAAAAATATTAGTGGAGACACTCAAGTCATACAAAAAGACTTTTTATAAAATTGTTGCCCTCGACAATGAAATTGGTACCCATACCAACAGTGGGCTCCAACAGGAATTATCGGAACTGGGCTTTATGCTCGAGAACTTAGCCGAAAGCCTTATTTCAGAAGAGCAAATCAGTTACCAGGCCAACATGAGAAAAATTAACCTCTTCTTTGCCCTGGCCATTTTCCTGTTAATAGCCCTTAGCTTTACAATGAGTGTTTATACCTCGCGGTATTTAGTCAAACATCTCGAACAACTAAGTCTTTACATTCATTCTCTGGCAAAAACCAATTTCGCGCAACGAGCCGATTTCGACCTGCGTCATTCTACCAGCGAAATACGCGACATATACCTTGCTTTCCGCAACATGCTGGCCGATTTACGTGTACGCGATCAACAGCGTAACCAAGCCCTTCGCATGGCAGAAGATACCCAGATGCGTTACCGCGACCTGGCCGACTTGCTGCCTCAGTGTGTTTATGAAACCGACCGTATGGGCAACCTCACTTATGTAAACAAAGCCTGGTTTAAAGTATTTGGTTACGAAGAGGCTGATATCGACCACGGAATCAACTTGATAGAAATACTGAATGCCGATACAAATAGCAGTCTTTTTGGTTTTTCTAAGGTAGAAAACAATGATTTTATTGCCACCCGAAAGGATGGGAGCCGGTTCCCAGCAACCGTGTTTTCAGATGTTATCCGCAAGGGTGTTCGTGTAATTGGCCGCAGAGGAATTATTATCGATACAAGTCTAAAGCAACAATACATCGACAGCCTGAAAAAAGAAACAGCCAGAGCCGTTACTTCAGACCGCCACAAATCATCGTTTCTGGCCAATATGTCGCATGAAATACGCACACCCATGAATTCGATCATTGGGTTTACGAACATGCTTTCGTCCAAAGAAATTTCGGATGAAATGAAAGAAAACTTCATTGGGCACATACAAACCAGCAGCGAAATGCTGCTTCATCTGATTGACGACATCATCGATATTGCCAAGATCGAAGACGGTCAACTAAAAATAAAAAAAACCAACTGCCATCCTGCAAGCCTGATTCAATCGCTTCAGGCATCTTTCGAGGCATACAAAAACAAAATAGAGAAGGAAAATCTTTCCATACAGCTGGTTCTTCCCAATGAACCCATTCACTTCCGTACCGACGAAATAAGGCTGAAACAAATACTCTCGAACCTGATCAGCAATGCCATTAAGTTTACCGAAGAAGGTGGAATTGAGATCGGAATGCTAGTGAAGAACCAACGCTATATTGAATTTTATGTCGAAGATACGGGCATTGGGATGAACAAGGATGACCTGCGGACCATTTTCGACCGCTTTAAACGTACTGCCCTCAGCGAAGAAAAAAAAATAAGCGGTACAGGCTTAGGTCTTGCCATTGCCAAAAACCTGGTTGAATTGCTTGGTGGTACTATGTGGGTGCACAGCGAGCCGGGCAAGGGTACACGATTTACCTTCGACTTGCCTTACATACGGGTAGCAGAAGATATTACCATCCAGCCTGTGGCAGTTCAAACTGTGAATACCAATTGGGCCGGTAAAAAGATTCTGGTGGCAGAAGACGATGATTTTAGTTTTGAGTTTATGGCTCAATTGCTCTTTACTACTGGTGCACAAGTATTACGTGCCCATAACGGCCGCGAAGCAATTGAAGCACTTCAATTCCACTCCGATATCGATTTAGTACTTATGGATCTGCGTATGCCTGAACTAAACGGACTGGAAGCTACCCGTGAAATAAAGAAAACATATCCTCAACTACCTGTAATTGCCCAGACTGCCTTTGCCATGGAGGGAGACAGAAACCGATGTATTGAAGCCGGCTGCGACGATTACATTACCAAACCAATTCATGCCGAAAACCTACTGGCCAAGATTAGCCAGTTTATACAGAATAAACCCCAGCCTACTCAATCCTTCGATGAGACCGGCAAAGCCAAACACGATATACAACTTCTTCCAAGCCAGGCAAAAAATCCGAGCCTGAATTAATCCTTGCAGGCTTTACCTTACACGATTATCACCGAATGTACTACCTTTATCGACGACAATAGTTCCGGTTTATGTTAAGGGATGCTTACCCGCTCGTTTGACAAAAAAACCGGTAAAAGAAATATGGTTCTAATCTGATAATAAAAAAACTGCATTACCAATGAAAATGATGCTGTTCAGTAATTCCACCAACGCCGGTGAAAACTACCTGGCCTACACCCTGCCCTATTTCAGTCAGTTTTTAGACAACAAACCTGCCGAAGCTGTTTTTGTGCCTTACGCCGGAATTACCATTCACTGGGACGACTATTCCAATAAAGTGGCCGGGGTTTTAAATAACCTTGGGATAAAAATTTCTCCCCTGCACCAAACAAAAAACGAAAAACAAGCTCTTGAAAATGCCTCCATGATAATGGTTGGAGGTGGAAATACCTTTCATCTGCTCAAAACACTTCAGGACAAAGATTTACTCGAAGTAATCAGGAAAAAAGTACGCACCGGAACACCCTATATTGGTTGGAGTGCCGGATCGAATTTGGCCTGCCCTACTATTTGCACTACCAACGATATGCCCATTGTTGAACCGCATAATTTCTCGGCCCTGGGCTTAATTCCGTTTCAAATAAATCCTCACTATACCGACGCGACACTCGAAAACCATGCTGGCGAAACACGCGAAATGCGCATAGAGGAATATCTGGTAGCCAATCAAAAGACCTGGGTAGCTGGCATGCGCGAAGGAACCTTATTCCGCCTCGATGGAGACACCCTCACTTTGCAAGGTGAAAAAGCCTGCCGCGTTTTTAGGTATGGCGATACGCCCAAAGAGCTCAATAAGACCGACAATTTTTCGTTTTTATTCAAATAATGTCCATGAAGTCCTTTCGCAGATTCCGTAATTTCTTTCTAATTATCGCCTCGTTGTGGGTGGTTATGGTTATTATCGGTTTAGTATTCAGTCGCTCCCTTCAGGAAAAAATAATCGATTTGCTGATTAAAGAAGCCAACAGCCAATTGTTGGCAGAGGTGCACCTGCGAAAGAGCAATGTCCATTTCAGCCTGTTTAAGAAGTTTCCTTACGCCACCATCGAATTGCGCAATTTAGTAGTAAAAGTGCCTGAAAAGCTCGATCTGAAAAACCTTCATGCCGAACACGGCGATACCCTTTTGTTTGCGCGAAGAATCTACCTGCAACTTAATCTCAGCAGCTTGCTTCAGGACGAATACAACCTGAAAAAAATTAGTGTGAGCGATGGCTTTTTGCAAATACTGTATGATTCGAAAGGCCACTCAAGCCTCGATATTATTCGCACCGATGGCGGTAGTAGTGAGTTTAGCACTAACATACGTTCGTTAACTTTTAATAATCTCAAAATTGTTGCTGAGCGCGAATCGTCTTCATTTCAGTCGACTATTTACTTAAAAAAGGCCGAGGCATCGGGTACCTTTAAAGAATCTAATTTCTCCATTACCCTAAAAACTGATGGCACCCTCGAAAAACTTAAGTTGAAAGCTGAAAGCCTTGAACCCATGCAAAAATTTAAAACCGATGTAGCCATCACCCGGCAAAATGAGGTCTATTCCATTTCCAAAGGCATGATGGAACTGAGTAACATTCCTTTAAGGGTTATCGGAACTCTTCGAACCGGTAAAAGAACTCTTATTGATCTTGTTTTTTCAACACAAGATGCTCCAATAAAACAAATCGACAAATCGCTTTTAAGCGGCCTGATTGGAAAAACAGGGTATGAACCTGAGGGAGGATCCCTCACCATTCAGTCGTCTGTGAAAGGTTACATCGATACGAAGGCTCCTTCGATACAGGCAAAATTTAAGGTGGAAAATGGAGAAATACACGATCGCAATAAAGACATTACCTACCAAAAGATTTTCCTAAGCGGCACAGCCAGTAACGGATCGAGCCAGCAGCAACAAAAACCACTGAGTGTTTCAATCGATACTTTTAATGTTTCTTCGGAATCCAGCAACCAATACGGATGGCTAAAGCTCGAAAACCAAACTGAACCTTATTTGCATGCCAATCTGAAGGGCGAACTGGCACTGGAAGATATTAAAAAGTTTGCCAGCTTCGCCGGAATGGAAATAAAAGGCGAAAATATTCACAATTCGATCACCGTGAAAGGTTACCTGCCTGGAAAAGATAAACCGCTGACTTCTCAGCTGGAAATTTCTGGCTGGATCCGGATGACAGACCTTAAAATAAAATTTACCGAACAGAACATTCCGGAAATCAGCACCCATGGTACCATTCACCTGCATCCCGATCATTCCATGGTGTTCGATTCGGTATATTGCCAGGCTGCCCGGTCAAGAATGGTGATAAACGGAAGCCTTTCCAATTACGATATTCCCGGATCCATTCCATCGTTGAATGCCCGTGTACATGCTTACAGCATTTATACCGACGATTTTATTCCCTCTGAAAAAAAACAGGGACAAAGTGATTTTGCGATCGTTTTCCCAGATTCAATCGACCTGCACGGCAGCTTGTATCTCGAAGAATATCATTTTGGAAAATTTGCCCCACGCGAAATCAACAGTGAAATCAATTATACCGGGAAAAGTCTTGAGCTAAGCAATTTTTCGATGAATTGCTTTTCCGGAAAAACCCGGGGAAACATGCTCATCACCCAGCCCTCTGATGATAAAATAAAAATGATGGCAGATGTCACCATCGAGCACAGTAATCTCGAGGAAATGTTCAATGCCTTCAACAATTTCGGGCAAGATGTGATTGGCAGAGAGCATCTCAATGGATGGATTTCTGGCAACATACAGTTTGCATCGGTATGGAGCAGCCAGCTGATCCTCGATCCTGAATCGATACTGGCACAGGGCGATTTATTGATCGAAAAAGGCGAATTAAAAGATTATCCACCCCTAATGGGTCTTTCGCGTTTTATCGATGTAAAGGAACTCAAGCACATACGATTCGACAACCTGCACACTTCTTTGAGCATCCGTAACCAAAAAGTAATACTCGATCAAACCAAATTCAGTTCTTCGGCCATCGATTTCGAAGGTTCGGGTATACATGACTTCGATAACAAATACGAATACCGTTTGCAGGTAGGGCTCACCGATTTGCTTTGGAAAAAATCGAACAAGAGCCGCGACGAAATTACCGAATTCGGATACCTGGTCGATGACCAACCCAACCGCACCACGGTTCCATTCCTGATTACCGGAAAAGGTACCGAATTCGACGTGAAATACGATAAACTAACTTCCCGCAACAGGTTCAAAGAAAACATTGGTAAAGAAAAGATACTGCTGAAAGAAATGTTTTCGGATCAGGCCACCAATACCCAACAGGTTAAGACCGATACAAGCCAAACCAAACCACAACTCGAAAAAACCAATACGGGTACCTATCAGAATAAGACAAAAGATTTTATTCTCGATTGGGACGACAGCGCCGAAGAAGAGGAAGATTCAGGAGGTGGTCTATGAAAATGGGCTCCATTCGCATTTTAAAGGCTTAAAAAGTATTATACACAGCATTGCTGTAAAACTCGTTGCATGAACATTTACCGCCGAAAAATACACCTTAAATACATCCTTCTGGTTCTTGCCTTGCTAATAGGCATGGGTTCGCTTTATTACACCAACCAACTGGTGGAAAAACTTGCACACGAAGAGCGTAAAAAAATAGAGCTTTGGGCTCGTGCCACCAGCCTTATTATTACCAGCGAAAACGATGAAAGCCTCATCTTTCTGGTGGAAGTAATTCAGAACAACGAAACAGTTCCGGTAATCGTGCTCGATGACCAGGGCCAGGTAATTATGATGCGAAACCTCGACAGCCTTAAAGTAAAAAAGCCCGGCTACATCGAAAAGCGCCTCGGGAAAATGAGCCTTGTTTCGCCACCCATTGAAATTGACCTTGGAAAAGGACAAAAGCAATATCTCTATTACGACCGATCGACCATACTTACCAAACTTACCAATTACCCCATTGTTCAGCTTACAATAATTTTGGTTTTTCTTCTTGTAGCCTATTATGCCTTCAACACTTCGCGCAGGGCGGAGCAAAACCAGGTTTGGGTAGGGCTTTCAAAAGAAACTGCACATCAATTGGGCACACCCATTTCGTCTTTAATGGCCTGGCTCGATATTCTGCGCGCAAAATGGCCCGACGATAATACTCTTACAGAGCTTGAACACGATGTATTGCGTCTGGAAAAAATTACCGAACGTTTCTCGAAAATTGGTGCCCGTCCCCGTCTCGATATGACCAATCTTGCAGAAGTAATTGAGAAATCGGTGAAGTATCTTCGAAACCGATCTTCGCACCGCGTTAGTTTTGAGCTATTTCTTCCAAACGAACCTGTGCACCTGCCGCTTAATGCACCATTGTTCGACTGGGTGCTGGAAAACATTTTTAAAAATGCGATGGATGCGATTACCGGAGAAGGAAAAATTAAAATAAGCCTCATCGATAACCAAAAGTATGTGTTTATCGATATCAGCGATAGTGGAAAGGGAATTCCAAGAGGAAAATATAAAACCATCTTCAAACCAGGCTACACAACAAAAAGGCGTGGTTGGGGTCTTGGGCTCTCGCTCACCAAACGAATTGTTGAAGAATACCATGGCGGCAAAATATTTGTGGCCGCTTCGGAACCCGGGAAAGGAACCACCATTCGTATAAGCCTCAAGAGAAAAATTCGCCAGATGGATACTGCGAAACCCAATGGTTCGTCTGCTTAAAAGAATTTTACAAAAGAAAGGTTAGAAATCTTTGTTTTTACTGTCGATAAGGATTGTTACAGGCCCGTCGTTTATCAATGAGACTTCCATCATGGCCCCAAAAACTCCGGTTTTTACTTCGGTCCGACAAACACGCGCAAGATTAGCCACAAATTGTTCGTAAAGCGGAATGGCTATTTCAGGAACAGCCGCACGAATGTACGAAGGCCTGTTTCCCTTTTTGGTGCTTGCATGAAGAGTAAACTGGCTTACCACCAACAATTCTCCCCCGGTGTCGGTAACCGAGCAATTCATTACACCTTGTGCATCGTTAAAAATCCTTAGGCGTGCAATTTTTCCGCATAACCAATCGATGTCGGTGTGTGAATCGTCTGTTTCGATACCCAGCAGAATAAGCAACCCATTGCCTATTTTCGATACAATTTTACCTTCTATCGAAACATCTGCCCTGCTTACACGTTGAATAACTATTCGCACACCCTTGAAATTAGAACCACGAATTTAATCGAAAAAATAATGCCTGAGCTAAAATGTATATGGTATCGAAGTTCGAATTTCAGAAGGAAAAACCGGCGCAATATTTGTTATTAACCCAGTTACACATACAGAAATTAAGTAGCTTTACGTTTTCAAAGAATCAAATACTCTAAAGATTTTTTCTTTTATGATTACTTTTAAGAACCTTTTTGTAAAAAATAGCAGAATCATCCTCGTTTCCAGTTCGTTTGTTTTGCTTGCATTTGGTCTGTTATCGTTTAACAATACCGATTTTAAAATAGCCCAAAACCTCGAAATATTTTTCAATGTGTTTCGCGAAGTAAATGCACTTTATGTCGATGAAACTGATCCTGAAAAATTGATTGAATCGAGCATCAATGGAATGCTTGAATCGCTTGACCCTTATACTACTTACATTTCTGAAGAAGATGTAGACGAGTTTAAGTTTATGACCACCGGAAAATACGGGGGGGTGGGTGCACTCATACGCAAAGCCGGACACTATACTATGGTCTCAGAGCCTTACGAGGGCTTTCCAGCACAAAAATCGGGTTTACAAGCCGGTGATACTATTCTGAGCATTGACGGGGTATCTACTTTCGATAAAAATATTGCTGAAGTAAGTGAAATGCTTAAAGGGTCGCCTAACACCTCCCTTAGTCTTCAAATTAAACGTTTAGGGGTCGATTCAGTAATCACCCACACTTTGGTGCGCGAACAGGTTTCTATACCAAATATTCCTTACTATGGTATGCTCAACCACAATACTGGCTATATTCTGTTAAGCAACTTTATGCCCAATGCAGGCAAAGAAGTAAAAGCTGCGTCGGAAGATTTGATGCGTCAGGGAGCGAAATCCCTGATTCTGGATCTTAGAAGCAATCCGGGTGGTTTGCTGAACGAAGCAGTAGAAGTATCCAATGTATGGATTGAGCGTAACCAGGAAATTGTAAGTACACGCAGCCGCACCGGACAGGGCGATAAAACCTACCTTACCCGTCAGAGTCCTGTAGATACCAGTATGCCTCTTGTGGTATTGGTGAACCGTTCGTCGGCATCGGCTTCTGAAATTGTAGCGGGTTCGCTGCAAGACCTTGACCGAGCCGTGGTGATTGGCCAGCGCACTTTTGGAAAAGGACTTGTGCAGACAACCCGACCCCTCAATTACAATGCACACCTGAAAATTACTACTGCTAAGTATTATACTCCTAGCGGACGATGTATACAAGCATTGGATTATGCCCACCGCAACGAAGATGGAAGCGTGGGTTATATCCCCGATTCGCTCATTTCGGCTTTTAAAACCCGCAACGGTCGTATAGTATACGATGGCGGTGGCATTGAACCCGATATTAAAATTGTGGAAGATGCCCCCGGTAACATTACCATGGCGCTGTATGCCGAAAATCATTTCTTCGATTTTGCTACTATTTTCGCCTCGAAAAATTCATCCATCGAGCGCCCGGCTGTATTTGAAGTATCGAACAACCTCTTCGACGAATTTAAGCTCTACCTCTCTGATAAGCAGTTTACTTACAGCACCGAAAGCAGCGAAATGCTTCAGGAGCTGATAAAAACAGCCCGGTACGAAGGCTATTACGATAAAATACAGGGCGAACTAACTGCACTGGAAGCCCAGCTGATAGGCGACAGGGAAAAAGATCTTCAAACCTTTCAGGTTGAAATAAAAGAGCTGCTAAAAGACGAAATCATCAGCCGCTACTATTACCAAAAGGGAAGAATAATAGCCAGTCTGAATGACGACCCTGAAATACAAAAGGCCATCGACATACTGAATAGCAAAGAAACCCTCGGTACCATTCTAAACGGGTCGTATAAAGGCGAAACGGTGTTTGCCTATTACACACGCTAGAAACCGATAAGACAGAAAAAAGCCGGTGCGGAACACATTCCACACCGGCTTTTTTTATCCAGCTATTCTGGTTTTACCTGAACTTCGATTTCACAAAATCAATCTCTATGTGCTCGTGGTACCGGAATTCCGATCTACCTAAACTATCCTGATAAATTTCTGCCATTTCCAGGCTGTCTTCATCGTCTTTCTCGTAATGCCAGTTTACCAATACCTGAGAAACTTTTTGATTCACGTCAACGGCTTTAAAAAGTTCGAGCAGTTTTTTCGAACTGGCTGTATTAAAATATTCCAAAACAATGTCGAAAGTTACCACATCGGCTTGCAGGTTACGGGCAAAGTCGATAAGTGGATTATAAAGCTCTGCAACATTTTCGGGAAGTGAGCGTCCGGTAATTTTAAGCATTCCATTCGGATGAAAATCGATGTGGGGAGAATGGTTTTGGGCTTCGATAACGATGGGTTCCATCTGTTGAGTTTAATTTTTAGTTCTGGTGGTTATTACGCCAATAATAGCTAAAAGGTTTATTTGCTTGATGAAAGATAGCAAATATTTGATATTAATCTGTTTATTTTTGGCTAAGCCAACTATGCCCCCAAATTATTTTATTCCGCTGGGTTCAATTCCAGGGGCATAAAATGATAAAAAGAATAAAGCCATGCTTCGTATATTGCATCCTTAATAAAACTATTCCTAAGACATTCAGAATGAACATTCAATTCGCTTCTTCCATTCGCCAAAAATTAGTCTCCATGCGCTTGGGCGTAATCGATTTTACTGCCAGGGTAGAAAATACTTCGCCAGATTTATGGCGCACCATAGAAACCGAATGTGCACAAATTCAGCAAATTCTAAAAGCGGAAGAGATTACCCTACAGCCCGAAATTGCCGCTGCTCGCTTAGCCTATAAAAAATGCGGCAAGGACCCCAGCCGTTACCGCCCTTCGGCCGATTCGCTTATGCGCCGTATTGTTAAAGGATTAGGACTTTACCAGGTTAATAATGTGGTAGAAGTGCTTAACCTTGTTTCGCTTCAAACCGGTTTTTCAATTGGTGGGTACAACACCAACAGTTTGAAGGGAACGATTCTTATGGACATTGGGCGGGCTGAAGAAGTCTATACGGGCATTGGCCGTGGGGAGCTTAATATCGAAGGGTTGCCAGTGTTGCGCGACGAGATTGGTGTGTTCGGTTCGCCCACCAGCGACAGCGAGCGCAGCATGATTGGCTCTGAAACATTACACACCAGCTTTGTTTTTTTCGATTTTGGAATATCCGAGAAATTACAATCCGCTATAGAAAACTGCGAAAAACTGTTGCAGAAATATTGCCAGATCGACGATGTTAAAATTAGTTTTTTGGAATATGGTCACCAGAAACATTTATAACTTTTACAAATTTTTTAGAGGTCAATCTGCCCCACTCATGAACAAATCCCTATACAATGAATAGCCTCCTGCGCGACCTCCGCGATGCCATTCGCGGAAGTGAACAAGATTATACCAAATTACGTCTCAGCCGTGCCATTTTTCTTTTGGCCATACCTATGGTACTGGAAATGCTATTCGAATCGACTTTTGCCATTCTGGATATCTTTTTTGTTTCCCGCATCAACAACGAAATAATTACCGGAGATATGGCTGCCTCTATTGTGGGTTTTACCGAATCGGTAATGACCATGATTTATGCCATAGGCATGGGTGTAGCCATGGGCACCACCGCGCTCGTTTCCAGACGCATCGGAGAAAAGCATGACCAGGATGCTGCCATTGGAGCAGGTCAGGCAATACTGCTCGGAATAATGTTGTCTTTTTTAATTGCTATTCCTGGCATTCTTTTTCCAGGAAAAATTCTCGAACTACTTAATGCCGAACCCAAAATAGTAGCCCACGGAAAGACTTATACTTCGCTCATGCTAGGGAGCAATGTGCTGATTATGCTTCTTTTTATTAATAACGCTATTTTCCGCAGCGCTGGCAATCCGGTACTTTCGATGCGGGTGCTTATTCTGGCCAACCTCATTAACATGGTGCTGGATCCGATACTTATTTTTGGTTGGGGTCCCTTCCCCGAAATGGGCGTAACCGGGGCTGCAGTAGCCACTATTACGGGTAGAAGCATTGCCGTAGCATACCAGTTCTACCTTATGGCCAAAGGCGAAGGAAAAATTAAGCTAATCTGGCAATACTTTATCATACGACCGAAGATCATTCAAAAAGTACTTTTTTTATCGGGTGGGGGCATGTTACAATTTATTATTGCTACTACCAGCTGGATATTCCTTTACAGTATTTTAGGTGAATATAAACATGAAGTAACAGCGGGTTATACCTATGCAATCAGGTTGTTTATATTTTTCTTATTGCCTGCCTGGGGTTTGAGCAATGCCGTATCGACCCTGGTAGGCCAGAACCTGGGTGCCAACAACCCCGCCAGGGCTGAAAGGGCTGTTTATTATACCGGACTGGCCAACGTAGGCTACATGTTTGTAATAATGCTTTTGTTTCTGTTCATTCCACATCACCTTGTCAATATTTTTAAAACCTCGCCACGGTCCTTTGAGGTGGCCGTTGACTGTTTACGCATAATAAGCATTGGCAATATTTTTTATGGTTTTCAGATGGTTTTAGGTCAGGCCTTTAACGGAGCCGGCGATACCTACACCCCCACCTGGCTTAATTTCATTGCCTTTTGGCTGATAGAAATTCCTCTGGCATGGACACTTGCCAATGTAGCCGGCATGGAAGAGAAAGGTGTTTTCTGGTCGGTATTTATTGCCGAAACCATTCTTTGCCTCATCAGCTTTTATATTTTTACCCGCGGAAGGTGGAAGAAAATGCTCGTTTAAATTTGTACCAGGACTTTGGCATTAGGAAATAAAAAACCTTCTTGCTAACTTCCGTTCAAAGCTTTTACCATGGAATTTTTAGACAACAATTGGTTTAACTACCTGGTGCTTCCACTTTTAATAATTGCAGCACGTATCTGCGATGTGTCAATGGGCACCCTGCGCATTATTTACCTTTCGAAAGGATTAAAAACCCTGGCCGCTGTATTGGGTTTTTTCGAAGTGTTTATCTGGCTGATAGCCATCACACGTATTATATCGAACCTCGACAATTGGATTAGTTTTGTGGCTTATCCCCTGGGCTTTTCGATTGGGGTGTACGTGGGCATGAAAATCGAGGAGCGCATTGCTATCGGACAACAACTTGTGCGCATCATTACCCGCAAAGATGCTTCGCAACTCATACAAGGCCTTCGCACGAATGGTTACAGCGTTACCGCAATTAAAGCCGAAGGCAGCCAGGGAGAAGTGGGTGTATTGTATTCGATTGTGAACCGCAAGAACATGGATGATATTGTTGGCATTATAAAGCAATTTAACCCTAATGCCTTTTATACCATCGAAGATGTGAAATTTGTGAGCCAGAACCTACTCGCGCAGAAACAAATGTATGGCCGCGAGGTGAAGTTGAAATGATAAGGGGATATATTGGCAGCTTATAAAACTTAGCTTTGCTTTTATCAATTAACGAGAAAACCTAGATGGGTTCAAACATTACCCGATACCCCCCGAATTTGCGCACATTCAATACACTCCTTTGGTCGAACATGAGGTACTGCCCTTTTATGCCTGTGAGTATCCCTTCTATTTGTGGAGATTTCTCCAGGTCGAGCGATGCTACTTTTTGAGGGTAGTCAAGCACCGGATAATCTATTTCAATCAGTTCATTTTCCCATACCAGGTAGGGTTCAAAGCTGCTGTCGAGTTTTTCTATTACCTGGCTTTTCACCTCTGCAAGTGAATATTCAGCTTTAGATAAGCCTTGCAACATCTTTCGCCAGTTGGTTTTATCTGGTAAATACTGCTTCAACGCTACTTCTATTTGCCCCGCTAAAAACCTATTGGGGGTTCGTGCAAGCACCATTGCTTGAGTGGCACCCTGGTCTATCCAGCGGGTGGGCAACTGTGTGCTGCGGGTAACCCCTACTTTAATGTCACCTGTGTCGGCCAAATACACAAACTGGTCGATCAGGCAATGGCTTTGGGCATAGTCCATGTCGCGGGCTATGCCTTCGTGGGCGCGGCAAAGCTCAGGGTGCAACACGCATTCTTCCGTTTCGGGAGAGCTGATAAAACAAGGGTAGCAATACCCCTGCGAAAAAGACTTGGCGGTTTTTCGTCCACACCGAATGCAGTTTATTTCACCTAAATATTTCAGTTGAATGGGTTTTCCAAGGAAATCATTCATGCAAATTTCCTTGTCGCCCAAGCTTAGGTAATAGTTCACCGGCTTGCCAGGCTCGGTGCGCATTTTCTGAAGGTTGCCAGTGTATTCCATCATTCAATCTGAACTATTTTATTGATAATCCTCACGATGAATCCTAATCAATGCGAGTTCTAATTATTTGAAAATCTCTTCCAAATTAAGACCTTGTCCTTTGCCTGATTAAATTACTATATTTGATATAACCATCCAATTTTTTCATGAAAAGCTGGCTTATTTACCTGATGGCTGTCTTGCTGCTTGCATTTTATAATGGTACAGGATTGGCCCAGTTCTATTCTACAGGCACCGCCCCTTCTACTGTGAAATGGAAATCGATTCAAACCCCCCAGTTTCGGCTAATTTACCCTGCCGAAACAGAACAAATGGCACAAAAATATGCATCCACCCTTCGGCAGGTATATCCTTTTACCGGTTACAGTCTTGCCCATAAACCCAAAAAACTCGACATTGTTTTATACAACCAAAGTGTAATTTCGAATGGATTTGTGGTGTGGGCGCCCAAACGAATGGAACTGATCACTACAAGCCCTCAGAATACCTATGCCCACAATTGGCTCGAACAACTGGCCCTTCATGAACACCGTCATGTGGTACAAATCGACAAGCTCAACCAAGGATTTACCAAAGTCCTTAGCCTGTTCGGTGGCCAAATGGTGGCAGGTGCTATGTCGGGATTTTTACCGCTTTGGTACCTCGAAGGCGATGCGGTGGTTACCGAAACAGCCTTGTCGAATACCGGTCGTGGACGCGATCCTGAATTTATTCAGCAAGTGATGGCGGCCGAAACACAACTCGGGAAAAAAATCAGGTACGACGAATTTTACCTGGGCACATACAAAGCCTATGCACCAGATTATTACCACTACGGCTATTTTATGACTGCCTGGTCGCGTAAGCAATATCCAGACGGCTTATGGCCAAAAATTATCGACCAGGTAGCCCGTAAACCCTTCCTGATTGCACCCTTGCATTTTAAGTTGAAAAAAGAAACCGGCCTTTCGAAACTGGATTTGTACCGCGAAAGCACACAAACGCTGGCAAATGAATGGTTAAAAGAAAATGAACTTCGGGGAAACCATTCGGAGCATAAGCTTGCGTTCCCTACCAGTTATTCGTCCCGGTTCACAAGCTACAAATTCCCTTATCAAACCTCGAAAGGCAGCCTGATTGCAGTGCGTACCTCTATCGACGATATTGCAAGACTGGTGGAGATTGACCCGGACGGAAAAGAAAAAATATTGTATACCCTGGGGTCGTTTCGAGGTTCCACCATAGCCTGTAGCCCCAACTATATTGCCTGGGAGGAGATTCAATACGATACCCGCTGGGAACAAAAAAATTATTCGGTAATAAGAATTTATAACCAGAACAACGGAAAAACACATGTATTAAAATCGAAAGAAAGGCATTTTTCTCCAACTATCAGTCGCGATGAAACCACAATTGGTGTAATAAAAGACGATGGCATAAATCACAACTATTTAGAAATTTATGACATATCTACTGGAAAATTAATTAAAAGATACTTAAAAGACCAGGAAACATATTTGTCCTACCCCGTCTGGCTCGATAGCCATAAAATTGCAGTGGTTGTGCTCACTTCCGAAGGAAAAGGAATAGCGCAACTCGATACCCAAACAGGATTGTGGAAAGACTTGATGGCTCCCGCTTATTACAACATCGAAGCACTTGCTGCGGCAGGCAATGCCTTAGTTTTTACTTACAGTTACGATGGCCGTTCGAATATTTACAGCCTCGATACTGCTACCAGCGAAATCAGTCGCCTTACCGACGAAAAAATCGGGGCTAACTATGCTTCCTTTGGAAATGGTACGGGCCAATTACTTTATTCCGAATACACTGCCGGTGGCTATCAGCCGAGAGCTCTCAAACCAAACCTAATCTGGGAGCCAATTAATGCCATTATAGCCTACACTTACTCATTAGCCGATACCATGGCAGCACAAGAAAAAATCAATATCCAAGATACTTTGTTGCCACTTCAGCAATTCAGTTCAAAACCCTACCCCAAAGGCTTGCATTTATTCAATCTGCATAGCTGGATTTTGCCCTTCTACATTAATCTGACCGATCTGCCTGACGAGGAATTAAGAATACTTCCTGGAATTACACTATTCTCGCAGAATAGTTTAAGCAATCTTACTTCAAGTATAAGTTACTATATTCAAGATGGCTATCACTATCTGCAACCCCGCTTCAGTTTTCAGATGTTCTACCCCGTTATTAGTTTCGAATCGACTCTGGGTGGCCCACCGAATGTACTCACTAACTCGGCAAGCATTACAAATCTTCCGGAAAGCATCCACAACCATGTGGAGTGGTTAACCGAAATCAGTGTGCCACTTAATTTCTCCACTTCGCGCTACAATTTAGGTCTGATTCCTGCCGTAAAACACCGGTATGAGAATTTGTATGTGGCCGATTCCAGCAATTATGGGAATGCCTGGCTTACAAGTGAAGAGATCTATTATTACAAGGGATATTCCAGCTTCGATTACAGGGCTAACTTCTATGCCTCTACCAAAATGGCTTACAAATCCCTATATCCGCGCTGGGCTTTTTACTATTTTGTTTCTCATCTAACCCCTGCCATTCAAAAGCAATATTGGGGAAAGAGCACGGTAAATTTAGCAACAGTCTATTTGCCAGGTTTGTTCAGGCACCACTCCCTTCAATTTCAGTTTGGATTAGAAAACGGCTTTGGAAAACGCATGGCCTTACCGAGGGGTTATGCAGTTTTTAACGGAAGATATGATAAAGCCTTTAAGATCAACGCCGGATATGGTTTTCAGGTAGCATACCCAGACCTCTCCATTGGACCACTGGTGTACATCAAACGGGTTCAAGCTTTGGTCTATTACGACCGTTTTCAGTACGAAAATACCCGCAACCAGAAACTGGGAACACTAAGCTCAGTTGGTATGGACCTAGGATTCGAAACCCACTTTCTCAGGTTTTACTGGAACTTTCTTCCAAGTCTTAGGTTGAGTTACCTCATTGAAAGCCAGTCCACAAGCTTCGATTTTTACATCTCCACCCGCTATTCCTTTGCACTCGGAGGAAACCAGGAAGAAAGTCGTTTGTTTTAATTTGCTGCTAATTAACGTGAATACTCTTCAATCAATTGGTTAAAGCGATTGATCAATTGCCATACTATTTCGTTTTGGGTGTCGAAACGAACTTCATTGACAGAATTGGCAGGTAAAATTTTAGGAGAAGTTCCGGTTAAAAAACAAGCATTGAATAAGTTAATATCGCTTAACGAAATACTCTGTTCAACATATTTAATATCCAAGTCAACTGCTATTTCAAGTACTTTTTTACGTGTAATGCCTTCAAGTAATAATCCGCGTGGTGGAGAGTAAAGGCAATTCCCCTTTACAAAGAATACATTGGTGCGGCTGCCCTCGGTAATATTACCTAAATGATCTACAAGCAAAACTTCAAAAACCTTTTGGCTTTCGAAAATTATTTGCAATTGCTGGCGAACCTTATCATTCACTTCCGATTGTTTCACATGCGGGTTGGGTCGCTCCACTTCATAAGATCCTACTGCCACTCCATGTTGATAGGCTGTAGGAAGCGGATAACGAAAAGGATATAAATAAGCGGCAAAAAGTAATTTTCCTTCATGCGGTATGGCTTCGAAACGAAGGTTGCAAATGTTTAATCCATTTTTAGCAATAAGTTCCTTTAGAATGTCATCTACTTCCCTTTCGGTAAGTGGTGATTCGAGTTGGAGATTATAAAGTGAATTGGCAAAGCGTGCAAAATGATCTTCGGCAAAAAGCGCCCTGCCATTGACAACCCTCAGCACCTCATAAATATGATTGCCACGCATGGGTACTATCTGCTCAAAATCGCCAACCGGAAACCAATTATTGTCGAAATAGAAACACTTGCCGGGTAGTTCCATGTCAGAAAAGTTTATTGAGAAACAAAAACATAGGTAATGGTTCCATCCACGCGTTTGTCGGTAGTTTTATCGGCCTCGAAACGAAAATTCTGCGCCGATGCTACAGCCATTTCCATGATGCATTCTTCCTGTGTCGATGAGCTTTGAACACTAGCCTGCAAGACATCGCCCGCCGGATTTACTGCTATGGCCACCACCACTGTTCCGCCTCCCTGGCAGCGGTAGATAGGCCTGTCGATATAACGTGCCTTGCGGTTAATAGGCACATTGTAGGTAATGCGGGTTTGTCCAAAATTGGTCTTTACCTCTTTCGGCTTGGTCTCCTTTTTCTCAAAAGTAACAGCAGGTTCTTCGGGCAATTGATTTTCGAATTTTGGGTTCAAATCTTCTGTGCCGATTTCCTGCATCACTTCCTGAATGTATTTTTCGGTGCTGATTTCTTCGTTCATTTTATCGGCTACATTCGAGGCAATGTTGCTCAAAGTTTGCTCTGTAAGCGGGGCAATCTCTTCTTTCACAGGCTGCGTCTCCTCAATAATCTGCTCGATAGATTTATAGGTTTCCTCGGACAATTCTATCTCAATCAGATCGTGGTGCTTGTTTTTAACCTCGCCGATTTTAAAAGTAAGAAACACAACAAGCAAAGCCAGGTGGAACACAATGGTGCCCAACAAACCTGTGATAATATTTCGCCTTTCTGCTTGCATGTAGTCTGTGAGATTAAGAATGCGCCAAATTAGAAAGAATCAACCAAAAATAAAGCAAAATATTGCTCACAACGAACAGAAATCGATATAATATAGATGCGTTAAATCATCGAAATGAACCTTTTCAGAGCATTGACAATGACTTCGATATTTTGTAAATTGAGTTGCAGCTTCCAATCCTCTCAGTAAACCTTTTTAAGGTTCATGCAAAAATACCTTTTCAAACAAATATAACATTAATATCATGGAAGAGAATAAGGTAATAGAAACCATCGGGAGCATTACCAAAATGGAACACTTGCGTTCGGTAGAAACAGGTCCCTTGGTCAACACGCTGGTATTAAACAATATCACACCCTTTCCGGGAATTAAAAGTGAAGATTTCAATGAAAGAAGCAGCCTTGGTTCCTTCTTTATTGTGCTACGGTATCGTTATGCGCCCGAAAAAATTAACCGAATTAACAGTAGTTTATTCAAAGATAAAAAACTGAACCGCTATCCTAGTTTTGGTGAAATCATCACACACGATTCCATACTCCCTTGCATTCGTCTGAAAGAAACTAGTATTTCAGAGCTTTCCGGCATTCAGGAATACCTTAGAAACAATACCCTGCAAATGATGGCTTATAAATTCTTCGACCAGCAAAGCAGGATAAAGATTTTTAAAACCTTTAAATTGGTTGAAACCAGCAATGGTATCTACCGAGATTTGAACGAAGGTGAAAAATTCTATCTCCAATATTCAGGCGAATTGAACTGGAAACGATTCGAATACATTGTAAAAAAAATCAAATTCGATTGTAAAAACAAAGAATTCGATGCTGCCCTCGGTGTGATTTACCGTTTTTGCGGACCCCAAAATGTAATTCGCATATACGACAAAGACAAAACCGCCGAACGTGCTTTAACCCTCCGAAAACTCTTTATTACCGAAATTAAGAAGGAAATTAACATCAGTACTTTTCACGAATGAAGCTCCCCGCAGCAAGTTGACGGGGTATCTGCAAAGGATTTTATTTTATTCGCCTTAAGAGGCGGGGTATTTACCCGCGCACCCGCTTTCAGTCCCGATGGATTTAAATCGGGATTCGACTATAAAATTTCATTTCGTGAACTCATGAAATTTAAGTCTCACGAATAAACACTGAAAAAAATAAACCGGATCCCTGAATTGAATATTTCAGGAGTCCGGTTTTTTTATGCATTTTATGTTTATCAGGGTTCTACAAACTTGAGCCATCCGTGTACATCTGGCTCATCGCCAAATTGTATGGCCGTAAGGTGCTCATAAAGCCTGGTACTTACTGTTCCGGGTTTATTATCCTTTCCGTATGAGTATATATGATTGGTTTCCGGATCAATAATTTTCCGAATAGGAGTAATCACAGCGGCTGTACCACAGGCTCCTACTTCGTCAAATGTCCACAATTCCTCCACCGGAATGGGCCTGCGTTCTATTTTCATACCCATATCTTCAGCAAGGGTCATCAGGCTCATGTTGGTAATCGAAGGTAATATTGATTTTGATAAAGGAGTCACATAGGTATTTTGCTTTATGCCAAAAAAATTGGCAGGGCCTGCCTCATCAATGTACTTTTTCTCACGAGCATCGAGGTAAAGACTGGTGGCATAGCCACTGTCATGGGCTATTTTTAGAGAAAGTAAACTGGCTGCATAGTTCCCTCCCACCTTGTAGCAACCTGTTCCAAGCGGTGCCGCACGATCGTAATCACGGCAAATCATGATATCCACCGGGTTAAACCCATCTTTAAAATAAGACCCAACGGGAGTAACAAATACCACAAACATGTAAGACCGCGATGGTTTTACCCCCACTTCGGACCCAATGCCTATAAGCAGTGGTCTGATGTATAAGGTAGCACCTGTGCCATAGGGCGGTACAAAATCTATATTTTTTTTCACCGCCGTGAGCACTGCATGTTCGAATAAATCATAAGGAGGTGCTTGCATTAGAATGCCTTCGGCTGAGCGTTGCATGCGTTTCCAGTTTTCATCGAGACGAAATATGCGCACCTTGTTATCTTTGCCGCGATAGGCTTTGAGACCTTCGAAAATCTCTTGTCCGTAATGCAGGCAGGTTGCGGCCATATGAATTTGTATGTATTCCGAAGTGCTGATTTCCAAATCACCCCAGGAACCTTCCGAATAGGTGCTGCGAACATTAAAGTCGGTTTTGGTATATTGGAAGGGTAGGTGCTTCCAGTCAAGATTTATCATGGCTTAAAACAATTAATTCATTGAGCTCTTCAAATTTAGTTATTCGCGCATTCTAAACAAGAAACTATTGTCATCTTTGAATGTTTTTAGTATCTTTTCATCTTTTACATTGAACTTATACTGAAAGAGCTTATTATATCGTTCCTTTTAAGGATGAAAAACAAGCGGTTCAGAATAGGTTTTAGTATGGCTGTTAATTATTAATTAGGTTTTTAAACCCACATTTAAGTATAAAATATTATCTTGTGCTATTAAATGAGCGATAACATGGTAGAAAAAAGTATGATACTAGTAACTTGGGATTTTACAGAAGTTTCTGAAAATGCCCTCTTACATGCCCAAATAGCGGCAAAAAAGATTCGTACAAAGGTTGTGTTGCTGCATATTGTAAAAAAAGACAGTGAAATTCAACCGGCCGAAGAGCGCCTTCATGGTGTGATTGCCGATAAATACAACCATTACGATCCAAAACCAGAGGCACTTGTAGTTGCCGGAACCATTTTTACAAGCATTACCGAAACGGCAGAGGAGCATGGTGCAAAAATGGTATTTATGGGAACCCATGGTATAAAAGGCACCCAAAAACTTTTTGGTAGTTGGGCCCTCAAGGTAATTTCGAGTTCGAAAGTGCCTTTTGTTGTAGTACAAGGACCTCCTGCAGCCAACCTCGAATACAAAAATCTGCTATTCCCTGTTAATTACAGGAAAGAAAACAAAGAATCGGTCAACTGGATAAGCTTTTTTTCGCGCTACTTTAGTACCAAGATAAATATGTTCACGGCAAAACATACCGACCCGGCTTTTGTAAAAGGTCTCGAGTCGAATATCATGTTCCTGACCAAAAACTTTGTGTCTAAAGGAGTTGAATTTGTGATCGAAGAAGCCGAAACTGACAAAGATTTTGCCACCCAGGTTGTAGAACACGCCAAAAAAATAAATACAGACGCCATCTTTATTGTTACTACCAAAGACATAGGCATTGCAGACTATATGCTTGGTGCGCATGAGCAATACATTATCGCCAACAAATACGAAATTCCGGTTATCTGTATAAACCCGCGTCCTCCAAAGGTAGGTGGCAGCTTTAGCACAGCCGGCGGATAATCAATTCATTCTTCGATAATAAATGAACAAGGGCTCCACAGCCCTTGTTTTGTTTTAAGCAATTCAGAAAAAACAGCACTATGTCTCTGCTATTTGTCACCAACAATGCCCACAAAGTGAAAGAAGTGGCTACTCTGCTTCATAACAAGTATGAGCTGCTTAGCCTACAAGATTTACAAATTGAAGAAGAAATTCCTGAAACGCATGATACCCTAAGGGAGAATGCCATCGAAAAAGCGATTTTCATCTATACAAAATACGGCTACGATTGCTTTGCCGACGATTCGGGGCTCGAAATTGATGCCCTCGATGGAAGACCGGGTGTTTTTTCTGCCAGGTATGCAGGCGAGCATTGTACCTTTGCAGACAATGTAAAAATGGTGCTCGATGAAATGCAAGGTATTTCGAACCGGAAAGCACGTTTTAGAACCGTAATAGCCCTTGTCGAAAAAGGTATAGTGTATACTTTTAATGGCGAAGTGGAAGGGGAAATTATAGAATTCGAACGCGGCACCCAGGGCTTCGGTTACGACCCCATTTTTTTGCCACTTGGCTTTCGCCAAACATTTGCCGAAATGCCACTTTCACTAAAAAACAGTATTTCGCATCGGGCCAGGGCATTAAAGCAGTTTATCCAATTTTTAGATGCACGCTAACAATTTTCTAACGAAAAAGCCGTATTTAGCTTATAATTAAATTTTTACTCATGCATTCTTTCCCCAGCAGAAACTTTCCCTTTCTCCTCCTGCCGTTGAGAGCCTTGTTCTTTTGGATATTCTTGTTAACTGGTATCGTTTCCGAGGCACAAATACCTAACAACTCCTGGCGCGATCATCTTGCTTTTAACCAGGCTACCGGTGTGGCTGTAACCCCACAAAAGGTTTATTGCAACATGACCAATGGCGGCATGCTGGTATATCACCGTTCGAGCGGAGAATATGAGAAATTGTCAAAAGTAAACGGCTTGTCCGATATCAATGTAACAGCTTTGGCTTATTCTTCAGAAGCAGCCGTTTTAATCATCGGATATCAGAACGGAAACATTGACCTGCTCACTTCATCCGGATTGATCAACATGCCTGATATCAAACGAAAACGCATGTCAACAGACCGGTCTATCAACATGATTTATGTGTATGGAACAAGAGCCTACCTGGCCTGTAGCTTTGGTGTGGTAGAAATTGACCTCATTAAGAAAGAAGTGGTTGATAGTTATATGTTTGGCCCAGACGGAAGCACTATCGAAGTAAACGATATTAGTGTGCTCGATAATTACCTATATGCTGCTACTAAAATTGGCATCTATAGAGCCGATTTAAATGCTCCAAACCTTGTAGATTTTTCTTATTGGCAAGTTTTGGCGAACATTCCTCAGCCGAATTCGGAGTACAAGCGAATTGAAACTTTTGATAACCAGATTTTTGCGCTATACAAGTCTGTTGGTGAAAATACCGATAAAGTTATCCGGTTTACACATGATGAGATTTGGAACCCATGGACACCAGTTGCCGATACCCTCATTCACCAATTGAGGGCCTATAACGACAAACTTGCGGTGGTAAGCAATTCCATCACTGCATTTTTCAATTCCTCCTTACAAAAAGTTCATCAGATCGATATGCCCCGGGGCCGCGATGCGGTTTACGATGCCGATGGAAATATATATGCTGCTGCCACATTCAAAGGTTTTCTTATTTTCAGGGGAGGCACCCAGGAACAATGGAGATATATCAATGGCCCATTAGGAAATATCACCGGCTATGTGCATGCAAAGGATGACCATGTATGGGTAGGTTCTGGCGGCTTTTTCTATCCATATGCAAACGGAGCAGCCTATCATTTTTTCAACGAAAATTGGTTCACCCTTTCTCCTGCTAACGCTGAGGAATTGGCAGGTATTGGAAATTTCAACCGCTTTACCTTTCATCCTAACAACATCAACCATGTGTATGCAAGCGCTTATCGCTATGCACTTTTCGAAATTGTAGACGAAAAGGTCGTAGCAAGGCACGATCGCACCAACACCCCTTTGTTTGCCGATAAAATACCTGCCGAATTGGGTGTGCGCATAATGAACATGGCTTTTAATTACAAGGGCGATTTATGGACGGTGATGGAATCGACACCTCAACCAGTGTTTATATTGCGAGAAGACAAACAATGGGTACAACCTCAACTTGTCTCTCCCATTTTTCAGTCGGCCAGCAAATGGCGTGATCTGATCATAACCCAAACCAACCAGGTATGGTTGCTCGACGATCGTAACGGCATTGTAGTAATTCAGGAACTTTCCGATGGTAACAAAAGAGAGAAATATTTTACAATAAAGAACCAGGATGGAGAGTTTCTATCTGCTGGCTATTGTTTGGCAGAAGACCGCGATGGCAACGTATGGGTTGGCACCAACAAAGGTCCAATTGTGTATTCCTCCAGTAACCAGCTTTTTGACGAAACCGAAGTCATAGGCAACCAGATTAAAATACCACGCAACGATGGCACAGGCCTGGCTGACTATTTGCTAGACTACGAGATAATTAACGATATCGCTGTAGATGGTGGCAACCAAAAATGGCTGGCCACTGAAAATTCAGGTGTATTTCTGGTTTCGCCGGATGGAAAAAAAACCATTCATCAGTTTACTTCCGAAAACTCACCGATTATTTCAGACAATGTGATAAGTGTAGATGTACAGCAAAAAACCGGCGAAGTATTTATCTCCACCAACAAAGGTTTAGTAGCATTTATGGGCGTTTCAACAATAGGCAATGAAGAATACAGCGATGTATATGTATACCCTAATCCGGTGCGACCAGATTATGAGGGTGAAATTACTATATCGGGTCTGGTAGAAAATTCGGTAGTGAAGATTACCGACATTTCGGGTAACCTGGTTTTTGAAACAAACTCTTTGGGAGGAAAAGCTGCATGGGATGGAAAAAATTTTTCAGGCAATAGAGTAAATACCGGAATTTACCTTGTATTTTTGGCTACCGAAGACGGAAGTAAAACCCACATCACCAAACTGGTATTTATTCACTAAGCTCCTATGCAAGCATTCTGGGACAACAGGTATAGCCTCGATGGATATGTCTATGGCGAAAATCCAAACGAATTTTTTGCACAAGAGATTCAGGGATTGACTCCAGGCAAGCTTTTGCTACCCGGCGAGGGAGAAGGCAGAAATGCAGTGCATGCCGCCCGGCAATGTTGGAAGGTTTGGGCATTCGATTTTAGCAACAATGCTCACGACAAGGCACTTAAACTGGCTCATCACCATTCTGTTACAATTAATTACCAGGTAATTAGTTATGCCGATTATATTCCTGCAGAAGCGATGTTCGATTGCCTTGCTTTAATTTATGCCCATATTACAGATGGTAATCGTCAGCTTTATCACCAAAAAATGCTTAAAAGCCTTAAACCAGGTGGAAAACTGATCTTAGAAGCTTTTTCGAAGAGTCAAATTCAGAATAAAACAGGCGGGCCACAAAACATCGATTTTTTGTACTCGAAAGAAGAGCTTGCTGAAGATTTTAAGGACTTACAACAGCTACAAATCAGCTATCACCAGCTCGAATTAAACGAAGGTGAATTTCATAATGGTAAGGCAGATGTGATCAGGCTGACTGGTATCAAGTAGTTTTATTCCTTTTCTTTTTCTTCCGATAATACTTAATTAAGAGCAAGGCAAGTCCTGCAAGTAAAAAGAGGGGCCAGACATAAAACAGGCCTACAAATACGCCCACTAAACCTTTCCATCCGGTATGCAAGGCTTTTACTAGCCTTTCAAAAATGTTTTTCTGCAACTCAGGTTCGTACTGATAAGCAAACTTCTGATAAAAATTCAGGTATACCGTGCTATAATTGACTCTATTCTGCAGATAGCGCAACCTGCCTTCCACAGACTCTATCTCTTCACGAAGTTTGCGTAACTCTGTTTCCACTTCCAGCACTTCTTTAATGGTTTTTGCCTGCTTTAGTATTTCGTAATAACGTTTTTCCGCTTCGCGTTTGGTTTTTAGCCTACCTTCCACATCGATGTATTCTTCGGTCACATCCTGGGCTGTGATGTTTTTATACTCGAAACGCCCCGGCAAGGCACTTATATCGCTTAGAAGTTGGTCGAAATATTTGCTTTCGACCCTTATTGTAAGATTGTTAGAGAGCTGGACATTGGAATGACTTTCGCTTTCATTTACAAGGTAGCCCTGGTACTTGCGGATTATTGTATCTAGGTTCTGGCGGGTTTTATAATAATCCTTTACTTCGAAACCAATGTTGGCCTCCCTGATAATTTTCAGCACCGGTTCTTGAACCTGCTCGTCAGAAGCTGGTGATTCCTTGGCTATAGCTTGCTCATTGCCCATAGCAGGCTCTGCCATAAGGGCCATATCTTGTTCGGCAAGGTTTTTAGTGTGTGGAGAGCTGCAGGCAAAAACCATTGCAGAAATCAGGTAGCTGATAAATAGTTTCATAATATTCTGTTTGTACTGGAAAAATTACTCAATTTTTCCAGAATGCAGAACGGGTGCATTGAAAATATTTAAGCCCTTTAGAAAGTGATGCAAAATCCCATAGCAACTGGGTAAAGCTCTGGGCCATTCTCGTCGAGAAATAAACTTACAGGGTAGTAATTCATGTACACTTTCAGAAGTTTATAGCCAATGCGTCCGGTAACAGCATAACGAAAAGGCCGCAGGTAATAATCGCCACGTAAATTTTCTTTTCGCTTGTTACCATTTTCGGTATAAGTATATTTTGTGTTGGCGCCCAGTTTCAATCCTCCTATTACTCCAGCCGATACATACATACGATCTTTTCGGGGTCCATCGAAAAATTGAACCTCAAACAACAATGGAACAGTGAGGTAGGTAGTCTGAAAACGGTTTTTATTTAAATCCTGGGTAAGGTTTTTTGGCTCTATTTGTTGAGTTTGTGTATTTTTTACAATGGTGTTGGAGTGCGAAAAATGATAATTAGACCATTCGATACCCATACCGGTCACTGCGCCAAAATAGGAGCTATGAATGGGTAAACTGTATTGGATAAAATTGAGGTTAAAATTCCAGGAATTATTGGTGCTAATGTCCATAAATTCGGTTTCGGTTGAGCGATTCAGTGAAAAATTAGCATCAACGTAGTTATTCATGCCAAATTCAAAACCGGCCCAATGACCTCTGAACCGTGATGATTCTTCGAAAAGTTTTGTATCAAAGTCAAACCCATCTTCTTCATCCTCATTATCTTCTTTCTCTTCGTCTTCTTCCCATATTTTCACGTAGGTACTGTCGTTAATTTCAATGATTTCTACATTCTTTTTTCCAACTGTAAAATAGCTGGTATCGGCTAACGTTGAAGTTGTATCTGCCTTAAAAGAAACAGTGTCCTGAAATACTTCGATTGAAGCAGAATCGGTAGATGGTTCGCTTGCATACCCTGTTAAAAGTAAACACAAGGTAAATAAACTAATTAGAACGATTTGACGGTACATGGCTTCTGGTTTAATGTTTTTCTGTAAGACGCCCTTAACGAAGGGATGTTACAGGTGGGCATCTTTTTCTTGAAGCAATATTGAATAGAATATCAATTGCTTCTTACTTTTCGCTTGATTGTAAAGCTTTCCGATGATATGGCAAAAGCTATAATTCGGCCCTCTTCGTCGGTTTCGGATTCGAACTGAAGGTTTGCCTCGGTTAGCTGGTTAAGGCTGTTTACTCCTTTTTCCAAAACCTGGTTCACAGATAGTTGTGTGGTTTCGTCAAGTATTTCGGCACTTTTTTTCTGAAAGAGGCTCCAGGCCATTTGAGGGCGGTTTGGTTGTTCCTGCTCAATTACAGACTCTTTTGCAGGTGGAATTAAAATTGTTTCCTGCATGGGAGTTTGGCTTTTCACTCTGCTAATTTCTATCCGGTTCGCAGGTATAAAAACATCCTGTTCGCCGGTTGTATCAACAACTTCTTCCGAAATCTTATCAGCAAGTATTGTTTTTTTTGACAAAGCCATCGACTGGGCAATTTCTTTATTTTGCGGACTATCCATGCTAATCTCCTTCTCTGCTTCAGTTTCTGAGATGTTCTTGGCTACAGAATTTGACTCTGCCAAATCCGGTTTATTGCCCCAGGTTACATCCTGCACATTTCTCGATTGGTTAACAAAAAACCAACCGGCCAGGAGCAAAATGGAAGCGGCGGCAGCAAATGAATAAACAAGTGCCCTTCGCTTATTTGTTAACAAGATGTATTTCTCCTGACGGTAAAGTGCTTTCTTCTTTTTATATCTATCGCTAATTGGTTTTACTTTTAGCTTCTCGTACAAATAAAAAACTGGCTTGTATTCCTGATTTTTTTCGATGAATTCTTCCAGTGTTTTTTTTGTGTCTGCATCCAGATCGCCCTCGTGGTAAGCAATGCAAAACTCTTCGATGGTAATTTCATTAATGGCTATGGAATAAAAATCTTTCTTAAGGTATCTAAAGTTTTTAGCATATAAAAGATCTGGCACAGAATCTGAATGGGCTCGCAAAAGTTCTATTTCAGCCATAATATCGGGGTTCTGAGCCAGAAAGAGCATAAACATGGCTCCATCGGCTACATCGAGCGTTCCTTCGATGTAAGATACTGCCCAACTTTCGTAATTATCGCGTGTAATGTCCATGTTAAATCACGTTTTCAAGCGAACCAATATAATTCTTCAAAAACTGACGGGCCCTGTAAATATACACCTTCACCTGGCTTTCGTTGAGCCCCGTAATGGTTTCAATCTCCTGATAGTTATACCCTTCATAGTCGCGTAAAAGCACCACCGAACGCTGAATGGAAGGAAGTAAATCAACTGCCTTTTGGATCACTTCCCCTAAATCGGAATAGGAATCGGTTCTTTTGTCGCAGACATAAGCAGCCTCTTCAAGTTCTTCGTTCCGATGGCTTTTTCGGATTGAATCAATCATAGTGTGATAAGCGGTAGTAAAAAGGTAGGACTTTGCTTTTTGGTAATTTACTTCGGTATAATGCTTCCAGAGCTTTTCGAAACTATCCTGCACCATGTCTTCTGCAAGCACAGCGTTCCGTAGGTTCTTCAGTAAAAATCTGTAGATACCATCGGCATAGAGTTCTACACAAAGGTTGTATTCGGCTAGGGTCATTTGCGCGCAATTTCAAATACTATGACGCTCTTAAGTGAATAAAGTTACAGCCAAATAAAATTTAAGCTGGAAAATTTTTATCGGATTTTTCCTTTTGATAGAGGGAAAATACCAGATAGGCATCTTTTAACACTAAAAATAAGCAGGATCTTACCGGAACCATCCGAATTTGAGTGAAACAAACACTCCGGGCGAAGCAAAATCTGATGCAGTGTATGGGCTTACTATTTCGCCGGTATTGTAAAAGAATTGGTAGTTGATTCCGGCACCAAGTTTAAAGAAATATGAAAAATTCATTTCCAACTCCAGTGTGGGCACAATTACATACACCAGGTCGCCGGTTTTTGTAAGGGGTTCACTGTTCAGGTCTTTAGGCTTTTCGCCTATTTTTCCCCATCCCATTTGTGTATGCAACACGGGATGTATGGCTTTGTGGGGTTTGAAGGTATAACCCATCCAAAGACCTCCGTGGCCATATGTCATGTAATAATTCGGATTGCCCCTGTATTCGGTTTGGGTGGTTTTGCCCATTCCGTAACCGCCAAAAAAGAAATTGTTAATTACCACGGCACCTCCACCACCCATCATATGAACAAACTCGTCGTCGATTCTGGTAAAGCACATAAGGGGTGCCATAAATCCACGTACTTTAGCTTTGCCATCAGGGTTACCAATGGTTTCAAAAGTATCAGATTGAGCTTTGATACCAGATAGAATTAAGAGAAGCAAAAGAGCCGTAAATATTTTCTTCATTTCTACAAACAGCTGTTCAGACTTATTGGCAAAGACATAATCAGTAGGCCAAGGGTTGCACAATATATAAAAAAACCCGGAAAAATCCGGGCTTTTTAGAAGCATTTAAGCATTTTAAAAGAAGCTCCCTGCAACATACAGCGAAAGCATCTAAAAAAGTCCACCTTCTAGGAATTCATACATCGCAGTATTCAACTCATTTATCCCGATAAGCTCCGGTATCGGGATCAGTTCGACTAAATAATTTTAAGGCGTCTTCGACTTTTAAAAATATGTCTCACTGATTAAACAATGAGCATGGCATCGCCATAGGTGCCAAAACGGTATTTTTCCTTGATGGCAATTTTGTAGGCTTCGAAAAGGAAATCGAAACCGGCAAATGCCGAAACAGTCATCAATAAAGTGGAAAGGGGCAAATGAAAATTCGAAATCATGCTGGTGGGCACGCTAAACTCGTAAGGCGGAAAAATGAATTTATTGGTCCATCCATCGAATGGTTTCAGGAATCCCTGGGTAGAAACAGAGCTTTCAAGGGTGCGCAGCACTGTAGTGCCAACGGCGCAGATTTTACAATTTTCTTCCCTGGCCTGGTTCACAATTTTCACCGCACTGTCGGGAATAATGATGCGCTCTGAATCCATTTTGTGCTTGGTGAGGTCTTCCACATCGACCGTACGGAAATTGCCTAAACCCACATGAAGGGTTATTTCAGCAAAGTTGACTCCTTTAATCTCGAGGCGTTTCAATAACTCTCGACTAAAATGCAATCCGGCAGTTGGGGCTGCCACAGCTCCTTCGTGTTTAGCAAATACAGTTTGATAACGGTCTTTGTCTTCGGGTTGAACCTGACGCTTAATAAATTTAGGAAGCGGAGTTTCGCCCAATCCATAAAGGGTGGCCTTAAACTCATCATAACTGCCATCGAATAAAAAGCGCAAGGTACGTCCGCGCGAGGTGGTATTGTCAATTACCTCGGCTACCAGCGAATCGTCTTCGCCAAAATAGAGCTTATTGCCTATTCTAATTTTGCGGGCCGGATCGACCAGCACATCCCAGAGTCTTTGTTCTTTGTTGAGTTCGCGCAGAAGAAATACTTCGATTTCGGCTCCGGTTTTTTCTTTATTTCCATAGAGACGTGCCGGGAATACTTTTGTATTGTTAAACACCATTACATCGCGCTCGCCAAAATAATTCATAATATCCTTGAACACATGATGCTCGATGGTTCCTTTTTCACGGTTCAATACCATGAGCCTCGACTCATCGCGATTGGGGGTTGGATACAAGGCAATCAGCTCTTCGGGAAGGTTGTACTTATACTGCGATAACTTCATATTTTATATTTATTTATTGGTCTTTATTAAAGTGCCCTTTATACGTAAAAAGGCTATCTGGGTTACAACAATTTTATGTTTTTTTCAAAATCTTCCAGTTTCATGGCATCACTAAGCTTGTATGCCCCTACAGCCGTGCGTACCAGTGCTGTAAGGTGCGCTCCCGAATCCAGCTCAAGCCCGAGGTCGCGTGCCAGTGAGCGAATATAGGTTCCCTTGCTGCACCGGATTCTAAACCTTCCAACCGGAGCCTGGTAATCGAGCAATTCAAACTCATGCACCGTAACTTCCGATGGTTTCAGTTCTGCTTCGATACCTTGTCTGGCCAATGAATAGGCGCGAATACCGTTTACATATTTGGCTGAAAAAATAGGTGGTACCTGCTGTATGTTACCTATAAAATTTTCCAGCTTCTCTCTTATCTTTTCGGCATTTATTCCTGCCGTATCAAAAGTGGCATCAACTTCCGTTTCGAGATCGAAAGAAGGAGTGGTTTCGCCAAACTTTATTTCGGCCACATACTCCTTGTCGAACCCGGTAAGGTTGGCAATTTGTTTGGTAGCCTTTCCGGTGCAAATAATCATCAGACCTGTTGCCAGGGGGTCGAGGGTTCCGGCATGACCAACTTTCAGCTTCTTCCAGCCAAATTTCCTGCACAACAGCCAGCGCACTTTGCCCACCAACTGAAAGGAAGTCCATTGAAAAGGTTTATCAAATAAAAGAACTTGTCCGCTACTTATGGATTCGGAATCAATTATGGGTATCATTTAGTTAGCCCATCATGTTTAAATCCACACCAAAAGCCAAAAGTAGAATAATTATCATCCCTACCACTATACGGTACCAGCCAAAAATTCGAAATCCATGCTTTGTAAGATAGGTAATAAACCCCTTTATGGCCAGCAAGGCTACTACAAAAGCAACCAGGTTGCCAATGAGCAGGACATCGATATTTTCTTTGGTAATAAATTGATAGTTTTTATAAAGTTTGTATGCCGAGGCCGCAAACATGGTAGGCACTGCCAGAAAAAACGAAAATTCTGCGGCCGCTTTACGGTCGAGTTTTTGGCTCAGCCCACCTATGATGGTAGCGGCCGATCGTGAAACGCCGGGTATCATGGCAATGACTTGAAAAAACCCTATTTTAAGTGCTTTGGGATAAGTAATCTCGTTTTGAACAGGTTTTTTAAACCAATTGTCGACAAACAAGAGCACCACTCCGCCTGCCACAAGCGATATGGCTACCACCAGCACACTTTCGAGTAATTGGTCGATTAGGTCGATAAACAAAAATCCAATCACTGCAGCAGGCAGGAAAGCAACAATTAGTTTCAGATAAAAACTAAACGATTGCAAAAACCTGCGCCAGTATAAGACCACTACCGAGAGAATGGCTCCAAACTGAATGTTCACAATGAACATTTTTACAAAATCGCTCTCTTCGATGTTGAGCAATTTTTGTGTGATAATCATGTGCCCGGTAGATGAAATCGGCAGAAATTCTGTGATGCCTTCTACGATGGCAATTATAATGGCTTTTAATATATCCATGAATGCGTATTTATGCCAGTTAGTCTGGCAATAGATAAATGATTTCGGGAATTATTATTCTTTTGGTTTTTTCATGATTGCCCAAATAACGAAAATAAAACCACTCAGCACCACAATGGGCGCAAGGGTAATACGGCGAAATGAAAAAACTTCTTCGGCATTAAATATTGTTGGATCTTCGGAAGCCCCTCCCATCATGAGTATGAAACCCAATAGAATTATTCCCATGCCGATGAGCAGGTATTTATAGTTTTCTTTGCCCAGAGCGAAGCCGGTTTTTGTTGTGCTTTGTTCTACTTTTTTTGCCATGTGTCAGGAGTAAAGTTTATCTGTTTTTATATGAATGTAGCGCGTTACCGCTAAATAGGTCGAGAACCAATTGAGCAACAAACCCAAAAAAAGTACAATGGCGTACAGAGCCAATAAAAGCTTCAGGTCGGTTAGTTTAACCATGCCTTCTACTTGTTTCTGTATAAAATAAATCATTGCCGTAAGCAGGCTGATGGCTACCAGGGCACTTACAAAGCCCTGCAACAAACCAGCCAGCAGGAATGGTTTTCGGATATACCCCGGAGTGGCTCCCACCAGTTGCATGGTACGAATGAGAAAACGTTTAGAATACACCGAAAGGCGCACTGTATTGTTGATGAGTGTCAGGGCTATAAGAAACAGAAAGGCGCTGAAAAAAAGAATAAACAAGGATATTTTTTTTACATTCTCGTTCACAGCCTGTATCAGGTTCTTTTGGTAATATACTTCTTTGATTCCTTCAAACTCCTTTAAATCGTTTTCGATTACAGCAATACTATCGTTGTTGGCATAAGAAGCATAAAAGTTCACTTCGATGGTAGGCAGAAGTGGATTGTACCCCAGTGTGGTGAGAAAATCCTCTCCTAAAGCTTCCTGCAACTCCACAGCTGCCTGTTCCTTGGTAATGTATTTGGTTTCTTTTACATAGGGGCGCGCATCGAGGGCCTTTTGAATGCGGAAGATTTCTGCTTCGCGAAGTTGTTCGCTGATAATTACTTTAAAGTGGATATTTTCCTTGACGTAATTGCTTAGGCGGTTTGTATTTAATAACAAAACACCCACAACACCCAGGAGCAACAGCAACAACGATATACTTATGGTGGAAATGATAAACGAACTGCGTAGTCTTCTATTCTCTAATTTTTTCAGGTTCCCTTTGGGCATAGCTCATGCAAAATAAGCCACAAAAATAGAAAGAAATAAATACCAACAAGACTTTTGCGTATTTAAAATATGTTAATACGGCTGTCACCAAGAAATATAGCGGCCAATATGATTATGTCAGATTTATAAATAAGCAGTAAGAATTCTTTACCTTTATCAATCTTAAAAAACCTGTGCAATGACCCTACAGCAAGCCCAAACTGAAGTAGACAAATGGATAAAAACCTATGGCGTACGCTATTTCAGCGAGCTTACCAACATGGCCCTACTCACCGAAGAGGTGGGCGAACTGGCCAGTTTGGTGGCACGCACCTATGGCGAGCAATCTTTTAAAGCAGGTGAGCCGGAAGGAAAAATTGCCGACGAGATGGCCGATGTATTGTGGGTGCTGCTTTGCCTTGCCAACCAAACAGGCGTAAACCTTACCGAAGCTTTTGCAAAGAACATGGAAAAGAAAACCCAACGCGACTCGGATAGACACCTGAAAAACAAAAAACTCAATTGATTTATGGATAAAATTACACGGCTCTGCTCAGAAATTATCAGCTACAACAGGCCAGCCCGCGACAAGGAGAATCTTATGCTTCTCTATTCGCTACTCGATTTAACCAACCTCAACAGTACGGCCACCGACGAAGACATTTCGGAATTGTGTAGCCAGGCTTCGCAGACCCTGCACAAGCAGCAAGAAATTCCCCAGGTTGCAGCCGTATGCATTTATCCGGTGTATATAAAAAAATGCAAGGAATTGTTAGCCAACACCCCGGTAAAAGTCGCTGCCGTAAGCGGCGTGTTTCCGCATGCCCAATCGTTTGCCGAAGTGAAATACCTCGAAACAGAAATGGCCATTGCCCATGGTGCCGATGAAATAGATATGGTGCTAAATCTCTCGGCTTTTCTGAATAAAAAAGAATCGGTGGTTTTCGACGAAATTAAAGCCATGCGCCAGATTTGCGGCAAACACCATTTGAAAGTTATTCTGGAAACTAGTTTGCTGAAAGACTACAAACTTATCGAAGAGGCTGCCCGTATTGCACTTGAAGCAGGCGCCGATTTTATAAAAACTTCTACCGGCAAGGATGGCTCTGTAGCAAGTTTGGAAGCTGCCTATATCATGTGCAAAACCATCAAAGATTACTACCGCGAAAATGCCTTTATTGCCGGATTTAAACCCGCAGGAGGAATATCGGAAACCAACATGGCACTCAATTACCTGGCCATTGTGGCCGAACTTCTCGGCGAAGAATGGCTTTTCCCGGAACGATTCCGTATTGGTGCAAGCCGCCTTGCATTGAATCTGCTCCAGGACCTTGAAGAACTGGAAAAATAATTCCCTTTTCCCAACTTTATCGAATTCAAACCGTAAGTGTTGGTAATTATTTGGCAAACTGAAAATCAATTTGCCTCTTGTATGTTACCTTTGCAGCAATTATTGTAACGCTTATGCCATTTAAGCAGGCCGATTCAACTCAAACCACCCCCGACACCCTGCCCCAGGTTGTCAACGTGCCTGAGCAAATCGATTCGGCTCTTCCACCATCCAACGTCAAACCCCAGCAGCCTGCAATTGCCTTAAAATCCCCTTCTATTACAACAACTCTAGTCCCGGATACTACCCAGAGTATAGGATTAGCGGCCGATAGTCTTGTCACCGATAGTTTGCCAGTGCAGCCAGAGCCAAAGGAAGAATGGATTGTGCTTTATCCGACAATTAAGAATGAAGATAGCAGCCGGGTAATGATTGCCAATAACAGTTTTACCGGATTTGGTAATTCTACTGCAAAAACAAAAATGCGTTTTGAAAAACTGCCCTCGAACCTGCTGGCAGAAAAAGGCTGGGGCCTGGGACTATTCTTATTGGCAGTGATACTGCTGGTAACTTTGCGTAAAAATTACGAAAAATACCTTCAATCAGTTTTCAATTCAGCAGCCAACCTGCAAATTTCCGAAAAACTTCTGCGCGAACGTAACGTACTGGTAAAAAGAACTTTCTTCTTTCTGAATGCCATTTTTGTAGTAGTGATGGCATTGTATCTCTACCAGGCAGTTAAATACCTGCAAGGTAGCAATGACTCTGCCAATTTTTTATTCTACCTGATTTTGCAATTCTCGTTCATTCTTGTTTTGCTCTTGCGCATTGGGGCTATACTGCTGCTGGGGTACCTTTTCGATGCCAGGCCGGTTTACCGCGAATACATGCACAACACCTTAATCCTCAATAAAGTATTGGGTATTTTTCTTCTTCCGCTTGTATTGGCTTTGTTTTATATACAGCCCGCGCTATGGGAAGGGGTTTTTTTCACCGCCACAGCAATTATCGCTCTTGTGCTCGTATACAGATACATCCGTGCTTTACAGATTATATTCAAACACAAAGTTTTTTTATTATATAGTATTTTATACCTTTGTACCCTTGAAATTTTGCCTGTTCTGGTGGGTATTAAAATTGTTGTAACGCAGAGGTAGCAGAGAAAAATAGGAGGATTTAAAGAATATGAAAATAAAAAATATTCTCGTTTCACAACCACAACCTTCGTCAGACAAGGATCCGTACTTTGAAATTGCCGAAAATCACAATGTGAAAATTGAATTCAGGCAGTTTATTCATGTCGAAAGTGTGCCAACCAAAGAATTTCGAAAACAGCGTGTGAATTTTCTCGATTTCACAGCAGTCATTTTCACCAGCAAAACTGCCATCGACAATTACTTTCGCATTGCCGGTGAAATGCGAACTACCATTCCGGATACCATGAAGTATTTTTGCACTTCGGAGTCGATTGCGCACTACCTGCAGAAATACATCGTATTCAGAAAACGGAAAATATTCTATGGCAAGGGTCGCTTTGTCGACATCGTGGAATTACTCGATAAGCACAAAGGAGAAAAATACCTGGTGCCCCTATCCGACCAGCACAAGAAAGAAATTCCGGAGTTGCTGGGAAAGTACAAGGTAAACCATAAAATCTGTATTTTATACAATACCGTTAGCAGCGATTTAACCGATCTATCGATTATCAATTACGATGTATTGGTATTTTTTAGCCCTTCGGGAATAAAATCGCTGTTCAAGAACTTTCCAGATTTTCAGCAAGACGAAATTAAGATTTGTTCTTTCGGAAACTCCACTGCCCAGGCCGTAAAAGATGCAGGATTAAGACTCGACCTTCAGGCTCCGCTGCCCGAAGCCCCTTCGATGACCATGGCGCTGGACCAGTTTATACGCGAACAAAACAAGAAGAAATAAAAAAACCCCCTCGGAAATTACGAGGGCACTGAAAAAGTATCAACTTATTTAAGTAATTCTCTAAAAGATAACTGGCAAGTGAAGACAATATCTTCATTTGCCAGTTTCTTTTTAAAGAACGAAATGCAAATTTTCTGGTAAAAAGAGCTTTTAAATTCTTTTTGTAATGAGGGTAGATGTAATTTGAGGCTGGAGTCCCCTGTTAATTCATTAATTTGAGGATTCTTTTGAGATTTACAGTAAAAATGGCCATTGCCCCTTGCATTTGCATGTTGGTAATTCCGTACGAAGTAGCTCTTCCATAGCCATGTACGTTTTTTAGTTCACTATTTTTTGCTTCAATTTTATAACGGTGTTTTGCCTTTTCTTTGAAGTATTCGGTCTGTTGAAACTCCATTTGTTCCAAATGTTTATCCGATTTAATAGAAACAGAATAGGTTTTAGTTTTTGCATCAGGTTTATAGCATCCGTTTTTTAAGGTACATGTTTTACATTTTTCAATATCGAAGTAATAAGTGTCTACTTGGTTGGAGCCATCATCTTTCTTTCCTTGACGTGCTTTTCTTATAGCCATATGCCCTGCGGGACATACAAACATTCCGGCATCTTTGTTGTAGTCAAATGTATTTTCTTGATTTCTAAAACCCTGCGTAATAGAGGGATTCAATTTTGCAACGATTTTTATTTCTTGTTCATCAGCAATTTTAAGATTCTCCATTCCTGAATAGGCTGCATCGCCAATGATTGTATCTACCTCAATTCCATTATTTTGACTAGATTCAAGCAATGCCGGTAACTCTGGGCCATCGCCCTTTTCTCCGGATGTTACCACGGCAGCCGTAATAATTCGTTCCTCTGTCATGGCGATATGGGTTTTGAATCCAAAAAATGAAGAGTCTTGCGTCTTATGGCCTGTTCTGGCATCAGGATCCTTTGAAAGTGTATAATGATCCTGTGTATCTTCAATGGTTTCTTTCAATAGATTTAGCTTTTCTTTTACTTTTGGGAATGAACGTATTACTTCGTCTGACTCTATCGCCTTTTCAAGCGTATCACAATATAATAATTCATGCTCCAAATCATTGTCTTCGTTCTTTTTAGGCATTCGCTCTATCCAGTTCTCATCTGTGGAATAAACCACCTTACGAAGTTGCCGGGCACGTTCTTTGAGCACTTCCAAGGGGGACAATGGGTTCGATCTGGATAATGAATGTGTGGCATCAACAATAATGGACTTCGATTTGATGATACCCTTTTCAATGGCAATGGAAACGGTCTTGCCTATCAAAAGATTCAACAAATCGGTATCCTTCAACCGCAGTTTCCTGAATTTGGTAAGCGAACTGGGATTTATCACATCTTCTTCAGGTGTCATCTCCAAAAAATACTTGAAAGACATGTCAAAACGGGAACGTTCTACTACATCTACATCCGAAATGTCGTATATCGTTTTGAGCAACAGATATTTGAACATACGAATAGGGCTCTCAGCATTGCGCCCATTGGTTGAGCAGTATTTGGTTACCAGTTCATCATAAATGAACGAAAAATCAATGAGCTCATTAATTTTTCGTAGTAGATTATCCTTGGGAACGATAAGGGAATATAGATCAGAGTATAAACTAAGCTGAAGTTTTTGCTGTTGTACGAGCATATAAGTGCCTTTATTTTAGGCTCTTAAGATACAAAAAAAAGCAGTAAAATGCCAAGTTTTTATCTTGTATTTTACTGCTATATTATTAATATTCTTGTACTTGGGACTTTTTCAGTGCCCTCGAAATTACCGAGGGGGTTTTTTTATTTCGGATTATGCAGCCAAAAACCTGAATTCGATCGAAAACATTGTTTGTAAAATTTCGCCCAATTCTCGTACGTCTTCGTTGTCCTTTTCGTACTGCCAGTTTATTATCACTTTAAATCCCTGCTGTTCAAGTTTTTCAAGTGTTTTAAGCAATTCGATAATGTGTCGTTTCGAAGCTGCATTGACGTGTTTAAGAGCAATATCTACATTTGTTTGGTTTGCAGGTTGCAGCGCATAGAGGTTCATTTTCCTGGTCATATGCCCGTAAAATTCATCGTTCGCCTCTACCGGGGTCGAATTCCCGGTAATCTTCATATAGCCTTCCTGAATGATGGCATAAGGTGTTGTTTTTGTTCCCTGAATGAAAAAATACATGGTTTTGTGATTTTATTGGGTTTACGCACAGATTGCTTCAGGGTTGTCAAAGCCTGAATGATTTTTCTCATCGGAAGAATCAGCTGCCAAAATGCAACCACCGCTTAGCCCATTTCGTAAACTTTGCCGTAACATGGAAAGTGAATGTCAGATGAAGTGTATAAGATGTAAAAAATCCCTGCCCTCAGGCTTGTTTTGCCAGCCTTGTAAAGGAATTTTACTGCCCTATTTCGAAAACACACAAGACTGGCATCTGGCATTCGAAATGGAAAGCATTCACCGCTCTATGGCAAAATACATGCGGTTTAAGGGCGATATAGCTGAATTCTGATCGCACAACCAGCTTTCTGTTCGGTATACATCAATTTTATTCAGCTAAACACTTCGTGTAATATTTTCAGCGAGCTGATAGGGCTCATGCCTTCGAGGTGAAAATAATAATAATCGACCACGGCCGAAACCAATAGATTGCGCTGCGCATTGCTTAACTGAATGCGTGGCAAATCGTTGAGCGAATAACCTAATAACTCATGAATTTTTAATCCTGTGCCAGCGGGTTGATACACATCTATTTCGTGGTTATTTTGAGGAAAAATACCCAAAAAGCGGGTAAACTGAACCAGAAACACCAAGTGGAAATTGGCACAGCCTTCGTGGCAAAATTCAAGAATTTCGATGGATCCTGCCAGGTAATCGAAAAGGTTATGATCGGCTTCTGCCTCATGCAAACTTCGGTAGAGCAATTCGCCAATAAACAAAGAAATGGTACTTTTTACAATATCTGATCGTATTTGGTGAAGGGGATTTCCAAGGCTCAGATCGCGAATACGCTGTATGGAGCGTGTGTGCTTATGGTCAACCTCCAAATCGAGCAACGACAATGGCTGAAAATAACCTGCATGAAATTTTGACTTTTTGCTTCGCACACCTTGTACCATATACGATTGGCGGCCAAACTCGCGGGTATATACATGCACAATCAGCGAACCCTCGCCGTATTTCAGGCTATGCAAGACAATGCCTTTGGTTTTATGTTGCATAAGGATAGAGGGTTTAAAGCTTTGAGAATTATTTGCTTCGTTTGTTTTTGTTTTTCACGCTTTCGGATGACACACCCCCAACGTTGCGATGAATATAGGGCAAAAACTTTAACACACTAAAAATCATTGTTAATTAACAATGCTGGATGCAGCGTGCTATTCATAGTAAATCATTGCATTCTGATTCTTTAATCTTTGTTTAACCCAATTGTTTAATTTCTTTTTATCGCTCTCCACTAATTTTGAATCTACCGACAAAATAACAATAGGCATCCTCTGGGGTGACGAAAGTGAATCATGAAAATATAAAGATTCAGCATACAGACTACCTTGTACCTGGGGAAATATAGTTTTTATTTCACTCAATAAAGTCTCTCCAAATTCTTGCTGAATTAAAATACTATCTAATTCCAAATTCCGCTGGGTTAGTGAAGTATTCAGGCCAACAATTTGCTCCCTTAGTTTAAACAGTTCGAAATTTTTATCGTCTATACTACTGAAGGTTAATCCTTGTTCGATTTGAATAGTGGCATTTTTAATGTGAAAGTTTTTGGATTTTTCCGCTATTTCATTTTTCTGATTTTCTGAAAGGGTTGATCCGCCATAAACCAATGTAATGGTACCTAATTTAGCATCAATATCAGATTTTAAGAGGTAATTTCCTTCATAAAGTGACACATTCGAAACATATTGATTTGCATTGAGTATAAATTCCTCTTTTTTTACAAGTTTGTACCCGAAAAATATGCTGGGTAAAAGAACAATTATAATTACCAATGTGATAGCACGATCGATTTTTTCTTTTTGTCATTGTCCACAATAGTTCTGATTGGAAACTTCAATATCTGAGAAACCCAAACGGATGCCAGTGCAATAAATATGGTGTTAATGGTGAACAAATAAAAGGCCCCGAAGAAAAATTCAAATTGCCCTGTTGCAATTCCATAACCAGCAGTGCAAAGAGGGGGCATTAGAGCTGTAGCAATTGCAACACCCGGAATCACATTCCCTTTGTTTTTGCTGCTAATTGCAACTATTCCAGCTAAACCACCAAAAAGTGCAATTAACACATCATAAATGGTTGGACTTGTTCTGGCAAGTAATTCAGAATGCGCAGTGGAAACAGGACTTAATGCAAAATAAGCCGTTGAAGCTACAAGGCTTGCCAATATAGCAAAAGCATAGTTTTTCAGTGCTTTTCGAAACAGGTCCAGGTCATATGTTGCAATGCTATAACCCATTGCATTGATAGGACCCATTAGGGGAGATATAAGCATGGCACCGATTATTACAGCTGTGGAGTTCATATTTAAACCCACCGAAGCCACAATAATTGCAAAAATCAATATCCAAAGATTCGTACCCTTGAAAATAATCCCCTTTTTAATTTCTTCATAAACTGACTCTTGATTTTCCAGTTCAGGTTCTAAATTTAAGTAGTCTAAACCCCTTTGAATAATGCTATGAATTTTCATCATGATAAAATTAATTTACAAGGTATGATGGAACACCCATGTTGCTGAATTTTTTATAGTTGTGTGTAACTTCGTTGAACTCTTCCGATATACATCGTTTTTTTTTTGCAAAACATGGGTGTTTCAAAGTGGTATTTTTTGCTTAGTATAAAAGGCTTCATTTTTGCGCCAGGTAAACAGTGAAAAAATACTCCCTCCCGGCTTCCTCATCGCGGTAAGCAAGAAATTCTGTTTGCTTTATCAGCTTAAATTGATGCGCCATGAGCAATTCGTGTATGTATTGATTGCTGTGCTTAAAAACCCTGATGCCTGATTCTTTTACCTGCGAAAAATTCCTTCTATGTGCGTTTTCTCATAGCCCGATTCAATACCAGGTAAGTACTGAAGTGTTGTAAAAGCAAATACTCCATCGTTCACCAGGCAGCGGGCCACTTCAGAAAAAACCGAGCCCAGGTTGCCTACCAGATGAAAAACCCCCATGCTGATAGCATGATCAAATAAGGCTTGTTGGTAGGGCATTTTAAAGTGAGAAAGATCGGCTACACGCAAATCAATAGCAAAGAGTTTTTCGCGGCATATTTTTAACATTTCTTCCGAACCATCGATGCCATAAATATTGATGCCGGCCCGCGAAAAAGCCACAGAACTTAAGCCGGTTCCAATTCCCAAATCAAGCAAATTTTGCCCAGACTGAATGTATTCGTGCATAAGGCCAAAAAGCATTTCAGGTCCATACCAGTAAGTTTTGGCCATGTACGCATCGTAATGGGGTGCAAACTGGTTGGTATGTAAAAGGGTGTTCTCGGAATTCATGGCTGCTAAATAGTTTGGGTTGCAGATCGGTTAATTGCCCAATCGAGTTTTTAGATCTATGTCTGTACAATTTTCTGAACCGCCAGGCTGGTTTTTTTCTAACTTCACCAGCATGAACAAAGGTATATATTTTGCCTCATTACAGCACTTTTATGGGGATTCCTGGCAATCGCCATTAAAGTGGCACTGAATTTTCTGCCAGCTTTTACCGTAATCTGGTTGCGATTTGTGCTGGCTTTTGCTGCTTTGGTTGGTTATTACATTGTAAGCGACCGCGAAAAACTGCATATGGTAATTAAACCTCCCCGGGTGGCACTTTTTGCCGGCATCTTCTTAGGCCTCAATTACCTGGGATATATCACCGGTATCCAGCTTACCTCGCCTTCCATTGGCCAGGTATTTATCCAAACCGGTACGGTAATGCTTGCTGTTGCAGGTTTTGTATTTTTTAAAGAGAAGGTTAGCCTGCGGCAGGGCATGGGTCTGGCCATAGTACTGGCTGGCCTGGTTATTTTTTACCACGAACAGATTGTGCAGATTGCCGGCGGATTGACAAGCTATAAAACCGGCGTGTTGCTGGTGCTTTTTGGTGCTATATCCTGGACCCTTTATGCCGTTTTTCAGAAGGTAGCAGTAAGGCAATATAACCCCATGCAACTTAACCTGATAGTATTTGGATTTCCGGCCCTGCTTTATAGTCCGCTTGTAAATTATCAGGTACTTCCTTCCCTTTCGTTCGTCCAATGGTTCATTGTTCTATTTCTGGGATTCAATACCCTGGCTGGCTATGTTTCTTTGGCATATGCTTTTAAATACCTCGAAGCCAATAAAATTTCTGCCATCATTGCCCTAAATCCCCTTATTACTTTTGCAGTAATGGCCTGGTTGAGCGCAAAAAAAGTAAGTTGGATCAGTGGTGAAGTGCTCACTCCTTTAACCATAGCCGGAGCGTTTGTGGTAATTGCCGGCATTTTGCTTACGGTATTAAGAAAAAAATGAAATTTTTACCAGGTTTTTATTAGGGTTATTTCAGACTTTAGTGTGATATTACTGAAACTAAAACAAAGCATCGTCTCATGAAAAAATCAATATTAACCTTTGTGGGAATATTTCTATTTATTGGATTCGGGTTTTCTCAGCAACCTAAAGGAGAAAGAACGCTTGCCTGGCAAATAGACATGACAGAGAATTATAACTACGACAGTGCATTTACTTATGGAAATGATGCCTGTATGGAAAGTGTACACTTATTTTTTAAATGGACAGATGTGGAGTCGGATACATCCATTTTTAATACTTCCTTTATCCACAACTTCCTGGATATTGTCAATATTTACTACCCGGCCTGGGACGTGAAAGTTGAATTACAAATTGCCCCTACCAACACAGGTGTAAAAGAAGTGCCCAGTGAATTAATGAACCTGCCCTTTGATGAACCCTTGGTAATAAACCGGTTTAAAATTCTTTTAGACACGGTATTTGCACACATTCCAAATGTTACTCTGGCCGCATTGAATATAGGCAATGAAAGCGACATCAACTTTGGAACAGATGCCGCGCAATACAATGCCTACAAAGTATTTCTTGATTCAGTATCGAATTATGCCAAAGCCCTTTATTTCAACCTGCACAGCACCAATTTAAACACAGGTACTACCTTTACCCATCACGGATTGACGCACAGTTCAACCGCAAGTTTATGTAAATCGGTAAACAATGGTTTGGACATAGTAACGGTTACCTACTACCCTTTAAATTCTGATTTTACCATGAAGCCCCCCAGTACAGTTAGTGCTGATTTTGGTGCATTGGTAAGTGAATATCCAGATACCTCACAACCCATCTATTTTGCCGAGTGTGGTTATGCGAGTAGTACCCTTTGCAACAGCAGCGAAACTATTCAGGCAGATTTTTGGACAGAGGTGTTTAATGCCTGGGATACTTATCAGGATAATATTCCATACATCACCGTATTTAAAAGTACCGACTGGTCTGCTGCTGCTGTCAATGAACTTGGAGAATACTACAACCTTCAGGACACCATTTTTAAAGAATATTTACGCACATTGGGTGTAAGAACCTGGGTTGGCGATGGAACCAACAAAGAAGCTTATGAAAGGATTTTGTGTGAATTGAATCAGCGTGATTGGTGCGAAGTTTCTTGTTTCGTTACCAATGCTAACGATTATGCAATGGACAATATGGTATCGGTATATCCCAATCCCGCAACAAACTCTGTGGTAATTCGCTTCGACCAAAAGCCTGATCAGGTTTACACATTGAAATTATACAATGCACTCGGTCAATGCGTTCGAACAAACCAACACATCACAGATTCTTTTGTGGTAGAGAGGCATGAGTTGAAAAGTGGTACCTATTTCTATCAATTAGGTATTGAAAATCAAGTGTACAAAAGTGGAGTGCTGGTTTTTAATTAAAGTAATGTTGCTTGAGTCAGGAAATTCTTGTTGAAGCCATCTCAAAGCCCCATAAAAATAATGCCGGCACCCGAAATGAGCAGGGTTAAACCTGCCAGAATGTGCTGGTAACTCTCCAGACGATGGAACCTGACTAAACTAATGCCTTTGATCATCAGATAGGTAGTAGCCATCATAGTGCCTATGGTTGCAAGCGAGAACAGGAGCGAAACCATTACAATGGCATAGGTATTCATTTCGGCTGCGGGGTACATAAGCAAGGGTATCAGTGGTTCGCAGGGGCCAAAAACAAAAATGGCAAATAACACCCAAAAAGTTACCGTCTGGTTCTTCTCCAATGGACTGTGTCCATGACTATGCGTATGGTTTCTGTGCCTGATTCGATGTACAATAGCCCAAATGGTATACACTATACCGGCAGAAAACAAGAGCCACGATGCCAGGCTACCGCGCACCCCTTCGAAAAATTCAAGCTTACCCACAAATATCCCGGCACCGATACCCACCAAACCTATGGCAATACTGCCCAGTACATGGCCAATGCCACACAAACCAACCACCCACATGGTTTTGGCCATGGTCCAATTTTTAGTTTGCGATATGGCAACAAAAGGTAAATAATGGTCTGGGCCCGTAATAGTATGCACAAAACCAAGTGTGAGTGCGGTAGCCATTAACATTGTAAGACTGCTTTCCATAAGAATATGGATTTGAAGTGAGTGTTATCAAAAACGAAAAGGTGCTACTGCAAATTTATTCGAATAATTGAATCTGCAAGCATAGTAAATTGTAAACTTTCCTTCTGCCTACAACTTTACTTTCAAACCTACAGGGAAGAATGTAAAAGCATAAAAATTATCGAAATGATCAATGTCCATGGGAGAATAATAGACTCTATTGAAAGGCATCAGAACAATCAAAGGAGATGATTCAAAATATATTCTTTTTGTTATCCTGATGTTCAAGGTCAAACTTGCATTCATTGTTGCACCAAAATCATTGTTATTGTCCCAATTCACATGCAAGGCACCGAAACCTAAGCCACCGGTCCAAAATAGCCTATCTTTAATGAGATTCAGTTTATAATAACCATTGATACTTAACTGACTTAAATTACTATTAAGTTCGTAAGGTTGGTCTGTCATAAAAAATCCGAGATGGGTAGAGTGCTCATAAGATATTCCAAATTGCCAATTTTTCTTTATGTCTTTTTGGTATTCAAAAAATGTTCGAACACCCAATGAATTGTATGCATCGGCTATCATCCCTGATTGAAAACTTAAATAATCATTTTTTTCGATGGTGTCGTTATAGTTTTGTGAATAACCGCATGGGTTAAATAACCCCAGAAATAGAAATAATGGCCAGAGTTTACTCATCTAAATAGTCTTGTTGTATTGGTATTTTATTGAACTGTTTTTTAATTACTAGTCTAGCATTCGAAAAAATTCAAAAACTAAATCTGTCGGTACATCATCTGAAAAATAATTTCTTCGAGGGGTTTTTTGCGATCGGCAGGCACATCAATGCTGTTAAGTATTTCTATGCTGTTGTTGATAAAGGTAATGGCAGCCAATTGAGCATCGTCGGCTACTCCTAACTGAACGAATATATCTTTCACAGCCCTTATTTTTTCTTCGGCCACAAAATCGGTTTTAGCGATCCATTGCTTCAATTGGGTGCTCAATGCTTTGTCGCCACTTTGCAAAGCTTTGATCAGCATGTATGTCTTTTTGTTGTTGACAATATCTCCACCAGTTTGCTTTTCCAAAGGTAGAAGCATCGGAAAAGGCATCGAGGTAGTCGTCCTGAAGCTGAAAGGCCATGCCAAGGTTTTCTCCCAGTTCGTAAAGCGCTGCCTGCTCGCTGACACCTGCCCCAGCGGCCAAGCCGCCTAACTGTAGCGAAGCAGCAATTAATACAGCCGTTTTCAGACGTATCATACCCAGGTATTCGTCGAGCCTTACATCCATTCTACTCTCGAAATCCATGTCGTATTGCTGACCTTCGCAAACCTCCAGGGCCGTTTGGTTGAAAAGCACAAAGGCATTAGGAAATACACTGGTATCAAGCTGCTGGAGAAACTGGTAGGAGAGTATCATTGCTGCATCGCCGGATAGAATGGCGGTATTTTCGTTCCATACCTTGTGTACGGTAGCTTTGCCACGACGTAAATCTGCTTTGTCCATGATGTCGTCGTGCATAAGTGTGAAATTATGAAACACCTCGAGGGCCAATGCAGCCGGCATTGCCTTTTCTAACTCGTTGGTAAACAACTGGGCAGAAAGCAATGCCAGTGAAGGTCTTAAACGTTTTCCTCCCAAATCGAGAATATAACGAACAGGCTCATACAAGCTGCTTGGTTCATCTGGAAAATTCAGACCTAAAATCTTTTGCCCAAAAAGCGCTGAACAATCGGTAAATGATAACATTTTGTGTGTTTTTGTCAAATGTAATTTTATTCTTCTGAAGTTAAAAATATTAAAAACGGAGCGAATTGTGATTCAAAATAAACTATTCACTTTATTCAAATACTTTATTATGCTATTTTTGCGCCTCAGCAACCAATAGTTTCGTGTCATGAAAAGGTTTTTCGTATCGATGGTCTGCGTGGTTTTACTTAACTCCCTTCAAGCGCAGGAAAAGGGCTATCAGATCGATGTCAAGGTCAAAGAGCTTAGCGGACAGAACCTGATTCTGGGCCACTATTTTGGCAAATCGATGTACCCCGATGATACACTTACCCTGGATATTGCCGGTCAAGGTAGGTTTTCCGGATCAAAAACCCTCATCCAGGGGCTTTATGTGATATTTTTCGAAGATGGCAGTTATTTCGAAATTATGATGGGAAAAGACCAACATTTTGCACTTGAAACTGATACCATCAATTATGTTCAAAACCTGGTTTCCAAAGGATCGAAAGACAACGAAATCTTTGTCGACTTCCAGCGCTTTATGTTGAATAAGCAAGATGAAATGGCTTTACTGCAGGAAAAACTAAAAACCGCAGAAAGCGATAAAGACAAAGAATTGGTGCAGGAAGAAATTTTTACCCTTGGCAAACAACGCATTGCCAAAATAAAAGAAATACGCCAGACTTTTCCCGAATTGTTTGTATCGACCTTCTTATCGGCAACCCTCGAAGCTGAAGTACCTGACTCTATTAAAGACGATGCCCGCCTGAGTTATGGTTTTTATAAAAATCACTTTTTCGATTATTTCGACCTGGCCGATGTGCGTTTGCTGCACACCCCGCTCTACGAAGATAAAATGAACTATTACCTCGACAAGGTGGTGGCCCAAGTACCAGACAGCCTGATAAAGGAAATTGACATGGTGCTGGACAAAAGCCTTGCAGACAGTTCTTTGTTCCGTTTTGTGCTGATCACCTTGTTCAACAAATACGGTAAAAGCCAGTACATGGGCATGGATGCCGTGCAGGTGCATATTGCCGAGAAGTATTATATTCCAAAGGCCTGGTGGAGCGATGAGAAATTTATAGCCGACCTGAAAGAGCGCGTTGCTCTCTTAAAACCCTTGCTAATAGGGCAAATAGCCCCCGATGTGGAGTTAAGGTATGTGCCTTCCGATCATTTTAAACAAGCTGCTAACGATACAAGCCTGAAAAAATACCCTCATGCCGGAAACTTTTTCAAAATAAGCCAGATCGAAGCTGAATTTACCATTTTGGTTTTCTGGGAAGCCAATTGCAGCCATTGTAAAATTGTGGTGCCCGAGCTCTATCGGCTTTATACCGATTCGCTCAAAGCCATGAACATACAGGTGATAGCAGTAAGCACGCTCTTTGGCGAAGATGGAAAAGAAAAATGGGTCGATTTTGTGAACCAGAAACAGCTTTATGACTGGATTAATGCCTGGAACCCCTACGATTATAAGTTCAAAGAAATATATGACATCCGTTCGACGCCCCAGATTTTTGTGCTCGACCGGAATAAAAAAATCATCGGCAAAAGATTAGGGCCAGAAAATGTGGCTGACCTGATTCAAGTCTATAAAAAATACAACAAATAAAAATGGATAAAGCGATAAAACTGATACTGGAAGACGGCAGTGAATTCTCCGGCTTTTCATTCGGAAGCGAAAATTCGGTTTCGGGCGAAGTGGTGTTTAATACCGCCATGGTAGGTTATACCGAAAGCCTTACCGACCCCTCCTACAAGGGTCAAATATTGGTTCTAACCTACCCACTCATTGGCAATTACGGTGTGCCGGGCGGAGAAAAATCGGATGGCCTGGAAAAATTTTATGAATCGTTCAGTATGCATATTTCAGGACTTATTGTGAGCGATTACACCGAAGAATACAGCCACTGGAATGCGCAAATGAGCCTTGGCCAATGGTTAAAACAAAACCAGGTGCCCGGCATTTATGGTATCGATACCCGCGAGCTTACCAAAATTTTACGCGAAAAAGGCACCATGCTGGGCAAAATTATTTTCGACAACAAAGATGTGCCGCTCTATAACCCATCGGCCGAAAACCTGGTTGCCAAGGTGAGTACCCCGGAAAAAAAGATATTCGGAAACGGAAAATACAAAGTGGTATTAATCGATTGCGGTGTAAAGTACAATATCATACGCAGCCTTATAAAGCGCGATTCCACTGTTACCCTGGTACCATGGGATTACGATTTTAACCAGGAAGCATACGATGGGCTTTTTATTTCGAATGGCCCCGGCGACCCCAAGCAATGTACTGCCACAATTGCCAACTTGAAAAAAGCCTTCGAAGGTAAGAAACCCATAACGGGCATTTGCCTTGGTAACCAGTTAATGGCACTGGCTGCCGGAGCCGATACCTATAAGCTTAAATACGGCCACCGAAGCCACAACCAACCCTGCATACAGGTGGGCACCGACCGTGCATTTGTCACATCGCAAAACCATGGTTATGCCACCGACAACAAAACACTAACCAGCGATTGGGAGCCTCTGTTTATTAACCTGAACGACGAAACCAACGAAGGGGTGAAGCATAAAATAAAACCCTTTTTCAGCTCACAATTCCATCCAGAAGCTTCCAGCGGCCCAACCGATACCGAGTTTCTGTTCGATATGTTTATGGATAATGTGAAAGCAGCGGCTAATTAGAATTACACATTTATTTACTCGTTTGATAAGGATAAGCCTGCCAGAGAAGTCTTGCAGGCTTTTTTATTGGCCAAAGAATGAGTGTGGAAAGTATTTGTTATTTTTGGATAAGGTGTTGAGTAAAAATCTACCAAGAATCGCAAAAAAAATGGATGTGAATGTAGACATTGATTATTTAAAAGATTGTTTATTACTTACTCCAAGTGAGCGATTTATACGTTGTATTGAGTTAACGGAGTTTTTGGCAAAAAATAATCCCTATTATTCCATCCAGTTAGAAAATGATCATCCGAAAGTTTTTGAATTGAAATGAATTTTTTAGAACACTATATCAAAGCTTTGGATTGCCTGAATAGCAATAAGGTCGACTATATGGTGGTCGGCGGATTTGCTGTGAATGTGCATGGTTTTACCCGTTCAACAACAGACATAGATATTTGGATTGACCTTAAAAAAGATAACCTTGAACGTTTATTGAAGGCTTTTGTGGAACTAGGTTACAATAAGGATAATTCAATTAAAGCGATTGAGGCCCTCAGTAAAAGCCATATGATTAAAATTCCGCTTGAAAACACTAAAATTGAATTGGTAGATGATTTTATCGTTAAAAATGATTTCGATAAGTGTTATAAAAACCATTTTTCCACAAAAATTAATGGCAGAGATGTTCGTTTTATCGGGTTCGAAGATTTGATTGTGTGCAAAGAAAACTCGATAAGAATGAAAGATGCTCTTGATGCGAAAAACCTTAAAGAACTTCGTAAACTTCGCGATGGCTTGTCGTGATTGATGAATTAAGGCACTTTAAACTGTTATAAATAGTATGTAAAATCCTCTTCTCACAAAGGAAAAGCCTTATAGCCACAAAATTGTCCATGGCTAATCAATCAAGCATTCGTATTTACCCATTTAAACAGCTTGTCGTTGCGCCTGATGACCTGTGGGGTTTTCACAGAAAATTTTACTCCCTGAGTGGTTTTTTGTACAGGCACCAGATCTTCCCTTATTTCATCCACCTTAAAACTTACCACGCCAGTTGTAGGCCCGGTAACTAAAAGTTCATCGCCGGTTTCAACCACCGAGGCTTCGCAGGAAAATTCGGCTACACCCAGCTGGGTAAAGTAATTGGTGCATTTTCCGACCAGTACTTTGGTTTTCATGGCTTTGGAACCGTATACCCCACTCCATTCTCCCAATCGCTGGCCCAGGTAATAACCGTCCCAGAAACCGCGATTAAACACACTCGACAGGCGTTTCTGCCATGCTTCTATTTTCTCCTGTCCAAAACTGCCGTCCAACAAGCTTTCCACAGCCTGCCGGTAGCAATCGACTACGGTGAATACATATTCTGCCGGCCTTGCCCTTCCTTCGATTTTTAAAATGCGCACACCAGCGTCAATTATTTTATTGATAAAATGAATGGTAGAAAGGTCTTTGGGCGACATGATGTACTCGTTGTCGATTTCTAGTTCTATGCCGGTATCTTTGTCTTTCACTTCATAAGCCCGGCGGCAAACCTGCAGACAGGCTCCCCTGTTGGCCGATTGGTTGTGCTCGTGCAAACTCAGGTAGCATTTACCCGAAACAGCCATACACAAGGCTCCATGTACAAACATTTCGAGCCTTACAAGCTCACCCGAAGGCCCTTTAATTTGTTCTAGCTCAATGCGCCCATAAATGTCTTGTACCTGTTCAAGATTGAGCTCACGCGCCAGCACCATGACATCGGAAAAGGCAGCATAAAACCTCACTGCATCGATGTTGCTGATGTTTACCTGGGTCGAAATATGCACGTTGACCCCTTTTGAACGTGCATAGCCTATCACCGCCGGATCGCTGGCAATGATGGCCGTAATGCCTTTGTCAGCCACCAGGTCAATGTAGCGGTGCATGTCTTCCAGCTCATCCTGGTATATGACAATATTTAAAGTAAGATAGGCTTTGATTTTATGTTCACGACAGATTTCCAATATCTTATCCAAATCTTCTTCAGTAAAATTAACCGAAGAACGAGCACGCATGTTCATTTTGCTTAATCCGAAATAGACCGAATCGGCACCAGCCTGCACGGCAGCCATCAGCGATTCGAACGACCCTACCGGAGCCATTATTTCAATTTCTTCTCTTTTAAAAGTATTTGCTGAAATAAACGTATTCATAAAATTGAATAATAGAACGTTATGATTAAACTATAGTATGCCTGTTATAACACAGTTTTATATCTTTCCCACCCTCACCCCTCTTTCCCCTAAAGGGGATGACCCCCGCGCTGTAATTAGTAGGGAAGTACAAAGTGCCTATATGCAAGAAAAAAACAAATGTTTGAATTTAATATATCTATCCTACTAGTATGATAATGCTTATTAATAACGCACATGAACACAATCGAACTTATGCACAATACTTAACTAAAGAACTTTTTTAAGGCACCGAAATAAAAATCTTTCCAACCTTCTTTCATTTCTTCATACGCTTCGTCGGGAATGTTTTCGTGTACCAACTCTACAGAAGTGCTTTCGCCCTTGGCGCGAAGCTGAATGCTTACCACCGATGGTTCATCCTGTCCTTCGAAATACCATTGCTGCTTTACCAATTCGTTTAATTTGAATTCGAGGTTTTTGCCACAGATATCGCCTTCCCAAAGCGAAAATTCAGAATCAGGCTCGGTAGACATTTCTGCCGGATAGCCCGACCAGAGCTCGATGGTAAAGGGATTAGTAAGCGCAATATAAACCTCTTCGGCCGGGGCCGGAATGTTATACGATTGTTTCAGTTGTTTCATGGTTTATAGCTGTATTGTGGTTAAAATTTTCATTGTGCAAGTTAATAACACATTTTCAAGGATTATGTGTTTATGCCATTCTTATTTTTTATTCTGGTTTAAACACCTAGGTCCGTTCTTTAAGAATTTTCCGAAGACGAAGAACAAGTTGGAAGTAAGTTGTGCTATTGTTTATATGCTATATTCCTATCAAAGATTCTAATTTTTATATTTGATTACATTTCTTCGTAAACTTCTGAATTGAAAATCGGCAAAGCCAACCGAGGACGAACCAGAATCCAGATACTCATCTGGCTGTAAATCAGCAAAGCGAATTACTTTTGATTAGGGAATCAATGATGATGCCCATGTCCGTGATTATGTCCTTCATGCTCCGTTTTTATGTCCAACAACGCTTTCCCTGAATCCTTCAATAATCCTATTGACCATTTGACAATGACCAGGGAACTTATTAGTGCTGCAATGGTATCGATAAACGGGATATTCCAAATCATGGCGGCCGTTAATCCCAAAATTGCTGACACACTGGTTAAAGCATCGGCAATTACATGAAGATAGGCTGCTCGTATGTTATGGTCGGAATGCTCATGGTCGTGGTGCAAAAGAAAGGCACTTACGATATTCACAATGAGTCCAATAATGGCTACTAAAATGGCTTCTTTATAAATAATAGCTACCGGATTGTAAAAGCGCTGTATTGCCTCAACCATTATTACAAAGGCAAAAATCAATAGCATCAAACCGCTACTGTATCCTGAAAGGGAAAGAATTTTATCTGTATTTCCTTTGAATTTTTCGCTCTTAGAAACTTTACGAACAATGATATACGCCGACCAGCTGAGCCCAATGGCAAGCACATGGGAACCCATGTGTATACCATCGGCCAGTAAGGCCATTGATTTTGTGGTTAATCCGAAAATTATCTCTACAACCATAGTAATGGCAGTAAGCAGCACTACCCACATGGTTTTATTCTCGTGTTTGCTTTTATGCTCTGTCATAAATATTGATTTAACTCTGCAATAGTATTATTCAAATCCCTCTCTAATTTAAGCAAGTTTATAACGCTTTCGTAATAAAAGGAAAGTTCGAGCATATAGGTAATCAGCGAAATCTCGCCATTGTCAAATGCCTTTTTAAGAAATTCGGAATTATTAAACAGTTTTAGGTTTGTTTTATAATCATTTACATTACTCTGAAGCGATACTGCTTTTGTATGAAGCACCTTTAAATGGCCATAAAGTTGCAATTTATTGTCAGATGCAGTGTTTTCCAAAGCAAGCGCATTGGCTTTCGAATATTTTACTGTGTTCTTGTTTTCCCATAAGGGTATTGACAAGCCTACCGTGAAGCCTTTAAATTCCTGCCCAACCACCGATTCGCTCAGGTAACCTGCCTGAAATTTGGGCATACTCAGAGCCTTGTTAAGACTTATTTGGTTTTGCGTTATTTCAACTTCCTTTTTTAACCAATTTAATAAAGGATTGCTCTGTTCGGCTTGCAAATACCATTGTTCAAAATCTGTTGGCAAGATTGCAGCCTGAAACTCATTTTCGGAAAAAATGATTGGAATTCCACCATTTAAACGAGTCAACTCTGCCTGCAATGCTTCTTGTTCGATGATAAGTACTTCCATTTCCTTACTCAGGTTCAGCAAGTTTAATTGTGCTTTATTGTATTCCAGAATATTGGTTTCACCCACATCGAGTTTCGATTTATAGGCAGAGGCAATGTTTTGCGCATGTTGAAGCCTCTTCGCAAGCTCAGCTTTTACCGCATTAATATAAACCAAATCGTAACAAATTAATCGGGCATTCAGAAGCAATTCCTTTCGTTGCTTTTGATATTCAAGCTCCACCTGTTCGTTTTTAATGTCCGAAATTTGATTTTTATAGCTGTATGCTAACGGAAAATCAAAGACTTGAGTTGCTGCAAAGTCAGTACGGTTACCTGTAACATCATTGCCCCATAAATAATTAAATTCTATTTCAGGATTTTGAAGGTAATTACCTGTTTTGTTGCCAAGTTTATCGGCTTCGGCTCTGTTTTGCAAAGCAACCAGCGTGGTATTATTCCTTTCTATCTGAGCCAAAACTGAATCAATATCGCTTTGGGCATAAAGATTAAGGCTGAAAGCCATTATTGCTGATAGGATACTTATTCGATACATAATTTTGAATGTTGAGTGGTAACTGCTGAATGTTGATGCTGAATGTTTTTTCATTTAAAATTTATAATTCAACCTTTTTGTAAAAGACGCTGTAAACGATTGGCACGATAAAAATATTCAGCAAGGTTGATGTCAATAAACCTCCCAAAATTACCTTTGCCATAGGGCTTTGAATTTCGTTGCCAGGCAAATCGCCTTGCATAGCCAATGGTATAAGTGCAAGGGCAGCGGTAAGAGCTGTCATTAAAATAGCATTCAAACGGTCTGATGAACCTTTTGTGATTGTTTCATTAAGAGAAACTCCCTGACTCTGTAATCGCTGATAATTTGAAATGAGTAATATGCCATTTCGGGTAGCAATTCCAAAAAGCGTAATAAAACCAATTATTGCAGGTATGCTTAGTATGCCAGATGTAAACCAAATGGCAAATACACCGCCTATTAATGCCAAGGGTAAATTGAGCAAAATAATTCCAGCGAGTTTGAAGTTTTTAAACTCCTGGTACAATAAAAGGAAAATTATAATAAGAGCTATAAAAGAGGTAAGCATAAGTGTTTTGGATGCTTTTGCCTCGCTCTCGAACTGTCCGCCGTATTCAATGCGGTATCCTTCTGGCAGGGTGATTTTTTCATTTATGTTTTTGCGAATATCTTCCACCACACTTCGTAGATCACGCTCTGCAACGTTTGCCGATATTACAATTTTACGCTGTACATTTTCGCGGCTTATAGAACTTGGGCCAGATACCGAAACAATTTCGGCAACCTGCTCTAATGGAACCTTTTTTCCGCTTTCGGTATCGATAAGTGCTGTTCGGATGCCTTCGAGAGTTTGAGTATGATCGAGATTTAAACGAAGCACCAAATCGAACCTGCGCTGTCCCTCATAAATGTCGGCCAGTTTCTCGCCACCAAAGGCAATGTCAATGTAATCGTTAAATTGCTGAATGGTAATTCCATATTGTGCCAGCATATCACGGTTTGCGCAAATTTGAATTTGAGGAATTTCAACTTGCTGGTCCACATTTACATCTACCAAACCCTCCACATCTACAATGGCATTTTTGATTTGGTTGCCAGTAGTAAACATTTTATTGAGGTCGATACCAAACAGTTTAATTGCAATATTGGCACGAGTACCCGAAAGCATGTGGTCGATTCGGTGACCCAGTGGCTGCCCAACTGTATATGCAATTCCCGGAATACGGGAAAGTGTTTCACGTACCTTGGCAAGAAATTCTTGTTGGCTTCGCTCTTTCAAAGTAAAATTAACGTCTACCTCAGCACTGTTGGTTGTTTGCGAATGTTCGTCGAGTTCTCCACGCCCGGTGCGGCGCGCAGTACTGGTAACTTCATCCAGTGCCAATAACTCAGTTTCTACCAAATTGCCCAAACGGTTGCTTTCTTCGAGGGAAACGCCCGGTTGGGTTACTACAGATAAGGTTAAGGCACCCTCGTTAAATTCCGGTAAAAAGCTGCGACCAAAGGAAGCAAAGAGTACCAAAGCAACCACAAACAAACCAAGCAAAGTTATTAATACCTCCTTTTTGCGATGTAAAGCCCATTCCAGCGATTTCTCGTAATGGCTGGTAAGAGTGCGAACCAACCATTTTTCTTTCTCGTTTTTAGCGAGATATTTCTCGTTGGAAAGTAGCATTTTACATAAGAGCGGAGTTAATGTCATTGCCACCACCAAGGAAACGAAAAGCGAAACGACAAAAGCTATCCCAAGAGGTTGCAGCATACGCCCTTCCATTCCCGAAAGGAAAAACAAGGGTAAAAATGCTACCATGATAATTAAAGTTGCATTGAAAATAGAAGCCCTTATTTCTTTTGAAGCTTCGAACACGACTGTAAACGAATTCTGCTGTTCATGTTCTGGTTTGAGTCTGTTTTGGCGTAATCGTTTATACACGTTCTCCACGTCGATAATGGCATCATCAACCAAAGCTCCAACTGCAATTGCCATACCCCCAAGGCTCATGGTATTGATATTCATGCCAAGGTATTTTAAAACCAAAATTGCACCCAACAACGATAGTGGAATTGCAAGCAATGAAATGATTGTTGTTCGGAAGCTACCAAGGAAAAGGAATAAGATGATGATAACAAAAATACCTCCCTCGATAAGCGCATTTTGAACATTGTTAACCGATGTTTCGATAAAATCGGCCTGACGGAAAATTTTGGTGTCTAATTTCACATCGGCAGGTAAGGTTTTCTTAAGTTCTGATAAGTTTTTTTCAATCCTTTGTGTAACATCAAGTGTATTCGCATTAGGCTGTTTCGAGATGGAGATAATAATAGCAGGCTTAGCACTACCCGAAGCGTAACCCATTTTTGGAGCAGCTCCAATTCTAACTTCGGCAACATCTGCAATTTTTACAGGTTTTTTATTTATCGATTTAATATAAGTGCTGCCTAAAACCTCTGTATCAGACGAACGGGCAATGCCCCGAACAACGTATTCGTTGCCATACTCCCTGAGAACCCCACCAGTTGAATTTTGGCTTATGCCTTTACAGACTTCCGATAATTCAGTCATGGAAACTTTGTAGAATTTCATTTTTTGCGGATTGGCCAGCACCTGATATTGCTTGTAATCGCCACCAATGATAGTAACTTGCGAAACACCACCTGTTGCCAGAATGAGTGGTTTCACGTTCCATTCGGCAATGGTTCGTAAATCCATCATGCTGGTGCTGTCTGACTGAATACCAATAAACAAAATCTCTCCCATTACGCTCGATTGTGGAGCTAAAACAGGTTGCCCCACACCTAATGGCATTTGGGAAGTAACACTAATAAGTTTTTCGCTTACTATCTGGCGGGCTTTGAAAACATCGGTTCCCCAGTCGAACTCAATCCACACAAAAGAAAACCCCTGAGAAGAAGCCGAACGGACACGGCGAACATCGGTTGCACCATTTACAGCCGTTTCAATAGGGAAAGTAACAAGGCGTTCCACTTCTTCGGAGGCCATGCCGTGCGCATCGGTCATTACAACAACGGTAGGTGCTGTGAGGTCGGGAAACACATCCACATCCATATTAGTGGCAGTTCTCATCCCGAAAACTACCAGCACCACCGAAAGCAACAATATAAGATATTTGTTGCTCAGTGAGAATTTTATAATATTATTTAGCATGGCTATAAGGATTAATGAACGTGACCTGAATGAGCATCTAATGTACCTGTTGCCTGTGCTAGTTTAATAAGCATTGCCCCTTTGGTCACAATCCGTTCATTGGCAGTTATACCCTTTTTAATTTCGGTGTTTATACCATCGCTGCCAGCTATAAAAACTTCCCGTTTTTCAAACAATTCGGGATTCACCTGAACCCACACATAGAAATAACCTTGCTCTTCGAGTAAAGACTGGTTGGGAACTGTAATTGCAGTGCTGTTGGAGAATATTTTAAGATAAACTTCAACAAAACTTCCAGCCACAAAACTTCCATTGTTTTCTACCTGTAAGTTGACCGGTAAAAGATAATTATCGCTGTTAGCTGCTTTGCCATAAGACAAAATTTTTCCATTTAATTCTTCGAGTGAAAAGAAACGATTTTCGTTGATACAACGAATATTTGCAGTTTTGATGTTTGCCAATAGCGAAGCGTATTTCATAGGAACTTCGGCGGTAAGCACAAGTGATTTATTTTGAGAAACAACGGTAATAGGCTGACCAGCCTCGACGTATGCACCGTTTTGAACAAAAATTTGTTTTATAAATCCTGTTTGCGGACTGGTGATGGTTTGACCTGTGGCGTTAAAGTTTTTACCCAGATTGTCGTAAACAGCTTTGGCGTTTTCGTACTCGTTTTTAGCTGAGTTCAAATCCTTTTCAGAAACAATTCTATCTTTGGCGAGTTCCTTAGCCCTTTCGTAGTCTGCATCAGCTTTTTCGAAATTGCTTTTTGCTTCGGCATATTTTACTGAAATATTGTTATCGGCAAAACTATTTCCCGATACAGTAAATAACGATTGACCAGCTTTTACCTGACTACCTTCGAGCAATGTTTCGGGATTGAAAAGCACAATGCCATTTGTTTTTGCAGAAACAACCACCTCATTACCGGGCGATGATTGCACCAAGGCCGTAGTTTTTATAACCTGTCCGAATGGCTCTGAACTTGGATTTGCCGTTGCAAAATCGATTTTCCACGACTGTTCTTTTGTAAAAACCGTAGCATTTGTTTTTGAAACAACTATTGCTTCCGAGGCCTCGAGGGCTTCTTTGCTATTTGCAAAAACGTTTACCTCTGGAACAATAACTTCATAGGAACCATTGTCGTTGGTTATTTCAAATTTCAAAGTACCTTTTCCCTGTGTATCGGGTTTAATATCAAAACTGTAAATTCCTTTACGCGTTGGTTTATCAAGCTTTTGAGTTGCTACTTTTCCATTAATTGATAGGGTGATTGTAATTTCCCCTTTTTCAACAGCCTTAAAATCGGGCAACATTGAAAAATGTGATAAAACATTCGCTTCTTCGCCCACAATAAATGCATCGGCTTCGGCAAATAATTCAAAATCATTGCTATAGGCAGTATATTGAAATTTTATTTTATCATGTTCTTCGTGATTATCATTTTTATAACCGGATGGGTTGCATGATACAATGGCAAATGCCAAATACACCCCTATAAATATCTTGTAATTCATTTTTGAAATTTTGAATGTTAAATGTTGAATTGAAAACGATGAATGCTAAATGCTAAATGTTGAATATTGAATATTGAAAACATACTGCGTAACAATAAACGAGAACAATGTTCCCATTCAAAATTTAAAATAAAGCACTTAAAGTTTATGCCATCGGGGGAGCACGAAAACCAATAGAACTGGTTATACGCGATGAAAATAAAAAGGCAAATTCGGGTACAGTCGGGACTGACACCGTGATGGGCTGTAATGTTTCTAACCCGAAATAAGAAAGAATAAAAAAATCGTGATTATGATTGTCAGTGCAATTATCACAGTTAATTAAAAGTCTTGCCTGTGAAGTAGGTAAAACTACGGCTTGTTTGAGAATGCAAGACGTTGAATTTGTTCCATCGTGTTGATGATTGTGTTCGGTTGTTGTTGGAGAATGTGAACTGGCATCATTGGCACAATGTGTTTGCACAATACAAACTTGTTGTTCGTGGTGGTGATGGGGCAAAACAGCATGAGCCAATAAAAATATATTGGCGATGAAAATAAAACTATGTGCTGTTATCTTTTTAATCATTATGCAAATGTAAACGAAATATTTGTCGAATTTGTTTAGAAAGTATTACGAAAGTGAACAAGGTGTTTTTAAGGCTAACTGCGAAGAGGTTTGGGTTGGAACAAAAGCAGGTTCTAAATTTTGTTGATTTATACCTTGTTTCTATTTTGGCAGGAAATGGCTTCTTGCACGGATTAGATTGTGTTGTTTAGTTGAGCTCTTTGATTAAGCCTTGGGTTATTACTAAAGTATTCGTATTTAATGTTATCGGGGGGTTCGCCATCGGAAACAAGAGAAAATTACTATAAGCTATACTCAAACTAAAGCCCTCTATTCACGGAGCATCTAATCTATCAGGTGTGCCTTTTTTTGTTTTTTCTTGCTTTTTTCAACAGGAATGTATCCCCAATACCTCAGCTCATCTTCGCTTTTTATTTCCTTGGTGCCTCCATCATGCATGATGATGATTCGCGTGGCTATCTCCAGTATACTCCGGTAATCGTGGTCGGTTATAATAAACCCTTTCTGTTCCGATTGCTCTTTGATAATTTTTTTAATCTCGTCTTTGTAAATGGGGGCAACACCATTAAATGGCTCGTCGATAAAGGTATAAGCTGAATCAGAAAACACGATAAGAAATATCTCTAACAAACGTTTTTCTCCTCCCGAAAGCTGCTTGCTTTTTTTTGCAAGCATAGGCTTGATTAATTCATGGCTCTTTATCAGGCCTGCATTGTTTTCATTGCAAAACAGATGAATTATTGTGTCAACTTTTATATGGTTTGGTAAAAAATTCTCCTGTGGCAAGTATTTTATCGAATGGCGGTTCTTAAAAAGTCCATTGGAAATTCTGTCGCCGATTCTCACAAACTTTCTATCTGCTGAGAGCGAGCCAAAGATAATCTTTAAGAGTGTCGATTTTCCTGTACCGTTTCGACCAAGCAATCCGACAATTTCACCTTTCTCACATGAAATGTAAACATCTGTCAATACTTGTTTTGTATTAAAACTTTTTAAAACGCTATCTACATGCAGTTTGCTCATAATAAAATAAAAATCAGACCAACGAAGAAATTCAGAACAAGGCTGCTAATCCAAAGGCTTAATCGGCTTAATCCAAGATTGTAATAAAAATAGTATTCGTTGTAATTTCTTATTTCATAAATAAAATAATGAAAGAGCAAGCCAAATATCATATAAGAATATCCAAAGGTTTTAAAGGGAAACTCAGTTATAATGGAAAACTCAATGAAACCAACCAAACTTGATAAAATCAAAGCAGGAACAAGCAATTTGCGATAAAAAATCAAAATGGCTTTGAATAGGCGCATGAGCTATTTATTATGGGATTTGAACTGTTGTCAAGTAATTTTATATGCTGATTTCGAAGCACTTTTTAACACGGTGTTCCGATGTAAATCGTGAAAATCCACAGAAACACACAATTTCTCCACAATTTGTTGGTCGAATGGCCCTAAATACCCATCCATTCAATACCTGGTATTGTTGTTATTAAATTCCATTCGTCTTTTTCCTTTTTGTAGATATATGTATTAATCTGTCCAAGATTACCCTCATAAAAATGAACGCTAAAAATTACTAATGTCTTATCATTATTCCAGACTGGTTTGGAGAAATAATAAAATTGTCTTTCTTCAATCGGAATAAAATCACTGCCATGCAAAGTGTTTATTGGTTTGTCAGTAATAGAATCAATAATTAGCACTGACATATGAGAATTTTTCATTTGTATTTCTCTAGCTTTATTCTCTTCTATGACTTTACAATTATTCAAGTATTCTTGGTCCCAAATAAAAGAAGTATCAGGAAACTCCATTTGATTTTTAATCAACATGATATCCGTTTCACTAACATATTTTATTAATGTATCTTTTAATGGCTGGATAAATTGATCAGAAGCTGGATTATAATATAAATAGTAGTAGATTAAGTTCCTCTTAACATGATTTTTATATACAGAATTCACAAATTCATAGTCTGTTGAGATTGTCCCCTGTGCTGCTAGTACCCGAAAGGAAAAAATTCCAATAATTATAAAAACAAAAGATTTATAGTTCATTTTCTATTCGTTTCAATTTGTTTAACAAAAACTACTGCCAACAATTTTGTTTATCCAATCCCGCCTAGCACCACTTCTACCGGACAGTGGTCGGAATGTTCCACGTGTGGCAGAATGGAAGCCGATTTGAGTTGTTCTTTCAGAGCCTCGCTTATCAGGTGGTAATCGATTCGCCAGCCCAGGTTTTTTTCGCGCGAGTTGGCCCTGTAGCTCCACCAGCTGTATTGCTGAGGCAGGCTGTTAAACTCGCGGAAAGTATCGATAAACCCAAGTGCAATAAAGCGGTCGAACCACTCCCGTTCTTCGGGTAAAAAGCCCGAGGAAGTTTTGTGCCTTTCGGGGTGGTTGATGTCGATGGGTTTATGGCAAATATTATAATCGCCACATATTAATAACTTTGGCCATTCTTGTTTGAGGTTTTGAATGAATTGATAAAACGCTTCGAGAAATTCCATTTTAAAATCCTGACGGATATCGCCGGTAGTGCCGCTGGGAATATAAACATTAATGAGGGTAAAATCACCGAAATCGGCACGCAACACCCTGCCTTCGGAATCGAATCTTTTTGTGCCCATTCCTTTTACAACCTTATCGGGTTTAGTTTTCGATAAAATGGCCAACCCGCTGTATCCTTTCTTTTCAGCCGAATGGACGATGCTATGATAGCCCAGGTGTTCGAACAAAGGGGTGTCTATTTGTGCATCCTGAGCTTTTGTTTCCTGAAGGCATAAAATATCGGGCGATTCGCTTTTAAGCCACGTAGCAAAATCTTTGTTCAGGGCTGCACGGATACCGTTTACATTGTAGGATAGAATTCGCATAAACAATTATTTAGCTGTAAAAATAAACTATAAGTATGAGAATTTAGAGGGTGCCGGACAGGCTTTTACACCGATAAATTACTTTGGTGGCCATTCCATTGCTGTGCAAATAATTTTGTAAGTTTGAGAGAACGTACTTTTCTGCTATGAACACAGCACACAACCCGGTCGATGACTATATACTGGCCTTTCCCGCAGACATTCAGATAATTCTCAATAAGATAAGGTCAATTATCAAAGAAAAAGCACCCGTTGCAGAAGAGAGCCTTACTTACCAGATGCCTGCCTACAAAGCTTTTGGTAAGCCACTGGTGTATTTTGCGGGTTATAAAAATCACATCGGCTTTTATGCCACACCGAGCGGGCACAGCGAATTTGCGCAGGACTTATCGAAATACAAGCAAGGAAAAGGTTCGGTGCAATTTTCGCTCAGCGAGCCCATACCCTATGAGCTGATTGCGCTGATTGTAGAATTCCGGTACTTAGAAAATCGCGATAAATTGAAAAAATTGAAAATAAACAAGTAATACCCGTTAAGGGACAAAACATCGGTGATAAAGAATATTTCGGTTGATTATTCGTTCTCGTCTGAGATAGACAAGAAAAGCCTTTACGAATGATTGTTAACGAGCTTTTGTACCTGGTAGCATTGGTATTTACCCCGTTAGGGGTAGAAGATAGGTAAACAACTGGCAGACTTTTGTTCCGCCCCATCTGGGGCGGGAGAACTATTCCTGGAGATTTTTTACCGAGTTTTCGTACCTAACGGCACGCATCAAGGCAGCATATACAATTAAGTACACCCTTATCTGTTAAGCTTTCATGCCTTACTGTAAAAAAATATGATGCCTTAAACTAAAATAAAATGCCTAATACCTACACCCAAATCCACATTCATACGGTCTTTGCTGTGCAAAATCGCCCTTCCCTTATTTCAAAATCCTGGAGCCAGCGTTTATACCAATACATTACCGGCATAATCCAAAATCATGGCCATAAGCTTTTAGCTATAAATGGAATGCCGGACCATATTCATATTCTATTTGGTATGCGCCCAGCTCAATCGCTGTCCGATTTAATGAGGGATATAAAAGGCGACTCTTCGCTTTGGATAAATGAAAATAAGCTGGTTGCCGGAAAATTTTCATGGCAGGAGGGATATGGCGCATTTTCTTATTCAAAATCACAAGTTCACTCAGTGGCTAATTACATCGAAAATCAGGAATTACATCACTGCAAAAAATCATTTTTAGAGGAATATACCAAAATACTGGTCGATTTCGGAATTGATTATGACGAGAAATACCTATTTAAACCAATAACAAATTAAAAGGCTGCACATCTTTTGGAGCACAAAAAAATCATATCAACCACTGCATTTTACGAAGTTTATGACAACAAAAAACAATCTTGACAAATCCTTTGGTCCTGCAGGTAGTTTTGCTGGATTAATTTTGTTTGCAGCCGGAATAGTGATTACCATTTTTTCTTTCGCGGGCCTGATTTTAGTATTAATCGGCTCCTTTGTTGGTTTTACAACCACCAGCACACAAACAGATTTCGAAAAAAAAAGGATGCGGTTTGTCAATCAATTATTCGGCCTAATTCCAAGCGGGAATTGGATTAACATTGAACCGGATATGAAAATTGGTATTAAAAATTCGAAGAAAGCCTGGCGAATTTATAGCCGGAGTAACCGAACGCTTGATTTACAAAATAATGATTACAGATTGATTCTTTATAATTCTGTGGGCAAAGAAATTATGCCCATACAAAAAACAATTAGTTTGGTGGATGCCAAATTAAATGTCGATAAAATCAGTCAACTGCTTGGGATTGGTGTAATTTGATTTTATTATTCCATAATCATCAAAAAAATTAAGATTTTTCCTGCCAATAGCGCCTCATGAAAAAAATCCATTCCATCGAACTTTTCTATTTTTCCGGCACTGGAAATGCCCGCCAGATAGCCAGGTGGATAGCCCAACACGCCGAGGAAGAAAAGATCGAATGCCAATTGCACAACATTGCAAAACAAACCTTGCCGGTATGCTGTCCTCCGCAGGCTTTAATTATCATTATCTCTCCGATACATGGTTTCAATTATCCAAAAATTACGCTCGATTTCATCCGCCATTTTCCTACCGGAAAAAATTCGGTAGTGTTGATGAATACCAGGGCTGGCATGAAAATCGGGAAGTTTGTTACTCCCGGACTTACAGGAATAGCTTTTTTAATCTCAAGTTTGTGGCTTAAAAGAAAAGGATATACCCTTATGGGAAGCATACCCTTCGATATGCCTTCGAATTGGATTTCGCTTCACCCAGCCCTTAACAACAATACGGTAGCCTACCTGCATGCCAAAAACTACGAGCGAGTAAGGCATCACAACGAAAAGATATTTTCAGGGAAAAGAGATTTTCATTCTCACCGCGACATTGTTCAGGATGTTATCATCAGTCCCATTGCACTTGCCTACTATTTCATTGGCAGATTTATCATTGCAAAAACTTTTTATTGCAGCCACCTTTGTAACAATTGCGGCATTTGCATCAGTCAATGTCCAGTAAAAGCTATTGTTACCAAAAATAAAAGGCCCTTCTGGACTTTAAAGTGCGAAAGCTGCATGCATTGCATGAACGTTTGTCCGGAAAGAGCCATCGAAACATCCCATGGTTTGCTAGTGGTAACAAGCATTTTTTATTCAGTATTAACTGGCTGGATATTTCGTAGAAGTTTGCCGGAAATTGTCTCCCTTGAACCAATCAATAGTTTATTTCAAATGCTCGCTTTTCTGGGGTTAATTGTGCTATTTTATTTATTTCAGCATGCTTTGCTTCGGTATTCAATGGCTGCAAAACTCATTTCGCTGGCTTCACTAACCCGCTACAAATTCTGGGGAAGGTATAAATCCATTCCTGATGTGATGTGGAAAAAGAAATTTTCGGGCATTGTTGGCAAACCTGAAAACAATTAAACCAGAACTTTTTTGTGCAATGGACTTAAAACACATTATACCGCCTTATCTTTATCCCCAAACTCAATAAAGGATAATTTGCACTTTATTCAATAATTAAACTAAGATTATGCCCAAGGGATTGGTATTAAAGTCAACCGGTAGCTGGTACAATGTACTTTCTGAGGGCGAAATTGTGGCATGCCGCATAAAAGGCAAATTCCGAACCCGCGAAATAAAAACTTCGAACCCGGTTACTGTCGGCGATAAGGTAGAATTTACCCGAATAGCCGAAGACAATACCGGAATGATAACCGCCATTGAGCCCCGCAAAAACTACATAATCCGCAAAGCCACACGTTTTCATCACGAGGCCCACATGATAGCCGCCAACATCGACCAGGCTTTTCTGATGGTTTCGTTAAAGGCACCGACAACTCCTTATGAATTTATTGACCGCTTTTTAGTTTCAGCCGAAATGTTTTTTATTCCTGTTACCATTTTGGTGAATAAAACTGACTTAATCGATGCAGATTGCCTGGAAAAATTCATTGCACTCTACAAGCAAGCCGGTTACGAATGCCTGCCCATGTGCCTCACACAAAACCAAGGTGTTGAGGAAGTATTTCGTCGTATGAAAGGCAAAATAAGTCTGGTATCGGGCATTAGTGGAGTCGGTAAATCGTCTTTTATTCAGGCACTTAATCCAGGACTGGACATTCGTATCGACGAAATATCCGAATCGCATCAATCGGGAAAGCACACTACTACCTTCTCAGAAATATTCGAAGTAATTCCCGATTGCTACATCATCGATACTCCGGGTATTCGCTCATTTGGGCTTATTGATTTAGACAAGAATGAAATCGGTTTGTATTTCAAAGACGTGTTCCATGCTTCGGCCAAATGTAAATTCATTAATTGCACCCACATCCACGAACCTGGCTGTGCAGTGCGCGAATCGGTAGAAAAAGGAAATATTTCCGAGTCGCGATACCGCAGTTATGTAAATATTTTTCTGGACGATTCGTTAAAACACCGATAAAATAGCCAACTTTTCTTGCCGTGTTACGTAAAATTTGCATCTTTTAGCATATTGTTAACAAGAAATTGTGTTAAGTTTTTTGTTACAATGGCAGAATTATAATTTTGATACTCTGCTAACAAACCGGCAATGAAACGTTTTTACTTTATAATCGCATTCTCCTTTTTACTAATTGTTTCGGTAAACGTATTGTTTTACCGAAGCTTTTATAACCTTCAGATTAACCAATATAAAAACTTTTTGCTGCGGCAATCGGAAGTGTGTGTGAACGAAGTTGAACGTACCCTTCTGAAATTCGAGAGCGACTTGAATTATATTCTTTTCTCCGACGACATTGCCAAGCTTTTTACCGATGTCAATTCCGATGCCCTGCGTAAACTTCAATTGTTTTATTCCACTTATAATGGACTCATTAAAAACATTGATATTTACGACAACCAAAAAAATGTTTTAAACCTCTTTCGCGATAAAAAGCAGAACTTCATCACTGACCAATATGTAGGTCAACGGCAGCGTATGCTTGCTCCAAAAGAAGAGGTAACCCATAATGGACATGAGTATCAGTATGTATTGCCCGTATTTAAAGACAATGTATTGTATGCCAACATTGTAGTCACCATCAACATCAATAACTACATTCTTTCGGAACTTAAGAAATTTCACCTCGACGAAATCTCGTGGCAATTTGTAATTGATACCGAAACAGAAACAGTAGCCACTGCCGATGTACAGCAATACAATTGGAACGGCAGACTGGAAGAAGTAGTCACCAACCTAAACCATGACCTCGAAGGACTCATGGTGCACACCATCAGTACCGACTCCCTCAATCATAAAATTCTCACAGTTTACACGCCAGTCAACCTGCTCGACCGAAATTTTGGCATTGCCATGAGTATTGACCATAACACCTTTCTGCTTAAGGTGTTTTCGCAATTGGCCATCATTTCTATTGCCAGCCTCCTCATTTTTCTTTTGGTGAGCATTTATCTGCTCATTCAGATTAAAAACCTTAAAAAAAAAATAGAAGCCTAAGGCACTCCTTCGATTTCTTTCAACAATCGCTGGAGCATTTGCCGGTAGGCTTAGTGGTGTATGACTATTTCAAAAAGGTACACTTTATTAATCAAACTGCCCGTGAAATTTTGCTGATAGGACCCAACGAAGACGCCAGCTCGGCTATTGTGGAACGCCGCTTTACCAATTTTACAAAACCCTCCGATAAACCAAATACCTCTTACGATACCGACCAGTTTTTTTACTATCAGCGTCATGGTATCGAAGTAGTTATATTTAAAAAGGAGCTTCCCTGTAACATTCAAAATAAAGAATACGTGCTGAGCACCTTTATCGATGTGACCTCAATAGAGAAAGAGCGCAAATACGAAGCAGCGGCAAACATTGCCAAATCTGATTTTCTGGCAAAAATGAGCCACGAAATCCGAACGCCCATGAATGGCATAATTGGGATGACTGAAGCCCTGGCACGTGAAAATTTAAACTCAGAACAGCAGGAATACATCAGCATTGTGCGCCGTTCGGCCGATTTGCTGCTTAATATTATCGACGATATACTCGATTATTCCAAAATCGAAGCCGGCAAAATGCAGATAGAAGAAATTCCTTTTCTTCTTCGCGAAGAGGTGGAACTTTCCGTTCAGCTTTTTAAAGCCATTGCCGAAGAAAAAGGCTTGTTGCTCGAATTGAACGTAGGACCCAATGTTCCGAACCGTATAATTGGTGACCCATTCAGGCTTAGGCAGGTATTGTCGAACCTGATCAGTAATGCGGTAAAATTCACGCATCACGGAAAAATTGTGGTAATGGTCGAAACTGAAGATGAATACGCTGGTAATATCACTTTGTTGTTTAGTGTTTCGGATACTGGAATCGGAATTTCTCAGGAAAAAATTCCTACCATTTTCAACTCATTTACACAAGCCGATAACAGTACTTCGCGAAAATATGGTGGATCTGGCTTGGGCACCACTATTTGCAAACAACTCGTAACGCTGATGAATGGAGAAATTTGGGTTGAAAGCCCTTCCAGATTGAACAGCAACAAAGAGTTTCCGGGTACTACATTCTACTTTATCATTGAAGTTTACTCGAACGAGGAATTAGATAAAGTTTTCGATTATAAGAAAATACAGTCTTTTGAGGAAGTTAAATGCGTAATTGTTTGCCATAACGAATTGACAAGAAAAAGATTATATTCATTTTTAGAACAAAATTCGATTCAAATAGAAACCATACTGTTTGGAGAGCATGTGTTGGAGGAAGTTGAAACCCGGATACAAAATAAAAAGGCAAAATTTCATTTGCTTGTCATAATCGACGAACCAGGTATGGATGGTCTCTGGTTATTAAAAAAGCTTCATGCTAAAAAGCTTACCGACAACCACCGGGTATTTATGTTCAGCTCGAACCATAAACCTGAAAACCATATACAATCGCGTTTAGCCGGAGTCGATTATTACCTGGTTCAACCCTTTGAGCATAAACTTTTAAAATCTTTCCTGAAAGAGTGTTTCCCATCGATTCCCGAGAGCTTTTCGAAACCTGAATTACGAAATGACTTGAAAATAATGGTGGCAGAAGATAACCTGATCAACCAAAAGGTAGCTGAAAACATTTTTAAAAATCTTGGATACTCTATTGAAATTGCCAACGATGGCCTAGAGGTAATAGAATTGATCAAACTCAAGCATTTCGATATTATTTTTATGGACCTCGAAATGCCCGAAAAAGACGGGCTTGAGGCCACTATCGAACTACGCGGATTGGGTTACCAATTGCCTATTGTAGCCATGACGGCCTCGGCTTCCGAGGCTGTGCGAAAAACTTCGCTAAAAGCAGGAATGAACGAGTATACCACAAAACCAGTTAAATCAGAAATAGTAATTGCCATTCTAGAAAAATGGTTTGCCTGATAGTTTTTGCCTATTAATGAGCTTCGAGCCAGTTGTTGCCTATACCCATATCCACCGTAAGCGGAACACTTAACCTGGCTGCAGCTTCCATTTCATAGCGCACCAATTCTTTCATTGTTTCCAGTTCAGGTAAAAACACATCAAAAACCAATTCATCATGCACCTGCAAAATCATATTCGACTTCAATCGATTGGAGAGAATCTTTTCCTGTATTGCCACCATGGCAATTTTTATCACATCGGCCGCTGATCCCTGAATGGGCGAATTGATAGCATTTCGTTCAGCAAACCCGCGCACTGTAGCATTTGCCGATTGTATATCGGGTAAATAACGCTTACGTCCAAACATGGTTACAACATATCCTTTTTCCCGGGCAGAGGTGATGCAGGAATCCATATAATGTTTTACTTTCGGAAAAGACTCGAAATAACTGTCGATTAGTTGTTTGGCATCTGCACGCGAAATCTTTAAGCGTTCTGCAAGCCCAAATGCCGATATACCATATATAATTCCAAAATTGGCTGTTTTGGCCTGGCTGCGCATCTCACGTGTAACTTCTTCTTCTGTTACTTTGAAAATTTTAGCAGCGGTGGAACGGTGTATGTCTGCTCCTTGTTTAAATGCTTCGATCATTTGCGGATCCTGGCTGAGATGCGCCATAAGACGAAGTTCGATCTGAGAATAGTCAGCAGCCAGAATCACATGCTCCTTGTCAGAAGCAATAAACGATTTCCGGATTTCCCTTCCACGCTCATCACGAATTGGAATGTTTTGCATGTTAGGATTCACCGAACTTAAGCGGCCTGTAGCTGTAATGGTTTGATTGAAAGAAGTATGCACTTTTTGAGTGGAAGGTTCTATTAACAATGGCAAAGCCGAAACATAGGTCGATTGCAATTTTGAAAGTCCACGGTATTCGAGTATAAGGGGTACAATCGGATGTTTGTCGGTTAAGGTTTGAAGCACTTCTTCGCTGGTACTGTATTGTTTGGTTTTAGTAAGCTTATTCTGACTCGATATAGATAGTTTTTCGAAAAGAATTACTCCTAACTGCCTGGGAGAGGAGAGGTTAAACTCTTCACCGGCAGCTTCGAATGCCTGCTTTTTGGTTTGTTCAATTTCCTCCAGTAATTGTTCATTATACTTATTAAGTGTCTCATTATCAATCTTAAAGCCAGAATGTTCCATGTGGAACAGAACACTCACCAAAGGCATTTCGATGCGGGTAGCCAATTCCAACAATTGCTTGTCGGAAAGCTGCTTTTGTTGCCTGGTGAATAGACGAAAAGTGTAGTCAGCATCCTCGCAGGAATAATTGGTCACCAATTGCAAATCGACACCTTCCATGGTACGCTGGTCTTTTCCCTTCTTGCCTATTAGCTCTTCAATTGGGATCATTTCGTAATTAAACTCTTCGCGAATTACATCGTCAAGTTTATGCCGGCCTTCGGGCTTTAGCAAGTAATGAGCCACCATGGTATCAAAAAGTTGGCCCTTAATATCGGCGCCATACCTTGCCAGAAAGTGAATATCGAATTTGAGGTTATGCCCTACCTTTAGTATTTCGGGATTCGAAAAGAATATGTTGAGCATGCCAACCCACCTCAGCATCTGTTCGTCGGAACCAGATGCCAGATAATAAGCCTTTGTCTGTTGATAAGAGATAGCAATTCCAATCAGACGATCGGAAAAGTAATTCAATCCGGTTGTTTCAGTATCGATGCAAACTGCCTCGCATTTCAGCAATTCCGTTAACAGTTTCTGAACCTTTTCGTCAGTATCCACGAGCACATACTCCACCTTTTCTGCTTGAAATTTTTCTTTAGACGAAACGATTTCTGCAGGTTCTGTTTCAGGTAGACTTTCTCCAAAGAGCGAAGTCTGAAAAGGTTGATTTTGTTTTGTTTCTTTAGCAGATAAACGTTTACTAAAAGTGCGAAAATCGAAACGCTCGAACAATTCCAACAGCTTTTTTTGGTCTGGGTCCTTAACGATCATTTGATCAAAGTCCACTTCCAGGGGTACATTTAAATCAATGGTAACTAGTTCTTTCGAAAGAAGAATTTGTTCCCGGTTATTTTCCAGACTCTCTCTTAATTTTCCTTTCAATTCAGAGGTTGATTTGAGAAGATTGTCAATCGAACCATACTCAGCAATCAGTTTCTTGGCAGTCTTTTCGCCAATGCCTGGAGCTCCAGGAACATTGTCAGAGCTGTCGCCCCAAAGCGCTAGTAAATCGATGATTTGAATCGGAGAACTTACTTCGAATTTTTCTTGAATCTCTTCTATTCCCAATATTTCTTTTTCGCCTCCGCTCCTGCCTGGTTTGTACATAAAAACATGCTCAGAAACCAGCTGACCATAGTCTTTATCGGGAGTCATCATATATACTTCAAAACCGTTTTCTGCTGCCCTTTTTGCGAGTGTTCCAATTACATCATCGGCCTCAAATCCTTCTTTTTCAATAATTTGTATCCTGTAAGCTGAAATAATCTCTTTAATCCATGGCACAGCAAACCGAATGTCTTCAGGGGTTGATTGCCTGTTTGCCTTATATTCGGGGTACATTTTGTGCCGAAAGGTGGGAGAAGGTGGATCAAAGGCTACCGCAATGTGCGATGGGTTTTCATTACGCAATATTTCATCAAGGGTATTGACAAAACCAAAAATTGCAGAAGTATTGTTGCCCTGTTTATCGGTTACAGGTCGATTAATAAAGGCATAATAAGCCCTGAATATCAATGCATAAGCATCCAATAAAAACAATCGCTTCCTGTTTTCCATGAGTTTGAATAATTAAGCCGAAAAATTACATAAAAAAAGCCGGACTATCGCTTGTTTCAATAGTCCGGCTCTTCATAAACTAAGCTAATTCTTAATCGCATGCGCATTTATTAATGCATTCGATAAGTGTGTTAATTCGCTGATGCTTAAGCGAATAGAAGGTATTTTTACCATCACGGCGAGCAATAAGGACATCTTTGTCGCGTAAGATTCCTAAATGATGCGAGGCAGTTGATTGTTCAATATTTAGAGCTTCGTGAATTTCGGTTACTGTAAGTTGTTTGCCTGCTTCGAGCTGGTTCAATATGGCAATTCGCAACGGGTGCGAAATTGCTTTCAACATTGCTGCTGCTTTGTTCAATTGATCCACATTAAATTCGCTAATCATGACTTCAAATTTATTTATGCAAATATATAACTATTTTTCATGTATTACCTAAAATCCTGATTACATGGGATAAAGGCTTTTTACTAGAAAGAGTTTATTCGTGAGACTTAAATTTCATGAGTTCTCGAAATGAAATTTTATAGTCGAATCCCGATTTACATTGGGACTGAAAGCGGATGCGCGGACAAGAATGCTTTTCAACGAAATCAATTTCATCGTTATATTCGGGAGTATATTCATCAACCTTGAAGTATTGAGTAGGTGGATAAGGAGTTTTGAACCTGTGATGAATTCAATATAAAAAGAATGGGTATCTTTGATGCCAGCGAGAAAACAATATGAAAACAAGCAAAGCAATAAAGTCTGTAATTAGTGATGATTTAAAGAGCTTTAACAAGAATTTTTCGGGGTCGATGAAAAGCCCTGTGCCTCTTTTGAATATAATTACCAACTACCTTTTACGCCGAAAAGGAAAGCAAATAAGACCGATATTGGTTTTTCTTTCGGCAAAAACTGTGGGCACTACCAACGAGGCCACCCATGTGGCAGCTTCGCTCATCGAATTGCTGCATACGGCTACACTTGTGCACGATGATGTGGTTGATGATGCCATGGAACGTAGAGGGTTTTTATCAATCAATGCCCTTTGGCGGTCAAAGATTGCTGTGCTTCTGGGTGATTTTCTGTTGGCCAAAGGACTTCTATTGGCAGTAAAGCACAAGCAGTTCGAATTGCTCGAAATTGTATCTGATGCCGTAAAGGAAATGAGCGAAGGCGAATTACTCCAAATTCAGAAAACACGCAAACTAAATATTACCGAAGAGGAATACTTCGAAATTATTACTAAAAAAACAGCTACACTTCTTGCTGCGTGTACGGCCAGCGGAGCACGCTCTGTTTCGGACAATGCCGAACATGTTGAAAAAATGAAGCAAATTGGCATTAACTTGGGAATAGCCTTTCAGATAAAAGATGATCTGTTCGATTACGAGAAAACAAGCTCTACCGGAAAACCTATCGGAAACGATATAAAAGAGAAAAAACTGACCCTTCCACTTATTGCTGCGCTAAAGAATGCTCCTACTGACGAATCAAGAAGTATTATCAGGTTAATAAATAGAAATTCCTCTAAAAGAAATACTTACGATACTATATATCAATTTGTACATCAATACAAAGGTTTGGAATATGCAGAGAATAAAATGCAGCATTTTAAACAAATAGCCCTTGAATTATTAGTAGAATTTCCTTCGAATGAAGCAAGGGATAGTTTTTCTGACCTGATTGAATATATCGTTTCGCGCAGAAAATAAATTTACAATCCTTCCTTCTCGTTGAAATATTTCCAGATTGATTCGGCTTGCTTCTTAGTCACCACAGAAGCAATCACATCAATGGGTTGAGCCTTCAATTGATACACCGAACCGAAATGAGCAAGCAACTTTTGAATGGTAGCTGGCCCTACTCCATTAATTTCGAGCAGTTGGGTTTGCATCATTTTCTTCGATCTAACTTTTCTGTGAAAACTAATTCCAAAGCGATGTGCTTCATTACGCAGTTGCTGAATTATTCTAAGAGAATAAGAATTCTTATCTAAATAGAGTGGTACAGGATCTCCCGGGAAATAGAGTTCTTCCAGCCTCTTTGCTATTCCCAAAATGGCAATTTTACCATACAAATCTAAACCTTCAAGGCTTTTTACCGCAGCACTTAATTGACCTTTACCTCCATCCACAATAATAAGTTGAGGCAATTCTGCTCCTTCTTCAAGCAGCCTTTTATAGCGCCGGGTGATGACTTCTTCCATGGAAGCAAAATCATTAGAGCCCTCTACTGTTTTAATGTGATAATGCCGATAATCTCTTTTTGATGGTTTTGCATTTCGAAAAACAACACAGGCTGCCACAGCAGACTCTCCCTGAATGTTGCTGTTGTCGAAGCATTCGATATAAACTGGTAATTCTTTTAAGCGCAAATCTGTTTTGAGTTGAATAAGCAACTTAGATGTTTTAGAAAGCTTATTGCTTACTTCGTTGTACTTCTTTTCGCTCTGCAGGGCAAATTGCAATGCATTTCTTTCCGATAATTCCAAAAGCTTTTTCTTATCTCCAATTTTCGGAACGGTAAAATCGATTCCAATTACCGTTGGTAAAACGAAAGGCACATAAACGTCGGAAGTTGTACTACCCACTTTTTCTCTTATATCGAGCAGTGCGAAAAGCAATAAGTCTTCTTTCGATTCCTCGAGTTGTTGGACAATTTCTACTGTATGAGACTGTACAATTGCCCCTTGAAGGATTTTTATAAAATTCACATAGGATCTACTCTCCCGCTGATAGAAAGAGAATACATCCACATTGTCAATTTTTGGGTTTACAATGGCCGATTTACTCTTGTAGCGTGATAATATTTCGTACTTGGATTTAATCTTTTCAGCATCTTCAAATTGATGCTTTTCTGAATAATCCATCATAAGACCATATAAAAACTTCTGAACCTGCTGAATATCCCCTTTTAAAATGTACTGTATTTGTTGAATGGATTCTCTATAATCTATCTCAGATTGTTTTCCTTCGCAAGGACCAAGGCAATTACCAAGATGATACTCCAGGCATACTTTATACTTTTTCTTTTTAATAAGCTCAGAGCTTAATTGATAATAACAGGTTCGAATAGGGTACAATTCTCGAATAAGTCCCAAAAGGGTTCTCACCATCACCACAGAAGTGTAAGGTCCATAGTACTCCGAACCATCGTTAATACGATTTCTGGTGGAAAAAACTCTCGGAAATGCTTCATTCTTTATACATATCCATGGAAAGGTTTTGTCGTCTTTGAGTAAAATGTTGTATTTAGGTTGATTGGTCTTGATTATATTATTCTCAAGCAACAAGGCATCGGACTCTGTTTCTACGACAATGTGGCGAATATCGTATACTTGTGAAACAAGCCTTTTAGTTTTAAATGAATCGTATTTTTGCTTTGAGAAATAAGAAGCTACCCGTTTCTTTAGACTTTTCGCTTTACCTACGTACAATAGGCTTCCAGACTGGTTATAAAACTGGTACACTCCAGGCAAATCTGGTAAATTGCTAAGTATGAATTTTAAATCAGCCATGGAGTGAAGCAATTTTTTGGTTCCACGTGGAACAATAGAAATCTAGCGGCCCAGATGAACCAACAATACATTGATATCGGATGGTGAAACTCCAGGCACTCGACTAGCTTGTCCCACCGTTTCAGGTCGTAGACGTGTTAACTTTTGTCGCGCTTCTGTCGATATTGATAGCATATCATTGTAAGTAATATGATCTGGGATTCGAATGTTCTCCAGCCTTTTTACCTTTTCAGCAATAAGCTGTTCTCTTTCAATGTAACCGAAATATTTTACATGAATCTCGGTGGCTTCGCATAATAACGCCATGTCAATCTCTGATTCGAAAACAGAATTAGTCTTTGAGATTACTTTCTGAAGCAAATCAAATAAAGTAATCTGAGGCCTACGAACAAGATCAATTGCTTTCACTTGTTGACGAAGTAGGGATGTTTCAACCTCGCCTAAAAACTCATTCGCCGTAGATGGATTTATGCTCAAAGTTTCCAGATAATTTATAAACCGTTTTCGTTCTCCAATCTTTTTTTCTAATACTTTTAGTCGATCCTCAGTTGCTAAACCAATTTTGTAACCAGCCAAAGTAAGTCGTTCATCGGCATTGTCTTGTCGTAATAAAATCCTGTGCTCTGCCCGTGAAGTAAACATCCGATAAGGTTCATCGACTCCTTTAGTAACCAGGTCATCGATTAATACGCCGATATAAGAATCTTTGCGACTTAGCACAAACTCTTCTTTACCACATAACTTCAAAGCCGCATTGATACCTGCCATTAAGCCTTGACCTCCTGCCTCCTCGTAACCAGTAGTGCCATTAATTTGTCCAGCAAAATAAAGTCCAGAAACTTGCTTAGTCTCCAAGGTGTGTTTTAACTGAGTTGGGGGATAGTAATCATATTCGATGGCATAACCTGGTCGAAAAATGACTGCCTTCTCTAATCCGGATATCTCACGCAATGCCTTATACTGAATTTCCCAGGGAAGACTAGAAGAAAATCCATTTAAATACATCTCATAAGAATCGGCACCTTCGGGTTCTAAAAACAATTGATGACTCGCTTTTTCTGAAAATGTTACAATCTTATCTTCGATGCTCGGGCAATATCTGGGACCCACACCTTTAATACTTCCATTAAATAATGGACTCACTGAAAAACCTTGCTCCAGTATATCATGAACCCTATCGTTAGTATGTGTTATCCAGCAAGAGTAATTCGTTTTGATAGCCCGATTAAGAAATGAAAAGTTTCCTCCTTCCTCATCGCCTTTTTGTTCAATCATTTTGGTGAAATCAACCGTACGGCCATCAATTCTGGCAGGAGTACCTGTTTTCATTCTCCCAACTTCAAAACCTAAACTAGCTAGTTGACTAGAGATACCCACAGAAGCTGGTTCAGAAATTCGACCTCCCACAAATTGGGTACTTCCAATGTGAATTAAACCATTCTCAAAAGTGCCATTTGTTAGTACAACAGCTTTCGCAGAAAACTGAACTCCAATTTTTGTTTTTACACCAGTAACCCTATTTCCTTCAAAAACAAGACTCGTAACTGCATCTTGCCAAAAGTGTATATTTGGTAAACTCTCTAAAGCCTTTCTCCATTCGAAGCTAAACTGAAAGCGATCGGATTGAGCGCGAGGACTCCACATGGCTGGTCCCTTGCTTTTATTCAACATTCTAAACTGCAACATTGTTTTATCTGTAATGATACCCATCATTCCGCCAAGGGCATCAATCTCTCGAACAATTTGTCCCTTTGCAACACCACCTACCGCAGGGTTGCAAGACATTTGAGCTATCTTGTTTAAATCGATGGTTACCAATAAAACCCTGCACCTTAACTTTCCTGCTGCAAAGGCAGCTTCGCATCCAGCATGACCTGCACCTACAACAATGATATCATAATCGAACATAAATTTTCTTGTAAAGTTATTTATAATTCTTCTAAATAAGACAGATAATGATTCTCCATTTTTCTTATCTGAATTTTTTCCAAATCTGAGTTATCTTTATATCCACACAAATGCAGAACTCCGTGAATTACAACACGATGCAGTTCTAAAAGGAATTCAGTGTTAAAATGTATAGCGTTAGATTGAACAGTTGGAATAGAAATGAAAATCTCTCCATTAATTATGTTAACAAAACTGTTGTCGAATGTTATAATGTCGGTAAAATAATCGTGCGATAGGTGTAATAGATTAATCTCAAGAATTTGTTCCTCGTTGACAAAATGATATAAAATGTCACCTGGTACTTTCTTTTCGGATTCAATCACATGCTGAATCCATGAACAAATTTTATCCTCGTTGATAAGTTCAAATGAAACTTCGGAATAATGAAAGCGAATGCTCACACTACTTTATTTTAAACTCAAGCTCGACTATTGAACCGTTCTTGTAAAAACTAATTTTATCTGATAATTTCTCCATAAGAAAAATACCTCTGCCATTCACATTTTCAATATTTTCAGGAGCAGTAGGATCAGGAATATTAGTAAAATCAAATCCAGGACCTTGGTCTTCCACACGAATTCTAAAAAAAGTATCCTCGATTGTAAAAAAAACATTTACTGTCTTAGACTCATCTAATTTATTTCCGTGAACAATAGCATTATTTGCTGCTTCAAGCGCAGCAATTAAGATATTTCCATATTGATCTTCGCCAATTTTAAATTCGGCAGAAATATCATCGATAACCTTTTCTACTCTTCTCAGATTATCTATTTTTGAAGCTATGCTAAGTGACTTTTCCATTAATTCACTGATTATTCAAACCTCTTATACTGCATTATTCACAACAAGTTTCTAAAATTCTATGCAATTTACGATTATTTCAATAAATCGCCGTTTTTTAAATACTATTTGTACATTATCCATGACTAATTCGCTATCCATAGTTCTGGATTAAGCTTCTCAAGGCCATTCCAAATCTCTAAGTGTACCAGATAGCTGTCGCTAGACCCAGTTTTACCAGCTATACCTATTGTATCTTTACTTTTCACTTTAGCGCCTATTGCCACCTTCACTTCTTTAAGGTTATGATAGACTGTATAGTATTTGCCATGCCTAATTATAACCGTATAATTAGAGCCCTTTATCGCAAAAACTTTACTCACTTCGCCATCGAATATCGCACGTACCGAGGGATCGCCTACACCCGAAATATCAATTCCATTATTCTGAACCTTCACTCCTTTAATAACAGGATGATAATGTTCTCCAAACTGTTCTGTTATAATACCCTGACGAGTTGGCCATGGAAGTTTACCCTTGTTTAGTTCAAACTGTGAAGAAACAATCTTATCGGCAGGAGTAAGCTTTGACAAAGGGCTTTTAGAAGCTTCTTCGCGAATAAGAGCTTCGATTTTACTATTGATTTCCTTCTCTATCTTTTTCTTCTTTTCCAAATCAGCCCTAAGTTGTTTCTCTTCAGTAGTCAACTTTTTAAGTGTTTTTTCGCGTGAAGCTTTTTCGTATTCCAGGTTCTTATTTTCACGCTTTACACCTAATAAAGCATCTCCTAAGGAGGCTTTCTCCCTCACCAATTCTCTTAACTCGCGATCAATTTGTTTCTTGATGCTTGTAATAATAGCAATACGTTCTTTCCGGGCACGCTGAAGCTGCTCGAAATACTTGGTACGCAAATAAAATTGATTAAAATCGGCCGAGGCTAACAAAAAAATAATTACAGTAAACTCATTATGGTTTTTATAGGCATAGCGCAAAAAATCAGCATACAAATCCTTTTGCTTCTTAATATCCCGGTTCAAGCTGGCTATAGTCCTCTCTCTGTCCAGTATTTTAGTTTCAATCACAACTATCTCAGCCTGGTAATTTGAAATAAGTCCTTGCCGTTTGTTTATCTTACGATCTAGTAGGTTTAATGACTGTATAGTACTACCCTTTTTTTTCTCGGTAGATTCAATGAGCTTGTTTGTTACTGATATCTCATTCAGTAATTTTTCCCGTTTAGTTACAAGCTCGTTCTTTTTAGCCTGTCCCTGGAGAAGACTGCAGACTGCGAAAAGAAATAAAAAAAAGAAAATACTATTTCTCAAAACAACTACTTTTTTTTATTGTTTCAATTTTACCAGCAATTCGATCGTACAATTCCTTATCGTACTTAAGTGCCTCTGTCCATGCTTCTACTGCCTCGCTGCAACGATTTAAACTTTGCATAATATCACCATAATGCTCAAGAACTTCGGAATTGTTATATGCACCATTTTTAATTGCACTTTCAATGTACTTAAGCCCTTCTGCAGCATCTCCTTTCTTGTAAAGTATCCAACCATAGGTATCAAGATAGGTAGGGTTCTTAGGTTCCATGCGAATGGTATACTTACTTAATTCCTCTGCACGATCAAGCTTTTCGCCGCGTAATGATAAATAATAACCATAATTATTTCGAACCCAAAGATTATCAGGCTGAATAACAATTATTGATTCATACAAACTATCGCTCTTAACGATATTACCAATCTCACGGTAAGAATCAGCGAGAAGATTTAAAAATTGAACCTGCTGTTCGATAGTTTTATTTTCTATTGATAAGCCTTTTGCCTCTAAATCGATAATTTCTTTATAACGGTCCAGAGAAAACAAGGAATATCCTGCGTAAATAATTAGATTAATTTCTTTAGGATATTCGTTTAGGGCATCTGCATAAACTTCCGAAACAGCATAATGGTCTTCTATATAATTGCAGATCATCAGATATTGTTCCCAAATAACATAATTAACTCCATCAAGGTATAAAGCAGATTTTAGCTCCCGGGCGGCACCAGCATAGTCTTTTCGTTTAATGCAATGATCGGCACTAAATGCATAAGGCCGATAATCGGTACTATATTCGCTCTTTAATAAATCGATAAGACTTATCAAAAAAGTTGAATCTTCTTTTTGGAAACGCTCCTCTATAGAATAATTGTAGAGTATGCCTAATTTATCCTGAAGCTCCACATCTTCAGAAGCAAATCCTACTTTATAATAATACAAGGCGCTGTCCAATTTACCTTGGTTGAAATAAAAGTCGGCAAAAGACAAATTTGCCAGTCCGTTATCAGGTTCGCGCTGAAGCAAATTTAAATAAACCTGCCTGGATGTTTCAGCCTCATTAATCACATTTAAATATTCGACCAACATCCCATAGTTTTCGATATTCTCAGGAAACAGAAAAATAAGGTCTTCAAGAACTGCCAAAGCACTATCCTGGTAATTCATACCGGAATAATTCTTATGTCGCACCACTAAAACCTCTCTGCTCTCAATCAATTCGCGATCAAGCTTACTAATGCAGGCCATGGATTGTTCGTACTTACCAGAATTACTATACAACATGGCAAGCCGATAGAGGTACTCTGGCTCATCTGAAAGATTTACAACGGTCTCGTAAACCCATACTGTACTATCTAAAATACCCTGACTATAGTATATATCGCCTAAATGTAATAAGTACCACTTATTAGTACTATCAAGATCCACAGCCTTTTTTGCTCTATCTTTAGCCAAATCCATCTCTCCAGTTCTAGCATAAATAGTGCTAAGTTGGTAATACGGAGCGGCTCGTTCGGGAAACTCTTCAGTACATAAATTATACAATTGCAATGCTGCCGTATAATTTCCAATCAATGCATATTTGGTAGCTTCAGTAAAAACAGAATAGTACTGATCCTCAGTTTTTATCATTTTCTGTACTGAAGATTTATTGCTACCAGCACATGAAACTAAAATAAAAAAAGCACTTAAGTAAAAGCTAAATCTTCTCATATTCACTGTAATCTCCAAGGTATATTTTCCCTCTCAATCCATTTACTTTCGAAAAATTACCAAGTATTGAATTACTTAGTTCAGAATTCCGAATAACTGCACCACTATAAACAATTGTATTCTCAAGAATCGAATTTTCGATTATAGCACCTGACTCAATGCTAACACCCGATTTTATAGTCGAATTACTTACCTTCGCATCATGTGCAATAAAATTCGATTGAGTTGGATACGTTAATTCAAGCATTCGCTTATTAGTAGCAAGCAATTCCTCGCGATTACCGCAGTCTAACCATTCGACAAGTTCTGCGCACTTTATTTTAGATCCCTTCTGCTTTAAAGTCTCCAGGCAATTCGTAAGCTGAAATTCGTTATTCTCTCTTGCATTGTTTTTTATAAGATCATCGATTTCGAACTGAAGATGAGATGCTTCTTTAAAAAAATACAGGCCAACAATGGCATTGTTTGATACAAATTTTTTAGGTTTTTCTACGAAGTTGGTGATAAAATTTTCTGAATCGGTTTCTACAACACCATATTTCTCAGGATTTTCCACACGCATAGTCCAAATAATACCGTCTGCCTTCGGATCTGTTTCTATTTTTCCTTTGAACAAGGTATCGGCATAAACCACGAAAACTTCACCCGAAAGAGCTGTACGAGCACAATACAAAGCGTGGGCAGTACCGAGCGCTTCATACTGATAGTGAATATAGCCTTTGCATCCGATATTAGCCGCAGTGGCAATAAGTTTTTCTTCTACCTCTTTCCCAAAATTACCTATGATAAAATGAATTTCATCTACAGGAGATTTGCTGGAGTGCTTAATTTCTTCTACTATCCATTCAATCATCGACTTGCCTGCGATATTCATCAATGGCTTAGGCAAATTCAATGTATGTGGCCGCAACCTGGTGCCGCGTCCTGCCATGGGAATAATAACCTTCATATTCAATACTATTTCTTTCCAGTATGACCAAAACCTCCGGCACCTCTGGCCGAATCATTTAAAACTTCTACTTGCATCCATTCCACTTTTTCGTGTTTACCAATAACCATCTGGGCAATCCGGTCGCCATCTTGAATCGTAAAATCATCTTTTGATAAATTCACAAGAATAACTCCAATTTCACCTCGATAATCAGCATCAATAGTACCCGGGGAGTTTAAGACTCCAATTCCTTTTTTCAAAGCAAGTCCACTACGAGGACGTACTTGAGCTTCAAAGCCTTCGGGTAATTCCATAAATAAACCCGTGGGTACTAAAACCCTCTCAAGAGATCGGAGAACTATGGATTGCTCTATATTAGCACGCAAATCCATTCCGGCAGCATGAAGTGTTTCGTAAGCGGGTAAATCATGTTTTGATTTGTTAACGATTTTTACGATCATGAATGAAAAACATTTTAAGTAATCCTTCTTTCCAGCTTACAAAAGTAAGAAATAAAAGAAGTAGAACTGATTTTATAAGTAGATCGAACAGTAGTTTATCAACAGTAATAAGCCTATTTATAACATAAATTGAAAAGGCCACAATCATATACAGTCCAATACGAGAAAGATTATATGGAACAGGATAATACTTCTGACCAAGAAAGTATGAAACTAAAACCATCATACCATAAGAAATTACATGGGCAATTGCACTGGCACCATATCGGTATTGTGTAACAAAATACACATTGATAACCACGGTAAATAAAGCACCAATAAGCATTATAATCAAAGCATAATTGGTACGGTTCGATAATTTATACCAGATAGATTGATAGAACAATACACCATATAAAATATAAGCCATGACAATGTAGGGCACAACAAATAAACCTTCGTGGTAACCAGGGCTTATAAAGAATTTAAGGTAATTAAGAAACAGTAAAATAAATAAACTCAAAGCAAGGATAAGACCCACAAAAATATTCATCAATAAAGCATACTGTTCTTTTGCATCCACATCGCGCGATTTGGAGAAAAAATAGGGTTCCGCAGCGTACCGAAACATTTGCACAAAAATAAGAATTAGCCCTCCCAGCTTATAATTAGCACCATAAATTCCGAGTTCATACAAAGCCACATTCTGATCAGAAATAATGTGTTTATAGATGCTTCTGTCGAGGGTTTCATTGATAGTGCCGGCCAATCCGCTAATCATAAGTGGTAAGCCGTATACAAGAATTGGAAATAAATATTTAAAGCTAAAATGCTGTATTCTAAAATTCCTTAACTCGGGTATTAATAATAACAAAATAACCGAACTGCTTAAAAAGTTAGCCAGAAAAATAAACCTGGCACTGATAATGCCTTCCTCATTAAGCAAATATGTGTTATAACCTAAAACTTTGGGGCCGAAATTATAGATGCCCAACATAAGCGAAATATTCAAAATCACATGTATAAACTTTAACACAGCAAAACGCATGGCTCTATTTTCTATCCTTAAGCGCGCAAAAGGAATAGCACTAAAAGCTTCTACTGCCAGAATACCAGCTAAAAGTTGAATAAAAATCGGTTCACCATCGTACTTTAAAAGATGTGCTACTTGCGGAGTAAACACAAGTATTAGAATCAGAAAAAGTGCAGAAACAAACAGGAGAGTAGTCAGTATAGTATTGTACACTTTAACCTTATCCTTATTCCCCGACATAAAACGGAAGTAGGTTGTTTCCATGCCTAAGGTTAATAAAATCATCAAAAAGGTAATATAAGCGTACAATTCCGTTACTTTTCCATACTCCTGATGGGCCTCGCTAAAAAGTGAATACAAAAAATAAGGAGTAAGCAAAAGATAATTCAACAGCCTTGGAACCATAGTACCCAGACCATAGATTACCGTTTGGCCAGCGAGTTTCTTAAAATCATTCAATGTTTCGTTTTTTTAGGTACAATTCTATTGTTAAATTTGTTCCAAATCCTCCAGCTATGAAAAAACTTCAGCTTTGTTTTCTTGCTTCGTTTATTACTTTAATCGTGAGCGCACAGCCGAAATATCCAACGGTGATAATGGAAACCACAGCCGGTACCATTAAATTAATTCTTTACGAAGATACTCCATTGCATTCCGATAACTTTGTAAAATTAGTGAATGAAGGATATTATAATGGTCAACTTTTTCATAGAGTTATCAAGAATTTTATGATACAAACCGGCGATGACCAATCGATCAGTGCTGCCCCCGGTAAGGAATTAGGCACAGGAGGAAAAGATTATACCATACCGGCGGAGTTTCGTGATAAGTATTACCACAAAAAGGGAGCATTGGCTGCAGCTCGTCAAGGCGACGCTACGAATCCAAAAAAAGCTTCATCGGGTTCGCAATTTTACATTGTACAAGGTATGGTTTTAGATTCGCTCTACCTCGATGCCTATGTGAAAAAAGGAATGCACAAACCTTTTACAGAAATAGAAAAAGCAGACTATTCAAGCATTGGAGGAACTCCACACCTGGATACACAATATACTGTATTCGGCGAAGTAATTGAAGGCCTGGAAGTGATTGACCAAATTGCAAGTGTAGCAACCGATACACGGAACAGACCACTCGAGGATATTAAAATAATAAAGATGTATACCCTTAAATAAGTAATCGATGAAGGAGAAGATACAAGAAATAAAAAACGAAATAATCCAACAAAACCTTCTTTCTGCAGACCATTTAGAAGATTTCAGACTGAAATTTTTGAGTAAAAAGGGTGCTCTGGGTAACCTGTTCAACGACTTTAAGGATGTACCCGCATCCGATAAAAAAATAATAGGTCAGGAGCTCAATCAACTTAAACAACTTGCACAGGATACTTACAGCCAGGCAAAAGAAACATTATCACTGGCAGACTTAAAAACAGGTTCGCAGGAAGACTTTTCCAAAACTCCTGAGTTCATTAACCTTGGATCTCGACACCCCATTTCATCGGTACGGCGCGAAATTATCGACATATTTACCAAACTAGGTTTCACAGTAGCACAAGGACCAGAAATTGAAGATGACTGGCATGTATTTTCGGGATTAAACTTCCCTGAAGAACATCCGGCCCGTGACATGCAGGATACTTTTTTTATCGAAAAAAATCCGGATATTTTACTCCGCACACATACCTCGTCGGTGCAAGTACGTGTAATGGAAACACAAAAACCTCCGATTCGACAGATTTTTCCCGGCAGAGTTTTCCGAAACGAAGCCATCTCATCCCGCTCGCATTGTATCTTTCATCAGATAGAAGGCCTCTACATCGACACCGATGTTTCCTTTGCTGACCTCAAACAAACTCTTCTTCTTTTTTCAAAAGAATTCTTTGGTTCAGAAACCAAAATAAGGCTCCGACCATCCTTTTTTCCATTTACCGAACCTTCGGCTGAAATGGATGTATCATGCTCCATTTGTCATGGAAAAGGCTGCAATGTTTGCAAGTATACAGGCTTTCTCGAAATTCTTGGTTGCGGCATGGTCGATCCGAATGTGCTGGAAGTATCGAATATTGACAGTACGAAATATACCGGGTTTGCTTTTGGTATGGGCATAGAACGTATTACCATGCTCAAATACCAGATAAAGGACATCCGCTACTTTTTCGAAAACGATGTAAGGTTTCTAAAACAGTTCTCGCATCTATAAAACATTTGGCTAAAAAAGGGTAAGGTTGCGTCCATTAAGGCTTTTACCTAAATGTTTATAAGCCAAATCGGTAACCTCACGGCCACGAGGAGTACGTTTTATAAAGCCTTCCTTAATAAGAAAGGGTTCGTAGACATCTTCGATTGTACCCGGATCTTCACCAATGGCAGTTCCAATGGTATTAAGCCCTACAGGACCTCCACTGAATTTATCGATAATAATATTGAGAATTTTATTATCCATTTCATCAAGACCCAGGTTATCGATGTTCATTGCCTCTAGGGCGTACTGTGCAATATCCCGATCGATAGAGCCATTGCTTTTTACCTGAGCAAAATCGCGGACACGCCGTAGAAGAGCATTAGCAATGCGGGGAGTACCACGCGAACGACGGGCTATCTCCTGAGCGGCTTCTTTCACAATCGGAACATTTAAAATACGGGCCGAACGCAATACAATTCCACTTAGTACTTCCGTATCGTAATATTCCAAATGAAGCTTAATACCAAAACGTGAACGTAGCGGACTGGTTAGTAATCCTGAACGAGTGGTGGCTCCAATAAGTGTAAAATTATTCAGATTAAGTTGAATGCTTCTGGCGTTAGGCCCTTTGTCGATCATGATATCGATCTTAAAATCTTCCATGGCAGAATAAAGAAACTCTTCGACCACAGAACTTAGACGGTGAATTTCGTCGATAAATAGAATGTCTTTTTCTTCAAGGTTAGTAAGAATTCCAGCCAAATCACCAGCCTTTTCCAATACAGGACCGGAAGTTATCTTGATACCCGAACCCAGTTCATTGCAAATAATGTTTGCCAAGGAAGTTTTACCTAATCCAGGAGGACCAGCAAGCAAAACATGATCCAGCGCTTCATCGCGCATTAGGGCAGCTTTTACATAAACCTTTAAATTTTCAGTGATATGGTTCTGACCTTTAAATTCATCAATGCTTTTAGGTCGAATAATGTTATCTCTATCCACATTCTCCTGAAGCTGCTCTTGCCTTATATCAAAATCTTCCATCGCCCTCTTTATTGAATCACTTTCGAACCCTCTACAGGAAAATCAATACGAACACCATTAATGCGATACTCTATATCGTTCTTGTAACTAATCGTTATTTTTAATTCACCTAACTCATTGTACTTTTTCCAATGTCTTTCTCTAATGCCATTGCTATAATATTGTTCCTCTTTTAAGGTACCATCTTCGTAAAAAAACACATGTTTTCCGTTTGCGTTGCCCTGTACAAAATTGCCTTCGAACGAAAGTGCTCCATTGTCGTAATAATGCCTCCATTTACCATCCATTAAACCTGTTACATAATTGCCCTCAGCTCTGTGGTCATTAATAACTAGTTTCCATTTTCCCTCCTTTTCACCATCAAAATAAGTTCCCTCCACAATCAGAGTGCCCAGTGTATCGTATTCGTAATAGAAACCTTCTTCTTTTCCATTGAGGTATTCTTCTTCGCGCCAGATTTTACCGTTTGGGTAATACCATTTCCATAATCCTGAATATTTTCCTTTCGAATAATTTCCGGTTTGCTCCACTTTGCCCGTCTCAGAATAAAAGACCCAGGGACCTTCGCGTTGGTTATCCTTATAAACACCTTTCGCTTTAATAGCTCCACCATTATAATAATCTTCCCAACTGCCATTACGCTGACCCTCTTCATCAATAAAACCTGAGCCAATTAACTCAGAATAATCGTTGTACACCAATGTTTTTATCACAGCTCCACTGCGATCAAATTCCTTATGTATGCCTACAGGCTTATTCTCAATATAAGGACCGGAGCTTTTCAGAATTCCATCTTCATTAAATACTTGCTTTTCTATCGATTCAATAGATCCTTCATTCACGCGTTCGATCAGGTTTCCATCCCGATAAAGCAAGGTTAACACCAACTCACCGTTGCTTGCATACTCTTTGTAATAGCCATCCAACAGTCCATCTTTATAGTAACTCTCATTTCTAACTCTAAAACCTTCGTAAAATTCCTGCCATAATCCTTCTTTGTTGCCCTTTTCATTATAACGATTTAATCTTACCCGTTCTTTAATTACACCCTTTCGATAAGAATAAATGGCCACTATTCTACCATCTTTTTCAAACTCGTATGAAAAACCTTCACGCTTGTTATTGGCATAATTTGCCATTTCCTTCACTAAACCGCTCTCGTAATAATAATAAGCGGTTCCTTCCAGTTGATCGTTTACAAATAGTTCTTTGCTGATATATTTTCCGATAGCTTGTTCTGGCTCCTCGTAATATTTAAAAGTATAACCATTCTTCAAACCATTGAGGTAAGACATTTTCGAAACAGTATCGCCAACCAGATTATAAAAAACCCAAATGCTGTCTAATTGATAATTGGTTCGTCTCCCTTCAGATTTTTTAACCCCGGTTGGGTAATAGCTTATCCAATAACCTTCTGGTTTACCATCCTTTAAAAAGCCTTCGCTCTGAAGACTTCCATTTGGGTAAAAAATCTTGTTATATCCATTCGGATTCAGTTCTGCCTGGCTAAAGCCTTGCACAGCATACACGAAGAAAAGTAAAAGAATAAATCTATACCTCATCAAAGCGAAAGTTTTTCGGATATTTCTAGCATTCGATTAATTGGTTTTACAGCCTGAGTACGAATAGATTCTTCCACTAAAACTTCAGGTAACTCGTATTTCAATGCATGATATATCTTTTCCAGCGTATTCAATTTCATAAAAGTACAATCGTTGCATCCGCAACTTGAATCGATAGGAGGGGCCGCAATAAACTCCTTATCGGGACAAGCCTTTTTCATCTGATGCAAGATACCAGATTCTGTAGCTACAATATAACTTTGTGCACTGTCTTTTTTCACAAAAGATAACAATGCCGCCGTGGAACCAATAAAATCTGAAACAAGCAAGATAGGCTTTTTGCATTCAGGATGCGCAATAATCGTTGCCTGCGGATGATCTTTCTTGATAGCCAAAATGCGCTCAAGCGAAAATTCCTCGTGCACATGACAGGCACCATCCCAAATAAGCATTTCACGACCAGTTTGCGATTTAATGTAACTACCAAGGTTTCTATCGGGTGCAAAAATTATTTTCTCGCCTGCGGGTAAACTATTTACAATGGCCAGCGCATTGGTTGAAGTACACACAATATCGGTAAGAGCCTTAATTGCCGCAGAGGTATTTACATAACTTATTACAGTGTAATCGGGATGTGCCTCTCTGAATTTTTTGAATTCAACCGGATTACAACTATCTGCCAGTGAACAACCAGCTTTTGTGTCGGGGAGAAGCACTTTTTTATCAGGACAAAGGATTTTTGCTGTTTCGGCCATAAAATGGACCCCACAAAGCAGAATAATATCAGCTTTGGTGCGTGCAGCCTGTTGAGCAAGTGCCAGACTATCGCCAACAAAATGTGCTATATCCTGAATATCTCCAGTTTGATAATAATGGGCAAATATTACAGCATTCTTATCTTCGCAAAGTTGCTTGATGGCCTTTGGTAAATGAATACTTTTATCTGCTTTCAAATTCAGATATCCATATTTTTCAATATCAGACTTATTAAACATATAAAATAAAAAAAAGAAATAATTTAAAATTATTTATGATGATGATGATAGGCTGTTAACAGTGTTAATTAAAAAAATGCAATTCACTTGCTTTTTAGTTACCAATAGTGGGTTAACACAACTATCAACAGGTATTAGGGATCAAAAATACTGAAAATCATTTGTTTCTTGCAATAATTAACAGCTTGTTAATATTCTAAAAGTTGAAAAAAATGCAGGATATAAACAGGTCTGATTTGTTAAAAAAGCAGCTAAAAAAAAGCGAAAAACTCACACGTTTTTTGCTTTGAAAAGTGCTTGCCATGCATTATACAATACTCTATCTGAATAAATCAAGTGTTTTCTGTCAAAAATTATCGAACATAATCAACAAATAATTCACACGATGTTTCCATTTAATTGTGAGTAAATTCCCTTCCAATTTTTATAACTTCGCCTTGCATCGATAAGTTACTTCAAACTGTTGAATATGAAAATTGCAATGGCCAGCGATCATGCTGGCTTCGAAATGAAAAGCTACCTGGTTGATTTCCTTCGCGCACAAGGAACAGAAGTAGATGACTTTGGACCAAACTCTGCCGAGAGTGTCGACTATCCCGATTATGCCCATCCACTTGCAAAAGCTGTTGAAGAAGGAAAGTATGAGCTCGCCATTGCTATGTGTGGTAGTGGTAATGGAATTAACATGACTTTGAACAAACACCAGGGCATACGATCGGCTTTATGCTGGACCACAGAAATTGCCAAACTGGCCAGAGAGCACAACGATGCCAATGTGTGTACCCTTCCGGCACGTTTTCTTAGCAAAGAAGAAGCCCAACAAATAGTAAATGTTTTTTTAAATACGGCTTTCGAGGGAGGACGCCACCAGCGACGAATCGATAAAATTTCCTGCAGTTAATTGTTTGGCCGATTTAGAAGCCCGAACAGTGCGTATTTTTTCAAAACCAAAAAGTAAAAGCCCAAACCTGCCAGCATCCCCGCAAAATCTGAAATCAGGTCGGCAAAACTACCATGACGGCCTTCGACCAGGAAGGCTTGTACAAGTTCGGAAAGAATAGCAAACAGTAAACCTGTACCAAGAAACAACCAAAGGGTATATTTTAGGAATGATTTCTGGCGCTCCGTTTCGTAAAAAAACAACAGAGTTAGCATGCCAAACATACCAAAATGTACCACCTTATCGAAATGGGCTACATGTAAAAAACCCGTACGTGGCAGAGTAGTGGATGGACTAAAGAGTAAGTAAGCCATTATAAGTAACCAGCCAATACTGAATTTATAATGACCCAAAACCTTGAACTTCCTCATAAATTTTATCTTCTGGTTGATGCGAGGCAAAAATAGGGATTCTGTTTGGCTTCACGAGGAATTTGGTAATGAATAAATAGAACTTATCCTAAAAATGGACTTGACTAAAATTGAAAGCTTGGCTTAGTTTTATAGATTTGCATTTCCGAATAATAGCATCAGGCTTTTTACGAGAGTTTATTCGAATATTGGCAGTTGGCAGCATCAGCAGTGTGTGGTGAGATGGTATTTTATTCGTGAGTTCACGAAATGAAATTTTATAGTCGAATCCCGAATTAAATAGGGACTGAAAGCGAGTGCGCGGGTAAATACCACGCCTCTTGAGGCGAACAAAGCGCTTGCTGCCAAAGGGATTTCGGTAATCAATACCGGGGATTTTATACGCCGCAGAGATCCGGAAACCCTGTATAATGGTTATTATTTCGACGAGTTGAGAAAAGAAACTATTGCCCGGCTTCAATCGTAAGATTTAGCAGTGTTTTTTATTTTACCGGAACAAATAGTAAAGAAACCGAAGGAATAACAAATACCCCAAACATAACAGACCATTGCATCGACTCTTTAAGAAGTTCAAAATAATAAGGGAAATATATTGGTAGTAGCTGACAAAAAAATCGTGAATGGACATTGAACAAATACAAGCGGCGGCAAGGATTATTCAAAACGGCGGGCTGGTAGCATTTCCCACAGAAACTGTTTACGGTTTAGGTGCCAATGCACTTAATCCGTTAGCGGTAGCTAAAATTTTTGCCTTAAAAGAACGGCCTACATTCGACCCGCTTATTGTGCATATTGCTTCGATCGACGATTTACAAACGCTTACCAACGAGCCTAACGATTTGGTATTGAAATTAGCCAGGAAATTCTGGCCCGGACCTTTAACCATTGTATTGCCTAAAAGCAAGGCAGTTCCCGATATTGTTACTTCGGATTTGCCTACGGTTGGAATCAGAATGCCCGACAACGAAATTGCCTTGAGCCTGATTCGAACTTCGAAATGCCCGATAGCGGCGCCGAGTGCCAATAAATTTGGCAATTTGAGTCCGGTGAGTGCCCACCATGTCAGGAAACAACTGCCCAACGTAGATTTTATTTTAGACGGAGGGAAAGCAAAAATTGGCATTGAATCAACTATCGTATCGATCGAAGGAAACATTTGCACGATGTTGCGCCCGGGGAAAATTACTATCGATGAAATTAAAAAGGCCTTACCCGGTGTATTTGTTTTCGAAACCCATAAATCAGAAAAATTAGTGGCGCCAGGATTGTTAAAAAGCCACTATTCGCCGAATAAACCTTTGTATTTATTCACAAACCAGCCAGCACAGCTTCCCGAAAAATCAGGGCTGGTTTTGCATTGTCTGAAAAACAAAGTGGCACAGAGCCAAAGAGTTATTTATACCTCCGAAAACAACAACCTTCTCGAAATTGCCGCCAATCTTTTCTCTTCGCTTCATACCATGGAAGATGATGAGCAGGTAAAGCAAATTTTTATTGAACCTGTGTTGGAAGAAGGTTTAGGCATTGCCATTATGGATAGAATAAAGAAAGCCGTGTATCAATACGAACAAAGAAAATAGCTCATCCTGTAGATTTGAAAATTACTCTGCCTGACTTTGTTGCGGAGAAAACTAAATCGTTTGATTACATTGACTTTAGCCTTATTTCGTTGTAAATTTATGCTTTGTTAATTCTTACTCTACAGCATTCTATTGCTTTACATCTGGCAGTTTTTGTTTTTCAAAACTGTAGTGTGTCATATTTAAAAATGCATTTCGGCTCTGATTCACCGGAATTATTCCGGTTAAGCTTTTCCCTTTCTGAAAAGTGAGTGCAATTGTTCGATACGACCTTATATAACTCTTAGGAAGGAATTATTCCTCTCACACAGCTTTCAAGCTTATACCTTCTCATTGGAAAATTAAATTGGTAAATGCCTGTTATCCGAATTTAATCCCTACACCAAAATGAAAACATTAGGTCTTGTTTTTGCTTCACTGCTGTTTATTTTATCGAATAATCAACTTATTGGTCAGCCGGTTTGGCATACTCAGGATTGTCCGATTGAAGAAAATCTTGTATCTGTTTCATTTTACGATACCCTGAATGGTTGGGTAGTGAGCGAAAACGGAGTTGTACTTCGTACCCATGATGGGGGTAAGAATTGGGAAATTCAGAATGAATTAGACAACCTGTATGCAACCAAAGTTTTCTTCATCAACGAAAATATTGGTTGGATTTCAGGATACAGCGAGGAAAGGGGGCATGGCAGGCTTTTATTCACCGACGATGAGGGCGAAAACTGGACAAGCCTTGTGGACAGCACCAAGATTCTTTTCAACGATGTTTTTTTCATTGATGAAAACACAGGCTGGGCAGCAGGTTATGACATCGAGGAGGATACCATCAATTACATTATGTTAACCGAAGATGGCGGAAACACCTGGAAGCGGCAAATGGAAAATATGTTTCTGAACGGAGCGATGCTTAACATAAGTTTCCGCGATTCGCTGGATGGAAATATCTGTGGAACGGGAGGTTTTTTTGTAGGTACTTCTGATAAGGGAGAGCATTGGTGGTTGAGCATTTTTCATTGGGAAATTGATCTGAAAGATTTATGTAATGCCGGCGATAAATATGGTTGCATGGTAGGTTCTGGTGGAAAGGTATATTTTACAAAAGATAAATGGTCAAATTCTACAGATTATGACCTTCCTTTTGACGATACTCTCCGGGCAATATCAGGCCTTGAAAATTTAAAATTCTGGGCAGTTGGCGATAATGGATCGATTGTTTACATGGCTTATTCGCCTATAATGTATATGCTTTTTACAACCGATCAAAGTGTCGATACCCTTGGACGCCTGAACGATGTGGTTGCCATAGATGATAACCATGTTTGGGCAGTGGGGGAGATGGGCACAATTTTGCATTTTGGAATTAAAAGCGCTGCTGAACCAATAAGTTTGAAAGATTTGTCCGAATCGGCTTATCGGGTGTTTCCCAACCCAACAGAAAATTTGCTCACCATTGAAAGCGATTACTTTGGCATTGGCGATGCTGTATTGTACAACATGGAAGGAAAACCGGTATATACAGTTAAACTATCATTTCCGGGCTTTATAGACATCAGCCGGCTTAGCAGTGGTATGTATATTTTGGAATTGCGAAATGAGCATGCTATTGTTTACGACTTAATAATGAAAAAGTAGTTTGCAAAATTTTGCAGCTTCATAGCTTTCATGGAGCAGATGTAGCCGTTTTTTCTGATTTCGAACCCGGGGTTATGGTATTAGGAATGTTTCTTTAGCACATCAAATCCAAAGAGTGATATTCACGGTTTTGTCGATCTCAAGATTTTCTTTTCGCCTTATCTCAACTTTAAGAGGCAATAGATAGGTATTCATTTTCGTATCGAACCATAGAGTTGTATCCCACTCGGAAGCATTAATCTTTGCGGTTGATTTTAGTCGTCCCCAACCTTCTTCCTGCCATTTAAGGTTTTCTCTAATCTCTTTGGAAATATCTGATGGAAGTGAAACAAAATACCAGCCACCTTTAGGGGATGAGTATTTCCAAATGGCTGCGGTAAACTGATATACTATTTTTCCGTTCATCTGCTTTGCTTTTTTAAATACCTATCTGAATGGAGGACATTAAAAATAGCCAGTTCTCGTTTTCGCAATTTTGTTGATCATTCCTCTAAAAATAAAACCATGAAAGGGAAGCACCGCATACCAATAAAGCCTGCCCGACATGCCTCGAGGCCTGAAGGTGGCGGTTTGTGTAAGAATCTGCTGTTCATCTATTTTAAATTCTAACCATGCTTCGCCCGGTAATTTCATTTCAGCAAACAAGAGTAGGCGTTTTTCATTTTTATCCGTCAGTAAAACCCTCCAAAAATCGAGCGCATCACCCGGAGCTAATTCCGTGTCGCTCTTTCTGCCTCTTCGCATTCCCACACCCCCGATAAGCTGATCTAAAAATCCCCGGAGTTCCCAAAGCCAATTGCCATAATACCAGCCGTTTTTGCCGCCAATGGACCAGATTTTTTCCAAGGAGGTATTCTCGTGAATCACCTTCATCGAGCGTTTGTCTTTGAAGCAACCATTTACAGGCACTTCAATAAATTTCGAGAGACCTTCGTTGAAAATTTCGCTTGATTGAGCATCTTTCCAGCTTGAAATAACCTGGTTTTGTTCAATTTTGTCGAAGGCCAATTCAATGGCTTGTTCATATTTTATAAGCTTTATTCCGAGCAGCGCAGCCAGATTATTGGGTTTTCCAATCACCTCTATTTTCATGCTGTTTACCAGATTTTGAGCAAGGGCAAAGGAGGTTGCTGTGATAAAGTATAACCAATACGAAGATATCTTTGGAGTCATTACCGGAACAATGAGTATACGCCTTTTTAAGCCCCGTATTTTTGCAAAGCGCAATAGCATTTCTTTGTAACTAAGAATATCAGGCCCGCCAATATCATAGCTCTTATTATAAGTTTCGGAATTGCCGATTACCCCGGTTAAAAACTCAATTACGTTACGAATGGCGATAGGCTGCGATTTCGTTTTGAGCCATCGCGGTGCGATCATGATCGGTAATTTCTCTACCAAATCGCGCACAATTTCGAAGGAAGCACTTCCCGATCCTACAATTATCCCGGCCTTTAAAGTGGTGAGCGCTATAGAAGAAGAGGATAAAATAGTTTCTACATTTTTCCTCGATGACAAATGTTTCGATAACTCCTCCGCATTGCTGATTCCACTGAGGTATATTACCTGTTTAACCTTTGTCTGTTTCAGGCGGTTTTTAAAGTTAGTGGCACAGACCTCCTCCATTCTTTCAAAGTCTCCGGTTTGGGTTGACATGGAGTGAATGAGGTAATAAGCTACATCGATGTCATCGGGAATTTGTGCTAAACTATTTTTTACTAAAAAATCTGCCTCAATGACGGTGAGCTTATTGGATGAATACATTCTGTGGTTAAACCTGTTTTTGTCTCTTACACAACATACTACCTCATGCCCATTCATGAGTAAAACGGGCAATAAACGCTGTGCAATGTATCCGGTTACCCCAGTGAGTAGAATTTTCATGCGGTAAATTTTCCAAATCGTTTTTCAAGGGCAATGGTTCTGTAATCAAAAATCTGGCGAAGCTGATTTTTTATGAATAAGCTGTTAGCCAAAGCACCTAAAAAGCCCCATGGCGGCTGATAACTAACAATGTCGGTCATCAGAACACCCCCTTCAATGGCTTCAATTTTATGCTGATGGTGCCACATCGCATAGGGGCCTATTCTTTGTTCGTCAACAAAATATTCACGTTCTCTCACTTGCTTAATTTCTGTGACCCAGCTTAATTTTATTCCAAGCAAGGGGCTTACCTTGTAGGAAATAATCATGCCCGGATACATTTTTTCTGCGCTGTTACTACTGGTTACTACAAAACCCATATGCTCGGGGGTTATTTCTTTTAAATTGGCCGGAGACGAGATAAAATTCCAGATTTCGCTGATACCTACAGGGATTTTTTGAGTTTTGATTAATTGATAAAATGCCATGGTCAAATAAGTTATGCTTTTTCTTTATAAAACTTACCACCTAGTGCTAAGGCGGCCGAAATAATCATCACATTCTTTATAATGTATTGTCCTTCCAGGGAGGGTGTGAGAATATTTCCGCTCTGAAATGTTACTTCGGGCAAAACTACCAGGGGCATAAAAGTCCCGAACATTTGAAGGAAAAGCAATGCAATGGCAATTTTGGTGGTTCTCGAAAACAGGAATGTAACGCCAATTGCAACCTCCCACCAGCCTATGACGATAAGCCAGAATTCAGGCGTACCAAAAGGCAACCAAACTACTGTGGCTTTGAGCAGGCTTTCGGCCGACGAGACGTCGAAGGGTTTTAATATACCAAACCAGATAAATATAATTCCAAACGAAACACGTATTGCCGGAACACTCCAGCGTCTCATCCATTTGGCAATTTGTTGGTCAATGTTGGAAATCAGCTTATTCATAGTCGGTATTTGTACAGTTAAATTGAATCATTTTCTGCGAAGTGAATGGAATTGCTTTATGCTTTCAAAGTTGAAAATCCCCCATCCACATGCAGTATTTGTCCGGTAATCCAGCTTGCCTTTGAAGAAAGCAAAAATTCAACCATATCGGCAATATCATCAGTAGTTCCTATTCTTTTCAAGGGGTGCCTCTCGGCATTGGCCTGCCTTTTCTGATCGGTGTTTAATAACGAAGCAGCCAGTGGGGAATCCGTCAGGGAAGGGGCTATGCAATTCACCCGAATTTTTGGGGCATACTCTGCTGCCAGTGCTTTTGTTAAACCCTCAATGGCCCCTTTTGATGCAGATACTTGCGAATGAAATGGCAAACCTGTCTGAACGGCAACTGTAGAGAACAAAATGATGGCTGCGTTATCGCTTGTTTTTAATTTTGAGGCTACAGCCTGTATGGTTTTTATGGCCCCAACAACCTGCAGCCTATAGTCGTCTACAAAATCTTCAGGTTTTATTCTTTCAAATGGTCGAAGATTGATGCTTCCGGCACAATAAATAACACCTGCCAGGTTTTCTGGCAAAAAATCAAACGAGATGATTTCGTCCAATACATTCAAAGGAAAAAAGTGGATTTTAGAATTATCTGACTCCGATACCCTTTTGTGGTAGGTACCAAATACCTGATGGCCTGATTCAGCAAATTTATCGGTTAGTTTTTTTCCTATTCCGGAAGATGCACCGGCTGTTAAGTAGTTTGCCATAGGTGAAGTCTGTTGTTATCCATGGAAATAACAATTGGACTTTCATATTGTTGATATTTTTCGCTTGCTATTAGGATTTGGAGGTTTGGTATATTTCCTTACATAGCAGCCCTATTCCTTGAAAACTACCTTATTCGTACCAATACACGACACAACTGCACTCGACTAATTGTTTGTTTGTGCATCCAACACCAGTTGAATAGTTGATACTTTCATTAGGTTGGATATCACCAATATATAGTGTTTCCAATGTATTTTCGCCATTGTCGTATGTATAGAACAAATCTATTTCAGTATCATAAGCAATATGATCTCCTAAATTGCTAATACTATATGAAACAGAATATAAATAATTATGATTGACATATTTAGCCATGTTTCCAGTCCATGTCTCAGGTTTATTAATTTCAAAATAGGGATTGTCGGGTGAATAGCTACCGTTTGGAAGATTCAAAACCTCATTTTTGTATGTTTCTTTAAAATCAATGGAGGTAACTAATTCTGCTGGTGAATACTCATCACAACTTATTATGAGCAATACCAAAATTAGATTAATGGCAATTTTAATTATTTGTTTCATGTTTGTGAATTTGGTTACCTGTTGGGTACAATTAAAATGCCAAATCACAAAGGTTCAATCAGATCTTGTTTAACGGGATTTAAAATTTCACAATTAATACGATATTTTAATCAGATAATAATCACGTAATCTAATGGATATTGTTGTGCTTTGCGGTATTTGGGTAGGGTTGGGCGGGTTGCATCGTTTTGGAAATCGACGTTGGGTTTGTATTCCTGGTATCAAGCCTATTCAGCAAAACTTTCACTAGGATATTTGGCTGAAACCCCCATGGGGTATGACCGTCTGTTGTGCTTAGTACTTATTTTTACTTATATCTTTTTTATAGTTTTTCATCATTTTCCCAAAATCCTTATCTTTTTTTCGTCTTTCAACAACCGATGATTCAAAATGGGCTTTCTCTCTTTCCATTTTTAAGAAATTTTCATACGAGCTGCGGTCTATCTCTCCTTTTTCAACAGCTTCAAGAACTGAACAACCCGTTTCGCTCGTATGTGTACAATCTTTGAATTTACAATTCTTAGAAAATTTGAATACTAAATCGAATGTGCTTTCCAATCCATGAGCTGTATCAACAATACCGACCTCTCTCATTCCGGGATTATCTATCAGTATTCCACTGTTTTTTAAAACGATTAATTCCCTGTGACTCGTGACGTGCCTGCCTTTGTGGGTACTTTGGCTAATTGAATCTGTTCTCATTATTGTCCTTCCGGAGAGATTATTTAACAAAGTAGATTTTCCAACTCCGGAGGAACCTAGCATGCAATAGGTCTTTCCTTTTTCAATTATCGGGTTTAAAGCTTCATACCCATCTCTTGTTTCGTTGCTAATTGCAATGACCGGTATATTTTTTATCCGACGATTTATACTTTCGACAATTGCAATTTTCTCCTGGTCATTTATCAGGTCTGTTTTCGTTAGAATAATAATTGGACTTACTTTAGAGGAATAACAAATAGTCAGGTACCTTTCGAGGCGGTTAATATTAAAATCCCTGTCAACAGCCTGAACTAAAAGAGCATAATCAATATTTGTTGCGATTATTTGCACCTCACCAAATTGACCCACAGCCTGTCTGGAAATTATTGAGAATCGTGGAAGTATGGTGTGAATAATCGAAAATTCAGAATCATAATTTATCAAAGCAACCCAATCACCCACGGCGGGAAAATCTTCGCGACTTTTAGCCGAGAATCGCATATTACCTGTTATTTCGGCTTCAAACTCTCCCTTTTCTGTTTTAACAATGTATCTTTCTTTATGTTCTGCTATCACTCTTCCAATCTCAAAGTCTTTCAGGTTGTTCTCTAACCTTAACTTTTCAATTCTTTCGCTATATCCAAAGTCTTCTAATTTCATTAAGAATCTTATGTGAGCAGCGTTTTTATATAAGCACAACGGTTGCGTGTATGAAACCTTGGGGAGTGCGGGCTTCGTTCTTATCTGCTGACAAAAACGCTGGTACGGGGGCAGACTCTTTGTATAGCCACTTACACCCAGATGTTTTATACACGATGTAGTGTGTTGTAATTATTCATTTTTCTGTCCTTGCTTTTCAAACTTATCAATTATTGTCAAATCAATTACAATACCCAATCCCACTCCAATTATATACATTATTAAATCCCAAGGGTCATAAGTCCTGCCAAGAAATTCAATTTCATATAGTTGTAATAATTCTACTATTGTTCCAAAAGCAACAGTGAATATGGCACCTATGATTCGGGCTTTGTTTACTGATATGTTCTTTCTTAGTGATATTTGTACCAATAAGTATAGATTCATTGGTAGCAGAATGTCAATTAAATAACCACGAATAAAATGCTTGAAAATTCCTTGATAATCTGGGCCGATGACGAAATGTAATAGTCCAACGAATATGGAAATTGAAACAATTAAATAAGTGCTCTTTTTATTCTTCATTCTATCACATTAGTTTACGATTAGTTGCTCTTATTTCAATTTCTTTGAAAGTTACTATTTCTTCTATTATGATACACATTGGTCCCACAAAAGCGAGTCGTGCGTGGTTGGCGAAGTAATCAACTATCAGTTTACAGCTACTTTTGTTTACGAGCCGCAACCGACCGGGAGGGAGCTCAGCGAACCGAACGAAGTGAGTTCACGACCACAGGGAGTAATAAAGCTAAACCTTCATGCTTACTGTTGTATGTTGGCAACTGTGCATTTTCAATCAATTGCCACGCCAAATAATATCGTATTTGTTACCTAACAGATCACTATACCAAATATCTATTTGAAAGAGTGAAGCAATATCAATAGCAGGATTAAAATCAATGACCGAGAAACCGGTTGAAGATGTCAAATTAGAGCTATTAAAAAATTGATGCATACTATTATCGCAAAATTGAACCATTACATCGGTTAAAATACTGGCAGGATTTACTACGGTTCCATTTGGCAGTTTATATTCAAAAGTAAGTGAAGTAAGTTTCCCTTCACTATTCGTATGGAGCGTAGGATTAATGATAACTAAATTAAATTGTACGTCAATATTTGAATAATCTAGTGTATGCCTGTTTGTGCCATCAAGTGTTAAGGTATAAGTACCCATTTTAAACGGAAGAAAAGCTGTACCCCATGGGGCATCCAAAGGAGCATTTGCTTGTCTGTTGAATGAAGATATAAATCCACCGGTATCGGAATTTAAATTGTAGCCCCATGTCGAAATATCGGTATATGGATCATCATCTGGTCCGGACAATGCTATGTTACCATTGGAAAATGTCAGGCCTGAACCGCCTTCAATTGCAACCGAATAGTTAATATAGGCATGCGAACTGTCAGAAGGTATGGGGTTAGATTCGTTAAGTCCCCATTTTCCGCTGTATCTGGCAAATATACTATATACAACCAGTTGTTTATTTGATAAAACATCAGGGATACTATCGTTGTCTGTATCTATATTTTTTGCAATAGAGGCATAATAGCCACCTATAGCTTTTAAGCTGCTAATTTCTGCTGAAGATATTACAATTTCATTTCCAAACGGATCGTGCGAAGGAATAACACTATTGTCCACCAAAGTAAGTGTGGATAAATTGATAGAGGTATTTTCTCCATCAGTAAGACTTCCAAGGGGAAGCATATTCAATCCTTGAGAAGTTAAGTTACCAATGTATTTATAATTTTTATCCAGGAATATTAAAGCAATCCCTGTACCGAGTTCTCCGGTGACCGAAAACGCACCATCCACAATATCATATAGCTGATAATAATTATTGCTAAAAACCAGCACCTTTGTTGCATCGGATAGAGATAATGGGTTCTCCGAAATTACTTTGGTACTCTTGGTTTGAGCTTCCGGAATATTTCCTTTGATTATTATACCAGAATTATTGTCAAAATCATCGCCTTTACTGCAACTTCCAATAACAATTAGAATTGCAAAAAATAAAATCGGATTTTTCATATCTAGTTTTTCTTTATAATACTCTAATTTTTGAGAATAGTTGTAAAGGATTGCAGTAATTTCAGAATTATTTACAGCATGCTCGGTGACATTGGCTACAACGCCCCCATGGTATGGTTACGTGCGGGATTTCGAGGCGATTTTCTATCAGTTTACACCGAACTTTTTTACGAGCCACTAGCACTCGAAAACCGCTGAAACCCGCATGCTCTCTATTGTGTGTTGGGCACTGGCGTAGTTAATACTATTTAAGTTTTTCTAGCAATTCATAAGCGAAATCTACACAATAAATTTGATTTTCTTTAATTTCTATATTTTCCTCATTTTGATTATCTAAACTTTCTGAATCCCCAGTTTGTATTTGATTTTCTAACTCTGAATCAGAACCACTTATTTTATATGGTTGATTATTTAGATAATAAATATATTCTTCCCGTTCATGATATTCATATTCTCTACCTTCAAATTCGCTCCAATGTCCTTTTAAAGCTTTGTTGAAATAGTCTGAATAAATTAAAGTATCATTTCTGAAATAAAATTCGTATTTAAAAGCTCTAAATTCACCTGAGCCAATTCCTTCAATTTTAAGAATTTCCCCATTAAACGTAAAAATTTTATAGTTATGATATTCGTCGTCTAGTTGTTCTGAATATTCTGAAACTGAATCCCATTTTGTTTTAGAAATGTAATCATCTATTCCAACAATAAATTCATCATCTTGGCTATAAATATTAAACCCAAAAAAAATAAAAAAGCAAATAAATATTGATTTCATAATATTTTGTAAAAGTGATTTTTTAGCTTGTGTCCAACTCAAAAATATTAGCAACTTATTAAAAAAACCTAACAAAAGAAAATGTAATCTATACGAATAAGGCTGTGTGCTTAATAGCGCAGCGGTTGGGGTAACACACAAAATCATTGACACAAAGCAGAAAACCATTCTTTTGTATCATCTTATCGGGAAGGAGGGTTGCCCACTTATGTTGAAATGATTTTTGCCTTTGCATGCCTACAATTTGTGCCTTTAAGCTAACTTTATGCTACAAGTTGGTAAATGGCTGATTTCGAAAAGCATGAAACATCCCTGATTCAGATTCAAAGAAGGACTCGGATGATCTGTATGCTCAGAGAAAATAATAAAAATCTGTTTTTGCGTGAAAAGGTTTTATCTGAAAATATTACTTCCTACCATTCTCACAATTTTATTGTTTATTCTTACTATTTTCTTAATCATTATCCCCCGGTTCCAGCAGAATATCATGAACGGAAAACGGGAAATGATACAGGAGCTTACCAACTCGGCCTTGAGCATATTGTTGGAGTATGAAACCGACGAGAGAAATGGACTGCTTACCCGCGAAGAGGCCCAAAAGTACGCCATATCGCGAATTCAGTATTTACGCTATGGCGATGAAAGCAAAGATTATTTTTGGATAACCGATACTTTTCCGAATATGATTATGCATCCGTTCAGGGCCGACCTGAATGGGAAAGATTTATCGGATTTCACCGATCCGCATGGAAAAAGGCTTTTTGTAGAATGCGTTGAAACGGTAAAAAAATCGGAGCATGGCTATGTCAATTACATGTGGCAATGGAAAGACGACTCCCTTCACATTGTTCCGAAATTGTCGTATGTAAAAATCTTTAAACCCTGGAATTGGGTTATAGGAACAGGTATTTACATCGAAGATGTGAAGAAAGAAATTTCGGCTCTATCCAGAAGAATGCTTTGGATTTCGATTGGCATATCCATTTTAACCGCTCTTCTGCTATTTTATATTATCAAACAAAGTTTGCACATAGAACGCAAAAGAATTGAAGCGGAAAAGGATTTAAACGAATCGAAAGAAAAATACAAAACTCTTGTGGAGGCAGCCACCGAAGGTTTGTTGATGCTTATCGATGGTAAAATTACTTTTGTTAACAGGGTGCTCAATAAGTTAATTGGTTACGAGTCTGCCGAACTCATTCACCGTTCGCTCGATGAAATAGTCAGCGAGAACAACAACAAAGATATTATCGATATTTTTTTAAAGAATGCTGTTATTAAAGAAGGTCAGTTCGAGCTTAACCTGAAAAAGAAAAATGGTGGATTTGTAGAGGTTCTTGTTACCGCATCAACCGCTAAGTTTTTTGGTAACATGGTGAATATTTTTATTGTGAAAGACCTGAGTATCGACCGGAGTCAATCCTTTTCCAATCTCGACTATCAAAAACTGATTGGTACTCTGAACCTGGGCTTTTTTAAAGTAAGAATCGATACAAAGGGCAAAATTTTACTGGCCAACGAAACAGCTATTCGAATTCTTGGATTTGAAAGCTTTGACGAGCTTTCTGAAGTGAATATTTTAAAGCTGTTTACAGATTCTGAGGAAAGAAAGAACCTCAGAAAAACACTTTTATCGCAAGGCTATATAAAAAACAGGATTTTAACAATTAATCCCAAAAGCAATAAGAATTCGATAGTTGCCATGTCCCTGGTTGTAATTGAAAGTGAAGACCCTGAACATTTAGTTTGCGATGGGATAATCGAAGACATCACGGTACAGGAAAAAGAGAAAACGCATTACAATAACCTGATTGCCGATTTAAAATCAAATAGTTTTCTGTTGGAACAAGCTATTCAGAAATATATTATCCCCTTTAATACAGTCGATGCAGATGCAACAATTGATGAAGCAGTAAAAATATTATCGAAACAAAAGACCGATTGTTTATTGGTTACCAAAAATGAAAAGGACTACATAGGTATCATTTCAAACAGCGACATTCAAAAGCGGGTACTATCCTTAAAACTGAACCTGGACAACCCGGTCTATTTAATCATGAGTTCTCCTATTGTCTATGTAGGTTGCCATACTTCTGTTATCGATGCCATTCGCATCAGCGAGGAGAAAAACATTAACCACCTGGCTGTGCTTGATGAAACGAATACAATATCAGGCATATTTAGTACAAAAGAAATTTATAAGCATTTCTCCAGTTCACTCTCCCTCTACATCGATAAGGCCGGCAAGGCCGAAACTAACGATGAACTAAAGCAATGCTATAAGGCGCATCAACTGTTTATTAAACCTCTGATCAGAAGCGACATATTTATTAAACATATCACCAACCTTACTTCTGCTTTTTCCGATTCGGTTATAAAAAGAATTATTGATTTATCGATAAGTAAATTGGGCGAACCACCTGCAGATTTTTCTTTTATATGCCTGGGAAGCGAGGGGAGAAGAGAAGAAAGTTTGTATACCGACCAGGACAATGCCATTATTTACGAAGATGTGCAGGCTGACAAAGAAGCATTGGTGAGCGAATATTTCAACCAGCTGGGGGAAATGGTGTGCAACTCCTTAAACCACGTAGGCTATTCTTTTTGCAAGGGCAATGTAATGGCAAAAAATCCGCAGTGGAACAAACCAATCAGCACCTGGGAAAAATATTTCACAAACTGGATTATCACTCCCGAACCACAAAATCTCCTGGATGCCATAATTTTCTTCGACTTCAGAAATGTATATGGCAGCGAAGAGTTTGCAGAACGATTAAGGAAAATGATTTATGCCTTGATTTCGAAGCAATCGGTTTTCTTGTACCATCTGGCTTATCACAGTTTTAACACCAAAACTCAAAGCATTTCTGCCGGAAACATTCTGTCGGATGGTAATGCCGAAATGCTTGATTTAAAAGCGAGTATTAATCACTTAATCATGTTTGCCCGTACCTATGCGCTTCAAAACAATATTTGGGCAACCAACACTATCGAAAGGTTAGAGGCATTAAAAACGAAACATATTCTTGAAAAAAAGACTGTCGATGAAATTATTTTCGTGTACAACTATTTAATGAAACTTCGTTTCAAAAACCAGATTAATTTATTGGACAAAAACCTACCCTTAACCAATTTATTGAACACAAAAAGCCTAATTGATATCGAAGTTTCTATTCTAAAAAAAGTGCTGTCGCAACTACCAGCCTATCAGAACAAACTCAGTATTGATTTTCGAATAAGCACTTAAATGGTTTAAAACGGTGTAAATTACTAAATTGTGTATTGATAAGATTGTTAAAATAACCCACCCCTGACCCCTCCAAAGGAGGGGAATTGTTCATTCGGTAATACTTTCACCAAAATTCAACTCTGAATTCGCTTATTTTATTCAAATTGAAAAATAGGCATTCCGCTTAAAACTTTTATGCTCGTTGTTCTGCACATATCCCAACTGATTGGTGAGTAGAATGGTATTTCCAACAAGCAGCGGCTTTTGATTAAAATGGCTGTGGCCGTAAATCCAGAAATTGACATTACTGGACTCAATAAAATCGGTTAAATCGACACAAAATGCTTCGTTGATCGAACTGTTTTTATGCTCCGAAGAGTTGCACAAATTCGAGGGTAAATGATGGCTGACTACTACCGTTTTTTTATGCATTTCTTTGGAAGATTGCCGTATAAACTCAAAACATTCGTGATGAAGCTGGTTGTATTCTTTCGTTTTGATTTTTTTATTTTTATGCGAAATGCTGGAAAAATCTGCAACACCCAGTTCTATGTTTCTTTCATTTTCAGGGCTGATTTTTGTCCATAATGTGCTAAAAACGAATCGGATATTATCGTAAACCACAGCCACATTGTTTACAATATGGATATTCTCTCTAATTCGAATAGTATAGGAATTGCTGAATTCGGTAATATCCTTGTAATAAAATTCGTGATTGCCCGGTACCCAAAATACTTGTTTATAATTTTCGGCTATAAAACTAAAAAATGAGTCGTTAAAAAATTCATCGTGCAGTGGAATAATATCTCCGGCCAGCAGTAAAATATCACCACTGACTTTTAGGGGGTTTTTAGAAAGATAACTGCTGTTTGCACCAAATTCAAGGTGCAAATCCGAACAATACTGTATTTTCATGAATTATTTCTTGTAGATGACACACCCATGTTTAGCAAACACAAAGTGAATAAAATCAATAACATGGGTGTTCCATCAGACCATTAAAACTAATTTTATTCTGATGAAATCTCATAAATTGCATAAATTGGTTTTAAATAATTGAAAATGACAATTAAAACTATATAATAAAGATTTGCTCATACGCTTTAAATGATAACTTTAGCAGCAAAATTTATTTTAATTTAAAATTAAAAACAAAAATATATGTTACATGAACCCGTAGTAGAAATTGGAACCGACAAGGCTGCAGCAAGAAAAGCAAAGCTAGGCGTGAAAATGTTTATTGCTTATACAATTATTTATGCTGGTTTTGTGCTGATAGGCTTAACTAAACCCGAATTAATGGGCCTGAAAGTATTAAGCGGACAAAACCTGGCCATTGTATATGGCTTTGGATTGATATTGCTTGCAATAGTTATGGGCTTTATCTATAATTATTTCTGCACAAGGTTGGAAAATAAATTAAACAAAAACTAATACTAAAGTAAGAAGATATGATTTACGAAGTTTCAAATTTGGCGATAGCAATTTTTCTATTTATTGTTGGTTTAGTATTAGGCCTCTCCTTTTACTTTGCAAGAAAAACTAAGTCGGCTTCAAGCTATTATGCAGCCGGCGGAAATATTCACTGGGCGGTAAACGGTATCGCCTTTGCCGGTGATTATTTATCAGCCGCCTCCTTTTTAGGAATATGCGGAATGATTGCATTTTCGGGTTATGATGGATTCTTATACTCCATCGGATACCTTGCAGGCTGGGTAGTAGCTTTATTTTTAGTGGCCGAACCACTTAAAAAATTAGGCAAGTACACTTTTACCGATGCCCTTGATTCAAGGTTTAATTCGAAACACATCAAATTAGCGGCCTCAATAAGTACGCTTATTGTTTCAATTTTCTACCTGATACCACAAATGGTTGGAGCCGGCGATCTGGTTGTTCCTCTGCTCGGATTGCCTCACTGGATGGGAGTGGTAATTGTTGGTTCTATTGTAATCTACATTGTAGCCACAGCAGGTATGACCTCAACCACTTATGTGCAATTTGTGAAAGGTGCCTTGCTGGTTATTTTCTCTACAATCCTTACAGTCTATATTTTAAACAATGGATTGACCTTAAATCCGAATGAGAACTACCACAAATTTGTCCAAATCAATGCAGCGGTTGCAAACGATACCATTGTGAGTGTATCAGATTCAACCTATGCGATTAAAACCACCAAAGTGGTAGACAAAAATGTCTTTGTGAAAGTTGAGAAAGATGGAATCGATGGCTGGTATAAACTCAACAAAACAGAGGATAAGGCAGTTCTCGACGAAATGCCTTATATCACAGTAAACCCTGTTGGCGAAAAGCTATACAATGGCGCGCCAAAATCTGAGAAGAAATTTTATCAGGTCGGACACCTCAGCAAAATTATTGTGGATGGTAAAGAAGTCGACAAAACGGGCCCTGTTGGACCATTTGAATTTTTAGAAACCATTGAAAGCAGCGAAGTTGTGCGCTTTACAAAAAAGGCTTTTTCCGACGGAGATGACAAAGTAACTGTGTGGTACCAAAATGTTACCAAAGGTGAAAATGTGATGAAACCAGGCCTTTTATACAAGTTATCGAAATCGGCCGGAGCATCCTTCTGGGATAGATTAAACTTCTTGTCGTTGATGTTGGCCTTATTCCTGGGCACATCGGCATTGCCGCACATTTTAATCAGATACTACACAGTACCCAGCCAACGGGCCGCAAGAAAATCTACCATTGTGGCTATTTCAGCTATCGGATTTTTCTATGTTCTAACTCTATACATGGGGCTTGGTTCCATGATTAGCGGTGCCTTGGATGTAGAGAGCAGCAACATGTCGGCACCTCTATTGGCAAAAACATTTGGGATAGGAATCTTTTCCATCATATCTGCCATTGCCTTTGCCACTGTGCTTGGAACAGTTAGTGGGCTTATTGTAGCCTCGTCGGGTGCTATTGCGCACGATTTTATCGATAAGTACCTGCAAGTTGAAATGTCTGACAAAGCTAAAGTGAAGGCCGGAAAACTTGCTGCTATTGGCGTTGGTATTTTTGCCATCATCCTGGGAATCCTGTTTAAAGGAATGAACGTGTCCTTCCTGGTGGGGCTGGCATTTGCTGTGGCAGCATCTGCTAACCTTCCGGCAATTCTATTCCTTTTATTCTGGAAAAAGACTACCGCCAAAGGTATTGCATGGTCAATTATTGTAGGTATTGTTTCTTCAATAGGCATCATTTTATTTTCGCCCACCATGTACGATAAGTATGGCCTTGTACCTGCAGATGCTCCAATTCCGCTCGACAACCCCGGCATTATCTCCATACCATTGGCCGTAATTACTTTGGTGACAATTTCACTTATGACCCAGAAAGACAATTCAACAAAAGATTTTAGTAAATAATATATCTATGAAGAAATTAAGTTTGGTTCTATTGGCAATTATTTCTCTGGCAGTTCAGGCTCAGGAGAACAAAGAAGCACCAAAATTTGGTATCAGTTTCTCAGGATTTGTAAAAACAGATATTTTTTACGATACCCGACAAACAGTGAATATCCGCGAAGGGCACTTTTTACTTTATCCCGAAAATGTATCCCCAGATGCCAACAAGAATGATATCAATGATAAGTCAACTTTTAACATGCTTTCCATTCAATCGAGGTTAAGAGGCTCTATTACAGGTCCCGATGCTTTTGGTGCAAAAACTTCGGGTGTGTTGGAAGCCGACTTCTTTGGCAACGAAAACAGCAGCTTTGGCGATTTAAACGGGTTCCGTTTACGGCATGCTTTTGTGAAACTGAACTGGAAAACAACCGAGCTTTTAGTGGGGCAGTATTGGCATCCGATGTTTATTGCCGAATCGTTTCCGGGTACGGTATCGTTCAATACCGGTGCACCTTTTCAACCCTTTTCCCGAAATCCGCAGATAAGGGTGAGCCAATCTTTCGGAGGCTTGAAATTGATTGGCTGCCTGTTTACGCAACGCGATTTTTCCAGCACGGGCCCTGAATATGTTAAAAATTCTACCACTGGCGAGTACACTTCCCTTGCAGTTGCCAGTCCGAAATACATGCGCAATGCGGCAATTCCAAATGCGCATTTTCAGGTGCAGTTTGCTCCCGATTCATCCGAGCATTTGTTTGGTGCAGGCATCGACTATAAAACACTTCTGCCAGAGCTTTACACGGTTGATTATACTAAGATATTAACTTATCAATCGACAGAAACCATTAGCAGCCTTTCGGCCATAGCCTTTGCCAGATTTAAATTCAAACCTGTTTCGATTCGCATCGAAGGGGTGTATGCCCAGAATGCATATGACATGGCAATGATTGGTGGCTATGCTGTGCAACAGATAAACGATTCGCTTACGGGTGCCAAAAGCTTTACAAACCTGAACACCGCATCGGTATGGCTTGACGCGAATACAAATGGAAAGAAAATTCAATTTGGATTGTTTACAGGATATACAAAGAATTTAGGATCTGCAGATAATATTAAAACAAAGACTTTCTATGCAAGGGGCTCCAATATCGATAATGTATACAGGCTTGCCCCACGGGTTACTTTCATATCGGGAAAATTTGAAATTGCCTTTGAACTTGAGCACACCGTGGCCACATACGGTACTGCCAATGGCGATAGCCAGGGTCGTGTAACAAATGATAAAGCAGTATCGAATACCAGAGGTCTTTTGGCTTTCGTCTACAAGTTTTAGTTCTTTAAAATATTGTTGCTTGTGAAAACCCGGAGTATTTGCCTGTTGGCTTACTCCGGGTTTTTTGTTTAGTCGAATTGTAAGCCACCGATTGTTGCTTTCAGAGGGGCTAGAAAGTTGCTTATTCCTTATTTGCCTCTTGTGCAGTAGGCTTGCCCGAGGGCGAAAACTGAATAGTTACACAAGTGCCTTTGTTGAGCACAGAATCGAGCTCTATGCTTCCATTTTGCTCTTTGAAAATATTATATGCAATTGAGAGTCCTAATCCGGCTCCTTTGCCCGGATCTTTGGTTGTAAAGAAGGGATCGAAAACTTTTGACAGATTTTCTTTACTTATGCCGCAACCGTTATCTTCAATTTTTATGCTGAAGTTATCTTCTGTACCGAAGGTAGTAATTGTAATTTTTCCATCACTTTCGATGGATTGAACAGCATTTAGCAAAATATTAAAAATGGCCTGTTGCAATTTGTTTTCGTTGAAAAAAACCATACGAGGTTTCGCGTTGTATATTCTTTTAATCTCCGCTTTATTTGTAATCTGATCTTGTAGCATATCAAGACAATTGTCAATTAGTGCATGGACATCGCATTCTGTTATCGAACTTTTGCCAATAGAGCTATAATGGTTCAGGCTGGTAACTATGGCAGCTGCTCTGTCTACGCCGGTATTTATTGCATTTATGAGTGGAGATAATTCCTCGAGATGAGAATTTAGATTCTTGCTCAAATAGTTTTCTATACCTACAATACCTCCCATGATATAATTTAACGGGTTATTAATCTCATGCGCCACTCCGGATGCCAGAACACCTATGGAAGCCATCTTTTCAGCATGGATAAGTTGTTTTTGCGTAGCCTGAAGAGTTGTTAACGCGATTTCCAGATTATCGCGTTGCGCATGAAGTTCTTCGTTGGTGGAGTAGAGTTCTTCGTTAAGAGTTTCTATTTCGTAGGTTCGATCAAGAAGCTTAATATTGAGTTGTTTGATGGTTTTGAGATTTTTTAGGGTAATAAAAAGCAAGGTCAGAATGGACAGTAATAATAGGCTTCCGCCAATAAGCATAAATCTTTGAACCCGAATTTCTTTCTCTTGCAAGGTATTTATCTGCCTGAGGAATTCAACCTTCTGAATTTCTTTTTCCGCATTCGCCAGATTTTTTAATTGATCAAATTGTTTGACTCTGGATGCTTGAATGATGCTATCTCTTAGTAGGGCATATTTGTCCCTGTAAATATAGGCCTCACGGTACATCTTCTTGGCACTATAGTAATTGGAGTAAAGGTTAAGAAGCCTTGTTTTTAGATAATCAGCATTAATTTCAAGAATTATTTTTTCAGCATCGTTTAAATGGCTAAGGGCTTTTGTGTAATCATTAGTTGCTAAATACACATCGGCCAGGTTACATAAATTCTGGGCTTCCTCGTAATTGTTGTAGAGCGACCGATTTAATTCCAGGGCCTGGCTTAGATAGTCAATTGCACTATTATAATCCTTGTCCAGAAAATACAGGTTACCCAGGTTGTTCAGGTTATGGGCCTTTGACCGCAGGGCTCCAATTTCGGTATTGATCTCCAAAGCTTTCTTATAGGCAACTTTTGCTGAATCGTATTGCTTTAAACCTCTGTAGCTCACCCCCAAGTTGTTTAATGCCAATGCTTTTATAAACCTGTCACCCTTATTCTTTTCCAATATATTTAACGCAAGCTCAAAATATTGAGCAGCTATCTTGTAATTTTCGAGGTTGTTTAAAATCAAACCAATGTTATTGTATTCCTTTATTACCGATTCATTATCGCCGATTTTATCTTTAATGCTCAGCGATAAAAAATAATTTTCCATGGAGCTGTTAAAATCGCCCAGATAATATTGAGCCACTGCTTTCCGGCTAATGGAATGTGCAAGTCTTGCAGAGTCGCGAATACTTATGGAGAGTTCAATTGCGGAGTCTGAATAAAGAAGAGTATATTCCGGTTGGATGGCTGAGAATTCGGTAATTTTCTTGTTAAGCAGGTCTATTTTGGTGGAGTCCTCAATTTTTCGCATTAGCACATTACTTAAAGTATCCAGCACACTTATTTGAGCAAACGAAAAATGCTGAAAGAAGATAAATGCCAGTAGTGCTAAAAAATTCTTCATGGTAAAGCTTTAATATACAAGGTATAAAAAATTCTCCCTCATCCGGTTTTTTTAACAAAGCTAATTGTTGCCCTGTCTTTAAATAGAGGGTTTCTGCAGCCGCGAAGGTATAGTCTGTATTTTTACTAAATGATTAGCCACTATTATGCCAGTTGTAAGCTTATTTTATATCTTGCCCACGCACACCCCTCTTTCCCCTTAAGGGGATGAGCCACGCGCGAAGCATAACCCCCGCTGATTTGGGTTTGCAACCCAAATCTCCAGCTATCGCGAGCCCAATATAGTTAAGCTAGCCTTCCAGTATGTTCTTCATTGCGAATAAAGTGAAGCAATCTGCTGAATAAAGAGATCGCTTCGTTCCTCGATGACGGTAACTTTTCTTAACTTAACTCTATAAGCCTTTGGCTATTTGTAAAAACCCTTTGACTTTTTGTAAAAGCGCGGAGGCTAAATGAAAAACCCCTTTGACTTTTTGTTAAAACGCGGAGGCAGAATGTAAAAACCCTCTGGCTATTTGTAAAAGCGCGGAGGCAAAATATAAAAACCCTTTGGTTATATGTAAAAGCGCGGAGGCAGAATGTAAAAACCCTTTGACTATATGTAAAAGCGCGGAGGTAGAATGTAAAATGCCTTTAGGAAAATGAAGAAGCACTTTTAAATAATGCAAAAGCCCTCGAAGTATATGAAAAATGCCTCTTGCTATAAGGCAAAGTGCTTAGGCAAAATTTAAAAGTGCTAAGATTTAAGCGTAATTACCTGAGATTGGTAAACTTTAGCCCGCCAATTTGTTTGAATTGAGGGCTTGAGGCACCAAAAACTGACTTCACATAAGCCTTTGCATCGCCGGCAGCATCGTATATACCCGACGGATTATGGTACAGCACTTCGTTACGGGCAATACGGGCATTGTTTAAGGTAACAGAGGCTGCGACAACGGCTGCATTGCTTGAGTTTAAAGCGGTATACAAAGCCGTGAGGCCGGTCACTGTTAACTCGGTTTCGTTGGGTGCATACACCGCATTGCTTGCCAGGAGTTTAATGAGTTTATCGAAATTGTCGAGGCGGTTGTCATAACTCATTTGTGAGGCCGAAGACTCTTTTACCGTTTTACCCGCCGCAGCTTTTAGCTGTTTTTCTTCGTCGCTTAGTTTTGCCGAAGCGCGGCCACCCTGAATTTTGCGTGCCAGTGATTTGGCACTGTCGATTGTTTGAGCGCTAGCCCCGGAGGCTTTTAGAGCATTGCTTACACGTGTAATGAATTTGCTTAAAGGAGCAAAAGCAATTTCGCGTGCAGCAATGGCATTGGTGTAGGCCGACAAAGCTGAATTGACCGCAGCCATGGCAGTTTTGGAACGTGCAGAGAGCGATTGTAAAGCCGGCAGCGCAATGGCTGCATTGGAGGGGTTGTAGGCTGTGCCATAATCCGATACAAAAGAGATTAAGACATCGAGGTTGGCCACGTTGATAGCATGGCCGGTTTCTGTAGTACTTGCCATAAAATTAGACTTAAGGGTTAGAAATGAGGGAACTATCGTGTTGAAAATTATGAAATTGAAAAAGGAAAAAAAATATTGCGTGCTGAAAAAAAATTAACAAGTTATTCACCTAGCCTTTGTTTTGGTTTTTTGAGGGAGGGGAAAAGGGGGTGGGGTGGGTGCAAAGAGCAGAGCTTTTTTGAAATAAGGGCAGGAGTTGAAAACGTGCAGTGGTTGGATTTTTAGGGCAGGGAAATTTTTTGTAAGTTGGGGGTATTATCTAGTTGTGTCGCATATTAACGAACCTAAGTGCAAATGAGAGACCTAAGACTAGCCATATTTCAGAAATACCGGATTCAAAATCGTTACAATAATTTTGGAGCCTGTTTGCATTCAATTATGATTAATGGATTTCGAGGGATTCATAACTTAGAAATAAATTTTGAATATCCAATAACTGCAATATCAGGAATTAATGGTACAGGTAAAAGTACAATTGGACAATTAGCTATTTGTGGTTATAGAAGACCTGTTACAGCCCTAAACTATAAACGATATTATATAAAAGATTTCTTTCCGGTAAATGTTGCTGACCCAATGCCATTTGGAGTGGGTTCGAATGTTCTTTATTCTTATACTACTAATCTTGCAAAGAACCAAGAATTAACAGTTACACGAATGCAATCTGAATGGACTGGATACAAACGTCAACCAGAGAGACATTGCTTTTATGTTGGTTTTACTCTTTATATTCCTAAAGTTGAACGGAAAGATTTAAGTATATATAGAGCACAACAAATTGAATTAGGTTTACGCCGTGAATTATCTGTAATTTCAAAGCAACATGTAGGTAGAATTCTTGACAATCATTATGAAGACATTGCATTTCAAGAAATTACTCACCAAAATAAGTCTGGAGAGCTTGGATTAGCAAGTCGTAATGGCCATGTTTATTCAGAAAATAACATGGGATTTGGAGAAGGGCGATTGCTGTATATGATTGATTTAATGGAAAATTCTCCTGAACAAAGTCTATTCATTATTGAAGAGCCAGAAACTTCATTACACGAAGATGCACAACATCACTTAGCAAATTATTTTCTTGATGTTGTTAATAGAAGACATCATCAAATTATTTTGTCAACGCATTCAAATATTATTTTAGAAACACTACCACCGGAGGCGAGAAAATTTTTAATTAGGCAAGAAAATCAAGTGAAGGTGCATGATAAATTATCAGCCTACCGTGCAAAATCTTTATTATCTAATGGACATCAAAAAGCTTTGAATATCTGTGTTGAAGATGTATTTGCTAGTCATTTGTTGGCAGAGATAATAAGGCGAATAAAACCTGAAATTTTAAAAGTAATAAATATACAAGCTGTTGGAGACACTGATTCTGTTCGCAATGCAGTGAAATTATTGAGGGAATTTAAGAACCATTGGTATTAGAGACGCTGATAAAGGGCCAAATCCTCCTGAAAAATTATTTTCATTACCAGGGACTCAACCACCAGAAGTTGAAGTTTACAAAGATAATTCCGTAATTCAATCTATAAATCAAGAGTTTAAGATTGATGTTGAACATATTTTTAATATAACAGCTGATATAGACCATCATGAATTTGGTGAAATTCTATCGAAACATGCAGTGATAAGTAAAGAGATTTTAAACTATAAAGCGATTAATTATTACATCAATACAATGGGAGATGGCTATTTTAATGATTTGATTGCAACGATTGAAAGTGAACTTTAAAATACGCAACACAACACACAATATAGTCAATAAGGGTTTCAAAGGTTTATGGCTCGTAAACAAAAGTGGCTGTAAACTGATAGTTGATAGCTTCGCCAACCACACACGACAATATGTCGACAACCGTTAGCTGCTATTCTAAGACAACACTGCAAACATTGAATTGACTGAATAAAACGGGAAATAGAAATGAAAAATAGTAAACAAATAGTAACAGATTTTCTAAATCAGTTCGTATCAAACGGACAAGTTAAAGACATTCTGCTTTTGAATTTTACAACGCCGCAAATACTTGACATTTCAAACAAATCGTTAACAGAATTGAAGATTGAAGGAGATTTTGAAAGGGTTAAGAACAAACAATTTGATTTGGTAATTGGCGACCTTCCATTTGGTATGCAATCTATACCGACTGACACAGTTTCAAAACTTAAAGTTAATAAAAACTGGAGCTATGTTTTGACTTCATTGCGAACCTTAAATGAAAATGGGAAAGCATTCTTTTTAATTGAACCAAGCATTTTGTTTTCAACACAAGGACAAAAATTTCTTAACGACTTAGCGTTGGAAAATTATTTTCACAACTCTATATTTGAACTTCCTGAAAAGTTGCTTTATCCTGAAACGGTATTTCAACCAATCATCATTCATTTTGAAAGACAAAAGCAAAACGAACTTTTTATAGGAGAAATCACAAGCGACTTTGAGCCTTTACTGGATTCCATTAATGCAAGAATATCAACAAACAATTTAGCTACAGGGATTATTGTTGCCAGAGAAAGTTTTGAATCCTTTTTTAAGTATAGAATTGAGAATGAAATAGACAATCTTCAAACGCAATACAAAGAATACAATAAGTATAAGCTGAAAGATGTTGCACTTGAAATCAACTTAACCCGTGAATCATTTCAAGATAAACCCAACAGTATTTATATTCCTAAAATTGGAACTTCTCTTGTTGTAGCGGACATTGAAGCAACAACAATTAAACACCAAAATATTTTTCAAGTTGTTCTCAACTCGGACATAGTAAAATCTGAATACCTTGCGTTGTTCTTTCATTCGGATTTAGGCAGACAAATATTGAAATCGCTGACAAGCGGCAGCTTTATTCCGAACATAAATAAATCAGACATTGAAAACTGTTTTGTTTCAATTCCTAGTTTAACTGAACAGAGTTTACTAATTCTGACCAATCAAAAACTAGCTGAACTACAAGTCACAATTAATCAGCTAAAAACTGAACTTAGTTTGAATCCAAAGAGTGCAAATGTTATCCTTGACAAGTTTGAAAGTATTCAAAGTCCATTGAAACAACTCTCTTCAGAAGACCAAATTTTAAGTTTGATTAGAAAGGGAGAAAACAAACACATTGAGTTTAAAGAATCATTTTCTAAAAACATTAAGACAGGACTAAAAGATAAAGAGATTGAAAAATCTTCCTTAAAAAATATTGTTGGTTTTCTAAACGCAGACGGCGGAACGCTTCTTATCGGCATTGCTGACAATGGAGAAATAAAAGGAGTTGAAGATGACTTTTTTACGTCAATTGACAAGTATAAACTGAATTTTAAAAATGCAATAAATTCAAAAATTGGTTCAGAGTTTTATTCATTAATTGATTACGACTTATTCAACATTGCTGGACATCAAGTATTAAGGGTTGACTGTAAAGCATCAAGTGAACCTTGCTTTTATGACCAAATAGAGTTTTTTGTTAGGACAAATCCAGCAACAGATAAGCTTGAAGGAAAGAAACAAGTTGATTACATAAAAGAACGCTTCAAATAAAGACACGATGGAAAGAAGAACAGCAGCTAACAGCATCTACACGCAAGCACGGACACTTTCGTTCCCATGAAGAATATTACAATGCTAAAAAACAATAATTCGCAGAAGTCCTTTTTTAGTCTGCCCTACCTGCGGGTAGATGCGAAACGTTAACGGTAAGTGTAAAAACAGACACATCGTACAATTTGCTACTAAAAGACAGAAAAGAAAAACGAAATAATAAACAGCCAAGCCTCATTGCACTCATTTGCAAACTCCTCCAGCCAAGGCTTCAGCCATTATTTTTGAGGGGAGAGTTGTTTTTTTGCCATCGCACCCATGCAAATTTGTTATTTTGCAGCTAATTTGAGAATTGGATTAAAAAGAAATGAAATTTAACGAAGACTCAAGGGTTAAAATCCCTACCATATTACACCTGATTCGATTGGGATATGAATACCTTTCATTGTCCGGTCAGACTTGGGATGAGTCGACCAATATTTTCACGGATATTTTCAAAGCCAGCGTAAAACACCTAAATCCACAACTTTCAGAATCCGACATACACAGAGAATACGATGAATTATCACTGACACTGGAAAATGAGGATTTAGGAAAAGCTTTCTACGAAAAAATATCTAATAAATCGAAAACCAGACTGATTGATTTCGAGGATTTCAGCAACAATAAATTTCACGTTGTAACGGAGCTTACTTACAAAAAGGATGAGGAAGAATTCCGACCCGACATTATTCTATTGATTAATGGGATGCCTTTAGCATTCGTTGAAGTAAAAAAGCCAAATAACAGAGACGGTATAATTGCAGAACACAAACGGATTCAAACCCGATTCGGAAATAAGAAGTTTCGCAAGTTTGTGAACCTCACTCAAATCATGGTATTCTCTAATAATATGGAATACGATGACAGCACTCCTGAACCAATTGAAGGTGCTTTTTATGCAACTGCTTCTTATGACAAACCTCCTTTTAACTATTTTAGGGAAGAAGAAAAGTTCGATTTAGATACTTTGCTAAAGCCGATTGACGATGAAACTGAAACAGTGGTTCTAAAAGACAACAACCTGTTGAGTATTAAAAACTCAAAGGAGTTCCTCATCAATAAAAACCCCAATACACCTACAAATCGAATTTGCACTTCTTTATTCCAGAAAGAAAGACTGGCTTTTCTTTTACAGTATGCAATTGCCTATGTAAAGGAATCAAAGGGCCTGGAAAAACACATCATGCGTTATCCTCAGATTTTTGCGACCAAGGCAATTGAAAACAAGCTGAACAACAACGTAAAAAAGGGTATTATTTGGCATACACAAGGCAGTGGAAAAACGGCTTTAGCCTATTACAACGTTAAACACTTAACCGATTATTACCAAAAGCAGGGCATTGTTCCTAAATTTTATTTCATTGTCGACCGCATCGACCTTTTAATACAAGCTGCCAAAGAGTTTAAAGCACGCGGATTGGTGGTACACGAAATCGATTCGCGCGATGCTTTTGCAAAGGACATCAAAGCAACAACAGTAATTCACAATCATTCAGGAAAAGCCGAAATTACCGTTGTAAACATCCAAAAATTTGAGGACGACCCAAATGTTATTCCTAATACCGATTATCAGTTAAACATACAACGGGTATTCTTTTTAGATGAAGTTCATCGTAGCTATAATCCAAAGGGAAGCTTTTTGGCAAATCTGGAACAGGCTGATAAGGGCTCTGTAAAAATCGGATTGACTGGCACTCCGCTTCTAGGTTCAGAATATAATTCAAAAACTCTTTTCGGCGATTATATTCACAAGTATTATTACAATGCTTCAATTAAAGACGGATATACTTTACGCCTCATTCGCGAAGAGATTGAAACAACGTACAAACTCACTTTACAGGAAGCCTTAAAAGAAATTGAAATTCTTAAAGGCAATGCTGATAGAACTACAGTATATGCCCATTACAAGTTTGTGGAGCCAATGCTCGATTACATCATTAAGGATTTTGAAAAAGCCCGTATTATCATGAACGACAATTCCATTGGCGGTATGGTGGTATGTGATTCTGCTCCTCAGGCAAAAATGATGTACAAGATTTTTCAGGATAAATATGCCAACAAAACCGACGATATTTTATTACAGGCTGCCGAACCCGAAGAAAGCTATGGCGAAAAGCAAAAACGAAAAAGTAAAGTAACAAGCGCTGTTCTTATTTTACATGACGAAGGAACCAAACAGGAACGCAAAGACCTGATAGACGATTTCAAAGACGGAAAAATCGATTTTCTTTTTGTGTTTAACATGCTCCTTACCGGTTTCGATGCTAAACGTTTGAAGAAATTATACATTGGCCGTGTAATTAGAGCGCACAACTTATTGCAAACCCTAACCCGTGTTAACCGCAGGTATAAGAATTTCCTTTACGGTTATGTAGTGGATTTTGCCGACATTCAAAAAGAGTTCGATAAAACCAATCGTGATTACTTTAATGAACTTCAAGCCGAGTTGGGCGATGAAATGGAACATTATTCCAACCTCTTTAAATCGGCTGAAGAAATTGAAGCTGAAATTCAGGAAATAAAAGAAGTATTATTCCATTTCGACACCGAGAATGCAGAGGTTTTCTCTCAGCAAATAAGCGAGATTAACGACCGTGCTGTAATGCTGAAAATTACCAAAGTGCTGAACAATGCAAAGGCACTTTACAATATCATTCGACTTTCGGGCAATTTTGAATTACTCGACAAGCTCGATTTTAAAATGCTCAACATTCTTTCGCGCGATGCAAACAACCGTTTAGCCCTTATCAACACAAAAGAGCGATTGGAGAATAGTGTAGATACTACCAATTTGCTGAACGTAGCCTTGGAAGATGTAATTTTTGCATTTACCAAGGTGAAAGAGGAAGAAATGGTTATTGCTGATAAGTTAAAAGATACCTTACAGAAAACCCGTGAAGCATTGGGCGGTAATTTCGACCAGAAAGACCCTGAATTTATTTCGTTAAAAGAAGAACTGGAACGCTTATTTAAAAAGAAAAACCTGAACGAAGTTACCAAAGAGGAAATGGAAGCCAACATTGCCGCTTTGGAAATTATATACAACAAAGCCCGCGAATTGGAACGCAAAAATCAGTTACTTCGCGCCAAGTATAAAAACGATGAAAAATATGCCCGTTTGCATAAGCGATTAATGGAGAAAGACCCTTTAACCGATAGCGAAGCAAAACTGTTTGAAGCCTTACAAAGTTTGAAACAGGAAGTAGATAACCAGATACAGCTAAATGCAAAAATGTTGGAAAACGAAAGCTTTGTAGAAAAAATGATTTTGCGTTTGGTTATCGAGCAATTGAAAAACAAATACCATTTACCACTCGATGCCAACCGCAGCAAGTTGATAAATGCCATGGTGGTAAAAGAATACATGAATGAGTTTTATGGACGTACAGCTTAATTGTCAGAATCTGGATTTGCAGGATGAAAAGATGAACAAGATTATTTGAAAAGTAAAAAAAGCAAATGATTAAATATAATGGTCACTACAGCGACAATATAAAATCAAGAAATCCAATAATCCTGAAAATCCAGAATCAGACAAATGAAATTAGACGACATTACTTATAAAATAAATGGTTGTGCCATGAAAGTGCATAACACCTTGGGTAACGGGTTTCAGGAAGTTATATACCAAAGGTGCTTAGCTTTAGAGTTTGAGAAAGCAGGGTTGGAATACGAACGGGAGAAAGAACAAACAATTTATTACGAAGGAATAGATGTTGGTACCAGAAGGGCAGATTTTATTGTAGAAAATCAAGTAGTGGTAGAGATAAAAGCAATGATCAATTTAGAAGACGTTCATTTGGCACAGGCTAAAAATTATGTGGTAGCCTATGATAAACCAATTGGCTTGCTCATTAATTTTGGCGCACAGAGTTTACAATTTAAGAAAATATTTAATCAGAATATTGTCTGAATCAGAATTCTAAGGATTGAAGGATAAGCAAGATTTATTATAATTGAATAAGATAGAACAGGTAAAACACAGACAGACCAATAATGAAACAAATATATCAGAATGTAGGGAACAAAATCCTGTTAATCAAATAATCCTACAAATCCTGATTCAGACAATTTTATATGACAGCCACACAGAAATTTGAGAAAGAAACCAAAGAACTTATCGACAGTTTAAAATCGGTTTGTGCCAACTATGGTTTGGGGAACGATGGAAACGAGTTTAAGATTATTACACAGGTATTTCTGTATAAATTTTTGAACGACAAATTTGTTTACGAGGTAAAAAAGCTCGATGATAAAATAGCCAATGCCGAAAAACCGGTTGAAATATTAAAAAGGTATAGTGCCGACGATTACGAAATGCTCACCATGCAAATGAGCGAGGCAACAGCAAGCATAAAGCCCGACCATTTGATAAGTGCCTTGTTCGAAAAACAAAACGAACCCAAATTTGCCGATACTTTCGACAATACCCTGCTGGATATTGCAAAAGAGAACAGCGATATATTTTCGGTAATCACACAGGATGGCGAAAAGATTACCCTTTTCGAAAACATCAGTAAATATGTATCCGATAAGCGCGATGACTTTTGCCGTGCCATTATCAATAAATTAATTGGTTTTAGCTTCGAACATATTTTTAATGAAAAATTCGATTTCTACGCTACCATTTTCGAATACCTCATTAAAGACTACAACACCAACAGCGGCGGTAAATATGCCGAATACTTTACGCCCCATGCCGTAGCAAAAATCATGGCGCGATGCATGGTGCATGGCGATGTGAACAACGTAACCTGTTACGACCCTTCGGCGGGTTCAGGTACGCTGTTAATGAACCTTGCCCACCAGATTGGCGAGGACAAATGCACCATTTATTCGCAGGATATTTCGCAGAAATCCTCAAGCCTCTTGCGTTTGAACCTTATTTTGAACAACCTTGTGCATTCCATACCCAACATTGTAAAAGGCAATACCATTTTAGAGCCCTATCATAAAGAAAACGGTGAGCTGCAAAAGTTCGATTACATCGTTTCTAATCCACCCTTTAAGCTCGATTTCTCGGATTATAGTGCCGACCTCGACACCAAGCAAAATAACGCGCGCTTTTTTGCAGGAATACCTAATGTGCCTAAAACAAAAAAAGAAAGCATGGCTATTTACCTCATGTTTTTACAGCACATTATGTTTAGCTTGAAAAAGGGAGGAAAAGCTGCTGTTGTAGTACCTACAGGTTTTATTACCGCACAAAGTGGTATAGACAAAAAAATTCGTGAGCGTTTGGTCGATGAAAAAATGCTACGCGGTGTGGTAAGCATGCCAAGCAATATTTTTGCAGCTACAGGTACAAACGTGTCTATTTTATTTATCGACGAAGCTGACAAAGGCGATGTGGTATTAATCGATGCCTCCAAATTAGGCGAAACCATTAAAGATGATGGAAAGAACCAGCGTACTGTCCTAACCCCAGACGAAGAAAATAAAATCATAAACACCTTTAACAACAAAGAGGTAGTTGACGATTTTTCTGTGGTTGTTTCGTACGACGATATTAAAGAAAAAAACTACAGCTTTAGTGCAGGGCAATATTTTGAGGTAAAAATCGAATATGTAGATATAACACACGAGGAATTTGAAACAAAGATGAACGGTTATAAAACCAATTTGAATAAGTTATTTTCTGAATCTTCTGATTTGGAAAAGGAGATTAAAAAGCAATTGGAGGGGTTGATTTATGGCAATTAATCATTGGTCTAAAATGCCGTTAAAGTCGCTTTGTAGTCGTATTGGTGATGGACTACACGGAACCCCTTCCTACGATGATAAAAGCGAATATTATTTCATAAATGGGAATAACCTTAAAAATGGCAAAATAGAGATAACACCCAATACAAATCGAGTTGCTGAGTCTGATTTTAACGAGGGTTTTATTGAATTAAATGATAATACACTTTTACTTTCAATAAATGGAACACTAGGTAGTTTAGCATTTTATGGAGGTCAGAAAATTATGCTTGGGAAAAGTGCAGCATATTTGAATTTCAAAACGGATATAAATAAGTTTTTCTATTACTACTTTCAATTAAAAGATGTTCAATTATATTTTTACAATGTAGCAACTGGCTCAACTATAAAAAACCTTTCGTTAAAGGCAATACAAAATTTTGAAGTTCCAGTTCCAGAAAAAACGGAATGGAAGGCAATAGCCTCGGTTCTTTCCGCCTTAGATTCCAAAATAGAACTCAACAACCGCATCAATGCCGAGTTGGAAGCAATGGCAAAAACGCTGTACGATTATTGGTTTGTACAATTCGATTTTCCCTATTCCCCTCCTTTGGAGGGGTGTCCGCAGGACGGGGTGGGTATAGGCAAACCCTATAAATCATCGGGTGGCAAAATGGTGTACAACGCAGCACTAAAAAGAGAAATTCCTGAGGGGTGGGAAGTGAAAGCATTAGAGGAGCTTGGTAATTTTAAGAATGGTGTTAATTATGACCCTTCTAACCCTGGTGAAATTGCCTGTCCAATAATTAATGTTAGAAACATAAGTTCAAGTAGTTATTTCCTTAAAAACGAAGATTTAGACACTATTTATTTGAGAGAGTCTGACGTCAAAAAGTACGCAGTACACAAAGAAAGTATAATCATTGCACGAAGCGGAATACCAGGTGCGACAAGATTAATAGCAGATATTGCAGAAAACACTTTGTATTGTGGTTTTGCTATTCATTTTGAACTAAATAATTACGAAAATAAGATTCCTGTTTTTTTCTTTTTGAAATCAATTGAACAGTTAATCCAAAATGGTTCTGGAGGCACTATTTTGAAGAATGTTAATCAAGCAACCTTAAATGCGCTTAAAATTGCAATAACAAAGGATAATTCAATTGTATCAAAACTAAATAATGCAATTCAGCTAATGTTTAGTAAGATTAACCTTATTCAAAAAGAAAACGAACAACTTGCCTCCCTCCGCGATTGGTTATTACCCATGCTTATGAACGGGCAGGTAAGGGTAAAAGATGTGGAAGAGGAAAGGTTAAATATGGCAGCAGAACCAATAGTTAAATACAATGGCTAAAAAAAAAAAAATACCAGCTTGGGTTTGGGTGTTAATTGTAATTTTCGTAATTGTTTTAATACTAATTTATGTAGGTTCTTTAGGTAAAGTTAATATTGGTAATGTTACACCTCCCGAAGAATTTAAAGATAACAAAGAACAAGTCGAACGCCGCCATAAAAAATTAAAAGCCCTTATAGAAAAGAAGGAAGAATTAAAACTTAAACTCACAAAAATATTTAGACGCACCTACTTTGCTGTGCGTTTTGGTTTTATTCTACTTTGGGGTGCTTACATTTTCGTATTAATTAAATTTCAATGTATAGAAAATTTAGGTGATGCACTCAATTATTCCGAAGCAGCCATATTGGTTTGTATAGCCTTAAACTTTTTAACCTTCGGTACAGTTACCAACCTTAACAGCTTTATCGATCTTATAAAACTCAAACTCGAAAACTGGATTTGGGGAAAGTATGTTAATATTGACAAGGATATTGAAGAAGACAAAAAGGAATTAGCAATCAAGTAAAGTATGATAATTCAAAAAATCTGTTCTGATTATGAGCTATACTTTAAATGTTCAAGACAACAATCTTAAAAGACTCGAAGATTATTCCTTTAAGAGCGAAGGCTATCATAAAATATCGCCCCAGGTAATTTTAGCCACTCACCCCGAAATAATAACGAATTTACAGGAGCTGGAAATTAATGCTGCCGGTGTGCCTTTGGTCGGTAGAGAATTTCCTACTTCAAGCGGTCCGATTGACATTATCTATGTTACAAACAATTCGGATATTGTTTTAATTGAAACAAAATTATTGCGGAATCCCGAATCTGTCCGCACGGTTGTTGCTCAGGTAATCGATTATATAAAAGCGCTGACAAGGATTAATGTCGAACAGTTTATCGAAATTCTTAAAAAGAGCCAGTATTCAAATGCATCAGAAAATTTCGATGATTATTTTAAATCCTCATTAAAGAAAAACCTGCAAACCGGTAATTTTTATGTTATCATTGTTGGCGATCACATTCATCCGAATGTTCTTGAAATAGTAGAATCCATTCAGGCTGTACCACATCTATCTTTTACAATAAGTCTTGTTGAATTGTCGCCTAAGGTTTTAAACGATACTACAATTCTTCTGCAGCCAAAGGTAATTACCAAAACTACTGAAGTTGAAAGAAGTGTTATTCGGCTTGAGATATCACATACAGGGCAAGTAGAAATTGATTCACAATTACCCGAAAAAGAAGGAAAAGGCAGTCGTCCCATTTTAACTGAATCGGAATTTATACAGTCGGTTGGCAAACCTGAATATGCAAAAGTAATACAGGATTTTTGGATTAAATGGAAAAGTCTCGGCGGAGATATACGATTAGGAACAGTCGGCTTTTCAGCCGGAATTAAGATAAGCGGAAAGCGAAAACCCATTCAGTTTTGTTACCAAAACAAGATTACAATAGTGAGTGAAAATTATCGCCAAAGCATAGAAATATCCGACTCAAGCTTTGAACTTTATAAAAATCACTTTAAAGGTAAATTACCTAAAATTTACGACCGGAATATTGTTGGAAATTTGGTTGAGATTCCTTTTGAATTGTTGACTCCTGCTGAATTGAATCTTATTCTGGAGGGTTCATTTATTCTCCTTAAAGAAGAATATAATATTGTAAGTAAATAATCAAAAAACTCAAATGAGCTTCCGATCCAAATCAACAGACAGTTTTAACACCCGTAAACGTTTTTTTATTTTCGATTGTGTATTAAATAATCGAAACCTAATAATTGAGGATGATTTTATAAAATTTGAAATTACTGAACAGTTGGTTCAATTATTTACAGCAGAGTATTACCAAATAGAAGGAAACAAAACACTTAAAAGTCATCCATCGCCTCTTACAATAAACGAGATTTATGCTAGAATGAAAAGCATAGAGGAAATGCAAGTTGCAGAGTTGAAAATTCTAGAAAAAAAGTATTTTGAGGAAATATTTAAATCGCAATTCCCGGAAAACACATTCAATGAACTGAATAAAGCTGACCATTGCTATTATTGCGGGCTCACAATGCAGGACATTGAATTGTTGGCAGATAAGAATAAGCTATACAAAAAGAATGAAAGAGGTTGGCATTTCGAAATCGACCGAAAAAAACCCAACCTGGAATATACTGTGGAAAATTGTGTTGCTGCCTGCTACTGGTGCAATAATGCTAAAACCGATGAATTCGATGATATAGAGTTTAAACCCATTGGAGAACAGATAGGGAGTACTCTTAAAAATAGACTTTTAAGTTGATCACCGATCCTCAGACTAATATTGGATACTTTGCGGAGGCCCAACTCCGGCGACGATTTGCAATCAGAGCTTCGCTCCCATGCACTCTTTTTTTTAAGCAAGGGAACCACAGAGCCGCAACATCGGGATTTTTCTGGTAGAAAATAAAATTGTAAGTTAGGGAGGGTTGTTGGGTTGACTCGACTCTCGAATTTCTTCAAAAAAAATAATAACTACAGTATTGAACGAATTTAGTAAGTTTTATCCCTTATATCTTAAACTGCGTCATAAATAAAAAAACCATGGACAAACCCATACTGCAAAAACACATTAAAAGCTTTCTGAACAAGCTTACAAATGAGCCCGAAAAACTCAAGAGTGATGAAGTTGAAAGAATTGAAAGGGTAAAATACTACCAGGCATGGTCTAAGGAGAAAATACTTAAAATGTCTCCAGAAGATTTATTGGAATACTTGTCAAAGTTGTGGGCAATGCTTATCTGGGGCAATAAACAGTATGTCGTTGATAAGATTATTTCAGACAATGGTTTTGATAACTTCAAAAAGGAACTTGCTGCATTAGTTTGGGATAAATCGCCAATTGAAATAAGATGGGATAATGCAACAAAAAATATAAAAGGATTTGGCCCTGCGCTACAAAGCGAATTATTGTGTCATGTATTTCCAAATGAATTTATACTTTGGAATCGTAGAGCCTATGTTGGTCTAGAATTTTTGGGAATAAAAGGATTACCAAAATACAACTATCAGTTAAACGGCAAAAAATACAAAGAACTCTCAGAAATTGGGAAAACTATAGCTGAAGAAATGAGAGCTTTAGGCGCCGTAGATTCAACATTGTTGGCTGTGGACTACTTTATTTGGGAAGAACTTCAATTCGAAGTAAATCTTTCTCAGATACATAAGAAATCACAGGATTTAAAATCGGTTGAGAGTTTAACAAAAGAAGAATCGAAGTTTGTTCATAATGAGATTAGAGATGCGATAAGAGATATAGGTCAATGGTTAGGGTTTACTGCCAAAATTGAACAGAAAGTAGCAGATGGTTCTGTAGTTGATGCAATTTGGGAATCTACAATTGGTAATATGGGAAGAGTCCTGTACGTTTATGAAGTTCAGACGAAAGGTTCAATTGATAGTTTAATTTTAAACCTCCTGAAAGCCAATAATAATCCTGCTGTTCAGGGTGTGGTTGCTGTTTCCGATAAAGCGCAGATTGAAAAAATTAAAAAACATTCTGCAACAATTAAAGGACTTGAAGATTTAAGATACTGGGATTACGAAGAGGTTTTGGAAGTACATGAAAGCCTCGAATTTGTTAATACGTCAATAAATAAACTCAAATTGGTTCCAGATGGATTTTAAGAGCCATCACACAGGTGTAAGTATATTTATTCGCACTTATTATAATTTTCAAATGCGCTCATGTTTTTCAATTGCAAGCCCCACAGCCTGTCCCGAACTTGCTTCGGGTAGCCAACGCTTCAACCAAACCCGATGTACCCCGGGTTTCAAAAGAGCTTGTCGGTCCACCGCTATTTTGCCGGCCCTGGAAACTAATTTTTTTGGTAACCACCTGATAAAAAAATAGACTACCTTATTATGGAAAATTACGATAGACTAAAAAATGCCATGAAATCTTATTGCACATTTATTTTCTTACTGCCTATTCTTTTTAGTTGTACTAGTCAAAATCCGGATTCAAAAAAAGATGAATCGCCCGAAGACTTTCTTCATGCAACAAATGCATTTTTGAAACACTATGAAAATTCACCTCAGATTTTTACTGTAGCTTCCGATAAGCCTTCAGAAGTTGTGGGCATGAATGGTACAATCCTTTTTATCGACCCCAAAGATTTAGTACTATCCGATGGCACGGCAATCAAGGATAGTATCCGGGTTGAGCTAGTGGAATTAACCCGAAAAGAAGAATTTATAAAGCACCATACCACTACTACTTCGAACGGAGAATTGTTAGTTTCTGGCGGTATGTATTACATTAATTTAGTTTCGGATAGTGTACAAGTACTACTAAAGGATAGCTGCACAATGCCGGTAGTGTTTCCGCGCATAACAGATGAACCCATGCTCTTGTTTGATGGGAAAAGAGACAGTACAGGCAGAATGAATTGGACTCCCACAAGGCAAGAACTATCTTACAGTGCACCTAGCCGAAAGCCTTTCAAACAAAAAAGAAATATTGAAGTGATTGTTTGGAATGATACGCTAAACGAAACTTTCGAAGTAAAGCAAATGTCGCCTGAAGAAAAGGAAAAATACAGTAAAGAATTCGACAAAAAGAAGAAAGTATACAATGAAACCCGGTTAAGTAGTTTTGGGTGGAAAAATATCGATTACTATTTTCAATACGAAAATAGAATTGATATAGAGTTTACTGTCCCCACAAGCATTGCTTCCTCTTCCATACGTTCGTATTTAATTTTTAAGGAGATAAATTCAGTGATTTCTCCGTACACCTTTACCGACAGCTCACTCACCTATCGCGAAGTGCCGGAAGCCCTCACATATAGCATCTTAGCGGTTTCGTATTTCAACAAAAAAATATATTTGTTTTATAAGGAAAATCAGATCGTTGGAGAACCCATTCAGCAACTGGATTTAGTAGAAGTGACAGAAGAATATTTCGATGAATTTTTTAAGGATTTTATCTAGTCGATTATGAAAACATATTTGGTTAATTTTTTACTCCTGGGTATCTGCAACCTGTGCTTTTCTACCGTTTCTGCGCAAGAAGATAGTTTAAATAATTTACCACTTATGTTTTGGGGTGTTGACAATCCTGTTTGTGTAAGAATTGAGGATGTTGCACATGACAGAATTGATGTAGAATTAGAAGGTGGCATTGTTAATTTAGTGAACATTTACGAATCGAAGTATACCGTTAATTCCCGAACTATAGGCGTAAAAAACCTGATAGTCTATGTGGATAAGATTGAGGTTTTCAGAAAGCCTTATCGAGTTATTCTTGTTCCCTATCCAATTGCTTTTATTCACCAGCCGAATATAAAGGAGATAGATAAGAATATTTTATTGGAGCATGGTTATTTGGAGTGTGATGATCCAAATCGCTATTTCAGTACAATGATGAATTTAAGATTTACTGTCACATCCTTTGATATGAAAATTAATAGTGGTGGTATGAAGGAGGAATTTACATCGGATAATAGGCATTTAACGGATGAAATGAAATCAGCGATTAAAAAATCAGGAGTAAATCAGGTAATAACTTTTACAGAGATTCATGCTTTAGGGCCAGACGGTTCACTTAGAATGCTTCCTAATTTTAGTTTGAGGATATTTTAGTACAAAGTGATTTTCTGCTTTTTTAAGGCCAGGAATGTCTGAACCATCTGGCGCCGATTTGCAATCGGTGCCTTGCCTATTGGCAAGCTTTTGCATTTACAAAGCGGGGTGCTTCATTCAGAATTTCTCTAAAAGATTATGGCTCTGATTATATTTTATTTCTATCGGTAAAGAATATTGCTTTTACTGTTCAGCAAGTATTGATATACCTGGCCTATTTCATGGTATTAAACCACTGAAGGGCTATTTCAACAAATGCCAGTCCCGATTCTATATGCCCAACGGTTTCAATTTTTGTGAATGTAACACTTTCCGACCCCTTACTTACCATTTGATTGTACATATCTTCTGAATCAGATATTGGTATTCTGTCGTCATTTATGCTGTGGATTATCCTTAGTGTGCCTTTGGGCACCCAATTGTCTACGCTGTTTTCGGTGAGTGCGTCCATCAGCCTTTCTTCCCTGTTATTTTTTAGATTGTGCAAAAATACCGGGTTCAGCAGGCTGTCGAAACTATAAGCCAGTTGTTGGTCTATTTCTTCGCGGTTGTATCCACCATCGATAAGGTAAGGTATTTCTGATGCATAAGGTTCCTGAAAAAAATCGATTAGGGGCCTGTTCCAGTCGTAAACAATATTGTACGAACTTAACAACAAAGCAAGATGACTTGGGGCTGAGTAATAATTTTTGTCGAGTGAATAATTCAACAGGTTTACAAGATTAAAACCTCCTGCCCCAACTGCTGTGGCGTCAATCTTTATGTCTAATTCAGGATGTTCTTCAATTTTTTTTAAGGTAGCCATGGCAATATAGCCACCCTGTGAATAACCGGTGAGAAATTTCTTTTGACTGGTTGGGATATTTTTTTCCTTAATAAATTCTTCGCAGGCGAAAAGGAAGTCTATCATGGAATTTGCAGAGTGTTCGTAATTTTGAATTGGGAATAGCTGGTCCCTGGATATACCAAAACCGATCATATCTGGAATCAGGGTAATGTATCCGATCGATGCAATGAATTCAAAACCTGTAAAATGGTTGGGTAAATCGAAACGCGACGGCGCATCTTCATCAGCAAAAATGAGCCCGTTCCCAACTAGCATCATTGGCATAGAGTCCGAAGTTATGGGCAATGAGATTATACCTGAAGCAATTATTGGTTCTCCTTTGTATGTTGTACGATAGGTTATGACATATAATTTAATAGAATAGTGTAAATAGCTCGAAAATTGAGGATAACCAGCTAGTTGGGCCGTCATACTGATTACACTTTTTGATACATCGTCTCTGTAAATAGATTCAACCAGATAGTCATTCACCTGCACCGGTATAATCTGATTGTCTTCTTTACTGCAGGATACAACAATTGAAAGCGCCAACGAAAGGGATGTGTATTTTAGTATTGATAATAGGGAATTTTTTGATTGCATATTGTTTCGTCGGTAAAGAATGACGCAATATATGAATTATAACTAATTTACTAATATACCCCCATTTGTTAAATCCCTGTTGACCTTTTACGAAAACCTCTGCATTGTTTTTAATCCGGATTGGGTCATATACATTTCACCGGGTTCTTACGATGTAAATCGGAATCGGTTCCCCGCCCCTTGGGGCAAGACAGATAAATATCAGCCTATGAATATCACTATTGGAACTTCGACCACAGTTCAACTGGGGTAATGCTAAGAATTTCGTTAAATGTCAATGCAATAATTAATATAAAAACAAGATAGCTCAGCAGCATCCCAATTTGCAAGAAAGATATCTTTTGTATATCCTGTCTGGCTTTAACATCGCATATTTCACCCGGGCAATACTGTGCTTTTTCTTTATAGAACCATCCATAAAACAGGCAACCCAGACAGATGCCAAAAGCCGATTCGAAAAACAGAAAAATCAGGCAGAACAGGCAAATAATTCCGCTAATAGCACTGTACGAATTCACCACTACCATAAGTATAAACATGGTAGCTGCGAGAATTATTCCAATAATCCAGGCAAATTTCTTTTGGGCCGCACCTACGTATTCCGGATTTTGCCGCCTGACAATTAAGCGGCCTAAAACCAATGTTGGCGCGTATTTGGGACTGATGAAAACGCGAATCAGAAAATCGGCAAGAAAAGCCGTGATGACATATTTTATGAGTATAAAGTTGCCTTTTAAGACTATTAACATCAACGACAAAAAGGTGAACAAAAAGAGTATTCCGGCCGCAGCCCTGATTTCTCGTTCATTTAAAACCGGAATGGAATAACCTTCGACGGTTTCACCAAATTTTAATTTATTCTTCATAATGCATGTGATTAATTATATACTTCTTCTGTTTTTCTTTCGATCTTTAATTTCAACTTTTGTTTCACCTGTTCGGGCGAAATTTGCGAGCTACTTCTTTTGTCATGCTTGCTTGCCTTTCCTGCTATTTCTTTCAGTGTTTGTATCAATGTATCAATCTCCACTTTTGTATTTTGCATTCCAAGGCTGATGCGCACAACCCCCGGTAGTTCTAGTTTCGGAATAATACTAACAATCAATCCCTGAAAGCGTTCAAGCTTGGCCGGAATTTTAAGCAAATGTTTAATGAGTATGTGCGAACAATGACAACCGCTCCTCACCCCAATACCTCCTTGTAAGGCAAGTTGTTTGGCTACTTTGAAAGGCATAACTCCTTTCAGGCTAAAGACAATTACTCCGCCTTTACGGTGAAAATCAGCTGCATATGTATCGCTTAATCCATAAATAGTTATTCCCGGTATTTGTGTTATTTTTTCAAGCGCATAGGCCAGAAGTTGCTGTTCATGGTTGCAAATCAGATCCATTCCGATTCTTTGTAATAGAACAAAGGCCTTGCCCATGGCTGCAATGCCCACCACATTTTCTTCGCCGGAAAGCTGTATTTGTTTCAACCTGTCTGTTTCGAAATTCAACAGACCCTTTCGGGCAATCAGGGCGCCACTACCAAAGGGGGCATACATTTTATGGGCCGAAAAGGCCAGGTAATCAATTCCACATTCTTCCAAATCGATTTTACGGTGGGCCACCAGCTGGGCTGCATCAACCAGCAGGAGGGCATGGTACCGGTGCACAATTTCACTAATTTTCTTTAGGTCGTTACACACACCCAGCACATTCGATGCACCAGAAACTGCTACCAGTTTTATCCGCTTTTTTCCAAACTCATTATTCAGATTATAGGCCTTTAATAGTGATTCCAGCTCATTCAAATCAATAAATCCATTGGCATCAATTTTCAAGCGCAAAATGGATAAGCCTTGCACTGCGCGCCAGGGCAATTCGTTCGAGTTATGTTCGAGCAGGGTGTTCAGTACAAGGGGTTCAGTGTCATCCGATAACTGGTGTTTAAAACTTTCGGCCACCAGATTGATGGCTTCTGTAGTATTCGAGGTAAAAAGAACATCATAGTTTTTCAGGTTAAAATTCAATGCAACAGAACATATCAATTTTACTTCCTGAATGATTTCCTGCTGAACCTGCCGGGGTTGAACACAAGCCTGAAATACAGCTTCCAGAATAGGAGTGAAGGTAGGGGTGCTGGCTGCATTATCAAAGTTGATAAATTGTTTGTCGCCTTTTGTTGTCGGAACAATGCTATTGTGTCCAATCAGCGCCTTGTTGAGTTCTGCCAACAGCTCTTTGCCCGAAAAAGGTTTCAGGCTGTCGTGATACAAGATTTCCTTTACTGTACTTTGTGGAACTGTAAAAGTCCTGAAAATATCATTTCCATATTTGCGGGTTAACTGCAGCGCGTGGGCAAATGCGATGATGTTGACAATGGCCGGAGTTCCGGCTTCGAATTTATCGGGTGTTTTGGCCCATATAACCCATTTGGGAGCCACAAGACGGGCAGTTCCGCCCCCGGTCTGAAAAGTAATTTTGGTGCTCAGGGCTTTTCGTTCTACAGCCAGGGCATATACACCTATAGGCAAGCCATATTCAGCAGCCGACAAACTCCTATAATTTGCGGGACTAAGCTGAGATTTCAGCATTTCTGCACCAAGCCGGGTACAAAAGATTACCACATGGTTTTTGCTTTTTAAACCAAGGCTTGCCAACACAATTTCTCTTGCCTTGTCGAACAACCGAGTGGTAACCATGGAGTGATACCCGCTTCCACGGTGTACATTGGAATAGGTTTCGAGTACTGATCGAATTACATATCTGAATTCATCAATAGCATTTTGGCTGATTTCCGGTTTGGTTTCTGATTTTTCCATCAGCTTTAAATGGGTATTCACTTGTTCTCTGTAAGTTAAGCTTTTCTTTGCTTTCATTCTTGCTTGCATGTAGTTTAAAAATATAGCTTGTACATTAAGTTAGGGAAGAAGCCAAACTGCCTTACATAGCCGATTGAATTGGGTTCTGACTCGTTGTAGTACTCGTTAATTCGGGCGGTATTATTGGTAACATTGAGCAAATCGATAAATATCTCATGGGCTGTATTTTCACGGTTGAAAATGTAACTAAAGGAAATATTCAACTGAAAGACCTTGTCCAACGATTCATTAAAAGCTTTCTCATAGTCGTAGTATTCATTATTTTCGGGGTCAACCATCAGGTCGCCGTTGCTATTGCGCAACAGGGGAATGTACTTTTGTCCACCCTGAAAAAATGCACGGGCATTCAGACTCATTGTTTGATTTTCTTTTCGGCCAAGTCCATGAAATTCTTTTCCCACCAATAAGTTGGTAAGATAAGTATTGTTGTAGCGGGTATTGCGCTCAACACCTTCGAGCGATTGATAGGCCGAGTTGAAAAGCGAGGCATTTACCATGAAGAAATAGTTACCATCGAAAAAGCGTTCGATTGTAATCTCGGCTCCATAGTTTTTCCCTGTACCCTTGTTCACAAGCTCCAAATAGCGGTATTCGAGTCCCTCGTTGATGGTTGCAAAATAACTGGTATCGAGGTTTTCCACTGGCAAATTGTAGAGGTACTGATAATAGAGCTCCACTTTTGCCATTAAGTTTTTCGAGAAACGCCTTTCATAGCCAAGTACAAAATGATGTGCTCTTAGTAATCCAAGATTTTTATTGGGTTCGGTGATACCACCATTTTCCTGTTTCACTTTTGCAAAATAGTGATGAATGCTTTCCATGTTGCTGTGGTTGCCATAACCCGCACTAAACGAATTTTTTTGATTCAGGTTCCAGCTTGCTGCAATTCGGGGCTCCAGTGTACTTTTTTTGTTGTAGATAACATTTAAATTGTGGATGCCGGTAACAATGCTGAAGTTTTCGGATACTCTGTATTTCCAGCTGATAAAATTTTCGAAGGTTGGTATCTGTTCCTTAAAATCGACAACAGTAAACAAGCTATCTGTTTCGGGCTGAACCATGCTTTGTTCAAATTCATAATCCATTATACTATATTTGGTTCCTATCTGAATTTTGTGTTTGGCATTTATTTTATTGTGATAGGTAACCGAAGCCCGATAGGCCGATTTTTGGATATTGTTATCGAAAGTCTGGCGTTTGTTGTAGGTTGAATCGGAAACAGGCTCACCATTTGTATCAAATACCCGTTTCGATTCGTAAAGCTTATCCGAGATTCCGTTTCCAGAGAAACTAAGTGTTGATTTCAGATAGCTTCGCCTGTTTATTGGCAGGGTATGATTCAAACCTGTATTTAAAAGGTAATTCCCTTTGTCGTAATCTTTCTGAATATCTTCATAAACTGATTTACTGAATCCGACAGATGCCATCTCTGGTGCTATATCCTCTATTTTCGTTCCACTTAATCCGCCCAGGGCAAAGAGAGAAAATGAGCCAATATTTCGGGTTGGAAGTACAATTTTTAAAGTAGCATCCTGGTAACTTGGAATGCCATTGATGTCTATCAATCCTAATTCGCTGATCAGAGAGGCGGTGGAGTAACGGTAGTTTAACAGGTACGATCCTCCATACCCGGCTTTTACGGGACCTTCTAAAGTTACATCAGTTCCCAGTAAGCCTAATCCAACCGAGCCTTCAAACTTTTCGTTGTTCCCGGCCTTGAGTCTTACATCAAAAACACTCGACAACACATTACCATATTCAGGAGCAAAGGCACCGGTATAAAAATCCGAAGCTTCGAGCAGATTGTTATTCAGTGCTGTTAGTCCTCCGAATGAGGCATTCTGATCATCGAAATGATAAGGACTTGAAATTTCGACTCCTTCCAGTTGCCATTGCATATACTTAGGCGCATTACCCCTTACAATGATATCGCTGCTGCCATCGGGCGTATTGGCTGCACCGGCAAAATTCGATACAATACGCGAAGGATCCACAAAACCTCCGGCATAACGTTTCGATTCTTCCACAGAAATGGAACGGGCGCTTAATAAAGCCATGTCATTGATAGCTTCTCCTTTGTTTTTAGTGGCCTTCACCACTACCTCTTCCATTTTATGGGCCGACTCATGCATTTCGAGGTTAAAAATGACTTCTTTGCCTGAAGTTACCTCAATGTGGGAGATAGTTTTCGATTCGTATCCTAAGTAAGAAATCTCGAGAGTGATACGTCCTATGGGTACATTTTCCAGTCGATAGTTTCCTTCGGCATTTGTAACCGTGCCAATTTTTGGAGTAGTGCCATTGATCATTACTGTGGCACCAATCAAGGGTAGCTTGCTGTCGCTATCTGTGAGCTTTCCGCGAACAGTTTGCATAAATTCCTGCCCACTGGCTAAAGCCAGCTGCAAGAGTAATCCGATCGTTAAAATAATGTTCCTTTTCATAAATATTAGTTTAATATTTTTATTTTCGATTGTTTACCTTTTTAACCCTCGATGAAGGCTTTTTGTATCTGCATTTACTTTTTTCAGGACATACCTCTTCCAGGTGACCATCTTGTGGATGCTTCCGAATGAATCAAATTGCATTAAAACGATTTAGTATTTTCAGGCTGCCTTACGGAGGCTTTGAGAGGATATTATTGCTTCTTCATGTTTTTATGGTTTTGTTGTCCATCAATTTGAATTTAAAATATTACCGCAAAGGCCTTTGAAAGCATTTTGGCCATAAAGAGGAAGCCTCTGAACAACTGCAACCAATTTTTAAATATCCAGTAGCCAAGGCAAACGATAGCAATTGTTTTTTCAAAAGGTTGAAGATTATCGAATAGAATGAACGCCAGGACCAACATTCCTGCACCTTCGGCCAGACTTATCTGCATTGATTCCTTCATGACTATTCCTTTCTTTTTACTTTTTTTAACTCCGCGGTTGGTACCAGAACTGTTCGATTATTCCACATTTCGGGTGTGTAGGCATATTCAATTTTAAATTTCATGAGCAGAGGTTGTTTCACTTCTTCGAATTTTTCAGGTTCGATTTCCTCTGTGTTGAGCACCAATAGTTCCCACGAACTGTTAATATCAAAGAAGATTTCCAGTTCCATTTTTATTTCGTTTAATTCCTTATCGGTTAAAAACCGTTTTTGCTTTTTTATAATGGATAATTCGCGTTCGACACGTGCCGATTCGTTCTGATTGGCCGAAATATACCTGATAAAGTATCCGTTTTTCCCTTTTTCGAAAAGTACACGGCCTTTCTTCATGTTCATGGAATGTTCGAATCCAAGCACATCGAATTGTTCGGTCTGTACACCTTCGGCAAATTCAAAATCGAGCTGCAGAACCGCATAGGTCAACATGGAAATATACATTGTACCTTGAAATTTTCCGCGGCTTTGCGGGGTAAAGCTGATTTTATAAACCTGTTCATCGTTGTACATCGAAAAGCCTTCTTTTTTATAGCGATACTTTGCCGGGTCTGTGATAAATTCCCAGTTTTTACTATCGATGGTGCTGTAATCGCTCAGCAGAGAGACAATTTCGGCTTGTACAAATTTGGTTTCGACTGTATAGTTGGTGGGGTCGTTTTTGTATTCTTTCCAGATTGAATCGTTCGTGCCGTTCTTGTCAAGCTTCTGGCTTAGCAGGCCCGATCGGATTTTATAGTAAACATCCGGTTCAGCCTTGGTTTTTTCGATGTCTTCGAAAAGCACACTCAACTTACTTTCAATTTCTTTTGTGATTGCCTGGTACGATCCCTCTTCGAGCGAAATTGCCTGCACAGGCAGCAGCTTATAGTTTTCCTTTAAGTTGAATAAATCAATCACGGCATCTTGATATTCAATAAATTCGCGAGGCATTAAATCTAAAAGTTCGTCGAATGTTTTGCGGTCCAGACCTACAAAATCCGATTTTTTAAGTGTGATTTTATTCGTTTCAGGAAAGGGTGTCTTTTCGTAAGTATGAAAGAAAATACTCCTTTTTTGAGGTTTATCAGGGTAATTTGCAGCAAAGTTTTTTCGCACTAAAGAGAGTATTTCGCGCACTTCGAGTTGTTTCGAAGATACATGCACCTCGCGCAGTTTAATGGAAGAGGGCTTCATTTCTACCTGAGTTAACTGCTGGAGTTTCGAAGCCCTGATTTTCAAGGTTTCATAACCCATGTAATAAAACATTACTGTATCGCTGGGCGAAATGCCATCCATGGCAAGCACATAATTACCCTCGCTGTTCGAAACGGTTCCTTTTTGCTGGCCCGAAACCACAATATTGGCAAAAGCCAGGGGTTCCTTTGTTTTGGCATCAAGCACAATACCCTTTATTGGGTCATTGGCTGTAAGCCGGCTACTCAAAAAGCAAAAGAATAATATGCCAAATACTATTTTCATTTTGTGGTTGAAATTTATTGAGCCTGAAATGCAAATGGAGCTGAAATGATGGGATAAGCTTTTAGCTGGTATTGAAACAAAATCTGGTTGATTGTGCACCCGGCCTGTTTTTCGATACCTAAAACGGCTGGCGGAAAAAAGTAAAATACCGTACTACGAAGATTGGATTTCATGGTGGCAACTTTTAGTTTTTTGCATCTGCATCAATCAAAGTATCATTTTTCAGTTTTGTTATAAGTGTAGTTTTTCCTAGTTAGCCATTATGTTATTATTTTCGATGTGCACTTCGCCTCTTGTTTTGTAGCTCACGTATTTAAAGCTGTTGTTTTTACCGGAGAACAAGACGCCATTTTGAAGCTCCAGTCTGATGGAATCGGAAGTAAAGTTTTCGAGCCGGATCTGTGCTCCCTCTGCAGCATGTATCATGCAAACCAAAGGCATGGTAACCCGTGCATAAACAGTGTCTGTTGCGGAATGTGCCATTGTAGTATCTATGTTTAGTACAGCTGTTTCCTGAACTACCACCAGAGCTGGTTTGAATGATGCATTTCCCTTTACTGCCAGTTCAATCTTAAAATCTCTGCCTTGTCTAACTTTAACCTTCCAATGGGCTGGTACCGATAAGCTGCTGAAGGCAGGCACTTCGACCGGAATATACTTTAACTCCTTGTCTGCATCCGATACCAGTGTGCGGACATCCATACGCAATACTGCAAGTGCCGAAATAAGTAACAACAATATAAAGGCTGCAGTGGATAACAAGAGTATTTTAGATTTTTTCATTGTTGTAATGCTTTGGTTTACAAATCATTTTTCAATTTTTATTAGTTTGAGGGAATTCCACTCTCGGAGCCTGTTTTGTTGTTTTTCATGTAGTCGCGGTGATAGGCGGTAACATCATCCATGGTAAGGTCCAGCAGGCTTAGTGCCCTGAAAAAACGGGGTAATTCCTGACTTACAAATTCCTCTTTGCGCAATATTCGTGTTTTTTCATAACCATTTTCTCCTACAAAATAGCCAATGCCTCGTTTGTTGAAAATGATTCCTTTTTCCTGTAAATAGTTGTATGTACGCATAACTGTATTTGGATTTACTTCGATACTAATTGCTATTTCCCTTACCGAGGGTATGCGGTCTCCTTCTTTCCATTTGCGAAGCAAAATGTTCTCACAAAAGTGGTCGGCTATCTGTAAATAAATAGCCTGGCTATCACTGAATTCCATATTATACCTCCTTCTCTTTTAATCCCATATAGCCTATTACCCAGCCCAGAGGGGCCAATATCCACCAGAAAAGCCACACCGCAAATTGCCAGAACCTGTAAACAGGCATTTGGAGCAAAGCATTGTCTTTTGTAAAATAATCTTCGTCGAGTGTAAACATGTCTGCCAGCACCAGGTAAAAGACAAGTCCACATGCCAGCGCGAACAAAACCAGCGAGAGTATTGTCTTTGGAAATACATAGCCTTTAAAAGTGGTGGCCCCGGCCAGAAAAATACCCTGAAGCACAAAATAATATTTTGCAGCCTGCACAGAAATATGACCGAAGGGCTCAAAAGGCAGAAAAATGATACTCCGGAATACCACAGAACCCAAGGCATTGGCCATGGCTGCATAGATAAAATAAGCAAGAGTATAAACCACAATCCATCCTACGGAGGTGAGTAACCACATGCTAAGAAATTTTTCGAAGCCAGAAGCAGGCAATGTCAGATATCTGTAACGTTTTAGTGTATTGCTCAAATCGTTAAAAGCAAGACTGCTCAAGATAAAGCCACCTGTAATCAGGCTGAAAGCAAAAGTTCCTGCATGCGAATAAACCGAAAGGTCGGCATCAAAAACAATGGCAAGAACAAATCCTAACACAAACAAAAGACCGAAAACCAGGGCAAAGGTCAGTAGAATTCCTTTCAGGCTTCTGAAAAGTTCCATTTTCATCAGAAGCAAAAACCTTGATATATTGAAGTGATTCGTTGGTTTCATGACTTTAAGAATTAAATATTTCTGTAATTCGATGCGTGTTACTGATTACGGCATTAAACAGCATTTCCAGACTTATGTTGGTTTCTGTCATGCTGGTGTTTTGTCTCACTACCGAATACCCGGTCAGGGAAGATTCGGAATACACTACCGTGCTATTGTCAGGTGCCTGGGTTTGCCTGGAGAATGTCAGTTTCTCAGAAATTTTCTCGATGCTCTGGTGAAAAACAATTTTACCTTCATCCAGAATTATGATGGGGTCAATCAGGTTTTCCATATCACGCACCTGGTGAGTGGAGATAATAAAGCTTCGTTCTTCGTGAATGGCATTGGCCACTATTTTGCGAAACTGACTTTTCGATGGGATGTCGAGTCCGTTAGTAGGTTCATCGAGAATTAGCAGGCGGCAATCTGTGGCCAGGCCGAACGATAGTAGAAAGTTCTTCTTTTGGCCATACGACAAGTCTGTAAGTTTTTTGTCGCGCGGTAGGTTGAATTCGTTGAGGTATTCGTCGAGCAAACTATGGTTAAACCGTGGATAAAACGGACTATATAAACTCACAAAACGCTCCATTTTCATCGAGGGTAACGAAAACTCTTCGGTAACCAGGTATATTTCGCGTAAAAATTGGGGAGCACGGTTTTTTGGCTCAAAGTGCATGACATCCACACTACCTTTTTTGGGGAACAACAAACCGGTAATCAGGTAAAGTAAAGTTGATTTTCCGGCTCCATTCTTTCCAAGCAAGCCATAAATATTTCCGGCTGGCAGTTGAACAGACAGCTGGTCAAAGAGCATTTGCTTGCGGGAATAACTAAAACAAAGGTTTTCGATTTGTATCATTTTGTTTGGTTAATTAGTGTATTACATAACTAATACACTGCAATAGTACGATCAAATTTTTCACTTTCCAAATATTTTATCGATTTTTTTATTCTGTTTTCGAAAATGCGACTTATAAAAAACCCTTCTTTCATTATACATTCAAGGTTTCACGATATCTAAAAAAAAAAAGTGTGCATTCTTTTGCTAATGTTGAAAATTAATATAAATTTGGGCTTATATAAATGAATGCTTATATAAATATATATTTATATGGATGAGTTAAAAAAGTTGCAACTAATTTTTCAAACCCTATCTGATTATAACCGTCTTGGCATATTAAAGTCCATAGCAGACAAGGAATGTGCTGTTGGAGAGATTGTGAAGGCAACTAATCTCTCGCAACCTCTTGTATCGCATCACCTTAAAATACTGAAAGAAAATGGAATTCTCGAAACTAAAAGAAATGGTCCTTTTATTTTTTATTACCTGCGAGACAATAAAATACTATATGCTATTAACCTTTTTTTAGAGCTTTTTGAAAATTCAGAAATAAAGCAAAACCCAGGTTACAGGTTTTGTCCAGATTGGATAATTCACAAATACAATACTAACGAATAGGAGGAATGTGCCATGCTTTTTAAAGAAAAACTCATGAACAAAATGATGGACAATCAATTCAAAAATATGTCCTCAGATGATAAAAAACAAATGATGGATTCTATGATGGAAAAGTTCTTTTCCAACATGTCGGAAGATGAAAAAAAAGAAATGATGTCGGGCATGATGCCAAAAATGATGGGACAAATAATGGGCAAAAACCCAATGATGGGCATGATGTCGATGATGATGGGTAAAAAAGGTGATTCAACCAATGTAGGTGGTCAAAACACCAAAATTCCAATGGATATGTGCGGCGAAATGATGACTGGGTTTAAAGAAACTGCAAACACTGCAAAGTTTGCTACACCTGAACTAAGAGGCCTGTTTGACGAATGGTGTCAGCAAATAGAAACAGAGATATTGGATTTTATAAAAGAAAAAAAATCTATAAAACTAGACGAATTATCTGCCAAATTTAATCTTTCGGAAGAGAGTCTGAGATATCTGCTTAGCAGATTGGCCAGTAAGAATTTAATTGATTATAGGATTAGATAAAGACACGCCTAATATAACCCAAGCATTATCCAATTTGATTGTAAGCATAGGTTAATTAAGACCATTTCGTAAAACAAAAAATGCAAGACCCTAATTTGGGGATACAAATATTAAGAAGGTTTGCTTTAGTTATAAAAGCGAGTCTTACTTTGTCAGCTTTGTAATTTGAGATGTGAGCCAATCAACCAAATTTGCCAATGATTATTTGATACATTTATGGTTATTTAAATCATTCCTTTGAAAATCAACCAATCAGAGGCACAGCTAACGCCATACTTAAAAATCTATAGGTTTATTATTCGCCTCTTTTCAAGCAAGTCACGGACCTTAATTTGTCTTTGGATAATACAATACCAAAAATGATTAACCTGTTTTTAACACGTGCACAAGCATTTATGCCTAAAAAATGAACTAATTTTAAATCATGAAAAAATGGTTCTCCATCCTGTTTGTTTTTTTCTATTTATCGGTCACCTCGATCGATGCCATTAATTTTCATTTCTGTCATGGCAAGCTGGTAAATGTTTCTCTCAACATCCCTACAAAGTCTTGTTGCAGCGATCTCGCTACTGTTCATTGTGCTTGTTGCGCCAATGTGCTGGTAGATATTGAAGTGGATGAGAATCAGCTAACAGCAGGTGCAGCTACAGAGGTAATTTGTAAATTTTCTGTTGCCAGTCAACTAAGTGATGCATTTTTATTTCAACCCGAACTGGCAGCTTCCGACAAGACTAAATTTCCAGATCTTTCTCCGCCATTGAGCGTACATCCTCCATTTTATCTTGTTTATCATTCGTTTCTTTTTTACCATTCTTAAACTGTATTTGATTTTTCTGCCGGAAAACATTCAGTTTAATAATTTTAAAATTTACTATCATGAAACGATTGATAATCTTTTTCGACCTGATATTTCTTTCCTTTATTTTTTCGAGTGGTGTTTTGGCCCAGCAAAGCAATCAAACCGAAGCGAAATTTAGTGTACCGGGTGTATGCGAACAATGCAAAGCCCGCATCGAAAATGCAGCCTATATAAAAGGTGTAAAATTTTGCGAGTGGAACATAGACACCCAAACACTCAAAGTAGTTTACAATTCCGATAAGGTATCGTTGGAAAGTATTCAAAATAGCATTGCTTCAGCCGGGCATAATGCCGGTAACATAGAGGCCGATTCTATTGCCTATAAAAAACTCCCATCGTGCTGCGCTTACCGCGATGGAGTTCAGGTACATTAAACTCGACATGAAGCAAACGATTTGTTTGACCTTACTTTTTCTTGTATCTCTTGGAGTTGGAGCGCAGCCAGCCCCGGAAATCATTACAGGAAAAGTCTTCGAGTTGGAGCAGGGACAACAGCATCCCCTTTCGGGGGCCAATATTTATTGGGCAGGTACCACGCAAGGTACTATTTCCAAACCTGATGGCAGCTTTACCATCCAACGAAATACTTCTACCAATCTTTTGGTGGTAAGCTTTTCGGGCTATAAGGCCGACACACTTATAACCGATCAGTTGAATTATTTCGAAATTTTGCTCGATAACGTTTACGAAATCGAAGGAGTAGAGGTAGTAAAACGAAGCAAAACTACCAGTTTTTCCATGATCGATCCGATAAAATTTGAAAAAATATCCGAAACAGAACTTCTCAAAGCGGCTTGCTGTAATCTTTCGGAAAGCTTCGAAACCAATGCCTCCGTCGATGTTTCGTTTACTGATGCCATCACCGGTACCAAACAAATTCAATTATTGGGACTGGCTGGCCCCTATACTCAGATTACACGGGAAAACATTCCTGATATAAGAGGTTTATCGGCTATTTATGGCTTGGAGTTTATTCCCGGAACATGGATAGAAAGCATTCAGCTTAACAAAGGAACCGGTTCGGTAATCAATGGGTTCGAAAGCATCGCAGGGCAGATTAATGTGGAACTTCGCAAACCCGAATCTGCTGAAAAACTCCATTTTAATGCCTATGTTAACCAGGATTCGAGGGTGGAAACCAACCTAAATCTCGCTCATAAAATTAACGACAAACTTTCTACTGGTCTTTTGTTGCATGCCCGCACCCAGCAAACCCAAATGGATGGCAATGACGATGGTTTTATGGACAAACCACTTGGTGAGCAGTTGATTCTGCTTAACCGATGGAATTATGTGACAACAAATCGCTGGGAATCGCAGCTTGGGCTTCGGGCAACTTTTAACCGCAATACAGGAGGACAGATGGGTTTTCCTGAAAATACTCCTTCCGGTTTATGGGGTCTGAATATGGAAACCAACCGCCTCGAAGGATGGCTGAAAATTGGTAAAGTGTTCGATAAAAATCCCGCGCAAAGCATCGGAACCCAATTTTCGGGTCTTGTACATGATCATAATTCCACCTTTGGTGAAAAGCATTATGCTGGAAACCAAAAATCGCTTTATGCCAATGTAATATTTCAGTCGGTGCAAGATATTTCTCACAGTTATAAAGCTGGGTTCAGTTTTCAGTACGATGGATATGCTGAAACGCTGGACAGCCTAGACTTTCAGAGGCAGGAATTGGTGCCAGGTATTTTTGCTGAGTACAATTATTCCTTAAATGACCATTTCGACCTGGTTATGGGAATGCGCGCTGATTACCACAATCTTTATGGAGTATTTTTTACTCCCCGGGTACATATTCGCTATGCCCTGGCTGATCGTTCGGTCATGCGTTTCTCAGGTGGTCGTGGTCAGCGTACAGCCTCCATTATTGCAGAAAACAATTCTGTATTGGCTTCGTCACGCAGCTTTATCATCCGTCCATCGAAAGAAACTTTACCCTATGGTCTGGATAAAGAAGTAGCTTGGAATTTTGGAACAAATTTTACCCAGAATTTTAAATTGGGTTACCGCGAAGGAACACTTTCGGCAGATTATTACTATACCCATTTTACCAGCCAGGTTGTAGTGGATATGGATCAAAGTCCGCAGGAAATTACTTTCTATAACCTGGAAGGTAAATCTTACGCAAGCAGCATGCAGATTCAGCTCGATTACGAATTGTTGCCACGTTTCGATATACGACTGGCTTACCGTTGGTACGAGCTGCGTACCCAGTATTTGTCGGGTATGTTGCAAAAACCTCTGGTTTCGCCACACCGGGCCTTTGCCAACCTGGCTTATCGTACCCGTAGTCATTGGAGCTTCGATTATACTGTGCAATGGCAAAGCAGCAAGCGTATACCCTCCACCGAATCTAACCCCGAAGCTTATCGTCTCAGTAGCCATTCACCCTCTTTTTTCCTGATGAATGCACAAGTGAGTAAGCAATGGGCTGAAAAATACGATGTGTATTTAGGGGTAGAAAATATTCTTGGGTTTAAACAACCGAACCCAATACTTGCTTCATCTGACCCTTTTGGCGAGTATTTCGATGCTTCGCTTATCTGGGGACCCGTTTTTGGTCGTATGGTTTATGCCGGTGTAAGACTTCGTATACCCTAGTAATTGAAGGTAGAAAATATATTTCAGGCAGATGCAATAGCCAGGTAAGATACTTTTACTCCAGGTGTGCGCAACAGCTCTTCCATACAAGCCTCAGAGGTAGCCCCAGTGGTAACCACATCGTCCACTACCAGAAGGTGCTTACCTCTTAACACTTCGGGTCGGGTTACCTGAAAGGCTCCTTCTACATTCAACCAGCGTTCGTAGCGGGTTTTGGCTGTTTGGCTGCGGGTGGCTTTGCAGCGGATGACTGCCTCATTTTCAAGAGGTATGTTTAAAATGGTGCTTAAGCCTTTCGCAATCATTTCGCTCTGGTTATAACCTCTTTTACGTTGGCGCGAAACATGCAATGGGATTGGAATAATCAAATCGGCAAGGGCATAGGGTGTACCCTGAAGTTTAACACCTGAAATTTTACCCAGCACAATGCCAATTTCGTTTTTCCCTTTGTATTTTAAATTGTGGATTAGATGCTGCAAAGCACTGCCTTTTTCAAAAAATAATACCGAAGCAGCATTCTCCAAACCAATTCTACCCCAGAATAAAGATGAAACTGGATTATCGGCAGATTTCCAATAATGTGTAAAAGGCAATTTAGCCAGGCAAGAAGTACAAATCCTGTTTTCGTTGCCGGCTAAAGGGTCGCCACAAGCATCACAGAGCCCGGGAAACAACAAATTTAAAAATGCCTTAAAGTAGCTTGTTAGGACCAACTATCAATTTATTTTAATTTCATGTGTTACCTTGAACGATTTGCGATACATGGCACTCACACCACAATACTTCTCCTGCGACAGGTTGATGGCTTTTTCGAGTTTATCCAAGGGTAAATCGTTACCACCGAATTTGTAAACAATGTGCATGTGGGTATAAACTTTCGGATGATCTTCGGTCATTTCGGCCGATACATCTACATCGAAACTGTCGAGCTTAACTTTCATTTTCTCTAAAATCGACACTACATCCATGCCTGTGCAACCAGCAAGTGCAAGGAGCATAAGTGGTTTAGGCCGTGGTCCTTTTTCATCGCCGCCAGATTCTTTTTTTGCATCTACTTGAATTGTATGTCCATCAATTTCGGCAGAAAAACTCATTTTTCCTGTCCAGTTTACATTCAGTGTTTCTTTCATAATTTTTAGTCTAATCATTTATTGGATTCCAATCGAGAGAACAAGAAAATTGCTGAAACGTTCATTTCTAAAAAGCACAAAAAGCCTTCACACTTGAATAAGAAGTTGATAAGCAGTTGTTTTGAAAGATACAAAATTACCTGTGTGATACAGAATAAAAATCAGCAATATTTTATGGAAAGTCAATGAAGCTCCCCGCAGCAAGCTGACGAGGTATCTGCAAAGGAATTTATTTTATTCGCCTCAAGAGGCGGGGTATTTACCCGTGCACCCGCTTTCAGTCCCGATGTAACCTATAATCCGCATCTGTATGAAAGAACGTCAATCAGAGTGCGTCATTGCGAATGAAATGAAGCAATCTTTTATTAGAGCCGATTGCCACTCCGCCTTAGGCGGATAGCATTGACAGCAGACATGCGGATTTTAGGGTAAATCGGGATTCGACTATAAAATTTCATTTCGTGAACTCATGAAATTTAAGTCTCACGAATAAAATAATTCGTACTAAACCCTTATCTTTCGGCGTTTATGCAAAAAAATTCTTAGGTTTAGCCAAGATTTTTTATCTTTAATACTGCCTATACAAATTTTGAAAACCAATTTGCTATGATGAAATCTTCGAATGAATCAGTCAATATTCGTCAGTTTTTACATGAAAACACTGTTTTCAAACACCTTACACAAAAAGAACTGGAATTGATACCTGTCGATGAGGACCCGGATTTCTATCAACGCAACGAACTTTTATACGAAGAAGGGAGCCGTATCAATGGTTTTTATTGTGTTTTGCGCGGTATTGTTAAGATTTTTAAAACTGGCTTTGACGGAAAAGATATGATTATTCGCTTTGCCAAACCTGGCGATATCATGGGTTTTCGTTCTACCATCACCGGCGAATTGGCCTGTACATCTACCAAGGTGATCGAAGATTCGGCGGTGTGTTACATCCCTGGCGATCTGGTGAAATCGTTTGTGCGCAGCAATGGCGATTTTGCCATGGACCTTCTCGAACTAGCCTGCAAAGAGCTGGGCGAAGCCAACGACTATATTACCGACATTGCCCAAAAAACTGTACGCGAGCGCCTGGCCGAGGTGCTGATACACCTGAAGTGGACTTTTAACCTCGATAGCGATAATTTCCTGCAAATATCTCTTACACGCGAAGAGCTGGCTAACCTGGTGGGCACTGCCACCGAGTCGGTAATTCGCTTGCTCTCCGAATTTAAGCAAGACCGACTCATCGAATTGCATGGCCGGAAAATTAAAATTGTAGACGAGGCCAAGCTGATTAAAATAGGAAACATGCATTATTAATGTATAGTTTTGTTGCGATAATTTTGGTTGACAGTTGGAGTAGAACCATTTGTCTGCTCCTTTAAGCCTAAAAAGTATATGGAATTTAAAGAATTACTTTTGCCTTTCGGTCTTACTTTGTTTGCGGGTTTGGCTACAGGCATTGGAAGCGCCATTGCTTTTTTTGCGAAAACAACCAATACCCGTTTTTTATCCGTAGCCCTTGGCTTTTCGGCAGGTGTAATGATTTATGTGGCCCTTGTGGAAATTTTTCAGAAAGCACGTACTTCGCTCGAATCGGCCTATGGAGAGCCCATGGGGTATTGGATTACAGCACTGGCTTTTTTTGGAGGCATTCTGCTAATTGCTATCATCGATAAAATGGTGCCGAGTTATGAAAACCCCCACGAACTCAAAAAGGTTGAAGATGTTAACAAGCAGAACTTCGATAAAAAAAAGCTGATGCGCCTGGGCCTTTTTTCAGCTCTGGCTATTGGGATTCACAACTTTCCGGAAGGATTGGCCACTTTTATTGCTGCCGTGCACGAACCAGCCTATGGTATAGCCATTGCGGTAGCCATTGCCATTCATAACATTCCTGAAGGGATTGCTGTGTCGGTGCCAGTTTATTATGCTACCGGCGACAAAAAAAAGGCTTTCAGGCTTTCCTTTCTTTCGGGCCTTGCTGAGCCTGTTGGCGCTGCAGTAGGCTACCTGCTTTTACTCCCATTTATGAGTGAGGCCCTCTTTGGAATTTTATTTGCCTCGGTTGCCGGTATCATGGTATTTATTTCGCTCGATGAGCTTTTGCCTGCAGCCCGCGAATATGGACGTCCGCACTGGGCTATTTACGGCCTTATTGCCGGTATGATGATCATGAGTGCCAGCCTGATATTGTTTATTTAAACCCATGAAATATAATTTGAGGTCTTGGTTGCATGTAGCGCTTCAAATTGGCATATTCTTTTATCTGTTTATTACTACTCGTTTTTACTGGCATCTGCTTTCCCTGCTTTTTATGGCAGCTGGTTTTGTACTTGCTGTTTGGGCTATTTACCAGTTTCGAAAAGGTGTTCTTACTGCTTTTCCTGATCCTATGCCCGGGATTTCGCTTATCTTGAGCGGGCCTTACAGTAAAATTCGTCATCCGATGTACAGCTCTCTTTTTATGGGATTGACGGGCTTGCTATTATTGGACTTTAGCTGGTGGCGAATAGTTATTGCTGTTTTTTTTACTGTGAACCAGGTTTTGAAACTTCTTTACGAAGAAAAAATGCTGTTGCAACGAATGCCCGAGTATCAAAAATACATGCAAAACACCTGGCGACTCTTTCCATTTATTTACTAGACTGCCCATGAACCGGGCGTAAATACTTTATTTTTAAATAAATATAGATATTAGTAAAAAAGCATTACCTTTGTGCCGATTTAAAAACCCTTCCATTATTTTAATCCTCACATCAAGTAATTAGAATTATAAATTTGGGTCCCGTTAAAAGTCCGGCGTGGAGTTTTTTCAGGATCTGATTAAACTATTAGTATGACTTTTAACGAAACTGGTTTAAACGAAGCAATTCTTCGTGCTATAGCCGAAATGGGATTTATTAATCCCACACCCATTCAGGAAAAAACAATTCCTCAGATTTTAGAATCGAAAAACGACCTTGTGGCACTTGCCCAAACAGGCACCGGAAAAACCGCTGCCTTTGGTTTGCCGGTATTGCAACTCACCGAAATCGGGAACAAAGATGTTCAGACTCTGGTGCTTTGTCCAACACGCGAATTGGGTCTGCAGATTACAAAAGATCTTCAGAATTTTTCGAAGTATATAAAAGGCTTTAAAGTAGTGCCTGTATATGGCGGTGCAGCCATAGTCAATCAAATCAGAGAGGTGAAAGCCGGCGCCCATGTGGTGGTTGGCACACCGGGGCGTACACTCGATCTTATCAAACGAAAAGTGCTTAAGCTCGAAAATATTCGCTGGCTGATTCTGGACGAAGCCGACGAAATGCTTAATATGGGTTTTAAAGAAGACCTCGATGCCATTTTACAGGGTACACCTGCCAGCAGGCAAACACTCTTATTTTCGGCAACAATGCCAAAAGAAATTGAGCGCATCTCCAAAAACTACATGAAGAATCCCGACCAACTATCGGTAGGTAAACGCAATGCTGGTGCCGATAATGTCAAGCACGAGTATTACATGGTACGGGCAAAAGACCGCTACGAGACTCTTAAGCGGGTGGCCGATATCAATCCAAATATTTACGGTATTGTTTTTTGTCGTACCCGTGCCGAAACCAAAGAAGTAGCCGATAAGCTGATGCAGGATGGTTACAATGCCGATACTCTTCATGGCGATTTAAGCCAGGCACAACGCGATTATGTCATGGGCCGTTTTCGTCAGAAACACCTGCAGATATTGGTAGCTACTGACGTGGCAGCTCGTGGTTTGGATGTGAACGATCTTTCGCATGTAATCAACTATAATCTCCCGGATGATCTGGAAGTATACGTGCACCGCAGCGGTCGCACCGGCCGTGCAGGGAAAAGTGGCATTTCAATTTCCATTGTGCATACCAAGGAAACTGGTCATATTCGCGAGTTGGAACGCATGACCCAAAAGAAATTCGAGCAAAAGCAAGTACCCGATGGACGGGCCATCTGCGAGAAACAACTTTTTCATCTGGTAGATATTGTAGAGAATATTCATGTTGACAATCAACAAATTGAACAATACCTTCCGGTTATTTTTAAGAAACTTGAATGGCTCGATAGGGAAGAACTCATCAAGCATTTTGTTTCGGTAGAGTTTAACCGCTTTTTAGCTTATTATAAAGATGCTCCCGATCTGAATGTAAAAGCGGGCGCCGAAAGAAACGAAATCAGACAGGAAAAGGGCAGCAGGAGCCGAGTTAAATTTGCACGTTTTCACATCAACATTGGTACCAACAACAAAGCCAATGCTTCGTATTTGCTCAACATGATTAACGATGTGGTTCCTGGCGGAAAAATTGAAATCGGGAAAATAGACATTTTACGTAATTTCTCGTTTTTCGAAGCCGATAGCAACCACGAACAAACAATTCTGAAAGCCTTTCAGAATACGTTTATCGAAGATTTACCCATAGTAGTTACCAAATCGAAGGCAGATAAAACTGAAGGTGAATTTCGCGAACGAAACGGTGGTGGCGGAAGGGCAAACTTTCCCGATAAGAATAAGAAACGCAAACGCAAACAATGGTAAAATATATAAAAGGTGCTCACAAGGCACCTTTTTTATTTTATTGGGGGCTGTAATTGGATTAAAAATGAACCATGCTGCTAATATCGAATTCGCTGCCTACATGCTTACGTCCTTTTAAAAAGTCGAGCTCTACAATGTAGTTCAAGTATACTTCTTCGGGTTTAAAATGCATGAGCAATTCGAGGGCGGCCTTTGAAGTGCCTCCTGTGGCAAGTAAATCGTCGTGCAGCAGAATTATTTCTCCGGGTTCAATGGCATCCCGGTGGATTTCGATAGAATCTTCGCCATATTCAAGCATGTAGGATACAGAATATTTTTCAGCCGGTAATTTGCCTTTTTTTCTGATGGGCACAAAACCGGCTCCAAGTCTTGCGGCAAGCGCACCACCTAAAATAAATCCGCGCGACTCGATACCAACTACTTTGGTTATGCCACGCCCCATGTACATTTCCGATATTTCTTCGATTAAAAAGTGAAATATTTCGGGTTGTTTCATTGCAGTAGTGAGGTCTTTAAACTGTATTCCTTTTTTAGGATAATCCGGCACGTTGCGTATTGCGGCCTTCACATGTTCAATGGTAATCATATCTCTTTGTTGATATTCTGAATTTTAGTTCGAATATCAGCAAGATTTTGCGAAATAACAAATTGGGGTAATTACCTTATAATCCCTCAAAAAATCTTGTTTGTGAGCATAATCCACCTGCCTTGTGGCTTATAACTTTTTTGAGCCTTCAGAAATTTCTGGTTTATCTTGCATAAAATATTCTGTTATGGTGCTGAATTATATCTGGATTGGCTTTTTTCTGGTTGCTTTTATGGTAGCTCTTTTGCGGGTGGCCGGATATTACCTGCAGCAGCATGTCGACTGGTTCGGATCGATTGTGTTTGATGCTGCCGACCGCGATGTGTTTGGAGCTATTGTCGATTCAAGCTTTGTAATGGCCGAAAGCAGCGTTAAAATTACCATTTACCTTATCGGTATCATGGCCCTGTGGCTGGGCATTATGAAGATTGGTGAAAAGGGTGGTGCGGTTCAGGTGCTAGCCCGTATTACATCGCCTTTCTTTACACGTATTTTTCCTGAAGTACCAAAGGATCATCCGGCCATGGGCAGTATGCTCATGAACATAACCGCCAATATGCTTGGCCTTGACAATGCAGCCACACCACTTGGTTTAAAAGCCATGAACGAGTTGCAACAACTCAACAAACAACCCGATACTGCCTCGAATGCGCAGATTATGTTTTTGGTGTTGAATGCTTCAGGGCTCACTATTATTCCTGTAAGCATTATGGGCTTACGTGCTGCAGCTAATGCGGCCAATCCGGCCGATGTATTTTTACCTATTTTAATGGCTACTTTTGTTTCCACTCTTGTGGGTTTGGTTTTAGTTTCATTGATACAACGCATTAACCTCTTTCACAAAATTGTGTTAGCCTATTTGGGCGGTACAGCATTATTTATCGCTTCCTTGTTTTTTCTGCTTGCTCACCTCGATAAAAGTCAGATAGAAATAGTTTCGCGCTTTGCGGGCAGCTTTATCATTTTTTCCATCATTATCTTTTTCTTTTTATTGGCCATTCGGAAAAAAATTAACCTGTACGAGGTTTTTATCGAAGGTGCACGTGAGGGTTTTGAGGTGGCTGTTAAAATAATTCCTTATTTGGTGGCCATGCTCTTTGCCATTGGTGTTTTCAGAGCCTCTGGCACGCTCGACTGGATTGTGGGTGGGTTCCAATACTTCTTTGCTGCTATGGGTTTCGATACGCGGTTTGTACCTGCCTTGCCCACTGCGCTAATGAAACCCCTGAGCGGAAGCGGTGCCCGGGGTATGATGGTGGAAACAATGCAAAACTACGGTGCCGATTCTTTTGCCGGTCGATTGTCGTCGATCTTTCAGGGTAGTACCGAAACTACCTTTTATATTATTGCCGTGTATTTTGGATCGGTAAACATTCGTAAAACCCGCTATGCTGTTACAGCCGGGCTTGTTGCTGACCTGGCTGGTGTGATTGCAGCCATATTTGTGGCCTATCTGTTCTTCGGAAATTAGGAGAGAAAAATTTTAACAGGGGATTTATGGAATTCATATAGTCGCTGCATCTGTACTGTAAATATTAATCGCATACATTATGAAACGAGCATGATTCGTTAAACACAAACAAGGATGAATTGAAAATCGACGTAGTCAAAATTCATCATGTGTGTTCCATTCAACCTTATTAATAAATTATTCACAAATGAAAAACTTATTTTTACTATTGGTTCTTACTGCTTATAGTTTAGGCACTTGGGCCAACAATCCCTCTAAAATAAACCAGGTAATTGTTTACCAGCAGGGTGCTAAAATCACAAGCGAAGCAAACGTTAAACTCCTCGCAGGCAATAACGAAATAATCATCAGCAACCTTCCGGTTGGCATGGATCCGAATAGTATCCAGGTGAAGGTAAGTGGTTCTGCAATTCTTTTGTCGGCCAGTGTTCGAACGCGCTTACTCGAAAATAAAGAATTACCAATACGCACCAAACAAATCGAAGATTCCATTATAGCCATCGACAATGAAGTGCTTTGGCTAAAAAGCGAAAAGGCAGTGTACGAAGGAGAAGAAAAAATAATTCTGGCCAACCAGAAACTCGGAAACGAGCAACAAAAAATGCAGGTAGAAGAATTAGTGAAACTCTCGGAATTTTTTCGCACCCGCCTTCTGGATATTCACCAGAAAAACTTTAACATCGACAAAAAAGTCGACCAACTCATGCTTATGCGCTTACTTCTGTCCCAAAAACTGGATGAACTCCGGAATTCTGAAAAAAAATCGGTTGGTGAATTGGTAATTAATATTAGCTCGAAAGAAGCTGTTAGCCAGAAATTATTCTTTAATTATCTGATTTACGATGCCGGGTGGACACCTCTTTACGATGTAAGGGCCGAAGGTACAAACAAACCCATGCAACTGATTTACAAGGCTAATGTTTACCAGTCCAGTGGCATCGATTGGAGCGGTGTGCAACTCACAATATCTACAGGTAACCCTACTGCAAGTAAGGATAGACCAGTATTGTATCCCTGGTTTATCGACTTTGTACATTCCTGGAATTATTCCGATGAATATTCTGCAGATAAAAGGTCAGTTGCTGCTCAAAACCTTTATCAGGGTGCTATGCCCGCCGAAGTTGTTTCGGAGGATGTAGAAGAATCTGCACCAGTACCCTATCTTGTGCAGGAAACTAACAACCGAATGTCGGCAGAATATCGTATCGACATTGCCCAGGACATACCTTCCGATGGCAACAACCATCTGGTGGCCATTCAGGCCTACGAGCTAAACTCAAATTATGTATACCATGCGGTGCCGAAACTCGATCCGGGAGCATTTTTATTGGCAAAAGTGGCCGACTATGGAAAATTCAACCTTTTACCAGGTCCTTCAAACCTCTTTTTAGAGGGTATGTACATGGGACAATCGTACCTCAATCCGGTTACTACAGTAGATTCCATGCTCCTCTCGTTGGGTCAAGACGATAAAATCTCCATCAAGCGCACTCAATTGCAGGATTTTACTTCGAAACAACAAATAGCCGGTACAATAAAAGAGTCTCGAGGCTTTGAGATTTCGGTACGCAATAACAATACTTTTGCCATCGACATCGAGGTGCTTGATCAGATGCCTATCTCGAAATCGAAAGAAATAGAAGTAAAAGCAGAAGATATTGGTGGAGCGATTTACGATTCAAACTACGGATCGGTACTCTGGAAATTGAACCTTAAACCAGGTGAAACAAAGATTATCAGGTTTGCCTATTCGGTCAAATATCCGAAAGATAAAAACATCGATATTTTGTAATTAAGTAGGGAAAAAAACAAAAAAAGCATGGTGATATCGCCATGCTTTTGTATGCTCTTATTGCATTAGCTATTAGGACCGATATGGAAATACAATCCGAAATTAATTACCTGGTTGTACCATGCCCCTTCGCTGTAGGGCGAACCTGAGTAAGTGGCGCGCACCGGAAACAGTGAATAGTTCCATCGGAGGTTTAAATCGAAGCGTTGGAAAAACCGGTAATTGATACCAAATAGAATGGCTGTTTCAAAGGAATTAGGACCTTCTCCTTCATCCCATTCAAACCAGGCTCCATCGAAGTATTGTGCCTTGTACAAATAGTTAAAAGAGAGCCCGCCTTCAAGTTTAAGGTTTTTCGCAGCTTCGTAGGTGCCCATAATAGGAACATCGATGTAGTTAAGCCTTATTTTTGCCGGATAATTTGGATGCTTGCTGCCCGGGGCTGAACCTTTTGGGGAGTATTTTATTTCGAGCTGTGCTCCGAATTTGTCCTGAAGGTCGGTATTTACAAATGCCCCGGCAAGAATTCCGCCTTTAAAAAATCCCACCCAGGTGTCGCCATCGATTTGTGAAGCATTCATACCAACCAAAATTCCTCCCTGAAAGCGCTGTGCTGAGGCTGTTACTGATAGCATGAACAATACCGGGAGAAGAAGGTGTCTAAGTTTCATGGGAAATTTTTTAGGTGATTAGGTTGATAATTCAAAGCTACGATTTTGTTGAATCACTATGTTTTATTTTAAATTTTCTTCTCAGAGTCTTTCTACTGGTTATTCCGAGTGTTTCATATAGGTCTGTAATTTCTCTGTCAATACCTTCACACCTTTTCCTGCCGGTTCTTTAATGTATTCTATCTTTCGGCCAGAAGGGGTATTCACCTCGTTGGGGTCGATCACAAAAACCGGAGCATTTGAAGGAGCATACTGCACCAGCGAAGCTGCAGGATACACCACCAAAGAGGAGCCAATTACCACAAAAATGTCTGCTTGAGAAGCAATACGGCAGGCTTCATCCATGGCGGGTACTGCCTCTCCAAACCAAACTATGTCCGGGCGAAGCTGAAATCCTTTTTCGCAGTTATCGCCTTTATTTATAGACTTGTAACCAATGTCGTAAACCAGGTTTTCGTCGCCTATGCTGCGTACCCTGGTTAAAATGCCATGCAGGTGCAGCACTTTTTTGCTTCCTGCCTGCTCGTGAAGGTTGTCGACATTCTGTGTAATAATGTGCACATCGAAATATTTTTCCAACTCAACAAGTCCGAGATGACCTTCATTCGGATGGGCATCTTTTAATTGGGCACGTCGTTCGTTGTAAAATTTTAATACCAGCTCCATGTCGCGGTTCCATCCCTGAGGGCTTGCCACCTCCATCACATCGTAATTCTCCCAGAGGCCTCCCATATCGCGAAAGGTTTTAAGGCCGCTTTCGGCACTCATTCCTGCACCACTAAGTATTACAAGCTTTTGCATTGAATTTCGTTTCATGTAAAAATAAGTCAAATCAGTGAGACTATAATTTTAGAAATCCTGAGAATTAGTGATGAACTAAAATTATCAAGTCGAACTGATCCCGATGCGAAGCAATCGGGAACTATAGGTCATATTGGCTTTGCCGAGCTTTTCCATTGTAAATAGGTATCGAAAAATATTAGGGGATATTTCGGGTAAAGCTGCAGTTATGATAAGTTAAGGTATCTTTTCGTATTTTTAGGCCCTTAAATCTATTTCATGATAAATCGCGAAACCGTTGATCGAATTTTTGCCACTGCCGATATTGTTGAGGTAATCAGCGATTTTGTGAAACTTAAAAAATCGGGCACTAACTACAAGGGACTAAGTCCTTTTTCGAGCGAGAAAACACCCTCGTTTTTTGTAAGCCCTTCGAAAGGAATTTTTAAATGTTTTAGTTCCGGATTGGGTGGCAATTCGGTCAAGTTTTTAATGGAGCACGAAAGGCTTTCGTACCCCGAAGCGCTTAAATACCTCGCGAAAAAATACAACATCGAGATTGTTGAAAAGGAACTTACTTCGGAGGATGTAAAGGAACGAAACGAGCGTGAAAGCCTATTGGCTGCTACTGATTTTGCCCGCAATCAGTTTACCGAATGGCTTTGGAAGCGCGACGAAGGAAAAGCCATCGGGTTGGCTTATTTTAAGGAACGTGGATTTAGGGAAAGTACCATCGAAAAATTTCAGCTGGGCTATTCGCTCGAAGCCCGCGATGCCTTTACCAATCTTGCACTTGAAAAAGGATACAAGCTCGAATACCTCCTAAAAACAGGTTTGTCGATCGAAAAAAATAATTACCGTTTCGACCGGTTTTCGGGCCGTGTAATTTTTCCAATACATAGTTTATCTGGGCAGGTTGTTGGTTTCGGCGGACGTGTACTCAAGAAAGACGAAAAAACAGCCAAGTACCTCAATTCGCCCGAATCGGAAATATACCATAAAAGTCACCTGCTTTATGGTTTGTATTATGCCCGCCAAGCCATTATCAAACACGACAGTTGTTTTTTGGTCGAGGGTTATACCGATGTCATCAGTCTGCACCAGGCAGGTATCGAAAACGTAGTAGCCTCGTCGGGTACTGCCCTTAGCGCCGAGCAGATAAGGCTGATTAAACGGTTTACAAAAAACATAACAGTGCTTTACGATGGCGATGAGGCGGGCATCAAGGCCTCTTTGCGGGGTATCGACCTCATACTCGAAGAAGGCATGAACGTTAAAGTACTGCTCTTGCCCGAAGGCGAAGATCCCGATTCCTTTGCCCGCTCCCATAGCCATACCGAGTTTTTTGAGTTTATCGAAAAGAACGAAAGCGATTTTATTCGCTTTAAAACCCGTTTATTGATAAAGGATGCTGAGAACGATCCGATTAAACGGGCACGACTTATCAGCGAAATTGTAAAGACCATTGCCGTGATCCCCGATTCCATAGTGCGCAGCGTGTATTTGCGTGAGTGCAGCAAACTTATGGATATCGAGGAGAAAATTCTTTACGACGAAACTTATAAAATTCGCCGCACTAAATACCAGGAACAGGAAAGACGGTACAAACCCACCCAACCCCAAAATGCTTCTGTTCAGCAATCGGGCGAGATTGTACTTAACCTGGGTCATGAGTTTAAGCATGAGTACGACATTATGCGAGTATTGCTGAATTTCGGAAACAGCGAACTACTGATTGGTGAAGAATCAGTGAGCGTGGCACAATACGTGGTGAATGAACTTCGTGAAGACAGCCTCGAATTTCTTCATCCGGTTTATCGGCGAATTTTCGAAACAATAACCGGCTGGGTCGACCGCAAAATGCGCATCGATAACAATTACCTGGTAATGAACGAAGACATCGAAATTACCTCGACCGCCGTTGAAATGATGACTACCAGCTACGATGAGCAGATGAGTGTACTATGGAGCAAGCACGATGTAAAGCTGGAAACGGAAGAGATGAAACTAAAAAGTATCGTGCCGGAATTAGTGACTTCCTTTAAAAATAAAAAACTCCATCTCCTGCTTTCCGAAACACAAGACGAAATTCAGAGTGCCCAGGACAGGCACGACCGGGAATCGATTGAATTATTAATGCAAAAATTTACCTTGCTTAACGAGCTAAAGAAAAGCATTAGTAAAGAGTTGGGCGATAGGATTATTTTATAGGCTTCCTGCAACCGCGGTTCGGCTAAAGCAAGCCTTTTCGCGATATTCCTATGTTTTTTTCTTCGAGGTGTTCGCCTTCGGGTTCAATGTGAATGGCCACATCAAATACATCAGGAATTTCTTTTTTTAGCAGGTTTTCTGCACAATGCGAAATACGGTGTGCTTCTGCAAGGGTCATCTGCCCATCCATTTCGATGTCGATATTGATATTCTTTTTTGGTCCTATTTTTCTGATTCGCAAGCGATGCGGGTTTTTAACTCCTTCGATGGAATCGAGCAGCTGAAAGACTTTCTCATAAATTTCCTTGTCCACATTGCCATCCATCAATTCAACATTGGTTTGTAAGAATATTCGTATAGCTACCCACAAAATCCAAAGACTTACCAAAAGCGCTGCGATTGGATCTAACATGGGCAATTGAAACACATGGGTGAAAATTAATCCGACTAATACCGAAAAGGAGATGAGTACATCGCTTTGCATGTTTTTAGCAGTGGCCAGTAACATGCCACTGTTCACTTTTTTACCCATATATCGCTGATAGAAGGCCAGCAGAAATTTACCTGCAATTGAAAAGCAAAGCACATAAATGGCAAAGGTTTCGGGAAGTGCATCGCTGGTGCCTGAAAGCAGTTTTTTTATCGAGACTATAGCCAGTTGCATACCAGCAATGAAAATAATAAAGGCCAGCAAATTGGTGGCATTGGTTTCGGCTTTGGCAAAACCATAAGGAAATTTGAGGCTGGGAGGTTTGGAGAGGAGTGTAGCGATGTAAAGTATAAGTGTTGCCGATACCACATCGCCCGCTGAATCAATGCCATCGGCTAGCACCGACATACTGCCTGACCAGAAACCTGTAGTAATTTTTGCAAGTGCAAGCAGGGTATTACCCCCTATGCCTATCCACGAGGCAGTTTGTATGGCTTTTATTCTTTTTTTTTCGTCCATGATAATTTTTTGGGGAATGTAGGAATTCAAAAAACTTTTCGAAAATACAAACTATCTATGGAATTCAATCAAAGAGAGAAATGTATATATTTGCAAAATTAGTTGGGCATTTAGCTCAGTTGGTTTAGAGCACTACCTTGACAGGGTAGGGGTCACTGGTTCGAATCCAGTAATGCCCACAACTCTTTTACATCTTATTCTTTTATCGAAAAAATCCCGGCAATTTTTTATTGTCGGGATTACTATTTTAATGACTCTTTGTTTAGGGCAACAATGCTTTAAAAGACTGGTATTCACTGTCGAATGTTTGTCCGGTTGGGCTTCCAAGACTTTGCCATACTTTATCAATTTCATCAACTCTGTTAGAGCCCGAAGGGTGGGTACTTAAAAATTCCCACGATTCGCCCTCTTTTCCTTCCCCTTCGAGTTTTTCGAAAAAACCGGCTACTCCTCGGGGATCGTATTTCGCATCGTAATTGTTGCTGAGTGCTTCAGTGCCCGCAAGATAGCGCACCGAAAATGCATCGGCCTGGTATTCGTCTTCGCGGCTAAATTGCAAGGATGCAAGACCTGAACCTACGTCAGAAAGTATTTGCTCGAGTTGCGATTTATCAGTACCAAAAAGAATAGAGGCAGCAAAGTTTACTCCATAGGCTTTTTGCATTTGCTGGGCAGCATGCCTTAAATCGGCATGGGCCATTTCATGCCCCATTACACCAGCCACATTCGAGGCATTGTCGAGGTATTTTAACAATCCGGTATAGAAATAAAGGTACCCTCCTGGGGCTGCAAAAGCATTGAGCTCGTTTTTGTTAATGATAGTGAGTTTCCAATCGAATTTGTCTTTGTATTTCAAAGGTTCTTCGGTATTGTCCAAAATGTCATCAACAATAGTTTGCAGGTAAGCATAGGCAGCCGCATTCTGCGAAGGATCCAGCACAGGATACTCGCTCGGATTGGCCCGAATGGTGCTGTCGAGTTGTTCGCCCAGGTCTACTTCCTGAGAGAGGGGCATAATGATAAAGCCTCTTTCTTTGTCGCAATTAGATACCGACAAAGCTAAGCCGATAAGCATTGCGGAATGGAGTAATATTTTTTTCATCTTTTTAAGCAATAAATTTCTTGTAGTAACGAAAATAAGTTAAAATTGTTACTGATAGCTTTTTTAGATTTGTTTTTCTTTCAGCTAGTTTGCCGATAATTAACACCGCTTGGCCGATATTGTGTTTTGAGTAAGGGAGTTGGCCCTTACTTTTGGAAGGTAATTTTAAGCATAAAAAAATGGAAAGAAGTAATACCAAAAAAAGGGTGATTGTTGGATTAATTGTATTGGTAGTTGGAGCCTTGCTTTTAATGCGCAATCTTGGAGTATATGATTATTTTATCAGCGAATACATTTTCAGGTGGGAGATGATACTGATAGCCTTTGGACTTATCAATGTCTTTTCACACGAAGGCAATGGTCCGGGTTATTTGTTGCTACTAATTGGCGGCGGCCTCTACCTTCGTAACTACATTGAATTGCCTTATGGCTTTAATTTCTGGCAGTTATTTGTGGCCTCTGCTTTCATTTTAGCCGGAATATTTATTTTAATGAAGCGAAAAAATCCGGTGCATTGTGAAAGGCATTATCGTGAGAAAAAAGAAGGTATAGATACCATTGATGAGGTAGCTATTTTCGGAGGCGGCGATCGTACCATTGTGAGCGATAGCTTCAGCGGCGGAAAAATGCTAGCCATTTTCGGTGGGTCAAATTTTAACCTTACGCGATCGAAGCTGTTGCCGGGTAAAAACTATTTCGATGTATTGATCCTGTTTGGCGGGTTTAAGTTAATTGTTCCTGAGAACTGGAATGTGAAGGTAAGTGCCATATCGATTTTTGGAGGATTTAGCGACAAGCATCGTGTGCATACCCCTGATGAATCGAAAGAAGGCGAACCAGAACTGATTATAAAGGGTTTTGTAATTTTTGGTGGTGGCGAAATAAAAAGCTATTAACCAATGCTTCTATCGGGGAACCCATGCTGAATCCAATACTAAAAAACAGGAAATACTCGCTGGCTTATTTATCGGCCTGGCTGCTTATTGCCTTCACACAGGTTGCTATTGTTTTATACTTTTATCCGGGCAGCCTGTGGGTCTCGATTGGTGAAAGTGCCATATTCAATTCGCTTTACGCTATTATTGGAATTGGTATCTGGTATCCGGTATATTATACCGACCTGGAAAAAAACAAGATTACCAATTTTATTACCAACCACCTGGCTTCGAGTTCACTTGCCGTTGCACTTTGGCTTTGGTTGAGTTATCTGGTATTGACAAGCTTGTTTAGTCAGATGCCTGATTATGTGCAGCATCTTCAAAATACTTTGCCCTGGAGAATAGGCTTTGGTTTTCTTTTTTATATTTTATTGATATCGAACTATTACCTGCTAATTTATTACCAGAATTTTAAGGAGAAGCTTACCCGCGAGTCGGAGTTAAAAGCCCTTGTGAAGGAGTCGGAATTGAATTCTCTGAAAGCTCAGATTAATCCACATTTTTTATTTAATAGCCTAAATTCTATCAGCTCGCTTACAATGATCAGGCCAGAAAAAGCACAAGAGATGGTCATCAACCTATCGGAATTTTTGCGCTATTCGCTTTCAACTAAAAATGAAATACTCACCAGTTTCGAAGACGAACTTAATAACATCGAACGGTACCTAAAAATTGAGAAAATCCGTTTTGGAAAGCGCCTGCATGTGGAAAAGCACATTTCGGGTAGTTCGCTTAAACACGAGTTGCCTGGTCTTATTCTTCAGCCTATTATTGAAAATGCTGTAAAATATGGCGTTTACGAAAGCATTGATCAAACAGAAATCAGCATCGAAAGCCGCCAGGTAGATAATATGCTGGAAGTTGTTGTGCGCAACGATTACGATCCGGATTTTTTGGTAAAAAAAGGTGCAGGTATCGGTTTGCGCAATGTAATGAGCCGTATGCGCATACTTTATGGTAGCGACGAATTACTCAAAATACATAAAACCGAAAACAAGTTCGAAGTGGTAATTCGTTTTCCACAAACTGAGAAAGAAAAACCGGTAATTGAATTGTAAAAGAACAAGCTATGGAAAAGTTAAGGACGGTGATAATCGAAGACGAAGAATTGGGTCGCGAGGTGGTAAAAAACTACCTGAAAGAAATAGACCTTGTGGAGTTGGTTGCCGAATGTGAAAATGGGTTCGAAGGCGCAAAGACAATCAACGAGCAAAAGCCCGACCTGGTTTTCCTCGACATCCAAATGCCCAAACTCAACGGGTTCGAAATGCTTGAAATAATTGACTCCGCCAACCGGCCCGAAATAATTTTTACTACTGCCTACAACCAATTTGCCATTCAGGCCTTTGAGCTCAATGCCATCGATTACCTTTTAAAACCTTTTTCGAAAGAACGCTTTTTTGAAGCTATTCAAAAAGCTATCGACCGGCGGCGTACACGGCCACATACAAACAGTAGTGTGGTCTATTCTAAACTGGCGCAGCAACCAATTACCGAAACCCTCGAAAGGGTGGTGGTAAAAAGCAACCATAAAATACATGTCATTCCGGTAAGTAAAATTAAATACCTCGAGGCACAGGACGATTATGTGATGCTTTACACCACCGAAGGAAAACACCTGAAACAGGGTACCATGAAATATTTCGAAGATAACCTGGACAGCAACGACTTCCTGCGCGTACACCGTTCGTATATCGTGCGCATCGACCAGGTGAACCAGCTCGAACCTTATGGAAAGGACAGTTATGTGGTGCGGCTTAAAGACGCTACTGCCATAAAAATAAGCAAGAGCGGATTAAAATCGTTGAAGGAAAAACTTAATTTTTAGAACTTTTGGCTTTGAGTTTCTATTTTCACTATACTAAACAAGTTTTATACCCAGTACAATCACATCGTCTATTTGTTCCTTCTCCTTTTTCCAGTCATTCCATAAACCATCAAGTGCCGATTGCTGCTGCAACATCGGACAGGAATGCTGTTGTTGTAAAAATTCTTCGAAACGTGAATTCCCGAATTTTTTACCGTCTGGTCCGTTATGGCACAAGATGATCTAAAAAAAGTAAATGGATTTAAACGTCCAATTGAAGATACTTTACTTAATGTGTTCTAATATCGTTTTCGTTCAACAGAATCAAAATACAAACATGTATATTATATTTACAAGCTTTCGAAAAGGTAACCCATTTAACGAATCAAATTTAAATGGCTAAATGTTAAACATTAATTCAATTGATGTTAAATGAAAAATGATTTTCATTTTATTCGCCAATTAGACGCCATGGATTGTGGACCTACCTGTCTACAGATGGTTACCAAACATTATAAGCGCCACATTAATCTGGAAACACTTCGAGAAAGGTGCAACATTACACGCACTGGAGTCTCCCTGCTTAGTATTAGTGAGGCTGCAGAAAGCATTGGTTTTCGTACCATGGGTATTAGGGTTGGTTTTGATAGATTGGAACAAGAGGTAACACTGCCTTTAATTGCCCATTGGAATCAAAATCATTACGTGGTAGTTTATGCTATTAAGAATGAAAAAGTATATGTAGCTGATCCAGCTTATGGCAAGGTTGTTTATACTAAAGCTGAGTTTATTAAATGCTGGGCAAGCACTGAATCTAATGATTTGCCAGTGGGAATCTGTCTTATTTTAGAGCCTACACCCAACTTTTATAATATTGAAAATGAAGATCCCGACAAATCCGGGTTTTCATTTTTGTTTAAATACCTAAAGCCGCATAAAAAGTTTATTATTCAATTGTTCTTAGGGTTTTTAGTAGGAAGTATTCTTCAGCTGTTTTTTCCTTTTCTTACACAAGCGATTGTTGATATTGGTATAAACACTCATAATATCAGTTTTATCTGGCTAATACTCATTGCACAACTTATGCTATTTATAAGTCGATTGAGTATGGAATTCATACGGTCTTGGATAATTCTTCATGTAAGTACCCGCATTAACATTTCCCTAATTAGTGATTTTCTTATTAAACTAATGCGATTGCCTATTCGTTTTTTTGACACTAAAATGACTGGAGATATTATTCAACGTATAGAAGATCATTCCAGAATAGAAGAATTTCTAACTAACCAATCGTTAACTGTTCTTTTTTCTTTATTTAATATTGTCTTGTTTGGTGGAGTCTTGGCTTATTATAGCCTACAAATATTTATGGTTTTTACCATTGGTAGTCTTTTATATTTTGTTTGGGTATGGTTGTTTATGAAGAGACGTCGCACTATTGACTATAAACGATTTGCCCAAATGTCTTCCGAACAAAGCAATCTCATACAACTTATTACTGGAATGCAAGAGATTAAACTCAATAATTGCGAAAAACAGAAACGTTGGGAGTGGGAACGAATACAAGCCAGGCTTTTTCATATCAATGTTCAGAGTTTATCTCTTAGTCAGTATCAAAAGTTAGGTGGGTTGTTCTTCAATGAAACTAAAAATATTATTATTACAATTCTTGCTGCCACAGCAGTGGTGAATGGAGAAATGACACTTGGTATGTTACTGTCGGTGCAATACATATTAGGACAGTTATATAGCCCCATAAATGATATAATCTATTTTGCCCATTCAGCTCAGGATGCAAAAATTAGCCTGGAACGTCTAAATGAGATTCATAAGAAAGAAGATGAGGTAAACCTAAAAGAAGAACATTTGTCTGAGTTTATCGGAGCTAAGGATTTAAATATTAATAATTTAACCTTTCATTACGAAGGACCTCATTCTCCAAAAGTGCTCAATAATATTAGTTTCAATATACCTGCTCAGAAAGTGACTGCAATTGTTGGAACTAGTGGCAGTGGAAAGACCACACTCATTAAAATGTTACTTAGTTTTTATGAGCCAAGTTTGGGCGAAATTAAAGTTGGCGAGACAAATATAAAACTGTTTAATCAGGGGTGGTGGCGCAGTAGATGTGGGGTTGTGATGCAGGATGGCTTTATTTTTACAGATACAATTGCCAAGAATATTTCCATGGGGGATGAGATAATTGATAAGAAGAAATTATCCTATGCTTCTAAAATTGCCAATGTTCATGAGTTTATCGATACGCTGCCATTAGGTTTCAATACAAAAATAGGGCAGGAAGGCAGTGGGTTAAGTCAAGGGCAAAAACAGCGTATTCTCATTGCCAGAGCTGTATATAAAGATCCAGATTTCATTTTCTTGGATGAGGCTACTAACGCATTAGATACCAACAATGAGAAAATTATTATGGAAAATCTAAATCAGTTCTTCAAAGGCAAAACAGTTGTGGTAGTGGCTCACCGCTTAAGCACCGTGAAAAATGCCGACCAAATAATTGTCTTGGATCGTGGACAGATAATTGAAACAGGCACTCATAGTGAATTAGTAGAATTAGAAGGTGCCTACTTTAGATTGGTAAAAAACCAGCTTGAATTAGGAAAATAATTGGACTAGAAGCGTTTGATTTTATGGAAAATAATAATAGTAAAGCTAACAATGATGATTTTGGGCTTATCCAGTTGCGCAGTGAGGAGGTAAATGAAATAATTGGGATTATTCCAAGCAGGATAGTACGATTTGGCATTTCCATCATTACGCTCATAATCATCGGATTAATAATTTTTTCAATCGTTTTTAGATACCCTGATGTAATAGAAGGTGAGTTTTTTATACAAACCACAAACCCGCCCGCTTTCTTATTGGCTAAATCTACAGGTAAAGTACAATACATATTTGTTGCCGATAGCGACTCAGTAAAGGTCAATCAGCTACTTGCAATTATAGAAAATCCTGTCAATTATGAGGGTTACCTGGCAATAGATTCCTTGGTTAAAATAGACAAAAATCCTCTAGATATTTCTCGCATTTGGGCTACTATTAATAAGCCTGTTTGCAGGTATGGCCAATTATATGATCCTCTTTCAACTTATATGAAGTCGATTGAAGAGTATCAGAACTTCAAAAATATTGATACTTATACTGCACAGGAAAAGCATATCAATAAAAAAATTAAGGATTTGCGTACGCACATTACATTGTTATCTCATCAGGTGGCCACTTCAAAAGAGAACCTTCGATTGGCAAATAGTTCGTTTAAGCGTGATTCAGTTCTATATAGTAATGATTATATTTCAGCTCTGAATTACGAAAACTCTCAAAAGGAACTAATAAATCAAAAAATTGCTCAGACCAATGCAGAAATACAATTGTCCAATGTTAAGCTCACTCTTTCTGATTATCAACAAGACCTGATTGAGTTAGAAAAAAGTAAATTGGAGACAGAAGCTGAACTTCTGTCTCAGATCAAACAGAACTTAAATAATTTAATCGGCAAAGTTTCTTCATGGGAAAATGATTTTTGCATTATCAGCCCTATTGATGGGGTGATTGCCTTTTCCAAAATATGGCAGGTAAACCAGAACATTTTACAAGGACAACATATAATGACTGTGGTGCCTTCAGGCAAATCAGCTATCGTTGGCAGGATTTACATTCCTTTGCAAAGTTCGGGTAAAGTAAAACCCCAACAATTGGTCAATTTGAAATTTACAGATTACCCTTATAATGAATTTGGCATGGTCGTATGCAGGCTCGCTGCCCTCTCCACCGTCCCAGATTCTGTTTATATAGGCACAATTCTATTGCCCGATTCTCTGAAAACTAATTACGACATATTATTACCCTTCAGGCAAAATATGCAAGGGGTTGCTGAAATAATTACAGAAGATCTTTCCCTGGCAGAAAGAATTCTTTACCCCCTTAAAGCAATATATAATAAGCAAATACGATAGTTTCTTTTATCTTATTTCTACAATCAGGGCAATACTATTGCTAGTTTCTATAGGGTATTGTTGCCCGATAATTGTAAATAGGTTGGCGGAGAGTTTTTGATGTATCATTCGCCTTATACAATTTGCAGGGGTAATATTTTCCCTGGCCAGCTTTTCTTGTCGATTTCAGGTTACTTGAATAATCTTAGTAATAGCATAAAGGGTATTGTAAAAGCATCAGAAACATTTTAATCGATTTATTCGTATTGTATTTAATTTAAATATAAAGAGTAGTGCATCACTTAAGACAATATGCGATCACTTCTCAACTTTATGAACTATAGTCAGTTATAAATTACTAAATTAGTGTTATGCCCAATTTTTATAGTTGACATTTAGTTTTGCTAATTTAAAATACTTTTATAGATTTGATTTTTAACAAAATATTACAAATAAAGTTTTTTTGAATAATTAATAACCAAAATCTTACTTACAATGAAAAAGTTACAAAAAACATCCAGCGAATTACAAAAACTCTCTCACGACCAAATGAATAGAGTTAGAGGCGGAGAAGAAGAAGGAAAACCCTCTAAGAGTGGACGTGCTTCCCTTGCAGATACAACAAAAAAGGGATAATTATTAACTTAAATCTCACGTAAAATGAAAAAGTTACAAAAAACATCCAGCGAATTACAAAAACTCTCTCACGACCAAATGAATAAAGTTAGAGGCGGAGAAGCAGAAGGAAAACCCACTAGGGTTGTAAAATTCAAAGCTGGTAGCGAACTGGGTGAAGTTGTGAACTAGTTTGCCCTAAAGATTTAGAAGAGGGAGCCATTGTGCTCCCTTTTTTTATGCCTGGTCATGTGCCTCCTGGCAAAACAGCAGTGCACTGTCGGGGTTTGCCTTGGTGTAATTAGCAATTAATTGGGTGTAGAGTAAAAAGTTAGAAGAGTCATCGCTGTGGTTCAGGACTTTTAAGATTGAATCGACAGGGGTTTGAGCAAATAGCTTTGTGCCAAAAAATAAAAGTACAATGAGTAAGAATTTCGAACGACTCATAAACGCATCCTTGATTTTAACTTTAAGTTACAACCTTTTATTATTTTACAGCGGGGCAGAATGAAAATTCTGATTAACGGTTTACCTGGTCCGGATCGATGAGGCCATTTAATACCGAATAGACCACTAATCCGGCAATGGTTTTTATTCCAAGCTTGGCAGTAATGTTTTTGCGATGTGTGATTACCGTGTGCGGGCTGATAAAGAGCGTATCGCTGATTTCTTTATTGGTTTTACCAATGGCTACCAATTTTATTACTTCTTTTTCTCGTTCGCTAAGGGTGTTATCGCCCGACTCGCTGGTTGCAATTTTGGAAAAGAAACTTTGAAGTTTCGAGTTTATCTTCGTTTCGTCCTCGTTCAGGGCGATGTTTTCATCCACATAGGCACCGATGTTGTCCGGCATGCATTCGGCACAGATAAGCATGATTTTACACCGGGGAATTTTTTTTCGCAACCGCTCCAGCGTGAAAGAGGCAGGGGAAGTAAGACAAGCCATTTCAATTACCAGGTACTCGGGTTGGCAATTGCCATTGAGGCAATCTGCCAGACTATAATTAAAGTCAAGGGGTTCAGTAATATTCAATTCTCCCATCAGCTGCTTAAGGGCAGGCTTAAAAAGCACTGTATGCACTATTACCATTATTCCGCCCTTTTTCATCGACGGCCTCCCAGAATTTTCTCCTCAATGCCTGCCACCTTTGGTACCAATACTTTGTCTTCGATGCGCGAGTGGTCGCTCAGGTCGCGTTCGAGCCGGAAGAGTTCAATAAGTATGGTGTTTGAAAGGGTATAATCCTGGGCAGGAGGCAGGTATTTGATTACCAGATTTTTTAAGTCGAAAAGTTTGTCTTCGACATTGTCATGGTCGTCGGCATAGTTCGAAATGGGTTCGCATTCCACTAGCTTTTTTATTTCTTCGGTGATTTGTCCGCTCTGATAGGCCTCGTCAATTTTTAGCACATAGGGATGTACATTTTTCTCTTCTTTCTCGATATGAACCAACAGTTCAGTTTTGTATTCGAGAAAGAAATTCTGAATGAGTTCATAAGATTTTTTATTATCCGCTGAGGCATTTTCAATCAACCGGACTATAAGCTGTTCAATCTGGGGCACTTTAAAGTCGACATAAAATATGTGCGAACGCTTGATGTACTCGATGATGTATTTCAAAGGAAATGACTGCAGTTCGCTCTGCGGAAAATAATCTTTGTCGAGGAACGAGTTAACAATTTCGAGGAAAAACTGAACATGAACTTCTCTTTCTTTGCAGATTTCGCTTACGGTTTTGTTGCCAAAGCCAAGGTGGATATTAAAACGGTTCAGAATAGGTAGAACCAGATAATTGTGATGAATTACATCTGCAAGCCGCGTTGATTCTTGTACTAACATGCTGAGTTTATTTTTCGATGTTTAACCGGAAAGTATTTCCGATACCTTGGTGTGCACCCAAAAATACGAAATCCTTGCAGACACCGTATGGTTTTAACAAGCTTGGCATGTAGAAAAAAAATTGGAGCCCTATTTTTTTCGTTGCAGTGCCAGTTGCAGGAGGTTTTATTCGAAAAGGGAATTTGTAGTTTTTAAATTGATTTTGGCGGTTAAAAATATTTGACTTAAAATTGCACCGCAATGGTCCCACTGCCTCGCTTCGAGGTAAAAGGGTTAAAAGGGAATGCCGTGTAAGTCGGCAACAGTTCCCGCTGCTGTAAGTTCCTGGCTGTAAAAAGCCACCAGGTTTTTGAATCACACGCCACTCCGACTCACCGGTAAACTTTTTTTCAGGTTTTACCAAAACAGGGGGAAGGCATCAAAATCCGGAACAAGTCAGAAGACCTGCCATGCTTTATTTTTCATTATGTAGCTTTCGGGAGAAAAGCAGATGATGGTTGCCTGGAAAACAATCTATAATCTTTTGCTCCAAAAAGTTACAAATGATTAGCACGCACTAATTCATTTGTAATGTTGCGCAGGATCGTTTTATTTTTTACCCTTATCAGGGCTTTCAGCCTATCGGCCGAAATGGCCGATACCCTTATTGCTATTGATGCAGTAGAAGTGAGGGGCATCAGGTATGAGCAGCAGAGTGCAGGCACAAAACTGATAAAAACCGATTCTCTTCAGCTTGCTCATTACGAGCATTCGCTTTTAACCGACCTGATGCTTCAGACCAGCATCGTGCAAGTAAACTCTTATGGTGCAGGTGGGGTAAGCAGCATTAAAATCCGAGGCGGAAATTCAGACCAGATAGGTTTTATCTGGAACGGCCTGAACATCAAACCGCCCATGAGTGGCGACCAGAACCTCTCGAACATACACACCGCTATGTTCGATAATCTGGCCATTCAACCCGGGCCTTCTTCTGCCAGGCATGGTACAGGTTCGGCTACTGGCCTGGTATACCTTTCTAATACTCTCAGGCTCGATTCGGCCGGTTTAAAGGCTAATGCCAGCGCTGAGTATGGCAGTTTCGAAACGCTTAGCCTTTTTACAGACGTAATTCTAAAAAGCCCGAAAGCAGGCTCGCAGCTAAAAATTGCTTACCTCTCGTGTGCCAATAATTTTGAGTTTGTGAATCAGGATCGCTTTGGTAATCCAACCGAAAAGCAGGAACATGCCGGGTATCAGACTATTTCGCTTTTGCAGCATAACACCTTTAAACCTGCTCCTTCGCTTCTGATAGAAACCGATGTGTGGTATACGCATCATTTTAAGCAGATTCCATCGCTAACCAGCGACCTTGTGCCCGGTACGAACGAACAAACCGACGAGAACCTGCATATTGCCCTGTCGGCTGGCAAATATGCCAACCGATGGTTTGTAAAATACCGCAGTGGTTTTCTTTATTACAGTATCGATTACCTGATGGCATTGAACGGAAATTATTCCAACTCTCTTAGTAAATCGTTCAGTTCAATTCACGAGCTCGAATCGCATTACAAACTAACCCGCCAACAATCGGTTTACCTTGGAATAAATTATACCCTCGATCGGGCTGATGTTTCTTCGTATAGTTCCAATCCACGGAGGAATAATTTCGATTTGTTTGGTTCTTACCGTGCCTCACTCATTCAGTCGAAACTTCTGGTAAGTGTCGAAGCGCGCCAGGCCTGGGTCGATTCCGATGCCATTCCTTTGGTGTATGGTGCAGGGGCTGAGTTCAAACCACTCCATTCCATTTTGCTTAAAACGTCTTTTTCTAAGCTTTACAACCTGCCCGATTTGAACGATTTGTATTGGGCCCCAACAAACTATGCAGCTGGTAACCCGGATCTTTTACCCGAAAACGGATGGAGTGCAGAGGGGGGCATAATCTTTGAAAAAAGGCAGGTCTCTTTTTCTCATTTGCATGAATTTACAGTCTATCGTTCTGAACTGAACAATGCTATTCTCTGGGCCGAAGACAGCAACAGGGTCTGGATACCTGGTAACTACGAGCACAGTTTAACGAGCGGACTGGAATACAACGGGCAACTCAGCTATCAGTGGAAGAAAAACAGGTTTGTATGGGGGGTAGATTATGTGTATACCGATGCGCATGTTCTAGCGATGCAGGCACAATCTTCGGACTATTTTTCAAAATTATATATACCACAACAAAAGGCAGGACTTAAACTACAGTTGTATTTAAGTTCGTTTTCAACAGCGCTATACAGCCAGATGGTTGGCGAGCGGCCTGTGAATTATGCAGGGGTAATACTCGATCCTTATTATTTAGCCGACTGGCATAGCGATTACCGTTTACAATTTAAAAGCTACGAACTGATAGTTTCTGTTAAAATAAAAAATGTGTTCAACACCAGTTATCAGCTCAGACCGGGCTATGCACAGGCATTACGAAGCTATTATACCGGAATTCATTTAACCTTTTAACATACTCTCATGAAAAAAAATCAATTTGTTATTCCTGGCTGGCCTTTGCTTGTATCGGCCCTAATTTTTCTGGGCATTTCCTGCGACAAGGATGAACCCTTGGCCAAAGGTCAGTTCGAAAACGGTGTTTACATTGTTAACGAAGGTACTTTTCAACAAAACAATGGCTCTGTCAGTTTTTATTATTACAACGGAGACTCGGTAAGTAACGATATTTTCTACCGGGTGAATCAACGCATTCTTGGCGATGTGGTTCAGTCGCTCTGGGCCGATGGCGAAAAGGCTTATATTGTGGTAAATAATTCGAACAAGCTAGAGGTTGTGAATCGGTTTACTTTTGAAGAACAGGGTGTGCTGGAGGCTTTGCCCTCGCCTCGCTATTTTATCAGCACCCACGCTAAGGGTTACCTGACATGCTGGGGAGATAATTCGGTCAAAGTGGTTGACCTGAATAGTCTCGATATAGTAAAAGCCATCGAGGTAGGCAATGGACCCGAACGCATGCTGGTTTCGAACCAAAAGCTTTTTGTGGCCAATAGTGGAGCTTTTGGTAGTGACTCAGTAGTATCGGTAATTAATCCGGTTACCGATTCGGTGGAGCATTGCATTGTAGTTCCATATAATCCCAAAAGTATGGTTGCAGACAAGGAGGGTAATATCTGGGTATTGTGCGCCGGTAAGGCAGTTTACGACTGGAATCCGCCCTACGACTTGCTGGAAGAATCTGCCTCTTTGATTTATCAGGTCGATCCCGTTTCGTATGAAATAATCTCAACGGTGCAATTATTCGAACATGCTCATCCTTCGAACCTGCAGATCGATAAAAATGGAACAACGCTCTATTTCGATGGAGGAATAAATGGAGGAATATATAGTTACGAAACAGCAGAGTCCGGAACGTCAATTACAAAAATTATCGATGAATATGCCTATGGTTTTGCTTACGACCCACAATCCGATGTGCTTTTTGTGTTCGATGCCGGCAACTATGTGAGTGCCGGAACAATGATGCGGTATTCGACCAGTGGCAACAAGCTTGGCGAATATGCGGTAGGAATGGTGCCAAATGGAGCTTCCTTTAAACGAACCAGATAAAAACAGATTTCGGGATTTAACACCAAGAGGGAGCAATTTGCTCCCTCTTGGTGTTTATGCCATTTGCTTTTACAGTCTTTTATAATTAATGAGTGGTAGCAGTTTTTATGGTTTTGAAACGATAACTGAACACCCGCTGGTTCAAAGGAAGATAAAGCTTATACATCGGCGAATCGGGCACCTTGAAATGAAGGGTGCCGGTATAAAAGGTTCCTGGCTCAATGCGTGTCCGGCGAATGATTTCTTTTGCCACATAATCGCGATCGTACGACATCTTATCCATTTCTTCTAAGTTATACTGTCTGCTGGCATCCATAATAGCCTGGCCTGACATGTGCGAAACCGCCAGGAGATCTCGCGTAGCCGGAGACAGATCACTTTCGGCTATGGCTACATCGGCAGCAATATAGGCCACTCCTAACAAGATGCTGAAAATTGAACTGGTGATGACCCTCTTATTCAGTGAGTCGATTTTTTCGCTGTAATCGAGCAGCACGCTGTCTGGCGGAGTAGAATAAAAGAGGAAGTTGGAAATCAACTGGGCATTTGTATCGTAGCAAAAAATGTACGATTGCTCCGGATCGAAGAAAATAGCTGAGTCGGATTGGTTGTCGATGGTAACCTCAAACACCTGGTCTTTGTTTATTTTACCTGAATACCCTACGGAAATGATTACCTGGTCTTTCTTATCCCAGGAAAAATTTTTACCATGATCGCTGAAGAGATTGTTTGTACCACAAGGTTCGAGTCTTGTAATTTGTTGAGGCGGAACGCAGGATGCAGCGAGAAAAAGAATGGCCAGTAACTTGAGTGTTTTCATTTGTAGTAGGGTTGTTGCTCTGCAAACAAATGTTATACCAATTTTACAATTTTTCCGTACTAACTTTTATATGTAACCCATTTTTCCACAAAGAAAGTAGCCTGTCAGGTTCTGGGATTGTGGTACAAGAAGTATGAACCTATAATTCCCAGTCGTATTCATTCGTCCAGTTGGAGCGAACCTCCGCTTCGTTCGTAAAATACAGCACACGCTCTGGCTGCTGTTTTGTTTTCAGGTTACCTGTATCCCATGTTCCGTTGTTGTTGTCGTCGAAAATCACTTTCAATTTATAGGTGGCGGGTGTGAGGTAATCGAATTGTACTTTACCGCTTGTCTGAATTATAGTCTGCTTTACCACTTGCTGATCTTTGCTGGTTAAAAGCTGAACAATAACAGGCGAATTCACATTGTTCATATTCAACTCAACCATTCCGTAATAATCGTCGCGTTGGGTCACAAAGCGAATTTGAGTCGAATCAATCGTTCGGCCAAAAATGTCGGTTATTGCTCCCTGGTGAAGGTTTACCTGGTAGGTTGTAAAGGGTTCGTAACTGAAGTCAATAACCAATTGGCGTGGTCGTGAGGAGTCGGCTTCGAGGCTGAAACTAATAGGAAAACTAAGGCTGTCTTCGAGACGCACCACCTCTATCAGGTTCTTATTGTATTCCTGCAAAGGCGCTTCAGCAGTAATTATTACAGGCAAATAAAGATGATGGGCAGCCTGATTGACATTGTTTTTTAAGGGTAGGCGTGGAGCCTTTATGATCAGTGTGTCGGCAATTTCGTCCTTTTCACCAAAAGGCAATCGGAGGCCGCCTTTGCGTTTATCACTCGATCCTGAAGCTGCATCGGCAGAACTTGGCGACTTTAACAACAAGGTATCGTAAATCTTTGCCAGCAAACCTAAGGTATCCGTTTCGAAATGTGTAAGGCATATTTGCAGGCTGTCGGTTTTTATGAGGTTGCTGTCGGGGAGCCAGAAGACAAGTGTATCGCCGCGCGGGTTCGATTCTTTCAGGTACCAATCGCCTGAAGCTTTAGGATTCAGCAATTCCAACTTTGGTAAAGAATCGGGAATGTCGTTAAAAGTGAGATTGAATTTTTCGGGAGATTCTCTCTTATAGTCCACTAAATATTGTTTTGGTTTTGTGTATTCAGTAAACGAAAACAAATTGATTGCAAAACCATACACCATCCTTTCGATGGAGTCGTTCACAATGGAATCGGCAGGCAATAGGGAACCGGAATGTGATAGGTTTGAAGCAGAAAGTGAATCGGTTATTGATTTGGAAGTGTCTATTCTGCTCAGTTCTTCGGTAATTTTTCTGTTTTTAATTTGCAGAAAGGTATCGGCAAGAAGACACACCGGTTCGTCATAAAAGGCAATTACTTCGGTGGTAATATCAAATATCATGTTGGCATTGGCATCTTTCAAAGCCATTAAGGAATAAATGCCAGGTGCGACGTGGTTGATTTTAAATTCACCTTTTGGGGTGCTCTTTGCCAAAAAGGAGGGTTTCATTGAGTAAGGGGCCGAATCGGCAAGGTTGCTGCGAAGGTAAACAAACAATGGTTCCTTGGTTGGCTCAAGGGTAAAGGCATCGACAATGGTACCACTCACCGAAAAGGAATCGATGTGTGCCATTTTCGAAAGTACAAACTGGAAATTTGGCAGCAGGTTACCTTCGTTATTATCGGCAATCGATTCTCCAAAATCAAGGGTATAGGTAAAAGTATCCAATTCGGCCAAAGGCAATTCAACTAATACTCCTTTACCCCGCGTACGTGGCAGTGGAGTTTTTTCGAGTGGGGGCGATATAGTAAACTCACTAAATGGATTTTTCAGTGTTACCCACTCGTCAAAGCCTATGTAAACATTGTTTCGCGAATAGTTGGTGGAATAGTTTCCAGGTTTCGAACCGGTTATCACCGGCGGATCCTCATCGACCGGACCACCTGGCGGGGTGCCTAAGCGGGCACATGCAGTTACCATTAATACAACGAAAAATAATGGGATATAATAGAAATATTTTTTCAAGGGATAATTGTTTTCTTTTTTAACTCACTTCAAAAATACAACTTGTTGCGGAAATAGTGTTTATTTTCTTCCCAATTCAGGAAAGTCCTTTTCCTATATGAGAGTTACAAACTGAACTCCTGGACTTATATCTGAAAGTTTTAAATTGAAGAAATTTTATATTTGTTTCAAACATATTTCTTGTCCTGTGAAAAATTTAACTCTAACTTCACGCACTTAAAAATCAGCATTATGATGGTCAATTTTGTTCAGTGGGATGTGAAGCCCCAGATTCTTCAATTCGAAAGCTTTGAATTGCGCTGGTATAGCCTTCTTTTCGCAATGGGTTTTATTGTGGGCTATTACATTATGCAACGCTTTTTTAAACGCGAAGGAATTAAGCTCGAATTGCTCGACAAACTTACCTTTTATATTATAATAGCTACCATTTTGGGTGCTCGTTTTGGTCATTGTGTTTTTTACGAACCCGATATTTACCTGAGAAATCCTCTGAAAATATTTTTACCCTTCGAGGGCCGTATCGGACACGATTTCAGGTTTACTGGTTTTCAGGGACTTGCCAGTCATGGAGGTGCCATTGGTATTTTAATAGGTCTATGGTTATTTTCTCGAAAGTTTAAGGTGAATTACCTTTGGATCCTCGACCGAATTGCCATTGTGACCGCCTTGGCTGGTGCGTTTATTCGTTTGGGAAACTTGTTTAATTCCGAAATTTATGGGGTACAAACCAGCCTGCCCTGGGGTTTCCGCTTTATGCGCGAAATGCTCTATCCACCCTATCCCACAGCCGAACAGATAGTACCCAAACACCCCACTCAGATTTATGAGGCTTTAGCTTACCTGTTAATTTTTGTTTTTCTGATGGTGCAGTACGAAAGGCGCTACAAAGTATTAAAGAATGGATATTTCATTGGCATGTTGCTGATACTTGTTTTTTCTGCACGCTTTTTTATTGAGTTTGTAAAAGAAGCGCAGGAATCGTTCGAAGAAGGCATGAAGTTAAATATGGGCCAGATACTCAGCATACCTTTTGTGGCAGCAGGTGTTTATTTGCTGTGGCGAAAGCCTAAACCCACCGAAGGGAAATAAGACTTCTCCCAGATACTTTGGTGAAGAAGCTCTTAATGTTTTCATTCTAAAAATAAAAAAGACTTTAAAAAGAGAAGGCTGTCTGCCCCAAAGGAGCAGTACAGCCTTCCAACCAAACCCTCAGCCAGGGCTGTCTTACATTTTATTAAAGCGTATGGTTTCCGATTTTCCTTCACTTTCGATTTGAAGAATATACATTCCTGAGCGAAGTGTTTCCAGACCAATACTCATAGCACTATTATTTGCATTTTGAGTTTTTGTAATTAATTCTACTTTAACAGATTTACAATTTTGAATATGAGTAATTTATATCACGCTGTCGTTTTAAATGCCGGTCATAAATTCTATCAATCATTTGTTCTTCGGTCATCTGTTTATAAAGTTTAAAAGTGATAAATTCTTTAATATCACGAGCCGATAGTAAAGGTAAATCATCAAAGCAATGCAATTTTTCTTTTAAAATAAATGACGAGACCAAAAAGTTTAATGCAACCTGGTGTTGCCATGCAAGCCATTTTCGTGTCTGAAACTGGTCTAGCCCGAGTATCTGTTTTGATTCTTTTATGCAATGTTCTACAAAGTACCGTTGTGCTTGCATATAGGCTATAGCTTTCTTAGTGTATTGTTCAAGATTAGCATTGGTAAAAGAATATTTTATTTCGTCCTTGCCTTCTTTGGTTTTCGTTTTACGGATAACCAGTAACCTTTGCTCTACTTGCATTTTACTGTTATTGATTATCCAAAGCTTTATAAAATGATAGTCAGCTACAAGAACTCCTTTGGCTGTATTACGAACACTAATACGCTGCCAATTTTCGTCATTTAAAGTCTGTAAATATTTTGATACACTTAATTCGTCTGTAGTTGCTTTTAATTTCTTGGGTTCACGACCCTTATTGCTTTTTCGCTCGGGAATAGCCAAGTCAGGACGTTCCAAATATATTTTTTGGTCTTTATGGATATCCAGCATGTACAGATAACCAAGCAAATCTATGCTGCTGGCAAAATCCACATCGTTACCATAATAACCATCGCCTCCAATAAAATCGAAGATGATGCCATTGGTTACTTGCTGGCGAATAATTTCTAATGCCAGTTCGAGCTTAGTTTTAAATGTTCGGTGCTTTACAGGAACGCCTGCTTTTTCGCATCTTGTCTTGTCGTCACACCAAGCCTTGGGAAGGTATAGTCGGGCATCAACCATTGATGCAAAATCCCCATTACTTAAACAAGCAAATACCGCAACCTGACTATTTGATAGTTTCCCTACATTCCCACAATATTGATGTCCAACGCCTACGCTATGGTCGCCTTTTTTTACCCAACCACTTTCATCAATAATCAATCCTGTAAGTTTTCTTTTGGGTAAAACCTGGCTTACTTCCTGGGCTACTTGATTTATCAAAACTCGATGATCCCAGTTAGACTCAGTTATAAAGTGCTGCATTTGATGGTAGTTAGCTCCCAAATCTTCGCTTATTCTTTCAATATTGCGCATCTGACTTTGTATTATTCCTAATGAATATTGCTGTGCTTTGTCAAAGAACTTCTTTGTTGAATTACAAAATACATGCTGATAATCATTAAGGTGAACACTAACTCGCTCTATTACAGAGGTCAGTGTTTTCCATATCGATTATTATTTTTACGTTGTATTAAACATTTTTCGGAACGATAAGCCTGTTTTTCTGTGCATTGAAGATACTGAATTTCCTTGAAATATCAATGTTTACAAGGGTTTTGTTTAATCTGTTAAAGTAGAATTAAAGTCTGTCCGGTAATTCCTACTACTTTTACTGTTACAAATCCCTGGTATTCCGAATCAAATTCAACAGTAAGTTCTTTACTTGCCGGATTTGGATATACCATTGAGCTTAATGCATTTCCTGAAGGTGTATTTACACTGGTGTAATTCGATACAGGCAATTCAACCAGGTCGCCACCAGCGGCCAATGCCACCCACAATCCAAATGCTGCACCATTGCTGTTATTGGCAGGGGTCAGGAATCCTGAAGCTACTACTGTAATTGCAGCACCATCGAGTCCAAGTGTTTCAAGTGGAGCATCGTAACGCTGAATCTTTGTAGTGCCAGCCTCATCGCGCAATTCAATCACGTAATCAGCAGTGGGCAGTTCAAGGTAGCCGGCAAAGGTTCCATAAGCCAGATTGTTTACCAATTCGCCAGGTCCTGTGGCTTCGTATATGTCCACAACAGGAGCATCTGTCGAACCGTGGAATACAAGCAGGTCGGTGTTAGCTGCTTCTGAAGCTTCTTCTCGTGCAGTGGCATGCACATAAATATCGAAGGCTTGGGCAGGGCTATAACCTGTAGCACTTACAATGCCATTGGCTACCAGCACATAGTTGGCATTCCAGTCGAGTGTAGTAGTCAAATTATAAATACTTTCCGAAGCTGAAGTACTTGAAGCTGGAGCTATGTCGATGCTGATTTCTGAGTTGGCAGGTGCATCGATAAAGGAACTCGCAGTTCTGAAAGCAAAGTTATCGATCAGCAAACCGCCATTCAGGTACACATCCACTTCTGCTGCAGCAGCATCGGCTGAGTTATGAATTACTTGTACACGGGCAGTGAAGGTTTCGTCGTTAAAGAATACGGTTGCCAGCACAGTGTCTCCCATAATCTCAACAGTTCTGTTCGCTCCACCACTTGGGAATTCCGATTTGTCATCATCCCATGAGTTATTGATGCGGTATTTATATTCATGCACCACATCGGTAGCCAAAGGAAGAGTTACTGAATAGATATTGTCGACACCTTTATCCAAGCCGGTGTAGTTTGTAGCCCATTCGTTAAAACTTCCTGCAATATCTACTGAGTCGGTCATAGGATCGAACCTTTCTGTAGCCGCCCAGTAGCTCATATCTACACTAAAGGTAGCATAAGCAGTTTCTGAAGCAGAAGGTAGTTCAACAACAGCTCCTCCAGCAGTGGCAGCAAATAAACCAAATGCTGGACCATCACTGTTATTCGAAGGGGTGAGGAAACCTGAAGCAAATACTACTATGCCTTGGCCATTTAAGCTGAGATTGGCTAATGGAGCAAGATAAGTGGCTACTGTGGTTGCACCTGTTTCATCTCTGATATCTATGGTATAGTCTGCAGTAGGTAACATCAGATAGCCAGCAAAATCGCCATAAGCTATATTATCTACAATTGTTCCGGCACCGGCACGTGTTTCAACCACATCAACGGCAGGAGCATCGGTAGCACCATGATATACCAATACTGCTGTAGTATCGCCCATGGCTGTTTCCATACCCATATCGTACACATTGATAGCAAATGGAGTAGCAGGACTATAACCAGTTCCGCTTACAATACCTGACGCCATTAAAACATAGCTATTTCTAGGATCCAAAGTAGCAGTGAGGTTGTAAATGCTTTCGCTAGCCGAAGTACTTGAAGCAGGAGCAATATCGATGCTTATTTCTGTATTGGCAGGTGCATTGATAAAGGGTGATGCATTTCTGAAAGCAAAGTTGTTGAGCAAAAGAGCATCATTCAGGTAAACATCTACCGAATCAGCAGCAGCATCGGCTGAGTTATGAATTACCTGCACTCTTGCAGTCGATTTTGGCAAAGCTACCAGATTACCACCAGTAGGTAGTGCTACATAAAGGCCAAAAGCAGGTCCATCGCTGTTGTTGGCAGGGTTCAGGAAACCTGAGGCCACTACTACAGCTGCAGCACCATCAAGGCCTAAGGTAGCCAGGGGAGCGTTGTAGGCAGCTACATTCACTGTACCTGAAGCGTCGCGCACTTGCAGATAATAGTCGGCAGTGGGTAGTTCAAGGTAACCGGCAAAGTTTCCATAAGCCAGATCGTTGGCGAGGTTAGCAGGGCCAGTAGCTTCAAAAACATCTACTGTGGGTGCATCAGTCGAGCCGTGGTAGACAAGCAGATCGGTATTTGCACTATTGGAAGCCTCTTCACGGCCCATGGCATACACATCGATATCAAAAGCTGTAGCAGGGCTATAACCTGAAGCGCTTACAATACCCGAAGCAACAAGTACATAGGTATCCTGCGGATCTAAAGTGGTAGTTAAGTTATAAATGCTTTCAGCTGATGAGGCACTTCCCTTAGGGGCTATATCAATGCTTATTTCGGTATTAGCCGGTGCATCGATAAACGAACTGGCTGTTCTGAAAGCGAAATTGTCGATCAATAATCCATCGTTCAGATAAACGTCAACACTGTCAGCAGCAGCATCGGCTGAGTTGTGAATTACCTGCACACGGGTGGTAGTTTGGGGCAGTGCCACCAATTCACCACCTGAAGGAAGTGCTACATAAAGGCCGAAGGCAGGTCCATCGCTGTTGTTGGCAAGGTTCAGGAAACCTGAGGCTACCACTACGGCTGCAGCACCATCAAGGCCTAAGGTAGCCAGGGGAGCGTTGTAGGCAGCTACGTTTACAGTACCTGAAGCGTCGCGCACTTGTAAATAATAATCGGCAGTAGGCAGTTCGAGGTAACCGGCAAAACTTCCATAAGCTAAATCATTAACCAGATTAGCAGGACCGGTAGCTTCATAAACATCTACTGTGGGAGCATCGGTAGCGCCATGAAATACAAGTAAGTCTGTGTTGGCACTGTTTGAAGCCGACTCACGACCCATAGCGTTTACATAAATATTAAATGCAGTGGCAGGGCTATAACCGCTGGCACTCACAATACCATTCGCAACCAGAATGTATTTTTCTCCGGCTGAAAGAGTAGTAGTGAGATTGTAAATGCTTTCTGTGGCCGAGGAGCTTGTTTTAGGAGCGATGTCAATACTAATTGGGCTGCCGGCTGGGGCATCGATAAACGACGTGGCATTTCTAAATGCAAAATTGTCGAGTAATAAAGTGTTGTTGAGGTACACATCCACCGAATCGGCGGCAGCATCGGCAGAGTTATGGATAACCTGCACTCTTGCTGTTTGAGCAAATGCACTACCAATTACCAGCAGTGATGTTGCCATTATAAGAGTAAACTTTTTCATAATTTAAAAGTATTTATGGTTCGAGGTAGAAACAGGACTTGATTCAAAAGGTTAAACAAAAAATACAAAAAGATTAAACAAAAGTAAATTATACGACTTCTATTTTAAATATTAATTGTTTCTAAATCATTATTAATTAATGCAATAGTATTCAGTTTGAAAAATAGATTCTAAATAGTTATTTCGATTATAAAATGCACTTTATCAATAAGCCAAACAATTACCCCTTTTCGTTTAAAGGATTAACTTTACCTGCGGAATCAATTCAACTTATGGATAAGCAAGAAGTGACTATGCTACAGATAAAGGATTCGCTCATTAGCCTGGATGTGGTGGAAAGAAAATTTTGCTGCGATTTGGCGAAATGTAAAGGAGCATGCTGCATCGAAGGAGATTCCGGTGCACCCTTGACCGAAGAGGAAACAGGCATTCTGGAGAGGGAATATCAGCATATCAGACCGTTTATGCGTGCCGAATGTGTGGAAGCAGTGCAGGAGCAGGGTACCTGGGTGACCGACCACGAAAACGATAAGGTTACACCTTTAATAAATGGTAAGGAATGTGTCTATGTATTTTTTGAAAAGGACATTGCCAAGTGCGCCATCGAGAAAGCGTATTTCGAAGGGAAAACATTTTTTAGAAAACCTGTATCGTGCCATTTGTACCCGATACGGCTGAAAAAGTATGCAAGCTTCGAAGCGGTGAATTTTCATGAGTGGGGTATTTGCAAACCTGCGCGCGCTTTGGGTGCGCTACAGGACCTTCATGTTTACCGCTTTTTACAGGAACCTCTTATACGCCACTACGGAAAGGACTGGTATGATGAACTGGAGATGGCAGCAGATTCTTTGTTAAATCCGAAACTCTGAAAAACTTGAACTACTCAGGCTTTCGCTTGTTTACTCAATAGCGATAATACTTTTCTGCCTTATCATAGAATGTAATTCAATTTAAGCAGTTCACTCAATGGAAAATCACTCGCACGGGCATCATCATCACCATAGCCATTCGTCACATCACCACAATGACTTAAAGGAGAACAGGCTTTTATGGGCCACCTTGCTTAATTTGTTTATTACTGTGATTGAGATTGTCGGTGGTCTTTTATCCAATAGCCTTGCTCTTTTATCCGATGCCGTGCACAACCTGGGCGATACGTTGGCTATTATGCTGGCCTGGGTTGCCAACCGTATTGGCAAACGTTCGGCTAACTACCGCAAGACGTTTGGCTACAGGCGCATCGAAATACTGACAGCCTTTTTTAATGCAGCAATTCTTTTGGTGATTATTGCTTTTCTGATACGTGAATCCATTCTGAGATTTCAAAACCCCGAACCAATCAAGGGACTGCTTATGTTTGTTGTTGCTACTGCAGGGCTTGTGGCAAACGTGATCGCTATGCTTCTTCTTAAAGGCGATTCAGGAAAAAACATCAACATGCGTGCTGCCTACCTGCACTTGCTTGGCGATACTTTTTCCTCAGCCCTTGTTATTGTGGGTTCGGTATTGATCTATTTTTTCGAAGTATACTGGATCGACCCCTTGCTTACGATTCTCATTGGGCTTTATATTGTAAAAGAAACCTTTTCTATAATCCGGCAGTCTTTCAATATTCTGATGCAAGCCTCACCTGCCAATATCAGTCTCGAAGAGGTAAAGAAACAGCTTGAAAATCTGGAAGGAATTGACAACATACATCATGCCCATCTTTGGAACCTGAGCGACAGCCAAACACATTTCGAATGCCATATCGATGTTACTTCCGACATAAAAGTTAGCGAGACCAGCCTTTTAAAGCAGAAAATTGAACGCTTGCTAAGAAAGGAATTTCATATTACCCATGTAACCCTTCAATTCGAATACAATTGTTGCAGCGAAAAACAGCTGATTCACGACGAAAAAAAGTAGACAATGGAATTTTTAAAAGAATATTGGAACGAGCTCGTTGCCCTTACTCTTGATATGGGCCCCTGGTTGTTGTTTGGTTTTCTGATTGCAGGTGTGCTGCATGTATTCTTCCCTGAAGGAAAAATGAATCGGCTTCTTGGAAAATCGAACATGAAATCGGTTTTACGTGCCGCCCTCATTGGCATACCATTGCCTTTATGCTCCTGCGGGGTAATACCAACAGGAATATCCATCCATAAAAATGGAGCTTCGAAGGGTGCCGCCGTGTCGTTTCTAATCTCCACCCCGCAAACAGGAGTAGATTCCATTCTGGTAACCTATTCCTTATTGGGCTTGCCTTTTGCCATTGTGCGCCCGATAGTAGCTTTTTTTACGGGCATTATGGGTGGGTATCTTACCAACCGCGCAGAAAATCGCTCCGAAGCTCCTTCGAAAGCAGCAGAAATACCAGTGCCCCGAGACAAAAGTATACATCCGCTTGTGGCAATTTTTAAGTATGCCTTTGTCGATTTTCTTCAGGATATTGCCAAATGGCTGGTGATTGGACTTCTGGTAGCAGCCCTGATTGCAGTTTTTGTTCCAGACGATTTTTTTGCTTCTTACCTGCACCACGATTTTCTGGGCATGCTGATTATTTTGGTTGTGTCGATACCTATTTATGTCTGCGCAACCAGCTCGGTACCTATTGCGGCCGTGCTTATTTTAAAAGGTCTTTCACCCGGTGCAGCCCTTGTGTTTCTCATGGCAGGACCGGCTACCAATGCAGCCACCATTTCGGTAATCGGTAAAGCAATGGGAAAAAGAACACTCATCATCTACCTCTTTACTATCATTTCTGGTGCACTTTTGTCGGGGCTATTTATCGATTATTTTCTTCCACGTGAGTGGTTTGTATCAGGGCTTAATGCCCATCACCACCATGAGCATGGTTTGTTGCCTCCTTTTGTTCACCTTGCTTCCGGAATACTTATGACTGCATTGATTGCCAATGTTTTTCTTTTAAAATGGATGAAGAAAATGAAAAAGACGGAACCTCAATTTACCCTCGACAAGCCTGATATCAGGGTATTTGTGCGAGGAATGAACTGCAACCACTGTAAAAATACGGTGGAAACAAATCTGCTTAAACTCGAAGGCATTGATGCCGTAAAGGTGAATCTGGATACTGAAACCGTATTACTGGAAGGCAGAAATGTGGATTTGCTCAAAGTGAAATCGACAGTAGAAAGTCTGGGATACAAATTCGAATCCTGATTTGTCATGAATAGTCTTATAAATTCGGCAAATTGTAAAAACTGATATCTGTTAGTTTTCAGCGTTACGATTTGATCTACTTTTACTTTTCCTGTTTTCTAAGGAATAGACCTATTTTTAGCACACATTATTAAATATAAGATCAATAATTAACGGA